>NZ_CABUOD010000004.1 GCF_902493135.1 uncultured Parabacteroides sp.
TTCTTCATCATGTCGACTTAAACCACTCTCGCTCGAATGCGGGTGCAAAAGTAGAGATTTACAATATACGATCCAAATATTTTAGACTCTTTTTTTCGCCTTTTTTGACGGACAAGAAAAGGTATTATATGGTACGCATGTATGAGAAGTAAAACGACATTTTTTAAAATAACCCACTGTTTTTCTATTTTGATCCTCAAAAACGGATGATTTTGAGTTGACTTTTCTCCGCTAAAATCCTTCTTTTTGTAGCATACGCGTAAAGGACCTGCGACCCCGCCTCCAAAAACACACATTTTGTCAAGTAGACATCCTCTATCCTGCACATTCCGATAAACCTTACCCCCGGAGAATCGAATATTTGAATCCAGACAGGGGATCCGTACGGAAACAGACAAGAAAATAGGGGCTGTTTTTGGGAAGATCAGGCACTTCATTTCCACAACGACCGTCTCCATCCCTTTGAAAAAAATACCCTGTAAGTTTAAGGGACAATACCTCCATATTTCCGAATCAATACTTTTAGTTCCTCAACAGATAAATCCGCCGGAGATTTTCCCTTCGAACAAGCCAAAACCGCTGCTGCTCCTGCCGACTGCCCCATTCCCATGCAAAAAGCCTGTACCCGCAAAGCAGAATTGGCTAACCGATCACTACTAACACAGCGGCCTGCAACCAAAAAATTACGACTACCTTTTGGTATTAGTGCACGCAAGGGAACTGTAGCAACTACTCCTTCAGCCAAATGCTTTGGTGAGACACCATGTGTAACATGTAAATCTATAGGATAATAAGAATAGGAAAGAGAATCGTCAAAAATCTTTCCTTCTATGTAATCCCGGTGAGAAATTTGGTATAGGCCATCAATCCGGTAAGTTTCGCGAATCGCAGTTTCAGCTTGCATTTTTTTTATTCGTGCATTCTCACATCCCGGCAAAGTACGTACAAAACGAAGGGCTCTCAATAAGGAAGTACGCCCCTCAATATTGGCCCGTGTATGTAACTCCGAGGTTGATGAATCCGCGTTCAATACATGTTGTGTAGCCAAACCTCCTTTGACCGTCAGAAGTCCTTTTACTCCTGCATATGCATCTGTCTTTAGCAACACCCCTCCTTTTAAAGCATCATCAAATTTATTTGAAAGATCTGAAAAATCCAAAGATGATAAATCATACCCTTCCAACTCAAAGATTAAAGAACCCGGTTGTACTTCCTCTTCCTTTAAACGTCTATATCCAGCCCCTTCGTTACCTTTATGATTTCTGCAGCTTTGCCCGTTCTTTTAAGCTCCAACCAGCGTTTACCTTCCACTTGGAATTCATATCCACGCTCCTTCATAATCAAATCTAATAAGGCATTCACAGACGGACAATCCGACTGCTTGTAATCAAATTCAGAGGCAACCATCGTATTCCGCCCATAGGCCCGACGCCGAATTTGATTGACTGCCTCCAAAGCCTCAGCCGTAACTTTCCCGTTTTCCATCACTAAGGCTTCTGCATAGATCAATAATAAATCCGAATATCCGTAAACAGGATCGTCATTAGCTCCCCCAGCCTTGCTAATTGCATTTTTATCAATGAACTTCGTGCAGACCAAAGTGTTTGTACCTAAACCAAACTCTACGGGACTCCAGAGCTGCTTCCTCAAATCCCTGTCATCCCATTCCTTATAAACAGGATTCGTCAAATCGCCATATATTGCATAAGCTCCTCCAAACGGAAAACCACCCGTCTCAGGAACTCCTCCCCAATTACGAACCAGATGAAAATAGACGAATGCCCACATAAATTTTGCCTCTGCAACAAAAACATCAATATCCGGATTTCCTTTCGGGGAATTCTGAATCACAAGGTTTGCACAACGTATACTGATAAAAAAGCTCTTCCATATGCCGGAGACTCTCGTTATATTCGTATCATTTAACTTCTTATACTCGCCGATTTGTGTCCAACTTCCACGTCCATAAACAAAATCGGAGAGGCACTCCAACGTCGCTTCATACACCGACATTTGAGTGGTTTTCCACCGTCCGTTTACTAATGTTCAGACTTGCAGCAATCTTCTCGTTATCAAGGCCATCGACGCGGCTCATACGAAAGATCAGCCGGCGCTGCGGAGGCATTTGTTCCACTTTCAGATCAATCAAAGCCTGCAATTCGCGGACAAAGAGCAACTCTTCCGTATTTTCGACAACGAGCGGACGGAAGAGTTGTTCGGCATTTTACATATTCATCCTCCTTTTCCATAATAGCATCTTTACCCCGGCAAGCTATTCTACCGTCAAGACCTGTTCACCGGACTTAAGTTGATATTCTTTTCCTTTCCAAACGAATACACCATCCGTTCCCGCGGGCAATGCCAGACGTGCCGTCAGCTTGCCCTTCTTATCGAGTTTGTAGGAAGCAGTCACGCTACCCGCCGGGTGCGGCATCGTACCTGACACCTCTTTCAGGTCACCCAAGGACGGAGCGATGCGGACAGACTTGAAGCCCGGCGCATTGCTGTCTATACCTAACAAGATACGGAAAAACTCAATGTTCGGACTGGCTCCCCAGGCATGACAATCGGAACGGGTCGGTTCGGGCATTTCCGCCCAAGTCGTCAGCCCCAATGCCATCTGGTCCCGCCAAATCTGCAGATTGTCAAGCAGGCGGTCTCCCATACCGGCAGCCTTCAACGCCTGATGCACATAATAACGAAAATAGATTGTCGCCTGTATCAGCGACGGATCGTTCAACGTACGCTCCATCACCCCCATGGCCTCCCCGCCCGTCACGATACCTGCCAGTATAGCCAACGAATTGACATGCTGCGAAAAACTACGGTGATCGTAAGTATCGGCAAACAATCCGCGGGCAGCATCCCAGTATTTCGCCCGGATCGTTCCCCGGATCGCAGAAGCGATCTGCGTATAATGATCCGCCATCGACGGGATGCCGAAAGCCCGTTCCATGCCGGCAGCCGATTCGAGCGTCAGGATATACATCAAGTCCTGAAAAGCAGAATTGCCCTCCTTTTCACGCACAGGTTCGCCCGACTGAAAACCGGCAGCCCAGTCGGCAAAGAACCAATGCGGCACATACCCCAGGCTATGATCCGGCTTCAACCACTGCTCGTACCAAGAAAGTATCCCGCGATAAGCAGGCAGCAAAGTCTTCATATATGCCTCATCCCCACGGTACATCCAATAGTCATGCCCCATACAGATCCACCAAAGCGAGAAGGAAGAAATGAACTGGTGCAGGCTCGACGGATAACGACTCATCGTAATCCCGTCTGCCACGACCGACTGCCGTCCCTGCTCGATTGCATTCTTCACCATATAAGCATCATGCGTATTATATAAGGTAATCATCGCCTGGATGCGGGTATCACCGAAATACTGCAACTGCTCGTAATAAGGGCAATCCATATAAGTCTCGTTCGCACAGAGGCGTGCCGTATGCCAGCCTATCTCAAGCATCTTGTTCAACTCGTCGTGTCCGGGTGCAGAAAAAGCAATCTCGCTCCGAAAAGGATAAGCGGAGAACGTACCATAGACATCTTCCAGCACAAGCGGTTCGTCGGCGGTCGAGATCGTCAGATCCACATACCGCCACGTACGCCACCAAAGAGTGGTAAAATCGCGCCCCTCGCCCCCGTCAGCAATTACTTTGTCTTCATATCCTATGAATCTTTTGCCCTCCACCTCATCACGGTTTCCTTTTGCCGGAAGCGAATAAGATTTAGTCGTACCCTGCTCTTTGCCTTCATAAAGAGCTTCGGCATAGGCAATCGCAATTTCAGCATCCTTGCCGCGGCTGAACAAAAGAGAAAGATAGCCCGTTGTCAACTTGCCGTTGTCAAGCAGGAGATGCACCTTGCTATTCGCAGGAACCGTCAGTGAAGTTTTTGTTTTCAAGAATCCGGCAGGCGCCTTCACCCCTTCGGAGATACGCACAGCCTCAAAACGTTCGGGCAGCAAGTCCATCGGAGGAATCGGACGAGGCACAAGCAGGCGTCCGGGATAGTCACGCGATCCCTTCGCTCCCCCCTCGATACCTGCACGGGCAGGCAGCCACTTGCTGTCATCATAAGCAGGCTGTTCCCATCCCCAAGGATACTCCGATGCAGAGAGTAATTCACCTGGCCCCGCCACATAGTAGCCTAAGACAGGCTTATGCCAGGGAGCATAGGCCTCGTTCTTCATGCACAGCCAGGAAGCATCCGTATTGACCACAGCCTCTACCTCCGTATTCCCTTGCAGGAGAAATCCGGTCTGATTAAAGCTGATCTGCGCAACCGGCTTCTGTTCGGCGTAATTCCAGACCATAGCCGCCAGCACGTTTTGTCCCTTTTTCAGGAAAGGAGCCAGATCGACCGTTTCAAAATTCCAGTTATAGATATCCCCACGTGCCGGTCCGAGCGAAACAAAACGGCCGTTCAGGTAGAGCTTGTAACGGTTGTCAGCCGTCACATGGACGATAAAGCGGGATGGGACTTCACCCAGTTCGAACGTCTTGCGCATGTGGTAGACGCCATACACATTGGCAGGCTCTCCAGGCATGGAAATCCAGTGCGCTTTCCAGCGTCCGGCAAGGAGTTCGGGATTGATGTCTGCTTGCCGGTAACCTTCCAAGCGGATCTGGGCGCCAAGCGACAGGCTGCAAAGCAGAGAGAGGAAAATCAGTACACGTGTCTTCATACAAATAACTCCGGTTCGCGGCGGGCACTAAAATTCTTATGCAACATCGCCGTATAAGGCGTATCGAACGTGCGAGCGCCTTCGGGACATTCCTTCACACAAGCACAGCACTTGATACAAGTCGCCGGATCACTGAACATGCGATCATCGACAATCGAAATAGCCGATACGGGGCACACGTCGATGCAATATTCGCATTGCGTACACAAATCCTCATCCGTCACAGGAGCCTGCGGCGTGGAAGGCCCCTTCACCTTGTAGGGTAAATTCCCTTTCACCTCCAATGGCTTCAAACAGGAAAGTTCGTCCACCTTTTCGAGTTTCTCCTTGATGGCCCGTCCGAAGCTGACCGCAGCTTCATGGTCGGCATCATCGGGACGCCCGGCAGCAATGGGCATATCCTTACGGCTGAAAGAATGCTCCCCGATGAAAGCAGCTGCCGAAACAAGGACAAAGCCGGCATCGACTAACGTGTCGGACAATTCCTTCAATGCATCCTCGTAATCACGGTTACCGTAAACCACGACCGGAACTACCGGAGCCTGATGGGCATGGAAAACACGAAGTCGCTCCATCGCCGTCTCCGCCACACGCCCGCCATAGACGGGAGCGGCCACAATGGTCAGTTCATCATCATGGATTTCAAGCTCTTCCGTCGGGGCATCGTAAGTAATGTCCGACTCCAACAGGACGCTTCCCCCCAATCCCTCCGCAATCGCATAGGCAGTCTTGGCTGACGTATGCGTCGGGGAAAAATAAATGATATGTACGTTTTTATATTCCATTTTCCTTATTTTAAAGCAGCTTCAATCTTATCCATCAGTTCCGCAAATTCCTCGTCGCTATAGCCTTTGGTGGCATATACCACTTTACCAGTCTTATCCACCAGATAGCTCCGAGGGATCAGGTTCTTGGCAAAAGCGCCATAGACCGCCCGGTTCTTGTCCGGATAGAGCGGGAAGGTGAAACCTTTCTTTTCGTTATACTTCTGCAACTCGGCGTCCGTATGCTCGCGCCCGATCACCAACAAGGCGAAATCTTTGTTGTCCTTATACTTCGGCCAAAGCGTCTTCTGCACCTCGGCAAGTTCCTTCTGGCAGGGAGGACACCAGGTCGCAAAGAAATTCACCAGGATCACTTTCCCCTTCAACGAAGCGGAAGGCGTCTCCGTGCCATTGTCGTTCACAATCGTAAAAGCCGGCATCTGCTGGCCTACTTTGACGATATCACCACTCTCATCCTGCGCTTTCAAGGCGAAGGCTACGAGCGCGAAAAAGGTAAGGAATAAGTACTTCTTCATGTTTTTCTTATTTATATTTTTTCAGAAAGGCGTTCCGGCTACCGGATTCGTTCAATATTGTCAGGAGAGGCGTTTCGGCTATCGCCCCTCTCACTGACATTTTGATACTTTATCTCAAATTATTGGCCACATCATAGCCGGCTTTCAACGCTTTGAGGTTCATTTCAACGATTTCCTCGCCTTTCCGCCCGAAGATGCGTCGGATACCATCGGCTATCTTGTCATATTCGATCCCTATAAAGGGTGCGGCGGCCCCCAACATCACGATGTTGGCCGCACGTACGGACCCCACCTCTTTGGCGATCGCTTCCACATCCAGCACGACCTTGTGCGGCAATTTCTCCAGTTCTTTGTTCACTTTCTCCACCTCCGGATAGTTGGGGATATTGATGAACGGCTGCGAATTGGTCACCAGCCACCCGTCCTTCTTCAGATAAGGCAGGTAGCGGAGCGCTTCCATCGGTTCGAGCGAGATGATAAGGTCGGCCTGTCCTAACGGGATCAGGTCGGACGCAATCGGTTGGTCGGACAGGCGGAGGTTGGACTGCACGTCGCCCCCACGCTGGCTCATTCCGTGAACTTCGGCTTGTTTCATGTACAAACCTTCTTTTAATGCGGCTTCTCCGATAACGGCAGCGATGGAGAGGATGCCCTGTCCTCCCACACCGGATAATATGATGTCTGCTTTCATTTCTTGCTTGCTTTTTTCTTTCTTGTTAATGTCTGGATACATTCGCGGCGGGGGATCAGGACGGATACGCCTTTATATTCGATCTCTTCGCGGATGATCGCTTTCATCTCGTCGTAGTTCTTCTTCAAAGGAACCATGACACGGATATGGGCCGGATCGACACCGATACCGGCACAGATCGATTCGAGACGGCCTGTTCCGGCAGAGTCTTGTCCACCGGTCATGGCCGTCGTCTCGTTATCGGAAATGACGATCGTAATATTCGTGTTCTCATTGACGCAATCGAGCAAGCCGGTCATACCGGAGTGTGTGAATGTCGAGTCGCCGATCACCGACACAGCCGGGTAAACGCCCGCGTCGGAAGCTCCTTTGGCCATTGTGATAGAGGCTCCCATGTCGATACAAGTGTCGATTGCCCGGAAAGGAGGCAAAGCGCCCAGCGTATAACAACCGATATCACCGAACACTTTGGCGCCTTTGTACTCGGCCAGGACTTCATTCAGCGCTTCATACATATCGCGATGTCCGCAACCCTGACACAATGCAGGCGGACGTTGTTCGACCACTTCCGGAGTGGCATAATAGCTCTCGATCCGCTTGCCCAGCGCCTTACCGACAGCATCGGGAGTCAGCTCGCCGTCGCGTTGCAATGTGCCGTCAAGACGGCCGTGCACCCGGATACCGATACTGAGAAAACCTTTCAGTTGTTCCTCGACCACCGGATAGCCTTCTTCGAGAACGAGAATTTCCTTGCATTCGCTGACGATCTTTTCGACCATCTTGCGGGGTAACGGGTACTGGCTGATCTTCAATACCGGATGTTCGAAACCGTCGGGATAGTTCTCGGAAAGATAGTTGAACGCAATACCGGTCGTGATGATGCCGAGATCCTTGTCCGGTCCGTCGAAATAAGTATTATAAGACGAGGCTTCGGAAGAAGCGGTAAATGCATCCTGCGCCGCGATCAACGTCTTGAAGCGTTTGCGGGCAAGTGCCGGGAGAAGGATGAAACGCTGACGTCCGTCTTCGGGCGTATGCATTTCGTTTTCCATCTTCTGTTCGCGTCTGACCACACCTGCACGGGAGTGAGCCATACGGGTGGTGATGCGTACCAGGACAGGATAACCCAGTTTTTCGGATAATTCGAACCCGTCATATACCATGTCGTATGCCTCCTGCTGGCTGGACGGCTCAAGCATCGGGATCATGGCGAAGTTGCCATACATACGGTTGTCTTGTTCATTCTGGGAAGAGTGCATCGAAGGATCATCAGCCGTAATGATGATCATACCGCCATTGATGCCGCTCATGGCAGCATTCATGAAACAGTCGGCGGCAACGTTCAGCCCCACATGCTTCATACAGCAAAGAGCCCGCTTGCCTGCGTAGCTCATCCCCAACGCCGCTTCCATAGCAGTTTTTTCATTCGCGCTCCAACGGCAGTGAATGCCCCTTTCCTTTGCGACGGCCGAACCCTGTACGAATTCGGTTATCTCGGTCGAAGGGGTTCCCGGATAGGCATACACACCGGACAGACCTGCATCGATAGCAGCTTGTGCCACGGCTTCATCCCCTAAAAATAGATGTTTTTCCATGTAATGTTTATTTTTGTTTTAACTGATTTTCGTATTATTTCTCCACAAAGATAAGACTTTTACCCATACACGCAACAACCGCCCTGCATGGGATTTTAGTTTCATAGGCATGGAACTAAAGTTTCACTGGCATGGAACCCAAGTTTCTTGCCGAGAAACTGTTTCCGCATTGCTTACCGGATCTTCCGCCTGTTCAGTTCCGCCCGGTAACGGTTGGCATTACGATTATGCTCGGCAAGAGTGGCGGCAAAGTTATGCCGTCCTGAGAAATCCTCCTTCGCACACATATAAAGGTAGTTATGCTTCATGTGGTTCAGCACGGCATCCAATCCCTTGATAGTCGGGATGCGGAGCGGTCCGGGAGGAAGTCCGGCATGTTTGTAGGTATTGTAGGGAGAATCGATCTCCAGATGCTCGAACAGGATGCGCTGAAGGGAGAAATCGCCCACGGCAAACTTCACTGTAGGATCCGCCTGAAGAGGAATGCCACGCTGCAAACGGTTAAGATACAAACCTGCCACAATGGGATATTCGTCTGCTGCAGCCGTTTCTTCTTCCACGATAGAAGCAAGAATGGCGACTTCGACCGGTGTCATTCCGATTTCTTTCGCTTTCGCCAGACGGGTGTCATTCCAGAAATTCTTATATTCGCGCTGCATACGCTGCATCAGTTTTCCGACGGAAATATTCCAATATACTTCATAGGTATTGGGAATAAACAGCGTAAGGATCGTCTCCGTCGTAAAGCCCAATGATGCGCAGTAAACGGAATCATCAAGCAAAGAGAGCAGATCATCCTCCCCGATCATCAACTGCCCGGCAAGCCTTTGGGCCAGATCCTGCTTGAAACGTATATTATTAAAGGTGATCCGAGTGGCTTCCTGATGTCCCCGACGCAAGTTGTTGAGCAATGCCAGGTTATTCATCCCCGGCTCCACGGCATAACGTCCGGAACGCATATTGTCAGGATATTTCAGCACTCCGGCAAGCAGCTTGAAACTCCCGATACGCCGGCAACCGGCAGAGTCGACCAACTGACGGCAGAGATCGCCAAAATCTTTCTTCTCGTCAATATAGACATATACGGTCTTGCGCGGCTCGAAATCAGGAGCAAGTATCAAACGGTATGCCCAGAATCCCGCACCTGCCAGCAAGAGGACTATTAACGAGAGGATTCCAACTATGAGAGTACGCTTTCGCATCTTCTTTTTCTCCATATTATATATAGTCTGCTGTATATCAGAACCGGCCACAAAAATAATATCTTTTTCCCGAATGCCCTACCTCTTTCCGACTTATTCCGGCCACAACAACCGGAAGAGAAAAAAACGCTCACTTTTGCAAAGTTGAAATCCTCTGATTGCCAACTATGTGCAAGAAGGAACCTTTTTTCTTTAAAAATAATGCACCAAATGCTTTGTATATTTAAAAACTTAAGCATATCTTTGCAGCGCAATTCAAGGAAATGAAGCGCGAAACTCATGGAAGTGTGGGTGAGTGGCTGAAACCACCAGTTTGCTAAACTGACGTACTCGTTAGGGTACCGGGGGTTCGAATCCCCCCGCTTCCGCTCCAAAGGCTGTCGATCGAAAGGTTGGCAGCCTTTGTTGTTTCAATATCCATACCGGATCAGGAAGATCCCGGCCCAGGATCAGCCTCAACTCCAAAGGAAGACAAACAAAAAAAGGCTGCCTTTACAGACAGCCTTACGGGTGAAAAATGGGACTCGAACCCACGACCCTCGGAACCACAATCCGATGCTCTAACCAACTGAGCTATTCTCACCATGTTTATCTTATCGAGTGTTTATTTCTTTAAGACGGTGCAAAGATAGAGGTTTTATTTTAAACTGCAAATAATTCGGAAACTTTTTTATTCAAAAATATACTCTCCGACCTCCTTATTATTACCTTTTAGAAACAAACGCGTCTTATCAACATACCTAATTAATGCAGAATCGACTGAAAAAGAGGAATTTTGTTTCTTTTCCGACCAAGAGGCCGCCGGGACGACCCGAATATCTTCTTTTCCCCGTTTATTCTTATACCGGGAGGAATAAATCAACGAATATTGTGCGGAAGCAATGTACCGGCGCAAGCCTTTCCGGCCTAAAACGACTTTCACCATGACGCCTCCATCGGTATGCTCCCGGCTCATGTTCGATATAAAATTGCCCAATGAATAAACGACCAGCCGGTCGGGAGTACCCTCCTTCCCTCTGCGGAGTTCCATCGGCTGGACAACATGCGGATGACTGCCTATGACCAGATCGACCCCCTGCCGCATCAGCCAATCGGCCAGTTCGCGCTGTTTACGGGAAGGCATCCGGTCGTATTCCAGCCCCCAATGCATATTGGCAATGATAAAATCCGGATTAAAGAGCTTGGCTTCGGCAATATCGGCCTCCATTATCGCCCTATCGATATGATTGACAATCCGGGGCGTATCGACTTTCAGACCGTTGGTGTCATAGGTATAATTGAGCATGATGATACGGAAATCCTTCTTACGGAGCAACATCGGGTAGGTGCGGTGGCGGTGATCGCGGTCGAGAAAGGTTCCGGTATGACGTATTCCGAGAGAGTCCAGCGTCTGCATGGTACGGACAAGTCCGCGGGTACGCCTGTCCAAACAATGGTTGTTGGCTAACAGGAAAAAGTCGAAGCCTGCTTTTTGCAAGGCCAAAGCGAAGTCTTCCGGAGCGCTGAAAGCCGGATAACCGCTATACGGCTCCCCTCCCAACGGGACTTCGAAGTTCACAACGGCAATATCGGCGGCTTTCACTTCTTTCTCGATATTTGCAAAATAACCGCCCAAATCAAAAGAATCTCCCCTCCGGGTATTGTCGAGTTGTCTCTGGTGCATCATGGCATCACCGGCAAACAAGATTGTCAGCGAGTCCTGAGCGGATAAAGACAGAAAGCTCAAAAGACAAAACCCGGAGAGGAGGATTTTCATTTATAAATCTCTTTCTTTCCGGCTAAAAGCGTATTGCGCATCAAAGAGATGATGGTCATCGGCCCTACACCACCCGGAACCGGCGTGATATAAGAACACTTAGGAGCGACCTCGTCAAACTTGACATCGCCCGTCAGCTTAAAGCCGCTTTTGCGAGTTGCATCCGGCACGCGTGTCGTACCCACATCCACGATCACAGCCCCTTCTTTCACCATATCGCCTTTCAGGAATTCGGGAACGCCCAACGCCACAATGATAATATCGGCACTCAGGCACATTTCCTTCAGGTTTTCAGAACGGCTGTGGCAAACAGTGACCGTGCAATCGCCCGGATAGGCTTTCTGCATCATCAGGGTAGCCATCGGCTTGCCCACGATATTGCTGCGTCCCAACACTACGCAATGTTTACCGCGAGTCGGGATCTCGTAACGTCTCAACAGTTCCAAGATACCGGCCGGAGTCGCCGAAACGAAACAAGGAAGGCCGATAGACATACGGCCGACATTGATCGGATGGAAACCGTCCACATCCTTGCGGTAGTCGATCGCCTCGATAATCTTCTGTTCCGAGATGTGTTTCGGCAGCGGGAGCTGTACGATGAAGCCGTCCACATCCGGATCGTTGTTCAGTTCGTCCACTTTGCGAAGAAGTTCTTCTTCGGTAACATCGGCTTCATAACGGATCAGAGACGATTTGAAACCGATCTCGTTACAGGTCTTCACCTTGCTGGCGACATACGTTTCACTTCCCCCGTCATGGCCGACCAATATGGCAGCCAAATGAGGGATCTTACCACCGGCAGCCTTGATGCGGGCCACTTCTTCCGCCATTTCCTGCTTCATCCGGGCAGAAACGGCTTTTCCGTCCAATAGCTTATACTGCTGTTCTTCCATGCTTTATACTCTTTTCGGGTTTATCTTTTGAATGAAGGGAATTTCTTGCTTCCCGGTTTGGCTGCTGTCAGCATACGCATCATCTTGCGTGTTTCATCGAACTGCTTGATCAGCTTGTTCACTTCCTGAATCGACGTACCGCTGCCTTTGGCGATGCGCTGGCGGCGCGAACCGTTCAGGATAGCCGGGTTGACGCGTTCTTCGGGAGTCATGGAATAGATGATCGCTTCGATGCTCTTGAAAGCATTGTCGTCGATATCGACATCCTTCAACGCCTTGCCTACGCCCGGAATCATGGAGGCCAGTTCTTTCAGGTTACCCATCTTCTTGATCTGCTGGATCTGCGAGATGAAGTCGTTGAAGTCGAACTGGTTTTTGGCGATCTTCTTCTGCAGGCGTTTGGCCTCTTCTTCGTCATACTGCTCCTGCGCACGTTCCACCAGCGAAACGATATCACCCATACCGAGGATACGGTCTGCCATACGTTCGGGATGGAAGATATCCAAAGCATCCATCTTTTCGCCCGTTCCGACGAATTTGATCGGTTTGTCTACCACCGTACGGATAGAAAGGGCGGCACCGCCACGGGTATCACCATCCAGCTTGGTCAGCACCACGCCGTCGAAGTTCAGACGTTCGTTAAATTCCTTAGCGGTATTCACGGCATCCTGTCCGGTCATGGAGTCGACCACAAACAAGGTTTCATCCGGTTGGATAGCACTCTTGATTGCAGCGATCTCTTTCATCATCTGCTCGTCGATAGCCAGACGGCCGGCGGTATCGACAATCACCACATCGTTGCCTTTCGCCCGTGCTTCGCGGATCGCGTTCATCGCGATCTCCACCGGATTCTTGTTTTCCAGCTCCATGTAGACAGGCACTCCTACCTGTTCGCCGACCACGCGCAACTGCTCGATAGCGGCCGGACGATACACGTCGCAGGCTGCCAACAGCGGCTTTTTATTTTTCTTCGTCTTCAGCAGATTCGCCAGCTTGCCCGAAAAAGTCGTTTTACCGGAACCTTGCAAACCGGACATCAGGATGATCGCCGGATTGCCTTGCAGATCCAGATCGGTTGCCGTTCCTCCCATCAGTTCAGCCAACTCGTCATGCACGATCTTGACCATCAACTGGCTGGGCTTAACGGAAGTAAGCACGTTCTGTCCTAATGCTTTCGTCTTTACCGTATCGGTAAAACTCTTGGCTACTTTATAGTTTACGTCGGCATCGAGCAACGCTTTACGCACGTCTTTCAATGTTTCCGCCACATTGATTTCCGTGATCTTGCCTTCACCTTTCAACAGTTTAAACGATCTGTCTAACCTTTCGCTTAAATTCTCAAACATAATTCGTATGTATATTTATTTTATTTCCTATTCTTTGAATGAGGGGCAAAGGTAAGAAAAAGGGATGAATAAAGCAGAGCTAATAGACAGAAAACTTAGACACAGCCTTTTCACTGACACCAATATACACTCTGGGGGCCATCTCTATCGTATTCAGACCTTCCCACAAAGTACCGGAATAAACGACTTTTCCTGTCAGATCATAAATTCTGAAACGGACGGATTCATCACTTTCCACACAGACCTTCCCTTTCATTCCATAGCAGACCAGCGCATTCGACTTCACCGGTACAGAGGTAATCGAAGTAGCCGCATCCGAATAAACTTTCACGTCATCGATCAGGAGCAAGCCGGCCTCCATTTCACCTTCGAAGGCAATCTGGAAATCGGTACCGGTAGCAGGCAGGTCGATTCGATGCTGTTTCCAACTGTTATTGACATCGGAAAGCGTAGCCAGGCATTGCCAATCAGCTTGCCCGAACTGCTTATACAACACTTTTAAAGTTCCTTGCTTTGAAAACACGGATTGATTCTGATACATAAAAAACAGGAATGCCATCCCTCCTCCCCCACTTTTAATGGCAGGAGATACAACACGTGCAACAGCCAAAGGCATAAACTTCCGTTCCATTTTCATCATCAGATATTGTATTCCCTCGGCTGCATCGGGCATTGTAGGAGTCAACAAACTCGGTTTATGAATTTCCCAAAAAGAATCTCCTTGCAACTGTTCATCAGACCATGCCAATTCTTTCCCTTCAAAACCCTCCGAAAAAACGATCGTCTGCTCATCGGGAGATTTCTCCTCGACAACACGAAAAACAATATTGCCTTCCTCGTCCTGCTCGATATTTTTCAAACCGACATCGGCAAAACCACCTCCAGACGAAAGGGCAGCCGGTACTGTCCACGCAGTAAATTCTTTCGAAACAGACCCGCCTGGGAAAGGGCATCTACGACTGTTCACATCACCGTAAGAAAGCGGATTTATTTCCGGAACAGCATAATCAGAACCTGCACAGACAGGATAGCAAGTCTGAGGAAATGCAGCATTTATGGTATTATTGACAGAACGCTGTGTTATCTGAGGCAGAACATGATAAATAACGAGACCTTCACCAGGCAGAGCTTCATCGAATCCTATTTTCCGACGATTCTCCAACAAAAAATAATCGTTTTCCGTATCGGTCTCTATTCGATATATTTTATCACTCTCAAGAGAAGGTGGTAACACGATCTCTTCTTCCCTCCCTTCCAAAATTACACAGTTGGTCCAGCCGAACCCCGTTTTCACATAGGGATTAAAATGTGCAGGAGATATCCCGTCGGCATTCCAACTTCCTGACGCCATCAGATCCCATTGTCCCGTCCCGGAATATTCACCGTTCGTCTCATAATCCGTATCATAAAAATCCATAGCCCCGAAAGAATGTCCCATTTCGTGACAATGGACACCGATCCGGGATATACCATGCCCCTCGTTTCCGCGCAATTCGGGAGCACAAGAATAACCCGTAATCTTAACGTCGCCGACTTTCAGCGGTTCCGCAAAAAGGGCTTCATGAGACCAGACCGCATCTGCCGGTCCGCCGGCCTCCTCCCCATAGCCGGCAAAGATGATATGGATATTATTAATATATCCGTCATGATCCGTATCGTAGTCGGCAAAATTTATTTGAGAAGAAACTAAATCCAATGCTTCCATAAACAGCTGTTCAGGATGTTCATCTTGATCGGATCTGTCATTTCCACCATAATAGCCCATACTCCGGGAAGCAGTGTAGGGGCCAAAAACATCACAGGTCAGATTTAACTTTCCATACGAATTCTCTCTATAAAAATCTTTTACACTTCCTCGCGCTCCATCTTCCCCGTAGTTCGCCTGGTTGAACAACGCATTAAAATCCCCCTGAGATTTCTCGAACTTCAAGTCTTCAAACTGCATCAATATGACCAACGCCTTCAATTCTCCGGCAACAGGAGAAAGCGGTTCCACCGGTCTATTCCGAGCCAACTTCAACAAGTTGGATTTCTTTTGAACCTGCAGCCGCTTAGGTGTCCTCCGTAAAAAATCTGTCAGTTCTCCTGAACGTGCCGCCGAAAGCCTCCACCGGGAAACGCAAGTTTCTCCCTGCGGATTCACAGCGGCATAGCACCATTCCCCCAGGCTGTCGCGCAAAAGGGTATAGCCGTCTTCGGTCATCGCCCACTTGCCACGTTCATCGCCTTTTAGCCGCAAATACACATAAGTGCCATCAGCACAACGGCTCCTGACCAATCCCGGATAAGCCGAAACGGCATAAGTTGCAATACAGGTCCAAACAAAGATCAAGGACAACAAACTTTTATGAGCCGGAAACTTTCGCTTTTTCATATTCATACGAATTAAAAATAGCTGTTTCCTTCAGAACGGATCGTCCTTCGGTAACAGCTATTTATCGATTATAATAAGGGAAAAGTCTATTTTTTCTCCAAAACATAAACACTTGAGCCCTGTGTCAACATCAACGTATTACCCGTCCGCTGAACAGTGAAGTTTTGTACTTTTGTAGAATCCACATACCAGAGTTTCAATGTTTTTTCGGACGAAGAATAAGTATATTTAAAGTTTTGTGTCCCTGAATTAGTTGTAAATACACCTGTTCCGTCGGTCTTAAAATCGAATGATACAGTATCATCGGTAGTATCATACCACAGACCGGTGATTGTACTTTCATCTATAACCTTGTCATCATCGTCATCCCCGCAAGAAGTAAACGCCAACGACATCGCCATTGTCATGACGATCATCAATAAATAAGTAAACTTTGTTTTCATACGCTGTTTGTTTTTAAATTAGTAATATGTTTATTTCCTTTAATTCTGCGCCGGCAAAGATAAATTTCGCTTATGAACAAAAAAATCAGATAAAACATCACAATCAGATAAAAAGCCGTTATCGATTGTTATCCGGCTAAAAAAAGATGCTATTTGGATATTTGTATCTTCTTTCCGATACCTGAGATGTGGAAAATATAGATTCCGGGGCAATTGACAGACAAAGAAATCGTCCCTCCATTCGAGACTCCACCGGAAAGCAAAACGCCTGCCAGGTCATATAATCCGTATGGTTACCTTCTACATGGATTTCTCGACCGTTTGTTCTCAATTGCAAACTTGCGCGATCGATTTTCTCATTGGCGGTATGGTCGATTTTACGCATCAAGATCTGGTAACCATGCAGAAAGAATTCGCAATCGTCCGTAAAACAAACCAGTTTATCCAAATCGGATTCGGTCGGCATATAACCGTCCGTACCCTGTGCGACCAGGACAGACGAAGCCGCGCCAGCAACCATATTCTCGTCGACCAGGACATTCAAAGTGTGCTGAAGCGGATCGACAAGATTAATCAAACCTTTCACCGTCTGTCCCTCTCCCAGATAAATCCCGTTTTTGACCGGCACTTTCCCTGAAAGTTTGAAGGGCGAGAAAGAACTGATCTGTCCGGTTATTGCTCCATCTTTCACAAAAAGTGAACCGGAATTGGAGATATGTCCAGTTATCGCACCTTCGCTTACGACCGAACTCAACTTATCTATAAGAATCGTACGAAGATAGTCGGATATGGACACGATCTGTGTAGCCAAACCGATTTTCAGATATCCACCGTTTTTCACACTCAACAGGATAGAAGCGTTTGTCCATTCTCCTCTGATCACGATATCGCTCAGAGCCAGGCCACCCTTATTTACGATAATACCGGCATCGCTGTTTTGCGAGACCAATGTCCCGCCTCCCCCCAAACCGATGTATTTGCCGTCCACATCGACAGGTTTTGTCAAAGGGACTTCCTGCTCAACAACGACTTCAGAAGGTGTTTCTTCCGTTCCGGCAGGCAGTTCATCTATTTTTCCGGAGAGGTCGTCTTCGGTTTCGATGGGAGGTTCGGATTCGCCTTCACCGGCAAAAACAATATTCCCATCTCTTAGGGCAAAACTGTGTTTCCCCGAATAATCATGAAATTTTGCGACATCGCCCCACGTCGGGATATAATCAGAAAAAGAACTATCCAAAGTGGCTATGATTGTCCCGGCTTCACCGAATTTGGATACTGTTAAATCGTTTTTTAATGCAGAAGACAGTATTAATTTGGATTTGGATCCACATAAATAAAGACATTCTCTTATAAGAGCATCATCTCCAATATATATATTATTGAAAAGTTTATCAGATTCATTAAAATCATATACTGTTCCGACACTTCCTCCCCAAAGATGAACACGGCTACCACTATCAATACAGACTTCACCATAAATTCCTTTATTACCATGAATTTCACCTCCCCCTATAAACAATGACCCAGTCCCAACCCGGATACAACTGGCATACACATCATTACTGACAAAACCTTTCTCTATTATGGTCCCTTCATATATGCACAAACCAGCACTACCGTTCCCTTCATTTATATAAATCAATGAATTTTTAGCCTCATCTCCAGATCCTGAAATCGTAATATTGCGCAGTAACAATGTGGAGTTATCTTTAATCATAATTAAAGACCCATTATTTTTACCCTTAGACTGAACGATACGCCCATTTGTCAACAAAATAGACTTGTGGTGAGACCTATCACCATTTTCATTCGAAACAGTTAAAGAAGATACGGTATATGTTTTACCTCTTAAGTCAATAACCAATTCTTGATTTACTTTTGCATTATCAATTAACCCCTGTAAGTATTCCTGATCGGTTTGCGCCTTCGAGATCTCAGGAATAGTTAAAATAAAAAACAATAAAATCAGATACGGAGTGATTCCCCTATACATCCGTGTTTTACCCTTATATTCCATAACAGATATATTTAATGTTTACATCGGCTAAAGTAGAACATCCGAAGGAATATCAATTCTTACGTCTGGGGCTTACAAAGTTATCCGGTCACTTTCAACAGTTATCCGGTAAAACAAAAAGGTTATCATGGAACAATTAATTTAAAAGATACTTAAAATAGAATAGTGATATAAAATTATAAGACCTCTCAAAGCAGCCGTTAACACGCCAACACTCTCAATATGAGAAACTCATTTTGAGAGTGCTGGCATACCTTTGCTGCAAAATTATAAATAATGAAAACTGATTATCAACAGCAAGTAATCAATAGAATCAAGTTGATTCGAGAGAGCAAAGGATTTTCACAGCTTACATTTTCAAAGTTGTTAGATATTAGTCCTGGACAAATGGGCAATATTGATAGTTGTAAACAACCTCACAAATATACACTTAAACAAATCTTGAGAATTTGCGATTTTTTAGAGATAACTGTAGAAGAAGTCTTTTTTGCAAATGACGACAGAAGTAGGATGTTTTCAACAAGAGATGTTATAAATGCGATAATCAAATATCAAGATAAATCATTATAATTCGAATGGAATAAAAATATGACGTTAAAAGACACAGAAACACTTCGGGAAAGATTGCAAAATAGTTGCGACTTATTAATTCGAAGAATAGGGCAAATTCAAATTGGCTCACCAGACTTATTCCCATATGGCTGGAGAAAAGCAGCTAAAGGAAGAACCGTTTGGAGAATCGTGGAAGAGGTAATAACTCAAAATCTTGAAAAATATCACAATGATTTTAATTTAGACAACATACACCCTTCTGATTCTGAAGTGACTGTGTATGATATGAAATGCGTATATGGGAATTGGGATGCCTATATCAACATTAAATCCGCGGTAGTGGGTGGTAAACGGCAAAAAGATGATATATCTAAAGCTGATGGATTGAAAGCCTTTTATGCAGACGATATAGACAAACAATTTTTTGTTGCAACTTTCTTTATTCAGTTTAATGCCAATATGAGTATAGAAATAACGAAAGCAATTGTGTTTCCAATAGCGTGGATTCCTGATATATATGTAAATCCAAGCAACAATGGTAATTTGCAATCTGCCTATTATAAAGATTTAGGAGATGCAGTAAAGAGGACTAATAATCAATTCGTTCCGTTGTTATATAATGCTATTCAAATAGCAGAAAAGAAGAAACAAGAAAAGAAGAAATGATTTAGGGAAGTCAAACACACTTCCCTAAATTTTTACTAAAATAAGTCACATTATCAATAACTATATCATTTAATTGAGTCTTCTGAAATACTAATTTATCAATACCTTCTATTGCTTGTTCGGAAGCAATTTTATTATCTCTCACAAGTTGGGCAATTCTTGCAAGAACGTTCTTTTCATTTTCGTCAAAATCTAGTATAGGCAAACAACTTACATATCCAGATGTTACCATATTAGAGCGAATCAAGACTCCACGGATAAGATAAGTTACCAATGAACTATTCAAATAAGATAGTAACCAATTAATATCTTCTTTAGGAGGATATATGGTAGGGTTTACACCCGTAACGGCATCTGCAGGAAGATATACAGCACTAAAAGGCAAACCCATTGATGAACAAGCAATTCCTTCATTGAGCAACAAACTACGATTGCGTACAATAAAATTTTTATCACTACCATGGACTTCTAAATAGTTATTGATAAGAAAGGCATCTTCTTTGGCTACAAATTTGCGGCTTGCAGGATTCTTATAAAAAGGGATACCATATCCATCTTTCTTTTTAACGGATAAATAATGAGAATCGTTACCCGTTGATATACACGTAACACATTTATACAAATCACCTAAGGACGGATACTTATGAAATAGTCCCACAATTTCTTGGTTGACACCAATTAGAATTTGATTGGACAATTTGTTACATTTCAATAGCAAAGAATCGATAGATACTTCCTTCAAGGAATGATTGAGCAATACATTCTTAAACTCCGAAATGCTATTAGACCTATTTGATATTTGTACATTCGACTGATATTTTTTCCCTTTTTGAAGTATCACGATACAAGTCCTAACATCAGCATGTTGACTCCAAAATAAGTCCGTAGGGCAGAGAATTATCTGATGAATAGAACAAGTGGACAATATTTGCTCTCTTAACTTTGAATGGTAATTAGAAGTCAGAAAAGAATCAGATATAATAACACCAATCAAGCATCCTTCCTTTGCCATACTAATCATCGCTGACAAAAAAATGGAATACATATTATATGCGCCAACAGGGAATAAACTGTTCAGCCATTTTTTATTCTCCTTTATATAGTTTATTTCATGGCAATTGTATGGAGGATTGGCAATCATATAATCATATTGGGTTGCATTCGCTGAAAAGAAATTATTATTCACAAAGTCCGCATAAACCTCGATGAAGTTTCTCTGACAAAATTTCGACATATTATATTCGCAATGCTTTATAATGTCGTAAGAATCGATGGTTTTACCAGATTTGTAGAATTCTTCCAATAGTTCTTCCCTGCCAACAGCTGGATCTAATACTAAATTGCCATTTGGATTAATAGATAGCATTTCTTGTGTTAAATACTTAGCGACAAAAGAGGGTGTTGAGTAATACCCAACTTCACGTTTGTCTATCCCATTTTCCATTACTGTTTTAACTTTTCTCGCCATGCTAGCACTTAGTATTTATTTGATTAGGCACAAGTAACTCTCTCACATCAATATTCAGAATTTCTGCAATTTGATATAGAACAGGTATTGGAGGTTGAATTTTATTAGTCGCATAGAGATTTACCATATTGAAGCTTTTACCAAGTCTCTCTGCCAATTCTGTTTGGCTGATGCCTCTTACTTCTAATATCTCTTTTATCTTGTTCATAACAGTCACCTTTATTACTTATTGCAAAGGTACACAATTTTGTTTGGTATTCGCTATTTTCTCAAAGATTTGTGAAAGAGTTATTTGATAGCATAATACCGCAAACAGCTGAAAATCGCACGGTTGCCAAATTGTTACCGCTATTTTTCAAATACTCCGTTAAGTCTTTAGTCCTCATTTCACCAAACCGTATTCTTCCCCGAAACAGATTGTTCAGATATTAAAGACACGGGGTATCATCAAGCGAATATGCCTTGTCTCCATACACGATAAGCACAGCACTCTTTATCTCGTCGGCGTATGCTATCAAAGAAAAAGTAAAGATATGCCCGTTAAAAAAGCGGGATCACGTAGCAAAGATTTGAGTGGTAAGAAAACGAAGCTATAACTGGCCGACACAACGACTATAGATTACAATAACCCCAGATTAGCCTATATTCTATCTCGGGTAAAATTCCGGAACGATTTGATTTGACTTTTTGCCGGCTTTTAGCCGGAATTGGTAACGATTAAAAAAACGTTGTTGGCGGAAAACAAGAAAACGATGTCTTTTTGTAATCAGATGGGAGAAAGAACGGATATTGTGGAAAACCTGAACTCATGGAGAATCGCCTATAATAAAAAAAGTCGGGACATTTCCCGTATATCTCAAACCGATTCCGGGACTTTCCTGCCACGACGACCGTCCTCGTTACCTTTACGACCGTCTTCGTCGCCATCAAGACGGTCGTCATGCCATATATACTGCACACTTCATGGCAATCGCGACCGTCTTTGTGGCAAAAAACTGCGCATCTCAAGTGATGAAGCCCTTCCTTATCCTTAAAAAGCCGGATTTCACGCCCATCATTAAAGAATGTATTTTATTGTCAAGAAACCGGTATTATACAATAAGTCCTCTGTTTTACCACTAATAAACAAGAAAAACAAAACGGATCAATCTGCATTTACGATACAAATATTAGCGGATGTGACTATAATGATCCTTTTCCTTACAAGGAAATAGCCTTCCTTATAAAAACCGGATCGTTTCCTCGCTCAAGCCGGTACACTTTGCGATGGTAGCCATATCTACCCCCGTCTCTTTCATCCTGACAGCGACTTGGCGCATGCCTTCGGCAAAACCTTTTGCCTCACCTTCGGCAAGACCTTCCGCTTTTCCTTTCGCCTCACCTTCTGCGATTCCTTCCAGCCTGGAGGTGTAGATCGCGTTGTTCTGGATGTTGATGTCTTCGAGGTGGCGGATGTAGACGAGGCGTTCGGCGGGCGACATGGAATAGAATTTCAATTTCTCGCGGGCTTCCTTCAGGCCGGGAACGGTCGTATCCGGACGGATCGTGCCGTCTTTCAGGTATTCCATCCATTCGTCCAATGGCGTGAGGGCCACTTTGTCGAACTCGTTCACGCGGATCAGGATATATTCGGGGAAGATTTCGGCGGGGAGGCGCGAGACGAGGACATTGCGTTCGCGCTCGTTGACCCGCAACTGGTCGCCCGTATGCACGCCGACGAAATGGTTCTGGCCGTGATAGATATAATCCGTCCCGATACCGATGTCGAAATAGAGGACGCTGATGGAGTAGACTTTCTTGATCTTGTCGTAGTCTTCACCCAAAGAGATGTGTTCGGTGATGGCTTTGGCCACGCCGTAGAGGATGCGTTCGAGGTAGTTTATCTCGCGGGTGTTCTGGATCTCGACGATGATGATCTCGCCTTTGCTGTTGAGCGCCTTGATGTCGACGCGGTTGAACTTGTCGTCGGCGCGTTCCTGGTTGCCCTCGCTTTCGAGGATCTCGACGATCTTGATCTCTTCGTTCAGCATGACGGTCAGGAAACCGTCGAGCACATCGAAATTGGCCTTCTGGCGCAGCAGACGCTTGATGGCCCAATCAAAACGGATATACCTGTCCTGCAACTCTTTTCTTTCCATCTCTTCCATGATTTTCAGATCCGACTCTTCCTTTTTCATAGTTACTGTTTTTTATTTGTTATGTAATCCACAAATATATGCATTATTTATGAACAGGAGGATGAAACGGGAAAAATGTTTCGGATTATCTATTGCGAACTTAGTGTTATTTCTTACTTATTGTACGATTTATCCAAATACCCGTTGGTCTGGATTGAAACAATAGCGCATGAAATTTGATTTTATACCCCATATATTCCAAATTACCCGCACGGGTAACTTTTTTTAACAAACAAGAAATTTGCCTATAGGCTGAATATTAACGACATACAGATATCCGCCGTTTTTGAAGGGGTTCTTGTATTTTTTATCATATATAAATCCGTTGGGAATAGGTTCACTTCTTCTCAAATTTGAATCATAAATCTGCATTTAACCACAAACATCTACTTATTAATACAAATAAAAATCCTTACTAAACTCCGAAAATAATTAATCTTGAGGCAACATTTTTTTGCAAACTCCATCAAATAGACTATCTTTGCTTCTGTTACCGGGGAGAAATCCGGTACGTCGTTATAGGACATTTAATTATCCACTTGTAAAACTGGAAATTTTAGAAAATCGATATTTAAATGTTCGTACTCTGCTTATGTACTTTTAGTTACGATAAGCGGGGGTACGGGCATATTATATATTCTCGGTTTTCAGGTATTCCAGTACCTACAAGTGGGGTTTGTGTATATGTTACGTACCCCTTTTTTATGCGGTTGCGGAACATATCTAATTTTAAACTTATAAAGATATGAAAAAGAAAAGCCGGGAATCCCTTCGCGACATCGCCAATCGCATTCCGAAACAAAGTTTATGTGAGATTGAAACATCCCTTCGCTCCCTCCTTGACGAATGGACCATTATTTTTTCTGATGGTTGCCTCTCGTTTCCGATGGACGAAGTCCCTGATCTTGTCATACCGCTGACTACGATCTATGGAACATTAAAGACAAGAGATGCCTTCTACATCATTTGCCATAACAGGGTCTTGCATCATTTTGACCATATACGGCACCTGCACCAGGTCACTTTCCTCGACGATACCCAAGATGATATCCTTTGAGTGTCACTCCCCCTTATCACGATCTTTTAGGGGGGTGTGTCATTAATCTGTATATTAGAGCACAGATGACACAGATGAGACTGATTCACACAGATTGATTATTGCAAATCAATAAAATAAAAATCTGCGGTTATCTGTTGAATCTGTGTCATCTGCGCTCTATTTTATATTTTGACACACCTTCCTAAATTATGGCTATTAATAAGGGAATTTTTAGCCTTAAAACGATACTTTATGAAACAGGAACCTGATAAAACGGTTGCCGACCGCTTTCAAATAATAGAAAATCCGAAAAATAATCCGCTTTTTATTCGATCATGTCATTATATCCGCTACATTTGCCGCAGAACAAACTTTAGAACGAATTCAATACAATCTGTCATCTAAGAACATCGCTAATATGAAAAAAGAACACATCCTCTACATCATTGCTATCTTTTTATTTTCCTTTAGCCTTTCCTGCAAAAAGCAGGTGCCGGCGGTACAGGAGATCAACTTCGCGCCTGAGGGAGACACGGTTTTCGCACAAGCCCAAAAAGCGATCTATTCGGATGCCCTCTTCGCACGCCGGATACTGAAAGACGCGATGCAGACGCGCCCGGTGCAGGACAGCGTAGACTGGTACATGCTCTACAACCTATATGTCAAGACCTTCCTGACGACTTCCGAGTTCGACTCGATCCTGCCGCTCTGCCGGAAAGTCGAACAGTTTTGTGCACGCCAAAAGACGCTGACTCCTTCTCATTATTACTTGTTGGCAGATGCGAGCAACAACATCGGGAACCGGTATGCAATCGCCAGCATGAACGATTCGGCCCTAAAATATTTCAAACAAATGCTCGCCTACAGCCGGCAGACGCACAACAGCGAAGTGCTGCTGACGGGCTACACGAACCTGGCAGACGTCTACGTCCGCAGCGGCCGCTACGACCAAGGGGCCTGGTACTACCGGCAGATACTCTACATCGCCGACTCGCTCGACCTGCCCGAACAGGAGCTTATCAATATCTACATGGGGCTGGGACAAACCTATTCGGAGTTGCGCGATTTCGACCTTTCGCATTATTACTTCGGCCTTGCTTACCGCCTTTTCGACCAAATGGACCTCAACCGGAAATTCGTCTATTGCACGAACCACGGGAACGTCTACTTCTTTGAAAAGAAATATCCCGAAGCCCTCGACCTCTTCAAAAAAGGATACGAACTGGTCAAGCCGTCGCCCGAATATGCCTACGCCCAGAATGTCTGCATGTTGAATATCGGCGCGATCTACCTGCTGACGGGACAACTCGATTCGGCCCAATACTACCTGGATCGCTGCTACTCCTATTTCGAAAAGACCGGCAACTCGTCGGCGCTCTACCATGCCCAGACGCAGGTACTCGAACTGGCACTCAAGAAAGGGGAGATCGCCGAAGCGACAAGGCTGCTCCACGGCATGACCGATAACATGCAAGCGGAGCCGACCCTGGTCGACATCCGGAAAAAATACCTACAGCATTATTACGAGGAGACAGGCGATTACCGCAAAGCCTACCAATATCTCAAGGAAAACATGCGAATGGACGACTCCATCCGCAACGACCGCATTCGAATGCGGGTGGCCGAAACGGACCTCCGCTATAAACAGGATACGACGTTGATGAAACAAAGGCTTTTCATTCAAAGACAACAGAGTGACATGCGGTCGCTGGAACTGAGCGTCTATATCTGGATCCTCATTTGCGTGATACTGCTGACCGCCGCGGCCTTCATCTATTTCTACCAGAAAAAACAACGGGCCCTCCTACTGGCCGAAACGCGCAACAAGATCATCAGCCTCCGGATGGAAAACATCCGCAACCGCGTGTCGCCCCATTTCATCTTCAACACGCTCAACCGGGTGATCAGCCATTACAACCAGAGCGACAGCAGTTACAAAGAGCTGTACAACCTGATCAAAATCATGCGCCTCAACCTGCGCCTGACGGAAAAACTGTGCATCACGCTTGCCGAGGAGATCGATTTCGTCCGTACCTACCTCGCCCTCGAACAGGAAGGTTTCGGCCCGTCTCTTCAAACCGAGATACGGATCGACCCGCAAATCGACATCGACCGGTTCGAACTTCCCTCCATGATGATCCAGATTCCGGTCGAAAACGCCATCAAGCATGGCCTCCGGGAGAAAGAAGGTGAAAAATGGCTGTCCGTCACCGTCTGCCGGCAAAACGGTTCTATCATAATCGGCATAGAAGACAATGGCGCCGGCTTCCGCCTGCAAACCGGCCGGCCGGACATGCAAAGCACGGGAACGGGGTTGAAGGTGCTGAACCAGACCATTGAACTGCTGAATGCCGGAAACCCTGTCCCCATCACGATCCGGATCAGTAAAAGCAGCCGGGGGACAGATGAAAACCCGGGGTGCCTCGTGCAATTCACCCTGCCGGAGGACTACTCGTACGCCCTGCCGGAAGGAAAGTAATCCGTTTAGCCCCTTTTTGCAACCGGATAACCGGTCAAAAAGAGAGAATATCCACAATTTCGCATAGAAAGAGCCGGAGCACTTTGATGACAACTATTAAATTTGTAAAAAAAGAGAGGACACATGAAAAATAACTACAAGATAGTAATCATCGATGACGACGAACTGGCCGTAGACAACCTGACCTTCGAATTGAAGTCCTACCAGCAATTTAATGTGGAAGGAATCGCCAAAAACGGGGCAATGGGGAAAAAGATGATTTTCAAAACGATGCCGGATCTGGTATTCCTCGATGTCGAGCTGCCCGACATGCAGGGTCCCGAACTGCTGAACCTGATCCGCAACGAGATCACCTGGAACATGCAAGTCGTCTTTTACACGGCTTATAATAAATATATGCTCGACGCGATCCGCGAATCGGCTTTCGACTACCTTTTAAAGCCGATCGACAAAAGCGAATTGTCCAATATGATGAAACGTTTCATCGAGAAGGTGGAGGAACAACAGTTGCAGACGGTCCCTTTCCATATCCTGCTGAGGAGCCTCTCCCCGTTGGAGCAGACGATCATCATCCCGTCGCCGACAAACGACCTGCAGTTTCTCAGGCCCGAAAACGTGGGTTTCTTCAAATATAATTCGGACAGGAAGCAATGGGAGGCGTACCTGAACAATGCGGCCGCTCCCATCTCCATCCGTAAAAACATAGCGGCGGATCAGATACTGGCAAGTTCTCCCTCGTTCATACAGATTCATCAATCCTATATCATCAACATCAATTACCTGATCATGATCAAGGATAAGAAATGCGTGTTCTATCCGCCGTTCGACAATGTCCGCGACCTGCAGATCTCCAAACTGTATCTGAAGAAGCTGCAGGAGAAGTTTCTGATGCTGTAGGAAAACGTCAATCTTCTTTGGGAGTGAACAAAACCGCCCGCTGGTAGAGAGACTTCACGTTTTTCTTTTTGCCGAGAATCGGTTGAAAGGTCGTGTATTTCGATCCTTTCGCCAGTTGGATAACCGTTATCGGAATAAGCCTGCGCCCTTTTTTCACGAAGATCGTGCCGTCACGGTCTTCTTTCATTTTATTGGACAGGCATTTCAGGGACAAAGAGGCGTTTCCTTCGCGGGTTGCCGTGCACCAGTTCGGATAGGAGTAAATTTCCCAAGGCGTCTCATTTTGGCTGACCGTATATTCGACGGGCAAGTCCACCGTTCCGCCTTTCGGAATAAAGACGAGCGTATCGTTTTCATTCGGAGTGAAAATCTTGAAATTATCCATTTCTTGCATCAAATGGATTTCGGCATGACGCGAACCGGCACTGATACGGATCGTCCCTGTACGCCTTGCCGCCCCTTCGTTGATGGAAGGTTCGATGTACAGGTGCAGGCTGTCTTTACGCCAAGAACACCAGGGGGCATCGTTGCTTTCAATCGCCCAGTCGCAGTTCGAAGTTATTTCGATCGCTTTCTCCGTATCGTCGGCCCGGAAAAAGAGATCGGATTCACTCAGCGTCAATTTCTCCTCCGCTCCTTCCTGCACGATTTTGACGAGTTGTTTCCTGCCCGCCCATTTCAAGGTGATGGTTTGTGAGCGGCGCACAGTCGTCCGATTCGGATTGACGACGACTTTCAGTCCTTCTTTCTCCTTAGCGGCCGTACACCAGTCATGGACATCGGAGAAGCTCCAGCTTCGTTTCGTTTTCACCGGGATGGTTTGTTCGCCTCCCGTTGCGGGGAACTCGTAGCTCTCTTCGGCAGTCGCTTTGGCGGTCTGTTGCGTGAAATAGTTCAAGACCTGGTTGCAGGCGGCGATCTGTTCGTCGCAATTCTGCACGCCTTGCTGGTCGCGGTTCACCTTGTAGCATCTCTTTGCCGATTCGAATTTGCGGGCTGCCTCTTTGACGGATGCCTCCGTCCGCTTCTTCAACAGGGCCAAACCGCTCTCGTACGTCCCGTTGCAATCCTGCGAAAAGGCGGATGCGGCAAAAAGGAACAGGGACAAAAGGCCGAACATGCCTTTCACATATAATTTGCTTATCGTTGTTTTCATCTTTTTCAATTATTAGTTTGACTGGCGATAGAGTCCTGAACGGCTTCCCTGCGGGCACGGAAATCTTTCAGGATGGCCGATTCCGGTTTAACGCCGGACGCCCGTTGGTAAAAGATTTCCGCCATATCGAAATCCTGGGTTTGTTCCGCCTCTGCCGCCATAGATACGAATAAATCATAAATCTCTTCAATTTTCTTCTGCACACTGTCTTTCCGGGCCGAAACGCCTGCCACACCGGGAAACTCGGTCCGGTATTCATCCTCCAGCCTCAAGGCAGCGTCATAACGCCCGATCGCCCCCAGGTAGAACAGCTCGTAATCTCCTCCCTGGCTTTTATTGCCAAGGTCGGTCAGGCTGTCACCGGCATGGACGTACTGGAGGTATTCGTTATAGCGGGCTTCGATTTCCATTGCTTTCGCCTCTGCCTCCTCTTCTTTTTGTTTCTGTTCCAAGCTACGAAAAACAAAAAACAAGATTCCGGCAAGGGCGATCACAGGGAGGCCCCACTTCAGGATGCGGGGGAGCAAACCATTCAGAAGAGCTTTGTTTGCTATATTATCTGATTCAGGGTCATGTGTTTCTATCTTTTCTATCTCCGGCTCTTCACGATAATTACGGTTCGCCTCCCAAACTAACTCTTCCGAAGATTCGGATTCTTCCGCATCTTCCGTCTCCTTCGTCTCTTCCGGCCTTTTCTTCTCTCCCGGCACCTGGGGGTCCTCCGGCATCGGTTCCCGGCTTTCGGGGATTACCTTCTCTACGGCTACTTCCAAAGGAGTTTCCGGAACTTTTTCTTCTTTTTGGGGAGAAGACTTTTCAGCCTGCTTGCCGGGCAGAACCGGGACTTCACCGTTCAGGTATTGCTCGCTATAAACCCGTATTTCCGTTGCGGAAGGGCGTTCCCATGTGTCCTTTCGCAGACACAAATCGATTATGGCCTTCAATTCGCCGGACCACTCCCCTTCCAGCACCGGAATCTCGGCGCCATGCTGCAACAACAATCCGCCATGTTCGCCGAAAGGGACCATGCCCGTAAGCAGTTCGTAGAGCGTCGCCCCCAGAGAAAACACATCGCTTGCTTTGATCGGCAAAGGATATTTGCTGAACCGCTCCGGTCCCATATAAGCCAACGTCCCGACGGAGCCTTCCGTCTTCATGATACTCTTCCGCAACGTATTCCGCGCCTTTATGCTGATACCGAAATCGGTCAACAGATAACGTCCCGACGTGTCGATCAGGATATTGTCCGGCTTAATGTCCTGGTGGATGACCGGCGGTTCCTGTCCATGCAAATATTCCAGGCCGCTCGCAATGTCCCGCAGAAAAGACCACGCCTCCCTTTCGCTCATCTGTCCGATCAGCCTGGCTGCCGAACCTTGCCGGCAATAAGGCAAAACCAGATAAGGCATCCGCTCGAACGTGTCGTAATAAGTCGGCTTAAGCAAATTGCTATGGTTCAAATTGAAAACAAGGGAGAACTCGGTCGAGAAGAGTTGTACGCCGTGTTCATCCATACCGCCTCCCGGAGCATAGACTTTTAATGCGACTTTCAGGGAAGTCAGGGTATCGTCGGCCAACCACACTTCTGAAAAGCCGCCCCGTCCCAAGAGCCGTTCCAATCTATACCGGTTTGCAAATAGTATATTTTCTTCTAACTGCATAGTTTATTTTACTGTTTGTTCATACCATTGAATAATCTTGTTTTTCCAGGGATGCCCGTTCCTTTCTGCCCAAAACAGCCAGGCCAGGCACGCCAAAAGAAGGATGAACAAGATGCCGGTCGTCCAGTATGCGACTTTCCGGACCGGCCTTTTACGGTCTTTCTCCGTAAAGGTCGAGATGGTTTGCTGCATTTCCGGTATCGGCTCCTTGTTCTCTTCCGGGACCACCTGACAAAGGACGACCGTGACGTTGTCATGGCCTCCCAAGTCCAATGCGCCTTGAATCAACGCTTTCGCACACGCATCGATATCGTCCGAAGTTCCTTGCATGACAGACTCGATCTCCTCGTCCCGAAGCATCGAATTGAGCCCGTCCGAACAAAGCAAAAGCACCTCTCCCTCCAGCAAAGGCAAACGGATAAAATCGGGATTCGCCGCTTTCTGGGGGTTCCCCAAGCTACGGGTGATGATGTTGCTGTCGGGATGGTCGAAGGCGTATTCCGGAAGAAGACGGCCGCTGTCGACCAATTCCTGCACATAGGAATGGTCTTTTGTCACCTGCGTAAGCCCGGATACGGGATTGAACAGATACCCCCGGCTATCGCCACACCAGACGATGTTGGCATAACCGTCGAACAACCAGGCCGCTACAAGGGTAGTGCCCATCGACTTGACTCCTTTTTCCTCCTTGCTCCTTCTTTTTATGGCATTGTCGGCCGCTACCACCGCCTCGTGCATATATTTATGGATGGTCGAATCGTCTTTCACGATCTCGTCCGTTATCTTATCTGCCGAAAAGAATTCTTTCATCGTATCGACGGCTATCCGGGAGGCTATTTCGCCGGCATCCAATCCTCCCATGCCGTCTGCGACGACGAGCATCGCCCCTTTATCGCCTAACGTAAAAAGGGTATGGCAATCGCGGGGAAGCAACCACTCCCCCGCAGCAAGATCCGCACTCACGACAAAATTATCCTCGTTATTCGTACGGACACATCCCACATTCGTTTGTGCTCCGAGCTTGAACTTAAAAGGATTATTATTCGTTTCTCCCATATATTCTTTCATTTTTCATTACCGGACAGCTGCTATCGGCACGACCACTCCCCGCAATCCTTCGGCCATAGAAGAAATCAGACCGATCACTTCATACTCTCCGGTTTCCGAAACGGCGAAAACAGGTGCACCCGAACCGCCTATTTCAAAACTTGTATTCGTTGTCATGATATCGCCACGATCCAATCCGCTGTTAGCCGTTACGCCACTGCCGTAAACCGGTCCCGAAGCCGAGTTGATGCCGACTTCCGCCGGGAATCCTAAAATGGTCAAAGGAATGCCCCGGCCCAGCGAGGTCGATTTCGAGGGATCGAATTTCAGACCGCCTTTCTTGGCTGTCTGGAAATAAGCCCAGTCTTTTCCACCGTTCGACGGGGCTATACGCAAACGGGCTCCCTTGACAAGGCCTCCTAACGGCCCCCGGAGAACCGTATAGGTATCGGCGCTGCGGTCACAAGTGAACTGGTCGCTCGTAAAAGTCAACGCATCACCGGTGGAAGAATAGGCTGTAAAATAAGCCACCACCTTTTCCAGATTACAGACGGCCTTGTTCAACGGGCGCATGTCTTCGTCCATCAGGTTGCCGTTTACCTGGAAATACCATCTTTCAATGATGCGGCGGGACGTGACAAAGCGTCCGTCACTCAACAGGAATCCGGTTCCCGCCCAGCGATGTATGATATCGATTACTTCCGTCTTGCCTTTTTTATTCGTATGTTCTACCTTGTCGAGTTGGATATAATAGATGTAGGGGAAACAACTCTCGTATGAAGTCATACCGCTTGCAGCCGGAGCCACGGAAGCAGAAGCGGGAGAAGCGACCGGTTCACTGGCGACAGCCGATTGTTTGGCTGATTCGTTTTCCGCTTTTTCTTCACGGGCTGTTTTCAAGTCGCTTTTCAGGCCCACCAATTCGCTACGAAGCTGGTTTATGCCCTGCGAAGTGCTGGCTTGACTGGCCTGGCTGGCCTGTATCGCCGCCTGAGCGGCAGTCTGGGCTTGGTTGGAAACGGCTGCGAGTTGTTTTTGCGCCTCCACTCCGGCACTATCCTGGCGAGCGCTTACAGACGCGATACTTCCCGCCAACATTTCATTCGCTTTCTGGTTTTGCTGCTGGTTCAGGATACTCCAACCGATAAAGCCTCCGATCACCAGCAGGAAAACGACAGACATCCAAACCATCATCTGCTTATAAGGTTTCAATGCCTGTTGGCGGAAGAGGCTGAACCGTTCCGTAAAGTTTATATTCTTGATCATGCTTCTGTCGCCCTGGGGTACGATAAATCCCATGCGGGGTCCATTGGAAGAGAGCTGTATCTCGTCTCCGTTCTGCAGATACCATTCATCCGTGACCGGACGGCCGTTCAAAAGCGTGGTATTGACTTTAGACAAATGAACCAGTTTCCAGCCTGCTCCATCGCGGACGATAGCCGCATGACGACGGCTCACCGAGGTAAACGAATCGTCGAAACGAACCTGGCAACGCGGATCACGCCCCATCTCTATCTGATCGACAATGATCTTTTGTGTTTCACCGGCACGGTGATATTTAGAAGACATGCGATGCTCCAATACGTAATATTGCTTATGCGCACCTCCCATCAGTGCACCCATTCCTGCGCCAACCGATCCGGAAAAGGACCGTCTGTATGGCTCTGTTTGTCTTTGTACCATAAGTCTATACTTTTTTCATTAATAAATTAGAATTAATAATCTTCAATCCGAAAGGTGACATCACCGATCGTTATGATATCTCCGGGGTGAAGTTCGCTTCCTTCCGACGTTACCGGAGTAGAGTTTATATAGGTTCCATTCACCGACTCTTTCCAATAGCCCGTTCGTCCCTTTTCGGCGATCCATTGCCCGTCACGGATAAACCAGCGTCCTGTATTGCCGTCCGTTTCGATCGTACAATGCCGGCGCGAAATGTAAGGACTTTCGTTCTCCGGGATGCATACGACATTCGACTCCTCCCTTCCTATCGTGACCAGCCTTTTCCGATTCCTGAACAAACGGCTCAAATCGTAGACCTTACCATGTTCCGATCCTTGCATGACGCGCATGGACAATCCTTTCTTCCCGGCTCCCGGTTTCCGTTCGACCGGCAGCGGGATATGTGACACGAATTGTCCCCGAGGCAACCGCTCAAGCACGGCGGCAGCCGATTGCAAACGTTGTTTGAAATCCGGGACCAGGCAACCTTCGATCACCCTCTGCCAGACCACGCCATTTTCGATCTGTTCCAGTAACCGCTTGTCCCAGTTGCCGTTTTTCCCGTTCCGCTGATAGACGACCAAATCGTTATGATCGTTCAGTTCGCCGAAAGGCAGTTTACCGGTCAGCAATTGGTACATCATCACGCCGAAAGAAAAAACATCGGTTGTCGGGAGCACCGTTGCGTCTCCCCGCAAGCGGTTGACCTGCTCCGGAGGCATATAAGCATAGGTGCCGAAAATTTGTTGGGGACGCCCCAATATATTCCGTTCCGTCATTCGCTTGTTCCGGTCGCCACTGATCCCGAAATCGGTTAAGACGGCTGTTCCATCCTCTTTGATCAATACGTTTTCCGGCTTCAGGTCCCGATGCACCTTCCCGCTTTTGTGCAAATCGTTTAACCCGCAAAGGATCTCCCGCCCGATCTTGACCAGGTCGACGGGGGAACGGTCCATGTACTGGGTAAGATTCCCTTTCGGGCAATAGTCCATGACGATAAAAGGATTGCCGCACTCCAGCCCATGAGCCACGGAATGAACCAGGAACCGGCTTTTTATCAATCCGGTTTCAAATTCCATGACAAAGCGATCCATCAAAGGTTTACGAAGTTCGGGGACTATTTCCCATAGTTTCAGCAGCTTCAAAGCATACACCTGCGAACCGGGTCCCGTCACCTTGAACACTTTCCCGAAAGAACCTTCCCCCAGAACAAGGTCCACCCGATAGATCCCGCCGATATATTGGCCAACCGTAAAATCACATCTGTTAACGACAACTCCGGACATGGCTATTCATTTGAGGTTATTCGTCAAACTCAAATCTCCTATTGCCCAACACGATAATATCTCCGGGCTTCAGCTCTATTTTTTCGGTTGTATATACGAATGTTGTTTTTTGTTCGCTCCTGTCCTGAAGGTACCACTTCTTATTCTCATAGGTCAGGATTGCCTGTTCTTTGGAAGTTATCGTCATATTGCCTTCATCCGTATTTTCACGGTTAAGGATGATTTCTTCACCGGAGAATACAAGCGGAGAGGAAACAACTTCCTCATTCGCGTTAGGTATCATGGAAAGACGGCATGTGCACGCCGGGGCCTGCATTTCCCACGGCGTGATCGTTTTCCTCCCGTAACCGGAGCGGGGTGGCCTTACCGGTTCTTTCTTCTGTAGCTCATACCCGCAATGCGAACAATAGAATGCATCTTTTCGATTTTCATGATTACACTTGGGACAAATCAAAGGATCGGATGCTGCTCCTGCCGGAGACCGGCGGGAATAACTACAATTCGGGCATTCCGACATATCCGGCAAAAGAGGATAACCGCATTGCGGACAATTTTCGCTTTCCCCTTGCTCGCAGACTGTAGGCCTACCGACATTTACCCCTATATTTTCATTCACTGTACGCCGAGCATAAACATCCGTTACAGCATGTTCACGCATGGCATAATTTGATAACGGAGAATTACACTTCTCACAATTTGACCTGTCGCCGGAATTCTCCCAACCGCAATTAGTACACCTCATAATTCGCCTTTTTTGTATATACAAAAAAACAAATTCAAGGCATTACGCAAAAACAGCAACAACCACGAACAGGACTATCCGGTCATTCCGCAAGCCTATCAGGTCAAAACAAACTACTATCCCGCCAAAACAAAGTCAGATTTTCTTGTTCTGCCAAGACGCTTTCCTCAAATAGATAACACTTGCGACCAATAAACCGGTGTAATACACCACCTCGGTCATGAAACAGATCGCAACCGGCATGTGCAGGCGCATACCGACCACATATATAAATAAGGTATAGAAAACGAGGGTGACCAACTCCATCACAAAAGCCGAACGGGTATTTCCCGTGCCCGTCACCCCGTTGAACACGATATTGGCAACCGCTCCGATCAGCAGGGCGCCCGAAATCACATAAAGGGAAGGGATCGAGGCTTGTATCAAAGTCACGTCATTGGTATAAACCGACAATATCGCAGAAGGAATCAGACAAGTGACAGACACAAAAACAGCCATGATCCCCAACGATATCCACGTGATATGACGGATGATCGGAATGACCTGGTCCTTATGCCCCGCCCCGATGCTGTTGCTGACAAACGTGTTCGTTGCCGTCGATAAAGAGTTGACGGGAATCAATAGAACGATGTAAACGCTCCGGACGATATTCGCAACCGCCAGTTCCCGCTGCCCTAAATGCTCCACGGCGACAAACAACATAAAGTAAGTGCTGAGCGAAATAAAATATTGCAACATCGTAAATATAGAGATGCCCAACACGCGCCTCAACAGTTTGACGTCGAACGACCGGAACTGGTTCAGCGCGTACTTCTTGATATCTACCGTCATCCGGGTATAAAGCATATAAAACACGATAGACACCGCCTCCGCCATCACCGAAGCGATAGCCGCCCCTTTTATTCCCAATTCCGGGAAACCGCAATTGCCGAAGATCAGCAGGTAGTCCAGCAACACATTCGTCAATGCCATCACAATCGCATTCAGCGTCAGCACCTTCGTCCGCGTAATGCCGATAAACAGAGCACGGAACATCACATTCACGAAAGAGAAAAAGAATCCGAACACACGCCAGTCCAAGAACTCCTCCGTGGCGTTCAGAATCGTATCGGAAGAAATCAGCACCCGCATAATGTCTCCGGCAAACAAGCGGGAGAAAGTGAACATGACGGCAGCCAGCATAAGCAGGAAGAAGACGCCCTGTATCATCACCGGCCCGACCTCCTTATAATTCCGCTCCCCGTTACGGCGGGCCATGATGATCTGCGATCCGGTGCTAAAACCGAAAGCGATCGTAAAGGCACAGATGTAATACAAGCCGCCCATTGCCGAAGCTCCCAGCTCAACCTCGCCGACCCGGCCCAAAAACGCGGTGTCCGTCACATTAATGACATTCTGTGCCAGAAGGCTCAGAAAAATAGGATAACTGACATTCCAAATTTGCTTGTTTGTGTACATATACTATTATTTACGAAGGAAATCCATACTCATAAAAAAAGCCCGCCACATCAGGCGAGCTTCTTCTTTATATGCTATTGCATTTATTTCAGCTACCGATGCTTCATATCAGTTTATTGGTTGCCGTATCAGGAAACACGACCGACGGCTTAAATGTTTTCGCTTCCTCAAAATCCATCAAGGCATACGACATAATAATGATGATATCGCCAGGTTGCGCCTTGCGGGCAGCCGCCCCGTTCAGGCAAACCACTCCCGATCCACGTTCGCCTTTAATGATATACGTCTCAAAACGTTCGCCGTTATTATTATTCACAATAGCGACCTTTTCGTTGGCAATCAGATTGGCGGCGTCCAGCAAATCCTCGTCGACAGTGATGCTCCCGATATAATTCAGGTTGGCCTCCGTTACCGTCACCCGGTGAATCTTTGATTTAACTACTTCTATTAGCATACGATATGAATTAGATATTTAAATTTCTTTTGTTTCAATATAATGAAACCATAGTTTCATGCCTATGGAAATTATGTTTCATGCCTATGGAACAAAACAAATCATCTATCCTTTACTTATACTTGATATTATCTATCAGACGAACCTCCCCGCAATAGACGGTAATACATCCAACCGGATAAGTCGTATCGGACCAGTTCTTGATGGATTCCATCGTATTTCCATCCACGATCTCATAGTATTCCACACGCATGACAGGATCGGCGTTTATCGTATTGATTACATAGTCAATCACCTCCTGCACACTTTTTCCGGGCGCAAAGTTAGTACTTTCTTTTAACGTACGAGCTATTAACGGAGCTTTTTGACGTTGCTCGGGCGTCAGACGCACATTACGGCTGCTCAATGCCAGACCGTCCGCCTCGCGCAAAATCGGGCAGGCATTGATCTTCACCGGTATGTTTAGCTGTTCAACCATAGCCCGGATCACAGCTATCTGCTGGAAATCTTTTTCACCGAAATAGGCGTTATCCGGTTCGACCACATAAAAAAGCTTACTCACGATCTGAGCGACCCCGTTGAAATGTCCGGGACGGCGTGCCCCCTCCATTACCGCCGAAACAGTGCCGAAATCGAATGTGCGGGTATCAGGCTCCGGATACATTTCTTCTGCCGACGGAGCGAATACATAATCACAACCGGCCGGCTCCAACAAAGCGCAATCTTTATCCAACGTACGAGGATACGTTTCAAGGTCGTGCTTGTCGTTAAACTGGGTCGGGTTGACAAAAACACTGACTACACACACGTCGTTTTCTTCCACACAACGCTTAACCAGGCTCAAGTGCCCATTGTGCAATGCGCCCATCGTGGGAACAAAGCCAATCTGTTTGTTATTACGCTTTTCTTCAGCGAGATAACTCTTCAATTCCTTAATACTGTTTACTATTTTCATCCTTTAGATGCTTATTGACGGTGCAAAGCAAATAAATAATTGCGGTAAATGAAAGAAATTTTGTATCTTTGTAGCGTCTTTATAAAACTAGTTTACAGAATGGATGCAAAAAAAATCTTGTTTATAGCTCAAGAAATAACACCCTACCTTCCCGAATCAGAGATTGCAACGATATGCAGAAACCTGCCGCAAGGCATACAGGAGCGCGGTCGTGAAATTAGGACTTTCATGCCCAAGTTCGGTAGCATTAACGAGCGCCGTAATCAATTGCACGAAGTAATCCGGCTTTCGGGTATGAATCTCATCATTGATGATACCGATCACCCGCTGATCATTAAGGTAGCATCCATTCAGGCAGCCCGCATGCAGGTGTACTTCATTGACAATGAAGATTTCTTCCAAAGAAAGCATACTATTAGCGATGATGATGGAAACGAATACGAGGATAACGACGACCGTTCGATCTTCTACGTTCGTGGTGTATTGGAAACAGTGAAAAAGCTCCGTTGGATACCGGACGTCATTCACTGTCATGGATGGATGTCAGCGCTGACCGCCCTGTACATCAAACGTATGTATGCCGACGATCCTTGCCTCAAAGATGCAAAGATCGTTTACTCTATTTATGACGATGACTTCAAAACACCGTTCAGGAAAGAATTTGCAAGTAAGTTAAAGATGGACGGAGCCAAGGACAGCGACTTGAAAGGTCTCAAAGCCGATACAAGTTTCACCGGACTGACCAAACTCGCCATCGATTTCGCAGACGGTGTGATACAGGGCAGCGAAACGATCAATCAGGATGTGCTGGATTATATTGCCACTAAAAAGCACACTCCGTTCCTGCCTTACCAGTCGCCGGACGTTTATATGGATAAATTCAACGAATTCTACGATGTCGTATTAGGCACAAAATAAATTTAGAGAAATGAAAATCAAGCTTTTTATACTTGGCCTGAGTCTCGGAATCTCGATTCTGAGCGGGTGTAATGATGATTTGACGCAGGTAGGAACAGGTATTCAACCGGAGAATGACAGGCCGTTGGTATATGCGGACACATTCTACATGAAAGCAAAAACAGTACAGACGGATTCCGTCTATGCCCGGACAATTTACGGTTCATTAGGGGAAATATACGATCCTCTATATGGAAACCTGAAGTCAGATTTTATGTGCCAGTTCTACTGCCCGGATAATTACCGGTTCAGAAATACGCCCTACAACGGCGTAATAGATTCGGTCGAATTTAAAATATATTACAGCCGAAGCTGGACAGGTGATTCGTTAACTCCGATGCGTGTACAACTATACGAAATAACGACTCCGCTAACGAGGGATTTTTATACGAACATCGATCCGGAACAATACTGCAATATGCAGAAATCATTAGGTATGCAGACGTATACGGCACGTAATTTAAGTGTTTCGGATTCTCTCTGGAATGCGACAACAACAAGCAATGGCCGAACTGTATATTCATACGATCCTAATATCACAATTCGTATGCCTAAAGAATTAGGGCAACGTTTCTATGACGCGACAATCGAAACTCCGGAAGTTTTTAACGACCAGAATACGTTCAATCAGTTCTTTCCCGGAATTTATGTCACAAATACATACGGTACAGGAAACATCCTGAATATCGAAGGCACCCGAATGAACATTTACTATAAGTACACGGTAAAAGGCTCCGCCGATCAGGATTCAATCGTACAGACTCTGGAGACTTTCAGTGCGACATCCGAAGTCATCCAGTTGAACAGATTCAAGAATACAGACATCAGCCATCTGCTGGAACCCAATGACAGCATCGCTTATCTGAAAAGTCCGGCAGGCGTATACACTCAGTTGACAATTCCGGCACAAGACATTGCCCCGATCATCAAAGGACGTATTGTCAGCAACATGGATCTTTCTTTAAAAGCCCTTCCGCAAGAAGACTGGAAATTTGCATTCGAAGCTCCGGACAACGTTCTGATACTTCCGAAAGATTCAATGGATACGTTCTTTAAAAACAATAGTGTGGAAAACAACATCACTTCCTTCCGAGGAGAATATGTGGCTTCTACCCGAACCTACTCGTTCGGAAACATAGCCAAGCTGCTTAAAACCCACATAGAGAACTCTCCGGATGAAGATCTGGTTATCAACGTCATTCCCGTACAACGCAGAATAGGAACGACAACCAACTATTACGGACAGACAAGCGATTATACGGTCGCCATCGAGAACTATTTGAAACCTTCCGGCGTGAAATTGCGCATCGACAAAGACGCGATGGAAATGCGTATCGTAACAATCGAATATAAATAAACAGACTGATTATTATATTCTCTGATACAAAAAACCGGGACTTCCTTTTGGGGAGCCCCGGTTTTCATTTATCACTTTACCTCTCTATTCGGCAGCCGCTTTCTTCGCTGCTTTTTTCTTATACTTGTCAAGTTCTTTCTGTAACTGTTCAATCTCTTCCCCCTGGTTCTTAATCGTCGTAAGAAGAGAATTCAATTCTTCGTTCTCTATCTCGACAGGATACAAGGCATCTACACGGCTGATAAAATCACCTAATATATTCATATAATTGGTAAATGCATCATACGGAGAATCATAAATGCCACGATTGAGCCAGATCCCGGTTTTCTTGGTCGTCATAAAACGGAAGTTATTGCTTGCCTGCAAATAATCCCAGTCCTGCTTGATACGGCGATCATCACACAAATGAACGCGGCCGGCCACACTATACAATTTATTAAACGCTTCGCGCTGCATCACGTTACCCAGCCAACAACTTGTATCTCTTTCCTCATCTACCCATGACATCGGATAAGGGACATCGACCTGATCGACCGACTTGAACTTTGTCACGATTTCAGACGGAGTCGAGAATGATATACCTTTTTCTTTCGCACAAGCCGGCAAAGCCTTGATAAATTGCAGGATATTCGAAGACAACGGTTGCGCAATGCCCAAAGCGGAAAGCTCCATAAAAATATTGATAACCTGTTCTTCTTCCGGCAAGCCCGCAATCCAACCGATATATTTATCAGCAAATAACGGATACTCACTCCAATCCGAATTTGAGAAACGCAGGCTAATGTCGTCCGACAATTTGAAATCACGGAGCAAAATCTTCAAATTAGGATTATAGGCACAATGATACACATAATGCGGACTCTTCCATCCCAGCACATGCTTGGCACCTTCGGTCAAAATCCCTTTAAATCCCATACTTGCAACAACCGATCCGATCTCATTTGAATAAATCAGACTGGAATTACGGAAAACCTTGGGAGTTTTCCCAAAAACCTGTTTGATCTTTGCACTCATCCTGGCAACCTCTTCACGGAAACATTCTTCATTAGCCAAAGAGGAAAGCCCATGAGAATAAGGTTCGCACAAAAATTCACAACAGCCGGTGTCATTCAATTGATGCAACAAGTCAATCACGGCAGGAGAATAGATCTCCAGCTGTTCCAAAGCCACGCCCGAAATAGAAAAAGCGACTTTAAAAGCTCCCCCATTGCTCTTTGCCATTTCAAGCAAAGCAGTCAATGCCGGAATATAAGAACGCTCCGCAATCTCCGTGATACTGCGTTCATTTTCATAATCATCATAATAGTAATGATCCGTACCGATATCGAAGCAACGATAGCGTTTCAAATGTATAATTTGATGTATTTCAAAATAAAGACAGATTGTTTTCATATCTAATTGTGTTTTATTATTTACCGTAATTCTTTAAGACATTCTCATAAAGAGCGCGAATCCGCAAGCCGACTTTTTCCCATGTGATGCCATCGACCTCTTTCTTCCCTTCCACCTGAAGATATTCGAACAAAGACGGATTCGTACAGATCGAATAGATAGCGTCTGCCATTGCATAAATATCCCAATAATCCGTCTTAATCACCTTGTCGAGAATTTCTCCGCAACCGGACTGTTTGGAAATAATGGAAGGCGTTCCGCACTGCATGGCTTCCAACGGGGCAATCCCGAACGGTTCGGAAACAGAAGGCATCACAAAGACGTCACTGTTCTTATAGGCTTCATATACCTGCCTTCCACGTTGAAATCCGGGGAAATGGAAACGATCGGCAATTCCACGCTCGGCAGCCAGATTGATCATGGCATCCAGCATATCGCCCGAACCTGCCATAACAAACCGGATATTACGCGTACGTTTCAAAACAAGCGCCGCTGCCTCGACAAAATATTCCGGTCCTTTTTGCATCGTGATACGTCCCAGGAAAGTCACGACCTTCTCCTTTTTATGCTCCGGACGAGGAATGTCCAAAAGTTCTTGCGACAACGGATAAACCGCATTATGCATGGCAAAGCATTTCCGCGGGTCCTGATGATACTCCCGGATAACCGTCTGCCGCGTCAATTCAGATACGCACATAATACAATCCGCATAATCCATACCGTTCTTTTCCATTGCATACACGGTCGGGTTGACCTTTCCGCGTGAACGGTCGAAATCGGTTGCATGGACATGGATACAAAGAGGCTTTCCACTCACCATCTTTGCATGCACGCCGGCCGGATATGTCAGCCAATCGTGGGCATGAATAATATCGAACTGCTGCTGACGAGCAATAACTCCCGCAATAATCGAAAAATTATTGATCTCGTCATGCAGGTTAGCAGGATACCCTCCGGCAAACTCCATACAGCCCAAATCATTTACATTCAGATAAGAGAAATCGGCATAGATATGGTCACGGAAAGCATAATATTGTTCCGGCGTCATATAATTGGGAAGCCTGGACTTCAAATAATCATAATTAACATCCCTCCATACGACAGGTACTTGGTTCATACCTATAATATTCAGGAAACCTTCTTCTTCACCGGTCGGCTTCGGCAAGCAAAAAGTTGTCTCCACATCATTCTGCAGACTCAAACCTTTAGTAATACCATAGGATGCCACCGCAAGACCACCGTATATTTTGGGAGGAAATTCCCATCCAAACATTAATACTTTCATACAGGCTCCTCCTTTTAATAGTTATATTTGCTTAATAAGTATAATATTCTCAATATTTCTGCAACATTCATTGCAAATGAAACGGCTCCACGCCCCCTGAACGGAGGATTACCATCAAACAGTTCTGGAATGGATCCAATACAATGAGACGACATTTCATCTTCGTACCCGATCAGATAACGTTCGATAAACCCTATGCCGCTCATCTTATAGATACGAAGATACGCCTCAAAATAGAAACCTGCCAGCCAAGGCCAGACCGTTCCCTGATGATAAGCATAATCACGCTGGATCTGAGGACCTACATAATTAGGATTATAGCCACCGCTTTTCGGACTCAAAGAACGGAGTCCCTTAGGAGTAAGCAACTCTTTCGTCACAATATCGAGCACACCTTTTTTCTGGCTGGAATTTAAAGGCGAATAATCAAATGCCACAGCAAATATCATATTCGGACGTACGCTCCACTCCATCATGTTACCATCGACGTAATCGAGCAAATAGCCATATTCATTCAAGAAGACATTGACAAACGACTTCCCGCTTTTTTCGGCCAAGGCACCCAATGATTCAGCCAAGGCAGTATTGCCCGCCTCGCCCGACAATTCTCCGACAAACCGCAAAGCATTATACCACAATGTATTGATCTCAACAATATATCCTGTACGTGGAATAACGGGATGTCCGTTAACCGTCGAGTTCATCCATGTAACAGCCTTATTCATGCCATACGTATAAAGCAATCCGTTTTCATGCAAAACCAGATTCGGATGTTTATCCTGGCAGAGGAACGTCATGATATCTTCCAACAATAAACCATATTTTTCGCGACATGCCTCACGTGAAACCATCTTAGCATATTGTTGAATACACCAAACGGCCCAAAGCAAGATATCGGGATGCTCCATTTCATAAATTTTGATCCGGCTCGGTTCATTATGGATAAAATCATAAATCGCCTTACGGGCGGTTTCCATTACCATTTCAAACTTGGAGACCTCATCGATGGCCAAGGTCAGCCCCGGCAAGGAAATAAACAAATCACGCGCCCTACATTTGAACCACGGATAACCGGCCAAAATATAAGATTCGTTTTCCTGCTTATTCAGAAACTGGTGTGCAGCGTTGATCAGACAATGTTGAAAAGTATCGCGAGGCGTACGTTCTTCAACCTCATCTTCGAATGTCTTTTTCAACGAACGAGTTCCAATTTCGGAAACCCCGCCGGAAAAGACGATGCTTTCACCTTTCTTTATCTCGACTTCAAAATATCCGGGAACATACAGATCCTCGTTAAAATCATAGCCTCTTTCCTGCTCTTTCGGATATTCGATCCCCCGATACCAGTCCGGTTGGTAATGGAACTCATTCTTTTTGTTCAATTGCATATACAATTCGGGATAGCCCGGATACATGCAAGTTTTGATACCATTCGTCACAACCTGATATTCGCGACTGGCCTGAGCGTTCTCGTGCGTATATTCGCGGACACTGCGAAACGCCAAAAACGGACGCAAACGCAATGTTGTCGCTGAGTGAGCATCCAACAACGTATAACGAATCAGGATTCGGTTCTCATGATGGACAAACAACTTCTCTTTTTTCAGAACAACACCGCCTACACGATAAATCGTCGTAGGAACTTTCTCGCACTCGAACTCACGAATGTACTTATGACCTCTCGGACTGTAATTATCCCCCTGATACTTATGAAGCCCCAAATTAAATTCGGCTCCATGTTGTATGACGGTTTCATCCAATGACGACAACAATACATGATTCTCATCATCCAGTCCCGGAACCGGAATCACAAGTAATCCGTGATATTTTCTTGTGTTGCAATCAACGATAGTTGTACAATGATAGGCTCCCGAACGATTTGTACGAAGAATTTCTCTTGGTAGCGCTTCTTCCAGGTTCGTCATAAGAGTCTTGTCAAATTTAAGATAACTCATATTTTTATATTTGGTTTTAAGTTTATGCTTTAACGTGATAACAAATAAATTGCTTTTGTATCCTGACCAAAAGTATCACTTAAAAAATAAAAAAACAAATTTGCTTTCATATTTATTTAGAAATTTCTTTTTTTACGATTTAAAAACAGTTTGATTGATAACCGGTTACAATTATGTAGGAGTACATATATGTGTTGTCAAACACATGCCAAGCTGTTAAAAACTTCCAATTCCGGTTGTTTGGCATCGCCCCAAAATCAATGTATTTTTATTTACCGATTATTCCGTACCTTTGTTATATAATAAATCAACACTAAAGGACATGAAACAAAATAGCGAAAACCCCTTTTTCGGAATCTATCAGACTCCGTTCGGGACTCCTCCGTTCGACCGGATCAAAACAGGACATTACGAACCGGCTTTCGACGAAGGAATCCGGCAATTGGACGAAGAAGTCCGGGCCATTGCCGGCAATACGGAACTTCCTACATTCGAAAACACAATCGTAGCGCTCGAACGTAGCGGCAAGCTGCTGGACAAAGTCAGTTCGGCCTTCTTCAACGTATTGAATGCGGAAGCGGACGATGAGATGATGGACATCTCGCAACGGGTATCACCCAAACTGTCGGAAAGTTCCAACAATATCTATTTGAATGAAAAACTATTCGCACGGGTAAAAAGTGTCTACGACCGGAAAGAGCATTTACACCTCCCGACGGAAGACGCACGCCTGCTGGAAGAGACATTCGAATCTTTTTCCATACGTGGTGCCGCACTCGGCCCCGAAGATAAAGAAAAATACCGCAAACTCAGTTCCGAGTTAAGCCTGCTTTCCCTCACATTCGATCAGAACGCATTGAAAGACAAAAACCGCTACGAACTATTGCTGACAAAAGAGAGCGAACTGGAAGGACTACCGGAAAGCATACGCGAAGCGGCCGCGCTCAGGGCTAAAGAAAAAGGAAAAACCGGATGGCTGTTCAATCTCTCGGCCCCAAGCTACGTGCCCTTCATGCGTTACTCGGCTTTGCGCGAGTTACGTGAAAAGATGTACCGGGAATATATGAGCGTGGGTAACAAAGACGATGAATACGACAATAAGGAAATCATACGGAAAATCGTCAATATCCGCCTGGAAATTGCAAAACTGATGGGATATTCCAATTATGCCGACTACAAGTTGAAACATACGATGGCCAAAACTCCCGTACGCGTCTATAAACTGCTGAACGAGCTATTGGATGCCTACAAGCCGGTCGCCCGGAGTGAATACGAGGCCGTACAAGGATTCGCTTCGGGAACGGAAAAAGAAAACATAACTGTCATGCCTTGGGACTGGAGTTATTATTCCGAAAAACTGAAAGACATCCGTTTCAACGTAAACGATGAAATGACGCGTCCCTATTTCGAACTGAATCATGTAAAGAAAGGCGTGTTCGGTCTGGCTACACAATTATATGGCATCACTTTCAAAGAGAATAAAGAAATACCGGTTTACCATCCCGAAGTAGAGGCATACGAAGTTTACGATGCCGACGGCAAATTCCTTTCCATATTATATACGGACTTCCATCCGCGCGACGGGAAACAGTCGGGAGCCTGGATGAACAGCATAAAGGAACAATACCGGGATCGAGACGGAAAAGACAGCCGGCCGCAAATCATTATCGTGATGAACTTCACCCGCCCGACCGAGACGAAGCCTTCTTTATTGACTTTCGACGAGGTCAACACTTTGTTGCATGAATTCGGGCATGCCCTGCACGGAATGTTTGCCGAAGGATCATACGCGAGCCTTTCCGGTACAAATGTCTATCGCGACTTTGTGGAACTTCCTTCCCAACTGATGGAAAACTGGCTGACGGAGAAAGAGTTCCTGGATCAGATCGCCATCCACTACCAAACCGGAGAGAAAATCCCGCAAGAATTAGTACAAAAGTTAATCGACGCATCCAATTTCAACGCAGGATACGCCTGCTGCCGCCAACTGAGTTTCGGCTTCTTGGATATGGCCTGGCATACCCGGACGGAGCCATTCGACGGAGACGTAATCGCTTTCGAGAAAGAGGCCTGGAGACAGACCGTGATCGTCCCGGAAGTTACCGGAACCCTGATGAGCAGCAGTTTCGGACATATCTTCTCCGGCGGATATTCAGCCGGTTATTACGGCTACAAATGGGCGGAAGTCTTGGATGCCGATGCTTTCTCTGTCTTCAAAGAGACGGGAATCTTCAACCGCGAGACAGCCCGTTCTTTCCGTGAGAACATCCTGTCGAAAGGCGGCACCGAAGACCCGGATATCTTGTACAGGCGTTTCCGGGGAAAAGATGCCAAAATCGACGCATTGCTGGAAAGGAACGGGATAAAAACTGCCGGATCATCCGCATCCATTCAGAGCCGGATGCAAGTCTAATTTGTCTTCGCCGTTGTCGTGTATATTTTTGACAATGTCGAGAATATACACGACAACGACAAGAATATACACGACAACCTCGAAAACAAATTACATGCACATCGAGCCAAGGTTCCCTTACATGGTATTTTGTGAAACACGCTTGAACAAAAAAACTTCGAACCTATTCCATATATCCCAAATATATGTACCTTTGTCTGCTATTATATAATTAAGGTATATAAAATCAGAAAACGATGTGCGATAAGAAGGAAAAGCAACTCGAATTGGATAAGCGCTATCTCAGGATGGCGGCCGTATGGGCGGAAAATTCGTATTGCAAGAGACGCCAGGTTGGGGCACTGATAGTAAAGGATCATATGATTATCTCTGACGGATATAACGGTACGCCATCTGGTTTCGAGAATGTTTGCGAAGATGAAAACAATGTCACCAAACCTTACGTTCTGCATGCGGAAGCCAATGCCATCACGAAAGTGGCCGCTTCGTCGAACAGCAGTAAAGACGCGACGATCTACGTCACCTCCGCCCCTTGCATCGAATGTGCCAAGCTCATCATCCAGTCTGGCATCAAGCGGGTGGTGTACTCCGAAAAATACAGGGTGGAAGATGGTTGCAACCTATTGCGTCGCGCAGGTGTTATTATAGATTATATAGAAATAAACGATTAAAGATACGTTTTATGGACAAGAACAGAAGGTTGGCCGTATGGTTGCCTGTGATTATAGCTTTGAGTGTTGCTCTCGGGATCTTTGTAGGGAATCATTACCTTAGACTGACACAGGGAAAGAGACATATTTATTCCAGTGGAAACAAAATCAATGCCATCCTCGACATTATCGACGAACAATATGTCGATACCGTCAATATGAAACAATTGGTGGAAGATGCTATTCCTAAAGTTTTCAGCGAACTGGACCCGCATTCCGTGTATATACCGGCAAAAGACGCCCAAAGGGCAAATGAAGACCTGGAAGGATCGTTCAGCGGAATCGGCGTTTCCTTCAACATGCAGACCGACACCATCTTGGTCATCAACGTCATTCCGGGCGGCCCGTCCGAAAAGGCCGGCTTGAAGCCCTTCGACCGCATCATCACGATCAACGACTCCCTGTATGCCGGCAACAAAAGCGACCAGGAAGTCATCATGAAAACCCTGCGCGGAGCGAAGAACAGTACGGTCAAGTTGGGCGTAAAACGTAAAAACGAACCGGAGCTGTTGTATTTCGACGTGACGCGCGGCGATGTCCCCGTCAGCTCGGTGGATGTGTCTTACGAGGTAAGCAAGGGGATCGGCTACATCAAGGTAAGCAAATTCGGCCGTACCACTTACAACGAGTTCATCACGGCAATCGCCAAACTGAAACAGGCAGGCTGTACCTCCTTCGTGATCGACCTTCGCGGCAACACGGGCGGTTATATGGATGCCGCCATCAATATGGTGAACGAATTCATGCCGGAAGGCCGCCTGATCGTGTACACGGAAGGGAAGGCGTTCCCGCGCAACGACGTCTATACGAACGGCACAGGCACTTGCCAGGATGCTCCGATAGTAGTCCTGACAGACGAATTCTCGGCCTCCGCCAGTGAAATCTTCTCCGGGGCTATCCAGGACAACGACCGCGGGCTGATCATCGGCCGCCGTACTTTCGGCAAAGGCCTGGTCCAGTCGCCGATCCAGTTAAGCGACGGCTCGGAAATCCGCCTGACGATCGCACGCTATTACACGCCGTCCGGACGTTGTATCCAGAAAAAGTATGAACTGGGTAAAGACAACGAATACGAGCAGGACATCTACCAGCGCTTCATGCACGGCGAATTCGACTCGGCCGACAGTATCAAGCTGAACAACAGCGATAAATACGAGACCGTGATGGGACGACCCGTTTACGGCGGCGGCGGTATCATGCCGGATATCTTCATTCCGCGTGACACAAGCGGCGTGACTTCTTACTTCTCCAACGTAGTCAATTCCGGTACGCTGAACCTATATGCACTCGAATACTCGGATCGCAATTACGACAAGCTGTCTTCTTTCAAGACCTATCAGGATTTGTACAAATACCTGCAACAGCAACCGCTGCTTTCCGATTTCACCAACTATGCCGCAACGAAAGGGATTAAGAAACGTCCGCACCTGATCGGCATATCAGGCAAACTGATCGAGAAACAGCTCCAGGCCTATATCGTCCGTAACTTCTTCGACGAAGCGGGCTTCTATCCCATATTCCAGAACGATGACATCACGCTGAAACATGCCATCAAAGTTCTGAACGAAGGGAAATCATTCCCGACACCTGAGAACAAAAACAATACATCCGATGGAATTGCACAAAGCCAAACAAACGCTTCGAGAGGATATGGCCTCCTTAAAGAGATCATATACGAAGACTACATTGCTGGATCTTTCTGCTAAGATAATGGAACGGTTGGAAGAGACGGATCTCTTCCGGCAGGCTTCCTGCATAGCGCTTTACCACGCCATTGCGGGCGAGGTGCAAACGGCCGGCCTGATCGAAAAATGGTATCGGGAAAAGAAATTATTGCTCCCTCTCGTGGAAGGAGACGACCTCCGGCTGCTCTTGTACGCAGGAAAAGAATCACTCAAGGCCGGTGCTTTCGGTATTCCGGAACCGACCGAAGATTGCGTGGCCGTACCGGAAAGCGAAATAGACCTGATCATTGTTCCGGGCGTGGCTTTCGACCGCGAGCATAACCGCCTCGGACGGGGAAAAGGCTTTTACGACCGCCTGCTCTCCACACTGAACGTTCCCAAGGTCGGAATCTGCTACGATTTCCAGCTGAAAGACTGGATACCGGTCGAGCCGTTCGACCGGAAAATGGACCTGATCGTAACTGAAAAAGAAATACTCTGATTCAGATCTTATCCGTCTGCAACAGTTCCATGACTTTGGCATCCGCCCTGGCTTTTATTTCCGGCGTGATGCTATCCTTTACGATTTTCAAGACAAGGCCCATGACGGCGACATCGTCGGTAAACCCGATCACCGGAAGAATACTTTCCGGAATCAAGTCGAACGGCAGGATAAAGTAGCCTAAAGCACCTATGATATAAGCCTTGTGTTGCAAGGGGACGTTCTTATCATGCAGCAGATAATAGAGTTGGAAGACAGGACGCATCACGGTCGCACCGACCTTCTTCGCGATCCGCCGCACTTTCTGCCAAAATTTATTCTCGGAATAGTACGTGCCATACTTCTCCACCTCATACACCTCTTCAAAAGGAACTTCTTCTATCTTTCTTGTATCCATAACGAGTCAATTCTTTTATCTGATAACTATATCTTGTATAACTGCCGAACCGGCATAATCGTTCAGGCTCTTCACCAGCCGCTCCCGGCACAATACCAATTCACTTCTCAGGACGGAGGAAGTGAGGGAAACATACAACACTTTGTCCTTTACATATATATTGCGCGTGTACTGTGCGACCATCGGCCCCAAAATCTCCCCCCAAGCCCGCTGGACACGGATTTCCAGTATCTTCGCACGCAACCCGGCATTGTCTTCAAAAAACTCCCGGATCGCATCGCCCAACGTCTGTGCATTCCGGTGCATCATCCTGCTTCCTCCATCGGTTGGACTTCGCCCTGTTCGACCCTGAACAGAGCGTAGCCGTGATCGATCGATTGCAGGATGGCGTCCAGGTATTTCCGATTCGTATCGGTGATGAAGATCTGCCCGAACTGGTCGCCGCTCACCAGCTTGACGATCTGCTCCACCCGGTCGGCATCCAGCTTGTCGAAAATATCGTCCAACAGAAGGATCGGACGCGCCTGCCCCCTGCGGGAAAGGAAAACGTACTGGGCCAGCTTGAGGGCAATCAGATACGTCTTGTTCTGTCCCTGCGAACCGACACGGCGGATCAGGTAGTCGTTCAGCGTCATCTCCAGTTCATCCTTGTGAATGCCGGTCGAGGTATAACCGAGTATGCGGTCGCGCTCCCGGTTGGCAGCCAGCATATCCGCCAGGCTCCCCTTCTCCAGCTGGGAGATATAGCGCAGGCCGACCTGCTCGGTCGAACGGCAGATCGTCTGGTAATACTCGTTGAAGATCGGAGTGAAATCGTTTACCAGCATCTGCCGCTTCTCGTACACCATCCGGCCGTACATGTCCAATTGCATTTCCAGCACTTCATAGAGGGAGGCGTCGGTACACTGGTCCTTCAGCAACGAATTCCGCTGGAGCAAGGCCTTATTATATTGTATCAGCGCATGCAGGTAGGGCTTGTCCTGCTGCGAAATAATCACATCGAGAAAACGGCGGCGTTCTTCGCTCCCGCCCTGTATCAGTTCAGAATCGGCAGGCGAAACCATCACCAACGGCAACAGGCCGATATGCTCCGACAGTTTGTCATACTCTTTCTTATTCCGCTTGAACTGTTTCCGCTGCCGGCGGCGGATGGCACAAAAGATCTCCTCTTCACGTCCCTCATAGTCATAGTTACCTTGCAACACGCACATATCCTGGCCGTTGTTGATCAGCTGGGAATCGGGCGTGTTGATATGGCTCTTGCAAAAAGAGAGATAATGCACGGCATCCAGCAGATTGGTCTTCCCCATTCCGTTATTCCCGAAAAAACAATTTATCTCGGGAGAGAAAGAAACTTCTGCCTGGAGAATGTTTTTATAATTGAGTATAGAAAGCTTTTTAAGTATCATCCGCACTATATTAGTCGCACAAAATTAAAAAATATACTTCTAAGTATAGATTTTCTCAGTAAAAAAAACTACTTTTGCGACTTGAATTGCCACAGGCATAAAACAGTGATAAAATAATAACAACTATAAAAACATTATGGCTACTAAGGAAAAAGACACCAACAAGGAGTTAGAGGTCGAAGAAATTGTTTCGAAATCGGAACAGTTCATTGAAAACAATTCAAAGAAAATCATTTACGGTATTATAGCACTCGCTCTCGTTGTTGGGGCTGTTTTGGGCATCAAGCACGGATATCTGATTCCGCAGGAGAAGAAAGCCGCAGCAGCTATGTTCAAAGGCGAACAATATTTTGCCAAAGACTCTTTCAACCTGGCATTGAACGGAAACGGTGCGGACTATGAAGGATTCGAAGCGATCATCGACCAATACGGAAGCACATCGGCCGGTAACCTGGCAAAAGCTTACGCCGGTATCTGCTATTTCAAGATGGGCGAAAACGAAAAGGCATTGGACCTGTTGAAATCTTTCAGCGGCAGCGACGATATGATCTCTCCGGCTATCACAGGCCTGATCGGTGACTGCTATGTAAACATGGGCAATGTAAAAGAAGGCATCAGCTATTTCGAAAAAGCAGCCAAGCAGGCAAGCAACGAAGTGATCAGCCCGACTTACCTGAAGAAAGCCGGTATCGCTTACGAAAGCCTGAAACAGTATGGCGACGCAGTTAAAGCATACACCACTATCAAAGAAAAATATTTCAATTCGATGGAAGCTTCCGATATCGACAAATATATCACGCGTGCTTCCGCTTTGAACAAATAATACGTATATAAATAGTATAATTCATATAAGAGGATGTCTCGTCAAACAAGGCATCCTCTTCTTTTAAGAACAAGAATATGGCAACAGCTTATCAAAATTTATCGGAATACGACTTCAACAGCGTTCCTGACGGATCGGAGGTGACTGTCGGGATCGTCGTAGCGGAATGGAACAAGCACATCACCGAAAAACTACTGGAAGGGGCCTGCAACACGTTGGAAAAGCATGGCGTCAAAGCCGAAAACATATATGTAAAACGAGTACCGGGAAGTTTCGAACTGACTTTCGGTGCAAAAAGGATGGCTGAAACAAAAGAAGTGGACGCCGTCATCGTTTTGGGTTGCGTCGTGAGAGGGGACACTCCTCATTTCGATTATGTATGTTCCGGCGTTACGCAGGGGATTACGGAATTGAACCTGATGTACGATATTCCGTTCATTTTCGGTCTGTTAACGACAGACACCATGCAGCAGTCCGAAGACCGTGCAGGCGGCAAGTACGGAAACAAAGGCGATGAAGCGGCAGTAACCGCTCTTAAAATGGTAAATTTTTCTGCCTAAACGCTTGCAGGTTTCAAAAATAGTCGTACCTTTGCACTGCAATTGAAAATAACGGGGGCAGTTACCAGAGTGGCCAAATGGGGCTGACTGTAACTCAGCTGGCTTTCGCCTTCGGTGGTTCGAATCCATCACTGCCCACTTTCTTTAATTTGCGGAAGTAGCTCAGTTGATAGAGCATTAGCCTTCCAAGCTGAGGGTCGCGGGTTTGAGCCCCGTCTTCCGCTCTCAAGAAGAGGAAAACCGAAAGGTTTTCCTCTTTTTTTATATCCTTCCCTCTTTTCATGTACAAAATAATATTACCTTAGCTACGTGTTTACTAACTATAAAAACAAGGATATATGAAAAAGATGAAATGGATGTGTCTACTACTGGCTACATTCCTGCTGACAAGCTGCGGAACACTTATGCAGCCCTACCAAATGGACAGCAAGATGAAAGACATCGAATTAGGCATGACCAAAAAGAAAGTGATCTCCATATTGGGAAAAGATTTCGAATCGGCGGGCGCCCGCATGACCTCCGAAGGGTCGGTCGAGACCATCAGTTACAAGACTGCTTCCATGACTGAGAACACGGAAGGATATTACTTATTAAGTTTCAAAGACGGAAAACTGATCGAGTGGTTTAAGGAAAAATATCCGGTACACAATCACCAGCACTAATTGGAGCCAACCACAAAGCACAAATAAGGCAGATGCCTCTGGGCATCTGCCTTATCTCTTTTACGGTTATACACCTTTTTCGATACATGCACCCGGTTGAAACTGACCGGATGACCGTGGTTCTCAATCTCCGCTTCCCTACTTCCTCTTCGGTTCGCCTTGATGTAATCCATTAACGAATCTTTCTTTTTTGCTTTCATACTGATAAACGTTTAACGAGACAAAGATACGAATAAAATCAGATCATGTACCAACAGTAGGAAATGTTTAGAAACACGCCCATCTTCCGGCTTTCTACACCCGGATGTTGCCGCTTCGTACATCCGGATGTTCGGGACGGCTACACCCGGATGTACAGGGTATCCCCACACCAACTACCTGTAATTAAGATCCTTGACAAGGATAAAAGGACTATTTCTATCCCCTCAGCATCGATAGGGTGTGATAGAGGTGTGATACAGGAGTGATACAGGAATCCGGCATGTATCACTCCATGCACAACATGTTTATCAATGCTTACAAGACAATGTGTGATAGAGTGACAGAGGATCCCGCAAAACCGCATGTAGATCCGGCCTCACCTTTTGCCGCGATAAATCATCTTTTATCATTCATATCTCGTAAACTTTAGATACATTTGAACCCACAAATGATCTAAGGCATCATAAGACGGATAAATGAATAAAGCTGTAATAGCCATCGACTCTTTTAAAGGCTGCCTGACCTCAGAAGAGGCAGGGATTGCGGTAATGAAAGGCATCAAAGCCATCTTTCCCAATTGCGAAACCCTGCTGTTTCCGATCGCCGACGGAGGCGAAGGTATGTTGGACATACTTATCTCCGCGACAAAGGGGAAATACCGGACCCTGCCGGCACACGGCCCCCTGATGGAACCCATGCAGGGCCGGTACGGCATTTCGGGCGACGGGCAAACGGCTCTGGTCGAGATGGCGGCCGTCAGCGGCTTGCCTTTGGTCCCCGAAGAAAAAAGGAATCCGATGCTGGCGACAACTTATGGGACGGGGGAACTGATTCTCGATGCCCTCGAACAGGGTTGCCGCCGTTTTATAGTAGGTATCGGAGGCAGCGCCACCAATGATGCCGGGTTAGGGATGCTGCAAGCCTTAGGGTTCCGCTTCCTAAACAAACGGGGGGATCTGTTGGGGACAGGCGGCAGGATTTTGTCGCAGGTTGCCTCCATCGACACCTCTGCCGTGCATCCGGCTTTAAAGGAAGCCCGTTTCACGATCGCCTGCGATGTACATAATCCTTTCTGCGGACCCGAGGGAGCGGCTTATGTCTTCGCCCCGCAAAAGGGAGCCGATGCGGAGATGGTCAAAGAGCTGGATACCGCCATGCAGGCGCTTTCACGGGTTATCCGGTCGGCTACGGGCAAAGACATTTCGGATGTCCCCGGAGCCGGGGCAGCCGGAGGAATGGGTGGCGGCTTCCTCGCGTTCCTGAACGCCGAGTTAAAACCGGGCATCCGCCTGCTGCTCGACATGCTGGACTTCGGTAAGAAAATAAAGGGGGCCGACCTGATCTTCACCGGTGAGGGACGAGCCGACCGGCAGACAGCGATGGGAAAAGTGCCTTTCGGCATCCTGGAAGAGTCCCGGAAACAGAACGTCCCCGTCATCGTACTGGCTGGAAGCATAGAAGATACGGATCGGATGAACCGGGCCGGCTTCCAGGGGGTATTCTCGATCACACCCGGCCCGGTCTCCCTGAAGGACGCGATGGAGCCGGAGTTTGCCGCAGAAAATATCCGCAGGCTGGTGACTCAGATTTGTTCGGTAATCCGTCCGTTTAGAAATTCTTCTTCTCGTCGATAATATATTCCGGACGTGCTTTGATCTCGTCAAACAAGATGCCGACATATTGTCCTAACACACCGACCGTCAGCAATTGGACGCCGCCAAAGAAAATGACCGAAGTCATGATGGAAGTCCAGCCTGTTTCGGCATTACTGAAGCCGTATATCTTGCCTAAGGTAAACCAGACGGCCAGCACGATGCCGACCAATACGGCGATAAAGCCCAAGCTTGTCGCCAAGCGCAACGGTTTCTTGGAGAAATAAAGCATGGCGGTGGTGGCAAACTTCCACATTTTGCTGAACGGGTATTTCGTTTCCCCGGCGATGCGTGCCTCCCGTTCATAATAGAAAGGAACTTGTTTGAAGCCGACCCAGCTGATCAGTCCGCGAATATATTTTCCCCGCTCCTGAAAACGGTCGAACTGGTCCATCACCTTGCGGTCTATCATACGGAAATCGCCTGTATCTAACGGGAAATTCACATCACTCATATAGTTCAGCATACGGTAAAAGGCTTTCGCCGTCACTTTCTTGAAAAGCCCTTCCCCTTCGCGGGACTTGCGGACGCAATAAACCACGTTCGCCTGCTCCTTTTCCTGCAATTCGAGAATGGATGGGATGAGTTCGGGAGGGTCTTGCATATCTGCATCCAGGATGACAGCCAGGTCGGCATCGCAATTGTTGATACCTGCCGTAACAGCCGGCTGATGCCCGAAGTTACGGGAGAAATGGATCACCTTCACCTGCCGGTCGGAAGCCGCGATCTCGTCCAGCATCAGACGTGTCCGATCCCGGCTGCCGTCGTTGATATAGATAATTTCCGTTAAAACAGGGAGCTTCTGCAACGCCTCCCGTGTACGCCGGTACGATTCGGCAATGACCAACTCCTCGTTATAACAAGGGACTATGACCGCAAGTTTCTTCATCTGCATTAAGCCTTAAACGTATAAAACTTATTCATGATAAAATTAATCACCGTGTAAAAAGCCATTGCTATCAATTGGTTATAATAGGGGTCGATCGACAGGCATGGATTCAGGACATACACTAAAAGCCCCAATTGCAACAGATAACACACTCCGAACACGACCCCGAAACGGACGGCACTGCCGATCCATCCGGCAGAGCTTCGGAATGTCCATTGCTTATTCCATATAAAACTATTCAATACGCCTGCCACATAACCGACCACATTCGAAACGACATCCGAACATCCGAACAACTTCATCATGATCCAGATGACGGCGGCGGTTATCACCGTGTTACTCACTCCTACTATACCATATTTAATGGCTTGCTTGACTGTTTCCTCCATTCTTATTTATAATCTCTTCCACTTCCTCGGCCGACAGCTCCTTCACGTTCGTAATCGTGAAAATCTGCGAAAGGAAGTTCCCATACTGGTTACATTCGTTGATCACCTTGTCCAGCGTCTGCTTGATATCTGCCCGGACCGGGATCAGGAAAACCAGCTCCATATGTTTCTCACCTATTGTCAACCGCTCGATTTCGCAATCCGCCTTTTCCAGCGAATAGGGAAATTCACGTTCGATCACTTTCTTCTGATACTCCAGGAACGGTTTCAGTTCATTCGCCAGAATCAGCACATAAAAACGCAACTTCTCCCCTTTTCCTCCCAAACCGGTAGAGATATAGATCTGCTTCTCGTCCGACAGTTCGGATTCCAGAGCGATACGGCTTTCCATCAAAGCCATATAAGCCCAGTCCGCCACATCCGGGTCCGGAGCCTGGGCATATCCTTCCAATATCCTGTATGCTTTTACCTGCCGTGAGGTTGCAAGCATAGACAATACATACTTCTTATGTTCCGTAGTCGATTCGGGATCGTCCAGACTTTCCTCGAAAACCGAAAAATCCATTTTAGAAATATCCGGCTTATCCTGATCTTTCCTGATCTTTTCCGAATATTTAAAATACTCCATCTGCCGTTCTACGGGTACACGCTGTTCTAATATATGGAAATGTCCGTCAATCTTACTAAATGAATCCCGGAACTTCTTGAAAATATCATTATCCTCTTTCATAAAGCCTGCTTTTTAGTTTTGTACATATCCAATAAACAAGAAACTAAGACAAATGTAAGGCTTTTTCGCGATAAATAACTTATCACAAGGATAAAAACAGGATATTATTATGCCCCGGCATAAATAAGGAAGCCCAAGCCGATCACAAACAGGACGAACATTCCGGCATTCAGATAATCCGAAGAACGCGGAGCTCCCCTGAATTCATGCCATACCAGAATTCCCCAAAGTGCGGATACAAGCGTCGCCCCCTGCCCCAGACCGTAGGAAATGGCGGCCCCGGCTTTTTCCGAAGCGATCATACTGAAAGACTGGCCGATACACCAGATAACGCCTCCCAATATACCCACCAGGTGCGTCCTGGCATTCCCCTTGAAATAACCGGAGATGGAAACCGGCTCACCTTCCACCGGACGCTTCATGGCAATCGTATTGAACAGGAAATTACTAATGAACACGCCTAAAGAGAAGATAAACACAGCGGTATAAGGTGTCAGCTTGCCCGGCGCGGGCTCTGCAAAATTGTCCAGATCCATCGAAGCCGCAACAAAACGGTAGAAGAAAGCCATGATCACACCGGCTGCGATAGAAATAAAGATACCCTTTCCCGACACTTTTTTCGAACCGACCAACGCTTTCTTATAAGCCAGCCCGTTCAGCAGGATGGCAACCGTGATCAGGGCTACACCGATAAAGATGTACAAAGGTTCCCCTTTTGCCGCCCCGAAATAGTTGACCAATACGCCTAATACCAACGCCAGCCCGATCCCGACCGGAAAAGCCACCGACATGCCGCAAATCGCAATAGCCGCCGACAACAGGATATTGGCTGCATTAAAGATAATGCCACCCAGAAAAGCGCTCCCTAACGACCCCATATCGGCTTGTGCCAGGTTAGGCAGGAAACTCTGCCCCTCGGAGCCGAAACTACCCAACGTAAAAGCGGAAAGAATGGAAAAGAGCAACACTCCGATCACATAATCCCAATAAAAAAATTCATACCGCCAGGTCTTCGAGGCCAGCTTCTGTGTATTTCCCCACGATCCCCAACAGAGCATTGTGACAACGCAAAACAGGATCGCCAACGAATAATCTTGTACTATAAACATAACTTTCTTATTTTGAAACAGGTTGATGCATCATATAACTTTCAATCAAAGCAGCCATTTCCGCCGCCGGCACTTTCTCAATCAGGCGAAGATCCCTGCCTTTTCCGTCCGGTGTCCAGCTATTGGCGCCTTCATCATCCACGACACGGAATATCCCGCGCTCAACATTGTAATAGGGTTCATATCCTTTGACGGCCACCAGCACAGCCGTGAGATCCCAGCTCATCCGACCGTCCGGATCGCCTTCGGCAAAACAGAGCGAATAGGCGTCTTTCACCGGGCTGTCCTCCACATCCATCTGCACCAGCTTCTTCCCGGTAAAGATCACATTCCCGATTTCAAAACCGCTGAATATGATTTCCGTAGGCCATTGCTCCGCCACCATACGGGATGCCGGGGTATCGCAATAGACATTAAATTCCTTCCCATCGGGAAACAAACCGGCCATCGAAACCACCCGTTTCACCTTCTTTGCGACCAGATCACGACCAGAAAGCGGACTGAACTCGTCACCTCCGGAAAGCAAAAGGTCTTTCAGGTTGGTGAAAAAACCGATCGTACAGACTACAACGCTGGTATCCGGCTGCATGCTCAAAATCCGGCGATAGACCTTCACTGCATCCGGGGCATCCGAGGTTTTTGCCGTTTTATGCGGATAACAGGCCGGAAGCTCTTCAGTCCACTTTGTCTTATGCCAGGTTGTCAACGAAGCGCCTCCCTCGCTTTTCGGGGCACCGACAGGGATGTCCGGTCGGTTGAAATAGGTGTTCAGCACTTCTATGCAGGGTACGACGTGCTCGTCCTTATTAGACGAAACAGTCGCTAAAATGTTCACTTGTCCGCTATCTGCCAACGCATGCATCAGAGCCATCGCACCGACATCGTCATAATCCGGCCCCAAGTCCGTATCCAATATCAGGTTGACAGGTTGCACCGTTACTTCTTCCGGAGCAGTAGCAGCCGGTCTTCCGGAACAGGCCGCCAGCAAAACAGCCAAACAGGTAAAAAGAATCGATTTCTTCATGTTATTGAATTTATGGGTGAACAACTTGAAGAGGACTGTCGGAATAAACCAACGCCTCGTTAAAACGAACGGATGCACCCGCCACCGGGTTCAACCATTTGAATGTAAAGATATGCTTTCCTTTCGGAATTTGGTATTTCCAGAACAGATCGTGCCTGCGTGTCCTGGATGCAGCCGGTAAATTTGCCGTTTCGACAAGTTCGCCATCCATATACATTTCCACACGGGCCACATATTCTTCGTCGGCAGCACGCACACGACCTTTAAATACGATCCCGGTTCCGTCAAGCACGACCTTGCCGACATCGGCAACTTCCCGATTCACATGGATGCGCCCGACCGGATACAATCCTTCGAAGCCTTTTTCCAGACGGACCGGGACAGGTGCTTGGCAGGCAATCGTCACGTCCTCATCTCCCACTGTTCCGCCATTTCTTTCGACCATTTGCAAGGCTTGTTTAAAAGACATTTCATACGTCCGGGTCAACGAGATATCCGTATAGGCAAAGTTCATATCCTCCACCTCTTTGAGATTTCCCATCCAGTATTCCGGTATCCGGCTATAGCCCAGAACCGTACCTAAAATACCGGCAGCCGAAGCCGGGTTGCAATCCGAATCCTGGCCGCAACGGGTCGCTATATCCATCGTCTTGAAGAAATCTCCATCGCCATACAACAATCCGATCAGGATATAAGCGCTATTAATGACCGCATCGATATTGAACGGAACGAAAACTCCGTCCGGGCAACCGATATCCTCGCTCCACTTCTTCTCACACTCGAACCAGGTACGTTTCCAGTCATCCGGAAACTCGGCATGCCAACGGATCACGTCCTGCATGCATTGGTAATACCGGCTTTGCTCCGGTATCGTTTTCAAAGCCTCAGTCACGATAAATCCGATATCATCCGAGATAAACGCAAGCGAATACATCGCCCCGACATATACACCACCATACCAACCATCGCCATAATTCATGATATGCCCGATCTTGTCGGATATTTCAGACGCGGAATTAGGCATACCCGGAGACATCAGCCCGGAATAATCGGCCTCTATCTGATAGTCCAGATCGTCTGCATGCGGATTGTTCAGCCAATGGCCGGATGCAGGCGGCATGATCCCCTGCAAGATATTATAACGGGCCGCTTGGTTCGCATGCCAGAGCATATAACCGGCACTGGCAAAAGCCATGGCAAACGAATCGACAGGAGCATCCAGCCCCAACCGGTCGAAGACGTCCACAAACGTCAGGTCCATATAGACATCGTCATACAAACCTGGCGAGTTTTCATACCACCACCTCATATATCCGTCTCTCCAGGGAATCGGGACATATTCCTGTATCATCGTCCCGTTATACTTGAACTCTGTCGGTCCTCCATAGGTACAACCGATCGTTTGTCCTGCCCATCCCCCTTTTATCTTATCCAACAGTTTTTCACGGCTGATGGTAAATGATTCGGGAAGAGTCGTCGTTTTTTGTCCGATCGGTTGTTGCGAACAGGAGACAGTTCCTAACAACAAAAAACCTCCCAAGACATGTAATATTGCTTTTTTCATATTTATAAAGAATAAGATTTATATTAAACAAAAATATCCACTTCGTTCCGGTAAGGAGCAGACGACTGCGCCCCTACACGTGTCACCGAGATAGCCGAAGCCTTGCAGGCGAACCGGGCGGCTTCTTTCAGGCTTCGCCCTTCGGATAGTGCGACAGTCAGAGCGCCATTGAATACATCGCCGGCGGCAGTCGTATCGACAGCTTCCACTTTCAGGGCGGGAACCATCTCGGCCTTTCCGCCGCTATAGATAAGCGCCCCTTTCGATCCCAATGTAATAATAACATGCTGCACCCCCATTTCCGAAAGGAGACGGGCGGCTTCACCTGCCGACGATTCATCCGTTATCTTCACGCCGGTAATCATTTCCGCTTCTGTTTCGTTCGGCGTGATCAAATATAAATGACGGAGCAGATCGGCCGGTAACGGATGTGCCGGAGCCGGATTCAAAATCACTTTCTTTCCTTTTTGCCAGGCGATATCCGCAACAAAGCACACGGTCTCCATCGGGATCTCCAGCTGCATCAGGACCAAGTCGGCCTGCTCGATAGCCTCCTCCGCCTTCACCAGGTCGGACGGCAGAAGGTTGGCATTCGCCCCCGAAGCGACGACAATGCAGTTTTCCGCTTTCTCGTCCACCGTGATCAAGGCTACACCGGAAGGGTTTCCGGAATCCGAAAAGACATAAGAGGTATTGATTCCCTCCTCCTCGAAAAGTTGTTGTGACTGATGACCGAAGATATCGCTTCCGGTCTTGCATATAAAAGTGACGGGACCGCCCAGACGCGCTATCGCCACAGCCTGGTTCGCCCCTTTTCCTCCGGGATTCATAAAGAATGTTCCCCCCAAAATCGTTTCACCCGGACGAGGCAGATGGGCGGCTTTTATGACCATATCGGTATTGCTGCTACCGACCACCAGGATTTGTCGCCTGGATGTTTGTGTTGTGTCCATGTTCTATTTCGTATTAAATTATGAATCTTTACAATGAAGCGTTACAAATATAACACGTATATCGCTTCTTTTTCCTATATAATTCTTTGGAAAAGATAAACCCAAATCGTATTTTTGTAACAAACATACACAGAAATATAACTTACAGACAAGCAGATAAGTTTATGAAGCAGGCCACAAAACTCAACCAGATCATCCTATTGATCCAGTCGCTTTCCAAAGCGGAAAAACGATACATCCGACTCTATACCAACCTGCAAAACGGGGATAAACATTATATGGTTTTATACGGCCTGGCCTGTGAAGGTTTCTCCGCCGAGCAGATATACGAGAAGTTTTGCAGCGAAGTGAACGAAAAAAGCTTTGAGATGGCAGCCAAACATCTTTACCGGGTATTGTTGGATTGCCTCGTCCAATTGAAAGAGAAACAGGACATACAGACGACGATTTTCAATTATATCACAAAAGCCGGTATCCTTTTCGAACGGGAACTTTTCGACAATGCGTTTGCCGAATTGGAAAAAGCAAAGAAGCTGGCCGCTACATACGAAAACGATCCGCTCCTCCTCCTGATCTACCGTACGGAATTGAAATATCTGAGCACGCTCGGTTTCGAAGGCATCAGCGAGAAAGAATTGGTCGGTAAGCAGATGCAGATCAACGACGTGATGAAATATGCCCGCAACACAAACCTCCATCTACAACTATACGATATCCTGAAATACCGTATCACCTATAAAGGGTACGCCCGTTCGAACAAACAGAAAGATAACCTGAACGATCTTGTTTTAAGCGAACTGAACTTGATTGCCAACCATTCCTACCAGGGATTCGAGGCACGCAAACTTCACCTGTTGTTCCAGGCAACCTACTACCTGAATACCGGAAACTATAAATCGGCGATCCGCTTCTATCAGGAACTGATCGAGCTTTTCGAAGCGAACCGCCATCTGATCCTCAATCCGCCTATCTACTACCTGAGCGCCATAGAGGGAGTATTGAACAGCCTCCATGTTGCCGGATTATACCGGGAAATGCCTTTCTTCCTATCCAAACTAAAAGAGATCGGCACGGGTAACTACCCGACAGAGTTCCTGATGGAAGTGCAAGCCCGCGGCTACCTGTACGAACTTTCGGGATTGCTCAACACCGGACAATTCGATGCGGCAGCGCATCTTGCCGAAACCTATACCGATTTTTTATCAAAGAAAGCAGTCATGACCGGACCGGAAACCCGGCTAAAACTGGCCCTCTCTTCTTCCATCCTTTATCTTTGCCTGGGAGAACCGGCAAAAGCCCGCAAGAGTATGAAAAAGATACTCGGCTCCGACAAGTCCTTCCACACATTACCGTCCTACAAAACAGCCCGCCTCATCAACCTCCTTATCCAGGCGGAACTGGGAGACTATGACTTTTTCGCAAATGAAATAAGCTCCATCAAGCGGACGATCGGCTACGAGAAGCAGGTGTATATCACCGAAAAACTACTTTTCCGCTTCCTTATGGCCCACCCCTTGCCCATCTATAGAAAAGACCGGGAAAAGTTGTGGTCACAATACCAAAAAGATATAACGCGTATCCGGCAGGACAAATATGAAAAACAACTTCTCAAAACTTTTGATTTCACAGCCTGGATCGAAAGCAAACTAACAAATATCCCCCTCCGGGAGATTTTGTCGGAAACAAAAAAGGGAAACACCAACAGGAATTTCGCAGACGACGCAGACCAACCCGTATATCAGCAGAAACTGTAATCCTGGGCATAATATCGGTAATTTATCTACAAAGAAAAAAAGAATACATGCCGACCTTTGCAAAAGTTCAATGCAACAGATTCAATAAACATTTTGATAAATTACGAATAGCTGAAAATATGGAATTAAAAACATTTTTGGAACATGTGAAGGAGCGCAAGCCGCTCGACACGAAAGAGATTTATAGTTTCATGGATCTTATGAGCGATGAAGCGAGACGTATTACTTTCGAACTGAACAGTGTGTACCATACTCCCGATGAAGTGCGCGAATTACTGTCACGGCTTTTCGGGAAACCTGTCGATCCTTCATTTCGGGTGTTTCCTCCGTTTTATACGGATTTCGGAAAAAACATCACGATCGGGAAGAATGTGTTCATCAACGCTTGTTGCCATTTCCAAGATCATGGAGGCGTGACGCTCGGCGATGATTGCCTGATAGGCCACAATGTGGTGTTCGCCACCCTCAACCACGAAATCGCTCCCGAAAAGCGTACCTCCATGCAGCCCGCCCCCATTGTACTGGGCAAGAATGTATGGGTAGGTTCCAGCTCCACCATCCTGCAAGGGGTGACGATCGGTGACAATGCCATCATTGCAGCAGGTTCGATAGTAAAAACAAATGTACCGGCCAATACCATTGTTGGTGGCGTACCGGCCAAATTAATACGGGAGATATGAAAAGAATAATCACATTGGCTTTGTTGATGGCAGGAGTCACGACAATAGAGGCAGGAAACAGGATAGTTGAAAAAGATATAATCCAAACTGGTAAAAAGAATATAGAAATGGAAGATTCAGAATTGACGAAAGAATGGGATAAGATTTTCCCGAAGAGTGATAAAGTGAATCACAGCAAGGTAACGTTTCGCAACCGCTACGGCATCACACTTGCCGCCGATATGTACATACCGAAGAATGCGAACGGGAAAATGGCGGCTATCGCAGTATCCGGCCCTTTCGGAGCCGTGAAAGAACAGGCGTCTGGCCTTTACGCACAGACTATGGCCGAACGCGGATTCCTAACCATTGCCTTCGACCCTTCATATACCGGAGAGAGTAGCGGAACGCCTCGTTATGTCGCCTCTCCCGATATCAACACCGAAGATTTTTGTGCAGCAGTGGATTTCCTCTCTACCCGCAATGATGTCGATCCCGAACGCATCGGTATCATCGGCATTTGCGGATGGGGCGGCATGGCGATCAACGCTGCTGCAATCGACACCCGTATCAAGGCCACGGTCACTTCGACGATGTACGACATGAGCCGGGTAAACGCAAACGGCTATTTCGACTCCATGAATGCCGACCAGCGCTATGAACTTCGCCGCCAGCTCAACGAACAACGTACGGTAGACGCAAAGAACGGCTCATACGCGCTCGCCGGAGGAGTGGTCGACCCACTGCCCGACGATGTCCCCTGGTTCGTAAAAGACTATCACAACTATTACAAGACCAGCCGCGGCTATCACAAGCGGTCACTCAACTCCAACGGAGGATGGAACAAGACATCGGCTCTTTCGTTCATCAACATGCCTTTGCTCTCCTATAGCGACGAAATCCGCAGCGCCGTACTCGTGATGCACGGCGAGAAAGCACACTCCCGCTATTTCAGCGAAGACGCATTCAAGAAACTGACGGGTGACAACAAAGAGTTGCTGATCATCCCCGACGCCAGCCATGTCGACCTATACGACAACCTGTCGGTAATTCCGTTCGACAAAATCGAACATTTTTTCCATGAATATTTGAAATAACAAAATATGCAACAGATTAAACATACCGAATTCGGTGGCGAACGTCCTTTGTTCGCCACCCATGACCTCCAATTGAATGACGTGACGATCCACGCCGGAGAGTCCGCATTGAAAGAGTGCACTAACATTATAGCAGTCGATTGCCGCTTCGAGGGAAAATACCCGTTTTGGCATGTAGACGGCTTCGCAGTCAGGAACTGTCTCTTTACCGAAGGAGCACGTGCAGCATTGTGGTATTCGAAAAATCTCGTGATGACCGGAACTAAAGTGGAAGCCCCGAAGATGTTCCGCGAAATGGACGGTATCCGGTTGGAAAACGTCCAGATCCCCAATGCACAGGAAACCCTCTGGCACTGTCGTAACGTGGAAATCAAGAACGTGCAGGTCGACAAAGCCGACTACCTGTTCATGCACAGCGAGAATATCCGTATCGAGAATTATTCACAGAACGGTAATTACTCGTTCCAATACTGCAAGAACGTCGAAATACGGAACGCCATCATCCACTCGAAAGACGCTTTCTGGAACACCGAGAACGTAACAGTCTACGATTCAGAACTCAACGGCGAATACTTAGGCTGGCATTCCAAAAACCTGCGCTTGGTGAATTGTAAGATTTCAGGTACGCAACCGCTCTGCTACGCCCACAACCTGGTGATGGAAAACTGTACGATGGCAGACGACTGCGACCTCGCTTTCGAATGCAGTTCCGTGCAAGCCACCATCAACAGCCCGATACGCAGCGTGAAAAATCCGTGCACCGGATGCATCACGGCCGAAAGTTACGATGAGATCATCATCGATAACAACATCAAGGCTCCTGCTGATTGCAAACTAAAGTTATGGAACCGCCGTTCCTGCTTTTCCGCTTGAAACATGAGGTACGACATGGAATACGATTTTGATAAAATAATTCCGCGTCACGGCACGAACTCCTACAAATGGGACAGCGCCACAAATACCGATGTATTGCCGATGTGGGTAGCCGATATGGATTTCCAAACGGCTCCCGCCATCGTCAAAGCCTTGCAACGACGCGTTTCGCACGGTATTTTCGGCTATACCCGCGTGTCGGATTCATATTACAAAGCAGTGGCAAACTGGTTCGGACGCCGGCACGGCTGGACGATACAAAAAGACTGGATCATCTATACATCCGGTGTTGTGCCGGCCATTTCTGCCATCATCAAGGCTTTGACTGAGCCCGGCGACAATGTGCTGGTCCAGACACCCGTCTATAACTGTTTCTTCTCATCCATCCGCAACAACGGTTGCCAATGCATCAGCAACCCACTGATTCGCCTCGGCGATACATTCGTTATCGACTACGAAGATCTGGAAATAAAAGCAGCCGATCCGAAGGCTAAAATCCTACTGTTGTGTAACCCTCACAATCCCGCCGGAAGAGTATGGACCCGCGACGAATTGTTGCAGATCGGAGATATCTGCCTCCGCAACGGTGTAATGGTGATCTCGGATGAAATCCACTGCGAACTAACATATCCGGGGCACAACTACACACCGTTCGCCTCTCTGTCAGAACAATTCCTGCAAAATTCCGTCACCTGCCTGTCCCCCAGCAAAGCGTTCAACATTGCCGGATTACAAATTGCCAACATCATTTCGGCAAGCGAAAGCATCCGCCGGAAAATAGACAAGGCGATTAACATCAACGAGGTGTGCGATGTCAACCCTTTCGGTGTCGAAGCTACGATAGCCGCCTACAATGAAGGAGAAGAATGGTTGGATGCGCTCACGGAATACTTGGAATCGAACTACCGGTGCATGAAAGACTTTTGCCGGAAATATCTGCCGGATTTCCCGATCACTACACTGGAAGGCACTTATCTGGTTTGGATGGACTGCTCGATGCTTCACATAACGTCGGAAAAATTGGAACAGCTATTAGTGGAAAAAGCCCAACTGTGGCTGAACGCCGGAACCATGTACGGCGTGGAAGGAGAAAGTTTTATGCGCTGGAACATTGCCTGTCCCCGCTCCATTTTGATAAAAGGGTTAAAGCGGTTCAGGGATTTTATTCAAAATATACCACATAATGGGGGTACATCATGCATTGCGGCAAACGACCGGATGCCGAATCCATGTATAAAATAGGGAAAAACTCCGACTATTTCAAATATATCTTTGCATTCGATTTATTGGAGACAAAAGATTATCTCTATATAGATGTGGGAAAAGACTTGTCGGCTTTCCTGTTACGCGTAGACAAACAAAGCGGTGATATCCTGTCGCTCGAACTGGAAGGAGAAATTGTAGAAGGATTTATGACTAAATACCGGAAAGTCGACGTCCCCCCACTTTACCAACGACCTGTGCGGCGGCCTTCCCTTCTACCCCACCAGCACGACAGACCGGCAATGGATCTGCGCCTATAACGCATTCGACCTGCTGGAACAGGTTGATATAGATGAACTGAAGCAATCTGAAGTTCTTCTCCCTGAAAAGCGAAACCAACTGGTCAGAATACTGGAAAATCTGAAAGAGGATGACAATCCGGTTATCATGGTGGCGACGCTCAAACACTAATTAAGCCATAAAAAGCTCGATTAAGGCTTATGCTCCGGATAAGTCCGCTTGGGATTTTTAGGAAACCAGCCTTTCAGTACACGTTCTTCCTGCTCGAAAACTTCCTTTATCGTCCAGAAAGAGGAGAAAGCGAATACTCCGCATATAGCCGAAACAAAAACACTTTCAATCAGCAGAGAAGCGACCGTTCCCACTATTCCTAAAACGAGGAAGATCCACCAGCATTTCGTACCCCAATAATATTCTGCTTTTACTACGACCGGATGAAAGAGCCCGATAATCAGAAAGGTCGCAATGCCTATTAACAGTCCATCAAAGTTAATCAATTCCATATTTATTTACAATTTAAGACAGGCATTTTGCCTATTGAGACAAAGATACGAAGAAATATGTATCGCCCATGATAAAATATATCTATCCACTTATTGATAATTCTATCAAATAAAACAAAAAAGAGGCATCCTTGTTGCAGAATGCCTCTCCATTATATCGAGAATCCGTTTCCGATTAGTTAGCCGGAGCTTCTTCTTCAGAAGAAACAGGAGCTGTTGCAGGCTGCTGGGCAGTGCCAAAGTCTGGAGCAACCGTATTCGGATCGATTGTTACAGCATTATTTATCTGTTCTTTGATTTCAGACTGAGTCGTGTGCTGAGCTCTCGGAATAAAAGCAGTAATGACAATACTTAAAACAACAACAGTACCGGCAAGGGTCCAAGTTGCTTTTTCAAGAAAGTCTGTGGTTTTGCGTACCCCCATAATTTGGTTGGAAGAAGAGAATCCTGAAGCCAGACCTCCACCTTTCGAGTTCTGAATCAATACAATCAAGATCAATAGTATAGATGCGATCAGGATTAAGATAGAAATAAATACGTACATCTTTGTTTTATTTTTTAGTGTTAATAATCAACTTTTCCAGAAATCTGATTTGGTCTGCAAAGTAAACATTTTTTTCTGGATATTTCAAGTTTAAGTTTTTAATTATTTGCAATGCCTTCTCATATCGCTTTTGTTTTACATAAATATGAGCCAATGTTTCCGTAAAATAGGAATCATCCAGCGGTTTCTGCTGGCTTTCCTCCAACTCCGCCAGATTCCGGGGAGCAGCTGCTCCGGTAGTCGTTTCCATATCCAAGTTCAGACCACTTCCGGGAACCCTCTGCTCTTCGTTTTTGATAAAAGAATCAATCAGATCGTGGTGCTGAAAACGGACTTCCTCTTCTTTTTCCTCTGCCTGCCCATTTTCCTTTGTCAGTGACCAATAGATGTAATCCGACGAAACGGACGGCTGGAACAGAAGAGACGCATCCGCCTTCGGTTCTTCCTCCTCGCGATTGGACAGGAAAGCATCGATCAGTGAAAAAGCATCTTCACGGGCTGGATTTTCCTCTTTCTCAGGCTGGAGCTGCAAACCGAACCGTTCACCTTCTATCAGTGTGAACAACTTCCTACGGTCAGGGACATAGATCGCCATCTTCTTTAATTCTGCGCCAAAACGTATATCGTTCAAGACTGCCAGGTTCTTCAGGTAAAGCATCCTGGCAATCTGGAAATACGGGAATTCATCGACGATCTGCTTTAACTGCGGAAGTGTTTCCTCAGTCAGCAGGGCCGGGTTCTCCATCAGTCGATATAAATCAGCAGCTTTCATTTTTTACCAGTTGGCAACCGTTGCATTATAAATTTGATCGACAAGCTCGTCAATGATCTCTTCCGACAACTGGTCCTGTACCTGCTGCAACATCTGAGTAGCATCGAATTCACGATAAGCCGAGAAACTCTGCTCGAAATCTTCGTCAGGATTCACCCGGTTGGAATAACGAACCCGAACCGTAATCGTCAACTTGGTCTGCGACGCATACGCATCTTCTTTTACGGCCATAGGAGTCAGGTCGTAGCCGGTAATTTCACCTTCCAGATCCAAATCGCCGTTGCTATTCACCAACTGCAAACGGGTCTGACGGATATAAATATCCTTCAACGCTTCCGTAAATTTTTGCGAAAGGGGCGGATAGACTAACGGAGCCTGATTCGGGAAATCCTTGATCGTAATCGTCTTGACCTTCGTATAATCGATAGAAGCACCATTAAACTTATAAGAAATCGAACAAGCCGTCACAATCAACCCGATCAGGCAGAAAAGCCATATCTTATTATTCTTCAACATCTTTTATTCCAGATTATATTCTTTAATTTTTCTGTAAAGCGTCCGTTCCGATATCTTCAGATCGGCAGCGGCATTCTTACGGCGACCGTTATGTTTTTCCAATGCCTTCCGGATCATCTCTTTCTCGACCTCTTCCAACGACAGGCTCTCCTCCTCTTCCACAGCTTCGGCTTCCTGGATGGAAGGAACCGGATGGACGGCATGGATCGGATGAGGGTAAGCCGCCGGTTCTTCCGGCACCTCGATCGGCATCTTGCCTCCCATGATGTCGTGTACCAGCTTCTTCAGTTCGTTGACATCTTTTTTCATGTCGAACAGCACTTGATATAGAATCTCCCGTTCACTGTTGAAAATCTTCTGATCGGGGTCCTGCTTGACAAGGACCGGATATTTCTCGACATTCAGGTCGGGTAAATACAGACGGAGCACGGAAGCGGTGATATCCCGGTTTTCCTCGATAACAGAAATACGTTCCGTTATGTTTTTCAGTTCCCTGACATTCCCCGGCCAACGATAGGAAAGCATCAATTGGCGGCCTTCCTCATCCAAACGGATCGGCGGCATCCGGTATTTCTCTGCACAATCGCTGGCAAATTTCCGGAAAAGCAAAATGATATCCTCCCCTCGCTCGCGCAAAGGAGGAACCTGGATAGGAACCGTACTCAGACGATAAAATAAATCTTCACGGAATTTCCCTTCCGATACGGCTTGCATCAGATTGACATTCGTCGCCGCAACGATACGGACATTCGTCTTCTGGACTTTGGATGAACCGACACGCATAAACTCTCCCGTCTCCAAGACGCGCAACAAACGTGCCTGTGTGGGTATGGGCAGCTCTCCCACTTCATCCAGGAAAATCGTCCCGCCATCCGCAACCTCGAAATAGCCTTTACGGTCGGACAACGCACCTGTAAAAGAACCTTTTTCGTGCCCGAACAACTCAGAATCGATCGTGCCTTCCGGAATAGCGCCACAGTTCACGGCTATATATTGCCCATGTTTACGCGGACTGTTCTGATGTATTATCTGAGGAAAAGTTTCTTTACCGACACCACTTTCACCGGTAATCAGCACAGACAAATCTGTTGGAGCGACCTGTAGGGCAACATCTATAGCCCGGTTCAGCACGGCATTATTGCCGATAATTCCAAAACGCTGTTTTATCTGCTGCACGTCCACCTTTATCATATTTCTTCTATTATCTGTAATTATTTCAGTTTTATCTGCCAAAATTACAAATCTTAATTCAATTAACCGAATCTGCAGGCGGTTTCTATACGGGTTTGTTATTTTTTAGCACCGTACGTCCGTTGATATAAAAACTCGGCCAGGTCTTTGTCGTCGGCAATATTTTGGATTTCTTCGGGAGAAACAGGCTCTCCGATGTAAACGTCGACTGTACGTCCGCGCTTGTTAAAGGCTTCGGCCGGTATGCGCAACGTACGGATCCGCCAGTCGATACGGCCCAGCCAATAGAAAAAGCGGGAATTCAGGAAATCGAAATAAACAGGATATACGGGCACTTTCGCTTTCCGGATCAGACGAATCACGCTGTGCGTCCAAGGCAAATCCTGTATCTTCTTCGTCCTCTTATTATACATCGAGATTCCCCCGGCAGGGAAAAAGCCCATCGGATGCCCCTCTTTCAGTTGTTGCAGGGAGATACGGACCCCGTTTATATTCTTCAGATTGGCCCCCTGATTGTTGGAGTCAGGCTTGACGGACACGAAATTATCTCCCATAGCCCCGATTTTGGTCAGTACGCCGTTTACCATCACTTTGAAATCCGGACGGCGTGAAGCGAATATATCGATCAGCATGATCCCGTCGATTGATCCGATCGGATGGTTCGAGACTGTGGCGAAAGCGCCTTCGGGCAGGTGGTCCAGTACCTCGGCATTATGCAGATTATATTTGATATCGATCAACGGATCGTTCAGCAAGGCTGTTGTGAACTCCGCCCCCCTCAAATGACAACTATGAGCATGGGCCTTGTTTACCTTATCGACACTCAACCATTTGATCAGCACTTTCCCCAGAAAAGTGCCGAAACGACTTTTAAAGAACGGGGCAGTTTCCTGTAAATCATGTATGTCTACTACGCTCTCTTTCATAAATCCTTATTTATAGAATGTTGCACACATCTGCTCGTGCTTCCTCATGGCAAGCAGCAAAACGATGTTCAATACGATTATCTCATATAAGAAATAAACCCAGACCTCACCTACCAGAACGACGATGAACATCACGATCGTACGTCCGTTAAAAGTCAACAGGTCTATCATGCGCATCAGCTCCTTGCTCTGCTTGCGGAAACGGATACGGATATCTTCCGGAATATCATCTCCATACCGTGCATGCAAGCTACGAAGCATCCCCTGCAAGGACGGAGTGGCTTTCACCTGCAAGAGCGTATAGCCACGATAGAGGAAATAGAAGAATTTATTGATACCGTATTTCATCTCCTTATGACGGGCACGAACCTGTTCCAACGACTGAAACTCCGCACCTTTATCCTTGCTGATGAAATACAAATGAAGCGTCTTGTAGTAGTCCGTGATATTCGCCTGTACTAAATGAGACAAACCGGAAAGAACCGCCAATGCAAAGAACCAGTCCGTTCCATAATCATGAGACAGACGAAGGGCGAAAGCGACATAAATACACGTAAACCAGATATCCCCGGCAAAACCATCCAAAATACGACCGATCGCCGATTTGATACCCGTCAGGCGGGCCAGCTGTCCATCCACACAGTCCAGAATATTTGCAAACACCAGCAACAGGATACCGCAAACGTTGTAAATCAGATCATCATGATAAAAAAAGAAACCGACTGCCGCTCCTACAAAAATAGATACGACAGTCACCATATTAGGCGTAATACCTGTACCCTTTAACATACGGGCGATACGAAAACCGATAGGACGATAAAAAATCCGGTCAATCTTATTTTCTGTTTCTATCGACTTCAACGAAGCCTCGTACTCTTTATCCAAGTCGCTCATTTATCTTCTATTTATACGAATAACCGCCATCGACAACGATCACTTCGCCATTAAAATAACTATTTTCTACTAACATTTTATAAACTTCCGCCAGTTCCCCCGGATCACAGAAACGCCCTAATGAAACCTTGTTCTCTATATTACGGCGTATTTCGGCGGGTTTCGTTTTCTGCCATTCGGTATCCACAAAACCGGGAGCTACGCCATTCACACGCAACTCGTACGGCACCAAGAACTTCACCATATTCTTCACCAACGCATGCACGGCACTCTTCGTCACACCGTACGCCAGCGAAACCGAATGGGGCTGTATTCCCATCAGGGATCCGGTAAAGACAATGCTCCCCCCCTTATTAATCGAACCGACAATACGTTGCAACAGGAAAACAGGGAAATGCACATTGGCAAAGAAGACCCGTTCCCATTCCGCCATATCCAGTTCCTCAAACGGATCGCGGCAGGTCAGGCCGGCATTAAAGATCACCGCATCCAAACGCATAGAGCGTTCAGTTAGAAACGATTCTATCTTTTCGATTGACTTCCGGTCGGAAATATCGGCTTGAAGTGCATAAGTATCTACTTTATATTGTTGCAGCAAACTATTTGCGACCCGAAGAGCTTCCTCCTCATCCGAAGCATAGGTCAGAATCAGACTGTACCCGGCTCTTGCCAGACAAGTGGCAACCGCTTTGCCTATTCCCTTCGTCCCGCCGGTAATCAATACCCATTTTTCCATCATCGCCCTTATTCTTTTTCACCGAAGCCCTTAACGGATTCAGGTTTGGACTGTCGCTGAGACTTCAAGTTCGCTTCGTATGAATCATGGATCGTTTTCTTCAGATTGGAAGAGGAAACTCCGGTCCCGTATGGGAAATAGAACACCTGGACGCCCAAGTCCTCCAAATAGTCATACTTGCCATACCAGTCGTCTCCCACGACAAAAGCGTCGATATTCAGTTTCTTGACTATTTCGGAATGGTCCAACGTATGTTGTGGGATGACAATATCGGGAGTTTTCAGTGCTTCAATGATTTGCAGACGTTCTGTAAAAGGAATAATCGGCTTCGCCTTATAAGAGGACACCAATTCATCCGTACTCACCCCCACAATCAAAATATCCGCAAGGCTGCGGGCATAGTTTATCATCCGAAGATGGTTGTAATGGAACATATCGAATGTCCCTGATGTATATACAATCGTTTTATCCTTAAACATAATACTTATATCCTTTTGAAACCGCAAACTTACACAAACTTTTCCTATCAAAAAAAAAATGACAGGAAAAAGGACAGCCTGTCCTGATTCAGTTTAGGCATCCCCCTTCTCTGCCTCATATCCACAATTATATATTCAAATAAAAGACAAGGGTACTACAACACAAGATAACAAAATAATATACAGATATTTACAACAATAGCAACCACTCTTTTACTTTTCGACTATGGGCAAAAAACAAAAAGCCATTTCCTACTTTGTCCATAAAGCAAGAAATGGCTTTTCAGTATTTAAAAGATTTCCGAGCTTCAGGTTATTCGCCTTCCTCTTTTGTCAGGTCGAGCTTTTCATTGTCGCCTCCCTTATCAAAATACTGCTTACGCAAAGGGTTTGCTGTTGCCTCCCGGTAACGGGTACGATTCCGGTAAATATCCAAAGCGGCATATAAGGCCTGACGGAAAGATTCCTCGGAAGCCACATTCTGACCGGCAATATCATAAGCCGTACCATGAGCCGGAGAAGTCCGTACGATCGATAGACCTGCCGTATAATTAACACCGTCATCCATTGCCAGCGTTTTGAACGGGGCCAAGCCCTGATCGTGATACATAGCCAATACACCGTCGAACTTATCATACATCTGCGAACCAAAGAAACCATCGGCAGCATACGGTCCGAAGGACATCACACCCCGCTTCTCCGCTTCCTGTATAGCCGGGATAATAATCTCTTCCTCCTCCTTACCCAACAATCCGGCATCACCGGCGTGCGGATTCAACGAAAGGACTGCTATACGGGGCCGCACGATTCCGAAATCCTGCTTAAGCGACTGATTAAAAATACGCAATTTGGAGACAATGTCTTCAACAGTAATCTTTGATGCCACCTGTGCCAATGGAATATGTCCCGTCACCAACGCAACGCGAAGATTATCTTTCATCAGAATCATCAATGCCTTTTTTCCAAGACCACTGAAACATTGTTCCAGGTATTCCGTGTGGCCGGGAAAATGGAATTGTTCATTCTGTATGTTGTGCTTATTGATCGGAGCTGTTACCAATACATCCACTACGCCGCGTTTCAAATCGGTAACGGCAGCCTCCAGAGCCAGATAAGCGGCTTCACCGGCAACAGTCGTAGATTGACACAACTCGACTTTAGTCTCGTCATCCACACAGTTAATAATGTTCACCCGGTTTATTCCGGCATCTTCAGCCTGTGCAATAATGCTCAAATTCACAGCAGGCAACTCCAAAGCTTTCCGGTGATAAGCGGCGATCTTCGACGAGCCATAAATGACCGGCGTACAAAGTTCGGCAATACGGGGATCCGACAATGTTTTCAGTATCACCTCGTAACCGATACCGTTTATATCTCCGTGGGTAATGCCCACCTTAATCAATCGTTCTTCCATATATTTTGATTTATGATTTATGATTTATCCTATCGCTACTACAAATCATAAATTTTTGTTATTTTTCTTCAGGAATATCCAGTTTCTCCACCTGTGTTTCTTCAAATTCACCCGGCAGGCGCAAGGTGTACAATGCGGATTCGATACGGCGGATAAAATTGCGCTTATCCGTCTCCGGGGCAAACACGAAACCTTCAACGACTACAACCCGGTTATTCTTTTCGTCCAGACGTGCATGGCTGACAAACGGACCGCCCATCATATCGCCTTTCATGTACCACAAACCGCGGAGCACACCACAATATTTACCATTTACCGTTGTCGGGCTATAAGTCACCCAAGCTGTATCCGTAGCCATATAAGATCCGGGAAACGTACCCGGCATATTCAGTTTCATGACAGAGTCGCGTTTGGCAATCAGATAGTCGGCCGTGAAAGTATCGGCATCCTTATACGGGAAGTCATAAACGACAATATCCGTACGCCCTGTGTTAGCATTATTGGAAGCCCAGAAAAAGCCGGTCGTGTCACGGAAATAAGTCATATTTGCCGGGGCACTCAACATGACATTGAAGCGGTCCTTCACATGGTCCATCACCACCGGACTGTGTTCTTTCTCCAACTGTCCGATCGTACGGTTTCTTTCGCACTTGGTAAAGAACTCGACTATGTTCCGCGGATGAGCCTTTACATATTCAAGAATGGCATCATCGTCGGGAGCCGTCAATACCAGCACAACCTGACCTTTCGCCCAGCGATTGTTCTCATAATTCAGTGAAACTTTCGTATACTGAGACTTATCTATCTTGACAATCAAAATATTGCGTACATATGTCAACAGACCGTTAAACTGGTCAGGAGTCACATAGGTGATCTTAAAGGCGGGTTCGGCCTGTGGCAGTCCCGGAATATCGGAAGTCAGTTCGGCTTTGATAGCCTTTCCGGCAGGGGCATCCCAGTCAGCTTTATCCATCGTCACAACAATTTCATAGGCGAAACCGGTAGCATTTCTCATCACCGGACCCGAACTACATGCTCCCATAATGAAAAGAAGCATTAAAAAGCTGATCAATAAAGAATGTGTTTTCATACCCGTTTAATTTTTTTGTTATACAAATATAGTTTCTTTTCCCTCAAAAAGATACCATTTCTATTCTTTTTCTTGTTTCTTCGCCGTAGAAAGCATCCCGCATGCGGCAAATATATCCTCTCCTCGTGATGCCCGGATCGTACAAACGATGCCGGCCGCATTCAGCGTATCCCGGAACGCCTCCATTCTTGCCAAGTCCGAACTTTCCAACGGCACATTGGGGATTGCATGAAAACGGATCAGATTGACTCTGCAAGGGACTTTATCTAATAAACAAACCAAAGCCTTCGCATGTTGAAGATCATCATTCAATTTTTTAAAAACAATGTATTCGAACGAAACACGGCGTTGATGCGTAAAATCATATTGTTTGATCGTCTCGATAATATCACGCGCAGGAAAAGCCTTTTCAACCGGCATCAAGGACAACCGTTCGCCCGGATAAGGCGAATGCAGGCTGACTGCCAAATGACACTCACTCTCTTCAAGAAACCGTTTTAACCCTTTGGCGACTCCGATAGTCGAAACCGTGATCCGCTTAGGGCTCCAGGCGTATCCGTAAGAGGCGGTCAAGATTTCCAATACTTTGAACAGCTCATCCACATTGTCCAGCGGTTCTCCCATTCCCATAAAAACGATATTGGTCAGTTTCTCCGTTTCCGGTAAGGATTGTATCTGGTTCAGGATCTCGTTAGCCGACAGATTCTTGGTAAACCCCTGCTTGCCGGTCATACAGAAAAGGCAATTCATTTTACATCCCACCTGGGAAGAAACACACAACGTTGCTCTGTCTTCCGTCGGGATATACACGGATTCGACAAAATTACCGAGACCGGCAGGATACAAATACTTGATCGTACCGTCTACCGACTTCATCAAATCGCAAGAAGGTACGGCTCCCACCTCGAAGCTTTCCTGCAATAAGGCACGTTTCGCCGCGGCTATATTCGTCATGGAAGCAATAGAAGTCACCTTTTTCTTATACAGCCAGTCAGCCATCTGCTTGGCTGCATAACCCGGAAGTCCGACTTCGGAAGCTACCCCTTTCAGTTCATCCAAAGTCATTCCCAATAAACGTCTTTTCTCACTCATGATCCTTCTTCTGTTTCTTTCATGCAAAGATATAAAAAAACCGCCAATCAACTGCGATTGGCGGTTTTCTATGATGGACCGGCAGTCTCTCCTGCCGCTACAGTTCAACTATTAATAGAAGCGGATACGGTTATCTTCCACCTCTGCTTTGTTCACTAACGACTGGATAGCCTGGAAACCGAAGCGGTAAGCGTTAGAAGCATCCAATGCTTTGATTTCGGCTGCTTCGTCATAGTTCTTGGCATCCTTGTTCTGTTCGTAAACCTTAAATACATATACACCGTTGTTACCGGCAACCGGAGCGCTCAACTGATCTTTCTGAGCCAATGAAACCATTGCATTCAACTTCGGTTCAACACCGATACCTGCGATACGGCGTGTTGCAAAGCTAACGAACTTAACAGAATCTACAGAAGAATTCATAGCCTGAGCATAAGCATCGACAGAACTCAGATTCTTAGCAGACAGGTCCTGTGCGATCTTTTCACCCTTCTTCTGAGCGATCAACTCTGATTTCAACATCGGAGTAACAGATTCCAAAGAACGGTAACCTTCCGGCAACGTACCCTGAATAGCAGCAATCACAAACTTATCGTCACATTCGAAGATTTCAGAAATATCGCCCTTGCCGTTCTGGAACGCCCAACGGATTACCGGACGCGAATTCTTGATAGAACCCAGCAACTGGTCGTTAGCAGTTACCGTCACATTAGACAACAGATTGTAACCGGCTTCTTTAGCGGCATCATCCAATTTATCCATATTCTGGTTCTTTGAAATGAACTGGTTCAATTCATTATAGATGTTACCATAAGTCTTCGTACTCGGAGATACGGTCATATCGATATCAGCCACCTTATATTTGTCAACATTTGCAGTCTTATCGGTAACCTTGATGATATGCGTACCATACAAGGATTTTACAATTGAATAATCATTGACCGGGGTCGAGAAAACAGCTTTTTTGAAATCATCATTTACACCTCTCAAAGCAGTCGCTTCAGTAAACCAACCCAGTTCACCGCCTTTTTCAGCAGCCTGGTCAGCTGAATATTCCTTTGCCAGGGCAGCAAAGTCGCCGCCTTTCTTCAATACGTTCAACAAGCTATCAGCTTTTGCTTTGATAGCAGCTTCATCACCTGTATTTGCCAACATGATATGGCTGACCTTTACAGAGTCGGGAGCAACGGTTTTGTCGACCAGTTTGAACAGTCTGTATTTATCGTTTTCGAAAACAGGACCGTACACGTCACCAACATTTGCAGTCTTTACAAATTGTTTCATTTCAGGATCCAGCGCATTCTCTGTAAAGAAAGCGTCCAGATAAGGTATTTCAGAATTTTCCGTTACCAAATCAGCCACTTTTTCAGAAGTAGCCAACTCGCTCTTCAAAGATTCGATCTCAGCGCTTGCCTTATCATAGTCTTCTTTGCTCGGACGGATGTCGACAGCGATATATTTGATTACTTTCCCTTCTTTTTGCTTGAACAACTCTTTACGCTGATTGTACAACTTTTCGATATCGCTCTTGCTTACCTGTATAGTTGAATCAGGAATAGAAGCGTATGATTGCATTGCATAAACGATATCAGAACTTACAGCCGAACCGTCGAAAGCATCTTTTGCATCCAGTTTGTTGGCAGAAACCGCCTTGCTCAACAGAGTCGTATATTTCTGTTCCAGACGCTGACGTTTGATATTCTTTTCCCAGAACATCCAAAACTGGCGAGCCTGCAACAACTGTGCCTGCTGATCGGCAGGATAGTTGGCGATATTATCGTCGTCAATAGTCTTTAAGAAGTTTAATAATGCAGTTTTGTCAAATGCACCCGTCTGCGGATTCACGAACATCTGCATCTGTTGGATCATCGGAGAAATGTTTTCACCCTGAACCATATCGAACAGTTCTTCCGGACCTACTCCCATTCCTAATTCGGAGGTTGCTTCATTTAAAACGACGTCCTGTACCATGCCATCAAATACAGACTGACGGATCTGAGTCTGGTATTCTTCGGGCAAACTGGTGGAACCTGTCTGCATTTTATACATTTCAGTCATTTCGTCTACACGATCCTGAAATTCTTGAATTTTAATAACTTCTCCGTCTACTTCCGCAACCTTCTCCTGCGATTGTCTGAAATAAGTAGAACCGGAGTTCAAAAAGTCACCGATGATAAAAGCGAACAATGCCACCCCCACAACGAGTACCAGCAGTCCTGCTTTGCTTCTGATTTTTTCCAGCGTAGCCATTTATCTTTATCTATTTTAAAGTTTATTATTCTACATTTTAAGGGCACGAAGATACGAAAAAAAGAGATTGCCGCATCTTTTTATGCTCTTTTTTTAATTAACTCACTACTTTCATACGAACTAATTCGATTTTAGTAGCCGTCACTTTTATGATTTTAAAAGAATATTTATCGATTACAACCGTTTCATTCAACTTCGGAAATTTCTGATAAAAATGCAATATAAAACCGGCGATCGTCACATAATCGTCCGACTCCGGCAATTCCAGGTCAAACTTCTCATTCAACGTATCGATCTCCATACGACCGGACAACAGATATTCGTCATCTCCCACCATCTTGGCGACATACGACTTGATATCGTGTTCGTCTTCTATCTCTCCGAATATTTCTTCCACCAGGTCTTCCAGGGTTACGATTCCCGAAGTTCCTCCGAACTCATCCACCACGACAGCCATGCTTTTCTTGTCCTGCATCAGGACTTTCATCAATTTATTGGCAGCCATCGTTTCGGGAACGATCGAGACGCTCCGGATGCTCTGTGTCCAATCTTCAGGATTTTTAAACATTTCCGAAGAATGAATATATCCGACAATATCATCTATATTTTCATTATAAACAAGTATCTTGGAAAGTCCGGTCTCTATAAAACGGGAACGTAATTCCTCAAGAGCGGCCGTCTTATCACATGCCACAATTTCCGTACGGGGAACAATGCAATCACGCAAACGAACATTCGAGAAATCAAGTGCATTCTGAAAGATCTTCACCTCCGTATCCATATCCGAATTTTGAGGTGCATCTTCAATACTCTGCTGAATAAAATAGTCCAAGTCGACCTTCCCCAACGTCCGTTGCGTCGAACCGGTCACATTCTTTACACCTGCAATTTTCAAAATCAGAAAAGAGAGCAGAGATGAAAATTTAGAAATCGGATACAATACGACGTATATGATTAACAAAGGTACCGAAAACAAAGTAAGCGAAAAATTCGGATTCAGCTTAAAAACGGTCTTCGGAATAAACTCCCCGGCAAACAATATCAAGATAGTCGAAATAATAGACTGAGTCAAGACAATTAACGCCTCGTTATTTACCACACGCGCAATAAACGGTTCCAGGACAATCGCCATCTGCAAACCGTAGACAACCAAGGCAATATTGTTTCCGACCAACATTGTAGATATAAACTGATGCGGGTTCCGGTAAAATATATCCAGGATCTTACTCGTCAGGCTTTTTTCCTTTTTGTCAAGTTCGAAACGTAACTTATTGGAGGAGATAAAAGCAATCTCCATCCCTGAAAAGAATGCAGAGAAAGCCAATGATATTAATATGTATGTAAGTGCGCTCATTACTTCGTTTTATCCATCTTGACCGGTATCAATTCTTGCGGAGCCCTTTTTCCCGTTTGTGCAGGTTTCTTCTGCTGAACAGTTGCCGCAGCAGGGTTAAGAGCTACAGATACGGTATCTGCCGGAACTGTGTTTTTGGTCGAATCGGTTACAGCCGATTCACTGACAGGGAATATCCCCTGAGAGTTAAATATCTTATATTGAGTCATATCCTGATTCGATTCGAATCCGATACCCGTAATGATCTTATCTTCTTCTTGTATCCGGATATATTTATCCGTATAGATTTTTTCTTCTTTCTGATTCCAGAAAAGAAGAGACGTTTCAAACGTTTTTCCTTCCAGGCTTTCCACCTTTACATTCCCGGCCCATTTCCACAAGCCTTGCTTCTCATAGTTATAGGCCGTATCAGCCCTGAGACTTGCTTCGGTACGAAACAACGTGTCGAATTTTTCCACATAAATACCTTCCGGAAAATACGAGAACGGCTCTTTAGCTTTATCAAATTTCAGAAATTCTTTGGCGGTAGCCCGATAGCGCGTAATTCCCGAATCGGAAAACTGAGTGGTATAATCAGTAGTCCTCAATGTATAGGTTGTCTCCGGATCGAAAGCAACCACGACCACCTCCTTCTTATCGCCATTACAAGAGGCAGTAAATAAAAGAAGCATAACAACTACCACTAAGATAGTTGTTATGCCTTGTTCGCTCGTTTTACAAAGAAAACGGTTCTTAATCATAATTATCTGATTGTGACAGTCTCGCCAATCCAGCCCCCGATTTTGAAAGTTTTTCCTTTTTCCAAATCCGGATGCATGAAAACTTCTTCCGTAGAAGGAAGGTGAGCACGATAAGTATTAGCCAATTTACCGGCGTCTTCTGCTACATTCTGGTCTACCTGTCTTGCTTTTTCAAACTTATCGATAGCTGCATAATAAACAACTTTTGCCAATACGGCATCATTCGGATAGATAGATTTAGCAGATTTAGCATACATGTTACCGATCAAGATGTACGGAGCACCGTAATCAGGATTGGTTTCGATGGCCTTCTGACAATATTGTCTTGCTTTTGACAAATTGTTCTGCTCGAACAACAGTACACCGATCAGATAATAGTCTTCAGCCTTTGAAACAGCATCCGTTTCCATATTGGCAGCTTCTTCAAAATACTGAATAGCCTTATCATAATCTTTTGCTTTTACAGCCTGTTTTGCAATACCCAAGGCAGCATCTGCACTCGGTTCCAATTTATAAGCATAAGCAGCAGCAGTATAGAATGCATCGATTTCCTGGCAACGAACACGTCTCAACAGAGATACGATTTCTTTCAATGCAGGCAGATCGTCTTTTGCTGCTTCGACTTTAGAAGCATACATATTCTGCAATGTTTCGCAATCAGCAGCACCACTTCCTGCGAAACCACCATCGATGGCAGATTTGAAAGTAGTCAGGTTCTTAATTTCCTTTTCATTATTTGCAGCCTGGGCAGCAGCCAACTGAGTAGCGATAATCTTGGAACATTTAAGATAGTCTTCCAGATACTGTTGTTTGAAGTTCGGATCAGCGATCAATTGCTGATGAGCAGCCATCATATACAGAGAGACACCCATTGCTTCCGTGTTTTCACCAAATTCATTCACAACTTCACCCAACCAACCATAAATAACTTTAGGATCAGCCTTATCACCCATCAGACGCAGATAATCAGCGGCCTTACGAGCAACAATCCAGTCTTTACCATACTTCCGGTCATTACCGAAATATTTCACACGCGTATCATACACCTTCATCAATTCATCAATAAGAGCAGCTTTCTTAGCCGGATCTTTCTCGGTATTGATTTTCCAGTCCATGATTTTCACACCATACAGATAGATATCCTTATGGGCTCCCGGACATTCGGTATAAGCCTGATGCCAGAATTCATAAGCATCCTTGAAATTCCCTGCTTTGGCGTAAGGGACAAACAAGCTGATATTGGTAATACAACGTACGCTATCTTCACCAGAACCGAACGGAGTACCAGTATCTACACCTTTTTGTGCATAAGCTCCGAACGACATCATCGAGCATCCGAGAGCCAACAATAATACTTTGATCTTCATATTTATTTCTATTAAAGTTAACTATTTAGTTAATCGACCTTAAACTTCATAAACCATGCTTCGTTGAACGTATAATTCACAGTAAAACGGAAATACTGTTCATCAATCATATTCATCTTCACTTCCGGTTTCTTTCTCACATATTCAAACGATATGTTAATCAACGAACGGTTATCAATCAACGGTAATCCCAGACCGATACTTGCCCCGATCTCGTTATAACCGTCTCCGGAAGGATTGGCATCTGTCCGATTCATACGCAAATATGAGTTTCCATAATGGACACCTGCACGATAGCGAATCCGGCTGAAATATGATTTGCGCATATAATCCGGTATATATTCGCCACCTACTGCTACCCGGTAACGATTCTTGAAATTACCTTTCTCCCCAAAGTAAAGCATTTTTCCCCAATCTTCATAGGAAAAATCAGCTGCTAACGTTAATTTATTTTGTTTCACATATGAAAGACCCACTCCATACTTATTCGGAAGTCCGAATTCTTTATTGGATATCGTATCAGAAGAGATAATCTCGTCCGTATATCCACTTGAAGTTAATGTTTCTGTATAATTATAAGAATCGGCATTCAAGTTTCTTTTTGGAGAGAAGACCAATCCTAATGTCACACTTTCCGTTTTACTAAAAGGATGAGTGTACTGCACTCCGAAATCCATTATCAGATCTCGAACCCTCAACTCTTGGCTACGAGAAGTATTGTAAGCACCCGTACCTTCAGCAGACATATTGATCAATTGCGAATGCTTGATATTCCCAAACAGGAAACCAAAATTGGCTCCCACGGCCAAACGTTTTTTCCAAATATCCACAGAGATACCTCCATATAAATCACTCAGACCGCCCGAACCGTTATAAGTTTCCGTAAATACAACCCCCTGGTCGTTGCGCAAAGCGCCAAATTTATAACCGACATAAGAATAGGGCAACAAACCGATACTCAAGGCTATCCGGCGATGAATCGGGAATTGCATGGCAATATATTCCAAATTTCCATTGATGTCGTTCTGACGGGCATTCCCGTCATCGAACCACGACAATTGGCCGGCTACACCAAAATCAAAGAGAAATGTCAGGGAGTCCATGCAACTGTATGATGCCGGGTTCATCGGATTTATCTGCTTTGGCGAACGTAATCCGTAACCTACACCGCCCATGGCTCGGCCTGCGCCGAACGAACGTTCTCCCAAATCACCATACCCGAAACGGGTATAAGGCGAGTTAGTATTGTTTTGCGCCATCAAAGGCAACAGTATGAATATAAGAACGCTTGTTATTAGTACCTTATTAATCTTCAACATTATACTCTAAGATTCTGTTTAATCCTGTCAACACTAAATTAATGTCTGCAAAGATGGAGTTTTTTAGCCGTCTTTCAAAATAAAACGAATGACCGCCTGTTAAAAAAACCAAAAGGTTAGGATATTTTAGCCGAAGCATTTCGATATACCCGTCCATCTCGCACACAATTCCATTTACTACTCCAGCCTGGATGGCTGTTTCCGTATCCGTTCCGACCAGAGGAATATCCTCCTTTTCGACCACTAAAGGCAATTTCTTCGTAAACTGATTCAAGGCCTTGAACCGGGTTGTCATTCCGGGCGAAATATTTCCCCCTAAATAAGAACCGGAAGCATCGATCAATTCATAAGTAATGGCTGTTCCGGCATCGATCACCAGCAAATCCTTTCCGGGTTGCAGATAATTAGCCCCGACAGCGGCAGCCAACCGGTCTCTGCCCAACGTTTCCGGTGTTTTATATTTCACCGTAACCGGAAGAGACACCGTTTCGTCCAAAAACACAAAATTCCGAAGATTGCTTTCCAGGTACGCAACCAATTCGTCGTCTTTATCTATCACTGTCGAGAATATCCCTTTCGTCAACGGGTATTTCTTAAAGATAGAAGAGATAACTTCCACGTCGAATTTCTTAAACACAAAAGAAGCCTCCATATGCCTCTTGTTGTATACAGCCACCTTCGATGATGTGTTTCCTTGTTCTATAATGAGATTCACGTGTCTGAATTTTTCCGCAAAGAAAAACAAAAATGATGAGATAACAGACATATCGAAGGCATAAAGTATAAAAAAGGAAGCGTATCAAAACAAAATCCTGCTTACTTATAGCCATAATTTAAGCACGGGATTACCCGGAAAACACGGAAAGAGAATAAATTCATCCGTGTAAATCAGTGAAATCCGTGCCTAAAAGATCGTGATAAAGAGGTTTGGACACACCTCCTCCATCATATAATACAAAATTCAATTAATCAGCCAGAATCAGCAATTCTGCACCCGATGCAAAATCCTGTCCGCGTTGTTCGCTCAATGCGGTAAAGCGGATATAGCGGGCTTTAACCGGGTGATCGAACAACACTTTCTTTTCTTTCAGGTTATTTTCAAAAGTACCTTTGAGGATCGGTTCCCCCCAATTCTTACCGTCCTGGCTGACACTGATCGAATAATCCTTGATATTTCCATTCGATCCGTCCTGCCGGGGAAGGAATGAAAAACCCTTGATCATTTTTTCTTCTCCTGCGTCCAGATCCACCCAATGCGGATATTTGGCAACAGTAACAGAAAACATCGTGTGCCAGATTGTATTCGGGTCGCCATCCGTCAGATTCTTGGCATCTCCATAACCAGACTCTTCGCTGCTTGTATAGATCACTTCCGTCTGGATACTTTCGATTTTACTGAATGAAGCCGTCGCATTGATTTTAGGATTATCTTTAAACCAAGCTTTTACGATACCGCCATTGCGGAACGGTATGGCTTCCGTATATTCCTTCGCTTTTCCTTTCCCGTCGATCGTATAACAAATCACAGCGTCTTTGCGGGCTGAAGAAAGTTCAACAACTCCGGCACGATTACGCATGATTGTCAACGGCTTTTCTCCGGCTGGCGCAACATTTGCAGTAACTGTCAAATCTTTTCCGGCGGGACGGATTATAAAACCCATGTCATGATGTCCGGCAAAGACACGATCCTGTTCCAGCGGTCCGCCTTGTCCGCAGCTGTTACCCCCCAGCCCGGTCACAGCCGCATCCAAATGCAGATAAGTATCTCCGGCAACAGGCAACTGGTAGGGATGAGAAGCCAGAATCAAATCCAATGCAGAGTATTGAAGAGCCGATACGGATAAACGATCGGTAGCCACAAATACAGCACCCTCTCCATTAGGATCAGTCAGAGCACACCAACGTACATCCTCGTGGTTGCCCATATCCTGCGGTTTCGGGAAATTCACAAACTCGCCTGCCACCGTATTCTTATGCTGTTCGATAAACTGTCCGCTTTTACGGTCAGCATAGTTATCGATCGGACCACGTCCGTAATAAGTGAAAGCGGCATATCGTTGCGGGACTTTCATCACATATCCCAGGCGCGGCAATACCAGACTCGGACGGTTGGAGGTGATGCTCGATTGCAATTCGATAGAACCGTCGGGATAAACGGTCCAGATTTGATTTGTCGTAAACTTGAAATCGTTTTCACCGAATTTCTTATCCGTCAGCTCTTCGATGCTGTTCTTTCCCGTACTGGTTCCGCCTTTGATCTTAGCCCCGTTCGGAGCCTGCGATTCAACGGTGAAAGCCAGAACGACCGTACCATCCTTTCTTTCCAGGACCGTACTGTTCGTTGCCCGGTGTTGCAAGTTATGCAAACCGTGTTCAAACCATTGAGAATAGAACCAGTTGTCGTTATTGGTAAAAGCACGCAAAGCATCGAGCTTCGGACCGTGCCCATCGGCTATAATCGTCTTGCCTCCGTATGCCAAGCTGTAGATCGTACCCGCCTCCATATCGAACTTGGCCACGAAATTGTCACCGCTCACCGTTTTAATCGAAGCATCCGAATGATCCGACTCCACTTTCCCGGCAGAAGCCGCCACGGCATTTATGGAAGGACGGGCTGTCGCTTCCTTCAACAACATTTGTTCCTCCGCCATCACAAATCCCTTTTCCGCCCACGGCATATTCTCTTTAAGCAGGAACTGAACTTTTACAAAATACTCGGAATCATTCTTCAGCTTGTCAAAAGGTACAGGAATTGTCACTTTCGCTCTGGTACGGGCCGGGATCGTCACGGAATTGACCCAACCGGATTGAATTTCATTCCCGTTTTCATAAAGAGACCATTTCACATCATAATCCGAAAGATCTTTAAAATAGTATTTATTGAATATCTCAAAAAGACCTTTCGAAGCATCAACCGCTTTCACATCAATATGCTGATACACCTTTTTCACTTCGTAATATTGCGGTTTCGGTTCCAAATCACCGAACACAATGCCATTCATCACAAACTGTCCGTCATTCGGAGTATCGCCAAAATCTCCACCATAAGCCAGATAACGTTTACCGGTCTTTTTATCATAGTTGTACATCGATTGATCCACCCAATCCCAGATAGCGCCGCCACAGAAGAAGTTTGTCGATTCGATCGCTTCCCAGTAATCCACCAGGTTCCCGCAAGCATTCCCCATGGAATGGGCATATTCGGAAATATGGAACGGATATTTGATATCGTAATCACCTTTCACGGCACCCCGTGTCCAACCGATAGACGGATATTGGTTCGATCCCATATCTACAATATCATTATTACGCTCATATTGAACCGGACGGGATTTATCCACCAGTTTCAATGCATCATAGGCCGCCACAAAGTTTTCACCCGGTCCCGCTTCATTCCCCAACGACCAGATCACGATAGACGGATTATTGATATTGGCATGAACCATCTCCATCACACGTGCGACATGCGCCTTTTTCCATTCAACCGGATGTGAAAGGGATGCAGCCCCGTAATAATATTCATGTGACTCGATATTGGCTTCGTCTTCCAGATAAAGGCCATATTTATTACATAAGAAATACCAGTAAGGATCGTCCGGATAATGTGAATTACGCACATGGTTGATATTGGCACGTTTCATCAGCATCACCTCTTTTTCCATCATATCGCGCGTGATAGCATGTCCGACAGCCGGATTCGATTCATGGCGGTTCACGCCTTTCAACTTGACAGTCTTACCATTTATATAATAGTAACGACCGGCCAGTCCGAATTCATCTTCTTCAGCCGGCGTATCTTTGATTTCCACTTTGCGGAAACCGACAATAGTCGAAACGGTTTCTACCGTTTTGCCTTTGGCATTTTTCAACTCTGCCACCAACGTATAACGATACGGGAACTCTGCCGACCATTTGTTAGGAGCCTTTACATTTAATAAGGCCTGCGAAGTTTGCGTCTGGCCGGGATTTACGACATCTACTGTTGCCGAGGCCGCCACATTGTCGACCTTCGTGTTCTCATCCGAATACAGCTTATTGGCATACAGTGTATATTCCAACTTATATCCTTTAGCCGCTTTCTTATCCAGGTTCCGCACATCGGCCGAGATTTCCAGTGAGCCATCCGTATAAGCAGCATCCAGATCAGGAGTCACGATCAGGTCGCGAACGTGTACTTTCGGAACTGAATAAAGAGCGACCGTCCGGAAGATACCCGGCAGGCGGAACATATCCTGTGCTTCCAGGAAAGAACCGTCTGAGCTACGATAAACTTCCGCAGCCACAACATTTGTCCCTTTACGAAGATAAGGCGTAATATTAAAATTTGCCGTATTGCGGGAATTTTTGGAAAAACCGACATATCTACCGTTGATCCAGAGATAGAAGAAAGAGTCGACTCCATCAAAGCTGATAAAGACTTCGCGTCCGTCCCAATCCTGCGGAATTTCGAAATCACGACGGAAAGAACCGACTTCATTCCGGTGCTTGTAAGTCGTCCAGTTTGTCGGCGGAGTACGCGTCACGCCCCCGCGCCAGTCGTCAACCGCCACTTTATGTTGGAAGATAACCGGCTGGTTCACATAGATCGGAACTCCATATTTCAAACTTCCGTCTTTCTGGATGCCATAGATATTCCAACTGGAAGGAACCGGGATATTATCCCAGCCGGACGCATCGAATTCATTCTTATAAAAATCTTTCGGACGTGCATCAGGATCAGGCGCCCAATTAAATTTCCAATCCCCATTCAATGATTGCCAGAATGTGCTGTTCTCAGGCAACACCTTACGGGCGCTTTCCACATCCTGGAAAGGGAAAATATAAGCATGCGGTTGTTCTTTGTTCAGAGCCAGATTCTCAGGAGACTCCCACTCTTTGCCGGTCGGCGCTTCCACCGGTCCGTAACTAAATCCCCCAAGCGGCAATTGATCAGCCATGCCATAAAAAGAAGCACAGCAAAGCGCTAAGGCTAATGAGATTTTTTTCATGATGTTCATTTTAGGAATAATAGATTTTATTTGTGTATTCATTCTTTCAGACATGCCAAAATATCTACAAATATAGGCAATTAACACAGAATATGAAAGAAATAAGTATCTTTGTATAGTAATATTCAAAAGCGGCCCAGTATGAGCAACAAAATTTATCCTATCGGCATACAGAATTTTGAAAAGATTCGTAAAGACGGTTATTTCTATGTAGACAAAACGCCCTGGATTTACCAACTTGTCAAAACAGGCAGTTACTATTTCCTGAGCCGTCCACGCCGTTTCGGAAAAAGTTTGCTAATCTCGACACTCGAAGCCTATTTCCAGGGGAAAAAGGAACTTTTCGAAGGGTTGGCTATGGAAACATTAGAAAAAGATTGGATCAAATACCCGATCCTTCATATCGACCTGAACACACAAAAATACGATACTCCGGAAAGTTTGGAAGACAAGCTCAACGGTATTCTATACGAATGGGAATGCCTTTACGGGAAATCTCCTGCCGAGAAATCCTTAGCCATGCGCTTCGAAGGCATCATCGAGCGGGTTTGCCGGAAAGAAGGACAACGGGTCGTGATTCTGGTCGACGAATATGACAAACCCATGTTGCAAGCGATCGGAAACGAAGAACTGCAAAAGAGTTTCCGTGAAACGCTGAAAGCCTTTTATGGAGCTTTAAAAAGTAAAGACGGTTGCATCAAGTTCGGAATGTTGACCGGAGTAACCAAATTCGGCAAAGTCAGTGTATTCAGTGACCTGAACAACCTGGATGACATTTCGATGCGGAAAGAATACGTGGAACTTTGCGGGATAAGCGAGCAGGAGCTTCATGATAACCTGAAAGAAGAACTCTACGAATTTGCGGATGCGCAAGACATGACGTATGAGGAAATATGCAACAAATTGCAGGTTTATTACGATGGTTACCACTTCACCCACAACACTATCGGCATATACAACCCGTTCAGCCTCCTCAATGCTTTCAAATATAAAGAGTTTAACAGTTATTGGTTTGAGACGGGGACACCGACCTATTTAGTCACGCTCCTGAAGCAGCACCATTACGACTTGGAACGAATGGCACACGAAGAGACAAGTGCCGATATTCTAAATAGCATAGATTCGACATCCACCAACCCGATTCCGGTTATTTACCAAAGCGGATATCTGACTATCAAGGGATATGACCGGGAATTCGGCATGTATCGCTTAGGTTTTCCCAATCAGGAAGTTGAAGAAGGTTTCATCCGTTTTTTGCTTCCCTTTTATGTACACATAAACGCAGTCGAATCTCCATTTGAAATTCAAAAATTTGTCCACGAAGTGCGCTCAGGCGACTACAACTCTTTCTTCCGCCGCTTGCAAAGTTTCTTTTTCGATACGCCTTATGAACTCGTTCGGGATCTGGAGCTGCATTACCAGAACGTTCTTTTTATTGTTTTCAAACTGGTCGGTTTCTACGTAAAAGCAGAATATCACACCAGTGAAGGACGCGTCGATCTCGTTTTACAGACCGACCAATTCATTTATATAATGGAATTCAAACTGGACGGGACCGCCGAAGAGGCTCTACAACAAATCAATGATAAACATTATGCACAGCCTTTCGAGGCAGACTGTCGCAAACTGTTTAAGATCGGCATAAACTTCAATTCCAAAAGCCGGAATATCGAGAAATGGATTGTTGAATAGTATTTCCCCGATGTAACTTATTCTATCCTCGCACTTCGACAATCCGTTTCCGGTTCAATACGGTAATCTTCAGGAAACAAGTACAAAGGTAAACGCCGTAACACACTGTCTTTTCTTAAAATAATCCACACTCCCGGTACATTTTCCTCCGATCTGTCGTATATTTGTAGCTCAACGATCTGCCTGTCGACAATTGTCAGCAAGCCTGCCGATAATTATCGACAAGTCTGCCGACAGTTGTCAACAGGCCTGCCGACGATTGTCGGCAGGCAATTAGATGGGAAGGAAAAGCAAAACAACCGGAGGGTATTTCCGATTATCTGCCGGGTAATTAAACAATAGAAGCAATGGCAATTAAATTCAGCGTACACAAAACTCCGCAACCGAACGACAGGAAGGGGCAGCAACAAACACATGCACGGGCAATCGCACGCAGTACACAAAAAATGGATGATATCTGTGCTCTGGTCTGCGAACGGGGCTCTATCTCATCGGCCGACGTCAAAGCCGTGCTCGACTCTTTCGTCTGGGTAATCGGACATTCGCTCAAATACGGGGATAACGTCGAGTTGGAAGGCTTGGGGCACTTCTCTCCTTCCTTGCGTACGCAGAAATTGCCGGACGGCAGATCGGTCGTAAGACTCGACAACGTCAATTTCCGTTGTTCGGAAAAGCTGAAGAAAGAGCTGAAATCCGTCCAACTGGAAAAGGCAAAAACGGCTGCCGGCTATATGCCGGAGGAACGCAAGACGAAGATGCTGGAGCACCTGCACCACAATGAAAGCATCACGACGATCACATATACCAAACTAAACGCCTGTTCTCGCTACCAGGCGACCGCCGACCTGAAAAAATATGTCGAAGAAGGACTCTTGTACCGAGTTGGCTCCAGCACGCATGTGACCTATTTGCTGGCGGAAAACAAATAATAACTTTCTGTGTATGAAAAAATATATCTTTCTACTTTCTCTTCTAATCTCATCTATCTCGCTTCCGGCACAACAGCCGCAGCTCAGCAAAGATGCCGAGATCAGCTTATTGACTGTCTCGCCGTCGGAAGACGAAGTGTACACGGTCTACGGGCATACGGCTTTGCGGGTAAGAGATGCGTCACAGAAGCTCGATGCCGTTTTCAACTACGGGATATTCGACTTCTCGAAGCCCAACTTCATCTACCGGTTTGCAAAAGGGGAAACCGATTACAGGCTGGCAGCGCAATACACGCGCGACTTCCTGATCGAATACGAGATGCGGGGGAGCGAAGTCACCGAACAAATCCTGGATATCGATTCCACCGGAAAAGCACGGATATGGGAAGCCCTGCTGATCAATAACCGGCCGGAAAACCGTGTGTACCGCTACAATTTCTTTTTTGACAACTGCGCGACCCGACCCGCCGCCATCATCGAAAAGCAGGCAGGAGGGAAAATAGATTACAACGCACCGTTCAAGCAGCAGACCTTCCGTGACCTGATCAACTATTGCACCCGCAACAAGCCGTGGCTTACGTTCGGGTGCGACCTGGCACTGGGCAGCCCGACCGACCGGATTGCGACCATTCACGAAATGATGTTTCTTCCGCCTTACCTGAAAGAAGCATTCGGGACAGCAACCATTACCGGCGCAGACGGTTCCCAAAAGGAATTGGTCAGCTCGACCGGCACACTGATCGAGGGACTTACCGATGAGGCAAGACCGGAGACAGGCTTCTTCACGCCGCTCGTCTGCTGCTGGGCTTTTTTCCTGCTCGTACTGGCCGTCACATTCATCGAGTGGCGCCGTAAAACCTACTTCAGGATTGTCGATTGCCTCTTGTTTCTCATAGCCGGAATGGCTGGAGTCGTACTGTTTTTCCTGAGCTTCGTTTCGACCCATCCATGTGTTTGCCCGAATTGGAATATCATCTGGTTACAACCATTCGATCTGATAGCTGTTATTTTGTTTACAGTAAAAAAGTTAAGAAAGGTCGCATATTATTATCATTTTATTAACTTTGCGGCGCTTACGCTGATGCTGGCTGGCTGGCATTTCATTCCGCAGCACTTAAATACAGCATTTATCCCGCTGGTAATGAGCCTTTGGCTACGTTCGGGATATGGCGTTTACAGAAAAATATGGAACATCGGGTACGAAAAATACTAACATCGCTCATCGCAATTCTGGCAGCAACCAACCTGGAGGCTCAACAAAGCACGCCCAAATTGGTGGTGTGCATCACAGTCGACCAATTGCGGGGCGATTACATAGAATATTTTTACAACACGTTCGGCGAGCGCGGTTTCAAGCGGTTGATGAATGAAGGGCTGGTGTATAACAACATCCGGTTCGAATTTTCCGATATCGACGAAGCCAGTGCGTTTGCAACCCTGTTCACCGGAAGCAACCCGAACTTCAACGGAGTATCGGGAAAAAACATCTTCGATTTCGATAAGGAAAGAGAAGTCTCGGTCTTGTACGACCCGGACTATCTCGGCAACTATACGAAAGAACATTATTCCCCCCGGAAACTGATCAGCTCCACAATCGGAGACGAACTGAAAATCGCCTCCAAAGGCAGAAGCGACGTATATGCCATTGCTCCTAACCCTGAAAGTGCAATCCTCTCCGCCGGACATGCGGCAAACGGCGCTTTCTGGATGGACGATTACAACGGCAAATGGGCGACGACGACCTATTATAAAGGACTTCCCTGGTATGTGGACCGCTACAACAACGGCCCGGAATCCCTGTCGGCGCGTTTGGAACAGATGACTTGGACGCCGTCTTTGTCACCGGACAAATTCAACGCATTCCCATATGTGCTGGATGAAATTCCCTTCAAATACACGTTCAAGGAAAATACGAACGAGTGTTTCTTCAACTTGAAGACCTCTCCTTTTATCAATAAGGAGATCAACCGCCTGGCGCTCCAATTCCTCGAATACGGGGCTTTCGGCACCCGTTCGTGTCCGGATATGCTTGCCATCACGTATTATGCTGGTAACTATCGCGGCAATATGCACAAGGAATATACCCGCGAGATACAAGATACATACTACCAGTTAGATAAGGACCTGGAACAGTTGTTGGACAAGATCGACAAAAAGGTCGGGCTGAGCAACACACTGATCGTCTTTACCGGCTCGGGATATTATAAGAGCGAAGAAGAATATGCCGACGGCATGCAATTGACGAATGGCGAGTTCCATCCGAAACGTTGTGTCGCCCTACTCAATATGTACCTGATGGCACTTTACGGCCAGCACACGAATTGGGTAAAAGGGTTCTACGACAATCAGATTTACTTGAACCGTAAAGCGATAGAAGATGCGAAACTGGAACTGACCGCCATACAGGAAAAAGCGGCCCAATTCCTGCGCGAGTTCAGCGGCGTGCAGTTCGTAGCGACCGAGAACGTCCTCCGTACAGGCAACTGGAACGAGAAGACCTCCAAATACCTGCACGGTACGCATATTTCAAGCCGTGGAGACCTGATCATCGAGTTACAGCCCGGATGGACTATCAACAACGACGATCCGAAAGCGAAAGTAAAAGTAATACGAAATAATGCTGTTATAACCCCGCTGGTGTTTATGGGCAACGGTATCAAGCCGGAACATATCTACCGCGAAGTAAAAGCCACAGAGGTAGCCCCTACGGTAACCCATGTGCTGAGGATCAGGCCACCCAATGCCAGCAATTCTCTGCCGTTGACAGAACTCACAATTCCGCGGTAGGAACGCAGGCGGTGCGTTTCTGCCACACCGCGCATTATACATATTATTATATCACCTACGGACGTACCGCCTACGTCCCGACTGACAGAAAATAAATAAAACAAATATATCATGGGATTTAATGAATTTATGACGAAGCTGTTCGGCAATAAGTCGCAGCGTGACCTGAAAGAAATTACCCCGTATGTGGATAAGATCAAGGCCGTATATCCGTCAATCCAAAAGCTCTCGAACGATGAGCTTCGTGCAAAAACAGATGAAATCAAACAGCGTATCCAGGATTATGTAGCCGATGAACGCGCCCAAGTAGAAGAACTGCGTAAAGGCATCGACGACAAGGAACTGGAAGAACGTGAAGCGATCTGGGCGGAAGTAGACAAGATCGAAAAGAATATCACGGAAAAGATGGAAGTAGTATTGGAAGAATCCCTTCCTGAAGTATTCTCCATCATGAAAGATACAGCCCGCCGTTTTTCCGAAAACGAAACGATCGAAGTAACGGCAAATGACTTCGACCGTAACCTGGCCACCAAATACGACTTTGTGGAAATCGACGGCGACAAGGCTCTCTACCATAACCATTGGGTTGCCGGCGGTAACGAAATCACCTGGGACATGGTTCACTACGATGTACAGTTGTTCGGTGGTGTCGTACTGCACAAGGGTAAGATTGCCGAAATGGCGACCGGTGAAGGTAAAACATTGGTGGCTACCCTGCCGGTATTCCTGAACGCATTGACTCGTAACGGTGTGCATGTGGTAACCGTGAACGACTACCTGTCAAAACGTGACTCGGAATGGATGGGCCCGTTGTATATGTTCCACGGACTGTCGGTAGACTGTATCGACAAGCACCAGCCGAACTCCGATGCCCGCCGCGCCGCTTACAATGCCGACATCACGTTCGGAACGAACAACGAATTCGGTTTCGACTACCTGCGTGACAATATGGCGATCAGCCCGAACGACCTCGTACAGCGCAAACATAACTATGCCATTGTCGATGAGGTCGACTCCGTATTGATCGATGACGCCCGTACGCCGTTGATTATTTCCGGCCCGATCCCCCGTGGCGAAGAACAGTTGTTCGAACAGTTCCGCCCGAACGTGGAAGTCGTGGTAAATGCCCAGAAAGATCTTTGTTCCAAGATGCTGATCGAAGCCAAGAAGAAAATGGCAAGCAGTGACCAGAAAGAGGTGGAAGAAGGTTCTGTCCAGTTATACCGTTCCTTCAAGGGGTATCCGCGTAACAAGGCGCTGATCAAATTCCTGAGCGAACAGGGCGTAAAAGCCCAGATGTTGAAGACCGAAGAATACTTCATGTCTGAAAACATGCGCCACATGCACGAAGCGACAGACGAACTGTACTTCGTGATCGATGAAAAGAATAACAGTATCGAATTGACTGATAAAGGTATCGACTTGCTGACCGGCAAGACCGACGACCCGACATTCTTCGTATTGCCGGATATCACCTCCCAGCTTTCCCAGTTGGAACATATCCAGAATGAAGAAGAAAAACAAGCCAAGAAAGATGAATTGCTGGCCAACTACTCTGTCAAGAGTGAACGTGTACATACGATCAACCAGTTGCTGAAAGCCTACACCTTGTTCGAGAAAGACGACGAATATGTCGTGATGGACAACAAGGTCATGATCGTCGACGAACAAACAGGCCGTATCATGGACGGACGACGCTACTCCGACGGCTTGCACCAGGCAATCGAAGCCAAGGAAGGTGTAAAAGTCGAAGCAGCCACACAAACATTCGCTACGATCACCTTGCAGAACTACTTCCGTATGTACCACAAGCTGTCAGGTATGACCGGTACGGCTGAAACGGAAGCCGGTGAATTCTGGGACATCTACAAACTGGATGTTGTCGTAATCCCGACAAACCGCCCGATCGCCCGCAACGATATGAACGACCGCATCTACAAGACGAAACGCGAAAAATATAACGCTGTAATCGATGAGATCGTCCAGTTGACCGAAGCAGGGCGCCCGGTACTGGTGGGTACGACATCCGTCGAAATCTCCGAATTGTTGAGCCGTATGCTTACCATGCGTAAGATTAAACATAACGTCTTGAACGCAAAGTTGCACCAGAAAGAAGCAGAAATCGTGGCGACTGCCGGACAGAGCAGTACGGTGACGATCGCTACCAATATGGCCGGTCGTGGTACCGATATTAAGCTGTCGCAGGAAGTAAAAGCAGCCGGCGGTTTGGCCATCATCGGTACGGAACGTCATGAAAGCCGTCGTGTAGACCGCCAGTTACGTGGCCGTGCCGGACGTCAGGGCGATCCGGGTTCTTCCGTATTCTTCGTTTCTCTGGAAGACGATTTGATGCGTCTGTTCGCATCCGAAAAGATCGCCGGACTGATGGACAAATTAGGGTTTAAGGAAGGTGAAGTACTGGAACACAGCATGCTTAGCAAATCCGTTGAACGCGCCCAGAAGAAAGTGGAAGAAAACAACTTCGGCATCCGTAAGCGCCTGTTGGAATACGACGATGTGATGAACTCGCAACGTAACGTAATTTATACCCGCCGCCGTCACGCCCTGATGGGAGAACGTATCGGTCTGGACGTATTAAATACGATTTATGATACTTCCGTTGCCATCGTCGACCAGCATGCCGATGGCGACTACGAAGGTTTCAAGCTGGAACTGTTCAAGACTTTCGCGATGGAATGTCCGTTCACGGAAGAAGAATTCAAGAGTGGCAAAGCCGACAAGCTGGCCGATAAGCTGTTCGATGAAGCGCTGCAACTGTTCAAACGCCGCATGGAACGCATGACTCAGGTTGCCAACCCGGTCATCAAACAGGTTTACGAACATCAGGGCGCCATGTATGAAAACATCATGATTCCTATCACGGATGGTAAACGTATGTATAATGTTTCCTGCAACCTGAAAGAAGCTTACGAAACGGAAAGCAAAGCCATCACGAAAGCATTCCAGAAATCGATCGTCCTGCACACTATCGACGAAGCTTGGAAAGAACACCTGCGTGAGATGGACGAACTGCGTCACTCGGTACAGAATGCCAGCTACGAAAACAAAGATCCTCTGTTGATCTACAAGCTGGAATCTTACAACCTGTTCAAGAATATGGTGGATGTAATGAACCGTAAGACAGCTGCTGTCCTGATGCGTGGTCAGATCCCTGTTCGCGAAGAACCGACCGAAGAAGAAAAGCAGGCTATGGCAGCCCGTCAGGCTGCGATGGAAGAGGCAGCCCGTCAGCGTATCGCCATCCAGAGAGCAGAAGCCGAACGCCGCCAGGACATGAGCAAATATCGTGCTCAAAAGACCGATATCACCGGTAACAACAATCCGGAAGAACGTGCCCCGCAACAACCGCGCCAGGAACCGATCCGCGCCGAAAAACGTGTAGGGCGCAACGATCCCTGTCCTTGCGGAAGCGGTAAGAAATACAAGAACTGCCACGGACAAGGTTTATAGTCCTAACCGTTGACATTAAAACAAAGGCGCCCCAAAAGGTCGCCTTTGTTTTCTTTATAAATCTAAAAAAACATAAAATCCTTTTGTTCCTTACATTACACTTACTACCTTAGTCGAACTAATTTAAATATTACATTTAATCACCATGAAGAAAATTATCTTATTACTGGCTTTTTGCCTGAGTGTAGGCAATTTATTCGCACAAGATGCGAACGCAGACAAACTGCGCGAAGAAGGAGACGCAGCCATGACTGCAAAAAACTATCCCGAAGTTGTAGCAAAATACAGCGAATACCTGAAACTTACGAACTATGAAGATGAAAGCCGTATTTTTAACTGTGCATTTGCGGCTTACAATGCTAAAAAGTATGACGATGCCATCAAATTCTATGACATGGCCATTCAAAAGGGCTATAAAGCAGACGATGCTTATGTTGGAAAAGCAATGTCTTTGCGTAGCCAGGACAAAGCAGCCGATTTTACAGCTACAGTTGAAGCAGGTCTGAAAGCAAATGCCCAGAACGCAAACCTCGAAAAACTTTTGTATGCCTATTGCATGAAAAAAGGACAGGCTGCCCAGAAAGCAGGTAAGACAGCAGAAGCAGAAGAACTGTTTAAAGACGTATTAGTTGTAGGTAACGCCAAATATAAAGGCAACGCTCTGTACAGCCTCGGCGTTATGTTCTACAATGCAGGTGCAAAAATCCTGGCAGATGCCAACCCGATCGCAACATCCGATCCTGACAAATACGCAGCTGAAAAGAAAAAGGCAGATGCCCAAATGGCAAAAGCGAAAGGTTACCTGGAACAAGCAGTCGCTCTGAACGCAGCCGATGCCAACTCCAAAAAGATCCTGGACGCTATCAACGCAACCAAATAAGCATTGTGTATAACTTGACAATAAAAAAGAGGACTTCGGTCCTCTTTTTTTATTTATACAGACATCATAGTTCCTTATTATCATTCCATTCAATCAACCTTTCCGGTATATTACTCGAACAATATCCTGAACCGGGTCAGCCCGTCCGCATACGTTCTGAGGGAAAAAGAACAGTTGTGTTTCTGGAGCACTTCACGGATAAATATCAAGCCGATGCCCTGACCGCCGCGTTTGGTGGAAAAGAAGGGGCTGAACAGCTTGGCCTCCGTCTCCTTGTCAATACCTTTTCCGGTGTCGGCGATCTCCAGGCAGACCGGATTACGGGAGGTACGGATATAGATCTCGCCATCGTGGTCGATCGATTCGGAGGCGTTCTTGATGATGTTAACCAGCACCTGTTCGAAGAGTGAATTGTCCAGATTGACAACCGGCGAAACGGGGTCCAGCTCCATCACGATCCGGATATTCCGGTTCAGGCAAATCGTTTCCATAAAACGCTTGCACGAAAAGACGACCGCATTCAGCGGCTGCATCTTGGTTTGCGGCTCCGGTATGCGGACCACGTCGGCAAAGTTCGTGATAAAATGGCTCATACTGTAACAACGCTCTATCGAAACACGCAGGACTTCACAGATATCTTCCGTATCCTGCATCTCACTGAAGGTCGCCTCAAGCGTGTCCAATGTGGAAGTAATGCCGGCAGTCGTGTTGTTCACCTCGTGGGCAATCATACGGATCACCTTCTCATACGCTTTCTTTTCGGCCTTAAAGACTTCTTGCGTCAGCATTTCCACCAAATAGAACGAATGATGGAAACCACGGTCCACAAACGATGAGTGCGTACATTTATATATATTGGCATCGTTCAGGCGGACTGTCTGCGAATCGTACAAGGGGATCGGTTCCAACTCCGCCGCCAAAGGTGAATCCAGTTCCGGCAGACGCTTGCCTACGATATCCGGCAGAGAAGGAATTCCCAACATCTTACGAGCCGCCGGATTGACGGAAAGGATTTCCTTATCGAGGTTCAACATAATCACTCCCATCGGCGAAGCATTGATCAGCAAATCCAGGAAATGGTTCTGTTCCCGTAGATGCAGGCGTTCGTTCTTCAATTGTTCCATCATCTTGTTGAAAATATCGACGATGCGGTCCGCCTCCTTCTGCCCCACGTGGCTCAGACGGGAACTGAAATCCTGCTCCTTCAACAATTCCATACCGTTCCCGATGATATGAAGAGGCTTGATGATACGGCTATAGAACACAAGCAAATAGATGATCGTCAGAATCACGATCCCTTCCACTAAGAAGAACATGAGGGAGGATTCCGTATAGAAAACATGATAGGTAATGATCGCCAATACGGACAACAACAATGCAGTCAAAATCCAAAACAATCCTCTTATTCTCATCAGCCGTTGCGATTTATTTGTCTACAGGGATATCATATTTCTCAAGGCGTCGGTACAGGGCTGCCCGACTGATGCCGAGTGCCGTGGCGACGTGCGAAAGATTACCGGCATGTGTCTTCAACGCCTGGAGAATTGTTTGCTTTTCCAACTCGTCCAGTGTCAGCCCCTCAAGCGAAGGAGCAACCTCAGCTTTTGCCGACAATGTCGTATGGAGGCACTGGCCCTCGAAGTCAGAAGCTTCCAGGACTGCCTTCCCCGATACCAACATCGTCCGTTCCACCAAATTCTTCAACTCACGGATATTACCCGGATAAGGCAGTTTTTGCAGGAAGGTCAAGGCTTCAGACGAAAAGCGGACAGCAGGCAAGCCGTTCATCTCCGATTGTTTGTCAGCAAAATAGCGTGCCAACAAAGGGATGTCGTCCTTACGCTCGCGGAGTGCGGGCAGGTGGACGGTTATCAGGTTGATACGATAAAACAAATCTTCCCGGAACGTGCGCTCAGCCACCATTTCACGCAGGTTGCAGTTTGTCGCGCTGACCACACGGATATCGACTTTGCGGGGACGGCTATCGCCCAGTACCTCGAACGTCTGGTCTTGCAGGACGCGTAGCAGCTTCACCTGACAGGACAGTTCGAGATCCCCTATCTCGTCGAGAAAGATCGTCCCTTTATTTGCCATCTCGAAACGTCCGGTACGGTCGATGTAAGCATCGGTAAACGCTCCTTTCTTATGTCCGAACATCTCGCTCTCGAAGAGGCTTTGCGAAAGTCCGCCGAGGTTGACCTTTACAAACGGCTCCTTCGCACGCGGGCTGTTCGTATGGATCGCTTCGGCAATCAGCTCCTTCCCTGTTCCGCTCTCGCCGGTTATCAGGACGGAAGCGTTGGTCGGAGCGATCCGGGAAACCGTCCCCAACACATCCATCAACGGGGCGCTCTGGCCTATGATCTTGTCAAAATGAAATTTATTATCAGCATCCAGGCGGTTCAAAGGCGTTTCCTGCTCCTTCTTCTGTTCGCTCAATTCGATTGCCGTACGGATGGATTTCAGCAGTACAAGATTGTTCCAGGGTTTGGTCACAAAATCGAAAGCGCCAGCCTGCATTCCCTGTACGGCAAGCGAAATAGATCCCCATGCCGTCATCAGGATCACCGGAACGTCGGGCTGGAAAATCTTCACCTTCTTCAACAGTTGTATGCCCTCTTCACCGGTGGTAGTCAACGTAAAGTTCATATCCATCAGGATAAGTTGCGGCACCGTCCGGCGCACAACAGCCAACGCCTCTTCCGGTCCCGGAACAGCTTCCGGTTCGAACCCGGCGCGTTTCAACAAGAAGGTTAGCGAAGAACGAACCGCTGCATCATCGTCTACTATCAAGATCATTGATTTATGATTTCAAATTTATGATTTATAATTTGCAAATTTATGGAATTAAATCAATTATCGTCTCACGATCTTCTCAAATTCCGCATCGAGAGTCCGGTCATTGATGAAATCATAGAGGGTGACGCTACGGATATTATAATAGTAGTTCCAATAATCATACAGTTCCTGGATATGTTTCTGCTTTGCCTCATCCTTCGATTGTTGCGCGTCGTTCAAGTCCAGGATATTGATTTTTCCGATCATGAATGTCTCGATAGAAGTCTTGTAACGCTTCTCGGCGATCGCATCGGCTTCCTGCGCGATCTCCAACTGGGCGGCCTGGTTGTTGAAATTTTCCACCAACAGGAAAATATCCTGGTTGAAACTGATCTCCTCCTGACGGATCTTGGACAACGTCACATCGCGGTTAGACTCGGCGACCTTCACTTTCCCCCGGCGCTTGCCCCAGTCGAGAATCGGTATCGTCATACCGACTTCGACCACCTGGTTTCCTTTCAGCCGGTTATAAGCGGCATCAAACGTGTGGTCCTTTCCGGTATAACCGATCGTGGCGAAAAGGTTGATATTGCGGCGGTTTCCTTTAGCTGTCGCGACCTCATAGTCAGCTTCCAGCTGGCGACGACGAATATTCTTGGCGAACGAATTGTTTTCCTGCGCTTTTTGCAACACAACCTCATAGATCATCCGCAGAGAAGGGGCGGACTCCGGCAGGATCGGCTCGATCACCTCCTGTTCGCTCAAACCCAAAAAAGCACGGAGCTGGAACATATGGGCATTGAGACCGGACTGCGCCTCGGTCAGTTTTCCTTTCATCTGCAAGGCGGACAACTTCAACTGCATCAGTTCACTTTCGGAAATATGGCCGATCTTGCGCTTGGCAACAGCTATCTCATACAGTTTATCGGCATTTTCGAGGTTCTGTCTGGCAATCTGCAAATTCTCATTCGCCAGCAGCAGATTAAAGAAATAGCCGATCGTGTTGATCGTTACCCCTTCAACGCTCTCGATATAAGCAGCTTTCGCTTCCTGGTAGCGGACAGGCTCGATGCGCCTTTTCCATTTCTGGTCGTTCACACCGAAAATCGGCTGCGTGAGCGTCAACCCGATAGGCACGCTCATATATTCGTTAAAAGCCCCTTTTCCCAACTGTCGGTTGAAATCGAGGGAAGAGTTCAGCGATATCTTACCACCGGTCAAGGCGATGTTCTGATCGATCGAAATCTCCCCGTTCAAGCCGAGCGAGTTATTCTGGACAAAGGTGTACGAACCGTCGGACTGCTGGTATTTGGAATACTGTTTGTTGTAAGCGGGAAGCGTCCCCTTGAAGTTGATCTCCGGCAACTGATCGGCGATATGCGTACGGTATTCCCAGTAAGCAGTCTTCAGTTCATTCAAGGCAACCGCAGCATCCACCGATTGCATTTGCGCCAGATGGATCGCTTCTTTGAGGGTCAGTCTGACTGTATCTTGTTCCTGCGCCTGCAATCCGGTACCCGACAACAGGAGAGAGATAATGACTATATAGATCTTTTTCATCGTAATAAATGTTTTGTCTTTCCGTTGGCAAAAGCTATGCCAAAAAGATATACAACTGATTATCTGCAACATGTCCAAAACGATAGTGTCCGAAAATGAACAGTGTGTCCGTTTTTGAAGTATTATTTATATCTTTGTCGCGTTCTCTCAAAAACAATAAATAATATGAAAAACAGCGGCTTCACTTTTCGTAAACGACTGGCCAGTTTCCGGTATGCATTCAATGGCATCCGTTTATTAATACAAAAAGAGCACAATGCATGGATACATTGTTTCGCAGCTATTTGTGTAGTTATAGCCGGCTTTTCTTTTGGTTTATCCAAGACAGAATGGGCAGCAGTCGTGATCGTAATCGGAGCCGTATTATCGGCCGAAGCAGTCAATTCATCCATTGAATCATTGGCCGATCTGGTCTCACCCCAATATAACGAAGCGATAAAAAAGACGAAGGACCTCGCAGCAGGTGCCGTTTTAATTATAGCAATAGCGGCAGCAATAGTCGGATTGATTATTTTTCTTCCTAAACTGGGATTTTAAATAACTATTTAAAAGAATAATCCTTTATTTCATTGTTTTACAATTCTCTTTGTTTATATTTGTGCCATTATTAATTAAACATTAAAAACAGGAGATTATGGCACGCACAGTAAACTATCCGAAAAGAGCAGAGAAAATTAAAGAAATGATTGATGATTTAGTACAGGAAATGGGACATTCTCCACACAGAATGGCTAAAAAAAGCAAAATTAAACTCATCGATATCGACTTTGAAAGCGCAGACCTTGTAACCTTAATGCAGGTACAAGCACGTATCAGCCGCATCATTCTTGAAAGAAGCAAATAACGCGAACCAGGCATATCTATAAATGAAACGAATTCTTACCCTGATTTTCGTATTATTCGTTTGTTTATCGGGAAAAGCGCAGGAAGTTGAGATAAGCGGTAGCCGTAAGGCTGTCCGTACATCCGGTGATGTTTTGGCGTTCGTAACGCCTGTAGCGAGCCTGACCACCGTGTTGGTGTTGCAGGACTGGCAAGGATTGAAGCAAGGCGCTTTGGCAGGAGTTTCTACTATAGGTATGACATATGCTCTGAAATATCTGATCAAGAAAGAGCGTCCGGACGGCAGCGACAAACATTCGTTTCCTTCCATGCATACCTCGGTATCCTTTACAGGAGCAGCGTTTATCCAACGGCGCTACGGCTGGAAATGGGGAATTCCGGCCTATGCGATTGCCTCGTATGTAGGATGGAGCCGGACATATGCCAAGAAGCACGATTGGTGGGATGTGGTAGCGGGAGCCGCTCTCGGAGCCGGAAGCGCCTACATTTTCACCCGTCCGTTTACCGCGAAGCATAACCTGTCTATCAGCCCTGTTGCGAGCGATAAACATTTCGGCATCTATGCTTCCATGACATTTTAAAAGAATAAGCCCGGCCTCGCAATCCCTGCGAAACCGGGCTTTTTTATAAAAAACAAATAGTGTCATTATCAATCTTTATTCATAATGCAGGGCCTCTGCCGGCGCCATCTTGGCTGCTTTATCGGCCGGAAGCCAGATAGCCGCCACAATCACAACCGCCAGCAAAGCCCAGGTTAATAAATTGGTCAGGATAAAACGCAGGACGAGACGGTCGGGAAGATACCCCAGGTTGTTTTTCCCCTGTCCCAACGTATCGATCAAACCGAGATAGACAAACTGAGCCTCGATCAGCATAGCAGGCAGAACCACGACAGCCAGCAGGCAAAGCCCTTCCAAGATCAACATCTTCCGGATATTCGTACGTGTCGACCCCATCGCCATACGCAAGCCGACCTCATCACGCCGTACCCGAATACGATACCAGAAAGTACCCATGACGCAAAGCATGATGTTGACCAAGAAGAATAGCATCATGCCGGTGCGTATCCGTACATCGCTCGTTTGTCCGAATGTGAAATCCGTTTCGGCATTAATCCGGTTATAGGATTTGATTCCTCTCAGGTAGAAGTTGCCTATACGCAGTTCACGGCTCATCGCATTCTTAAAGTCCAGAAGGAATCGCCCGTCCGACAGGTGCTCTCGACTGCGGATAGCAATCTCCATATTTGCTATATTATCGGGCTTTATCCGTTCCGGACGATAGAAAGCCAGCTGGGGACGTTCATAATCGAAGCGTTTAATATCTCCGATCGAACCTTTTACTACGAAATAATAGTCTTCCGGACTATTCGGACTCTCCAAGACCTCTCCCAACAGTTTCCCGTCCGGAAAAAAGGTTTTGGCAGCCAGATCACCGATTACGATCGCCTTGGGGTCCGACCAATCGAAATCTTCGACCGATACGGGCTTGCCATCCTGCGTCGTATGCCGGAATACCTTGAAGAAATCAGTCTGCGGGTCAAACATTATAGCCTGTCCGTTCCCCTCACGTGTCGTATCCCGACGGCTCCGGAACCAGTCGCCATAAAAGCTGCCTCCTCCGGGCGTGCTCCAACCGCTTAATACAGTCAGCGCTTCCACGTCTTTATACCGGCGAATCCGGTCAAGCACACGGTTATAATTGTCAAGAAGCGCAGTCGAATCGCTTTCGCCCGGCTGATAGTCGGGATGTTCCGCAGGGAGCAAAGCCACATTCACTTGCCAGGTATGATCCAAGTCCCGGCAAGAAGACAGGCTCTTGTTATATTCGAGGACAAAGAAATAATCCACAATGTACCAAAGCAGGCAGAAAACCAGCAAAAGTTCTATTCCGATCCATAAGTTACTCCGCTTACGGTTCCATAACTGTTTAAATATATGTACTAACATAAAGCGCCTATTTTGCATTCAACGAATTAATAATCTGACGATGTGAAGCCCTCCAGGCAGGAACCAGCGCAGAAAGCAGGTTCAGCACGAAGCAGACGAACAACGCAATGCCGAACACCTGATAGTTCATCAGCATGCCGGGAGTAAAAACAATATCCGCCCCTTCCGGCAAAGCATTGACAAAACTTGCCCCGATCTGCAGAATCCAGTCACTCGTAAGATAGATCAGCAGATACGAAAAAAAGAGTCCGAACACTCCGCCCAGTATCGTGAACAGGAAGTTTTCCGAAATGATCTGTGTCATCAACGAGCCGACCGGAGCCCCGAAAGCCCTCCGCACGCCCATCTCCGACAAACGCCTTTCCATACGCGAATCGGTCATGCCGGAAAGGCTGACAGACGGAACCAGCAGGAAGATCAGGATGATCAACCCGTATTGCAGGGCTACCAATCCGTAATCCGGACTGACGTTGCTCCAATACCGGAAGCAGGACTGCCAATAATAATCCGGTTGTCCCAATGCCGTAAAAGTACCTTCACCCAACGTCTTCCCGTAGCGTTCGGCATTTTCCTCCGCCTCCTTTTTCAGGGCTTTCAAATCCGTCCCCTCCGCAGCCAATATATAAGCCCTATAATCGCCTAATGCCCGAGTGTCGTTCCAACTGCTTCGCGACTTATACCCGTCGGCCACCGTATAGGGGAACCAGACCAAAGCATATGTCTTTTCCGTAACCAGCGAAGCATCTTTCACCACGCCGCAGACCCGGTACTGCCGGAAATCGACCGAGATGGACTTGCCCACAGCATCGGTCGTACCGAACAGACGACGCGCCAGGCTCTCGGCAATGACTGCCGTCCGGATAGCCGATTGCTGGTCGGCATCGGTAAACGGTTTGCCACTCAAAAAGCGGAACTCAAAGACCTTCCAGAAGTCCGTATTCACGTACTTGACCGCCACCGGCAACTGTACCGGATCTCCATCCGGCTGCACCATGCATTCGCCATCGTCTCTTGAAATCAAGGCAATCGCCTCCACACCTTTCAAAGAGCCGAAGCAGGTGTTGATCATCTCCTCGGAAAGGGAACTGCTGGAGTTGGAACCGTTCTTATGTTTGACCATCCCGCTCTTGGCGACCAACATCCTGTCGCGGTTCGTCTCCGGATAGATATTGGCAACCTTCATGTAGAAGACGATCGACAGGACCATCACCATCGACACGGACAGCCCTGTCCCGACGATATAGATCAGGCTGAAGAGACGCTCCTGCCGGATCAGGTTCCAGGCTTGTTTGAGATAGATTTTTATCATACCATTTGTTTTTTAATTGACAATTATTCATAGTGCAACGCCTCCGCCGGCTCCAACCGCGACGCTTTGCGGGACGGATACCAGGTTGCCAGGAAGATGATGCCGGCCAGGATTCCCCAGGTCAACAGGCTGACAACCAACAGACGTCCGAAGGTCACCTTCATCACCACCGTGCTGAGCATATCGGCATAAGCCATGTTCAGGCAAAGCAGCAAAGCCGGAATGCTGACAATCGTCAGGATCAACAACCCTTCGCCAACGACCAGTTGCCGGATCGTGCGACGGGAAGAACCAACTGCCATACGCAGCCCCAACTCGCCCTTGCGGCGGTTCACACGAAACCAAAACGTGCCGATCACCGCTAAGAAGACATTCACCAACAGGAAGGCATTCACTGCGATATTCAATCTCTGCCCGTTCACCTGCATCGTGTTGTCGAGGAACTTCCTGCGGATATCCGGATAATACTGCACATCGGCCAGCCAGAAGTTGCCGGCAGCCAAACTCTGCTTCATCTCCGTCTTGAACGATGCCGCATAGTCGGACGAGCCCGTTACACCGGAGCGAAGGCGGAAAGCGATCTGCATCTGCCCCAATTCCCGCTCGTCTGCCTCGTATAGATCTTTTTCCGTCAGGAGCGTAAAAACAACCGGACGGGGTTGGTCGAAACCCTGCTTCTTGATCGGAACTGTTATGCCGTTGACACGGTAGGTCGTGCTATCCCCTTTATTATCCCAAGCCAAGCGCTTGCCCTGCAAATGCGCACCATCAACGAGCTTCTCCTCCAACGTCCGGCTGACGACCCATCCGTCTGCCAAGGCATCCGCCAACCGGTCGGGAGAACCTCCGTCAACGGCATGGATGCCGAATACCCGGAAATAATCCGGTGTGACCGTATAACAAAGGCTGTTGACTGCCGAGACCGTATCGTTCCAGCAAGTCCTGTTATTACTCGAATAATTAAAAGGCGCCGAATGCGGTCCGAAGAAAGCGACCGTCCCGACATCCGGGTGCATCTTCAGACGCTCGATAATACGAAGATAGTTTTTCCCGGCCTCTTCGCCGCCTTCCTGATCATCCACATAGGAAGCGCTGGTGCGCGGACGGACCGCCAAGGTGACCTTGCAGACATTATCAACCGAGAAGCCTTCCGGCTGCAAGGCGGTAATCCCCTGCATCAGGGTCGTATCGATCGACCACCAGAGCAGGATAAAGACGATCAGCAGTTCCATAAACACCCAGGCATTGCTTTTGCCCTGGGCCTTGATCAGTTTGAGTATATGTTTAAACATGGCATTTCTCCGTTTAACCGTTTATAGCATCTATTATATTCACCCGTACGGCACGCCAGACCGGTATCGACGACGACAGGAAGTTGAGCACCAAGCAGACCAAAAAGGCATACCCGAAGACCGGAAGGTTCAGCATCATCCCCGGAGTCAGGTCCATATTCGCCCCGCCCGTCATCATGACGAACACTCCCGGAACCAGCAACAGATTCCGGAAAAGCAGGATCAGCAGGTAAGAGAACAGCAAGCCGACCAATCCTCCGGGCAGCATCAGCACCATATTCTCGATCAAAATCTGCATGAACAGCCCCGTCCTGCGCGCCCCGAAAGCTTTGCGCACGCCTAACTCGGCAATGCGGTCCTGCATGTGGGAGGCGTTCAAGCCCGAAAGATTGATAGCCGGGACCAGCAGGAAGAGCAGGATCAGCAGGAAGAATACGAAATAGAGGACATTCACTGGGTTCATCCCGTTTGCCCCGCTCGCCCCGCTCCCGATGCTTCCTCCTGCGAACTGGCTGACCACATGCCTGCCATGTGCTTCCAGGCCATTCATCAGCCGGATCTTCCCATCGCGCAAGGTCGAGTTGTAAAGCCGGATCTGCTCGTCCAGTTCATGCGCTACCTCTTCTTCGGAGACGCCGCGGGCAGGCAGGATGCATCCTACCAGAAAGCCCAGCGATGCCTCCCGTTCGCTACTGCCCGTCTCCATAACGGTGGGAAGGCAGGAATAGGGGACCCACAAATCGGCAACGACCGCAGGAGTGATGTACGATACATCCTTCACCACTCCGCTCACGATATATTCCACATCATCCAGCAGGAAGGCCTGTCCCGACACATCCGTCCGCGAAAAGAGCTTCCTCGCCAGCGACGAAGAGATCACCGCACGGGGCACGGCAGACCGGAACTCCGCCTCGCCGAACGGGCGGCCGTCTACGAAGGTGAAGTCGAAAATACGCCAAAAGCCGTCGTTGGTCCCCATCATCACCACTTTGTAGGGATCGCCCGTGCCGGACAGCCGGGCATACGATTCGCCTGCCAATATCGACATGATCGTCGGGTCGGTCGTCACCGCCACCTCCTCGGCCGTTCGCAAGGACAGGAGGCATTCTTTAGCCGAGCGGGCGCTGAAAAAGAACGAGCTGTTGCTTTTATCCTTCGCATATTCAAGGAAAGAGACATACAGCATCCGGTCGCGATGCACTTCGGGAGCCATATTGGCCGTACGTATATGATAGGCGATAGCCATCACCATCACCATCGAGATCGCCAATCCCGTACCGATGATATAGACGGCACTGAAGAAACGGTTCTGCTTCATCAATTGCCAGGCTTGTCTGAGATATTGTTTATACATATATATAATGTATTAGTTTGGTAAATGCTGATTTATATTATTACCTTTTTTATTCTTACCTTTATCACCTAATCATTAAATCTGAACGATCATGGACAAAGAATTACCTGAATCAGATATGAAGGTGAGGCCCGGTAAATTGTTTATCAAACTCAGCCAAAGCCAGCTTCCCGGCGTCGGCTCCTTTTATAGGGGGACGATTCCTTCTCATCCTTGCATCTCCATTGAAGACATTGCCGACCGTGTTGTCTACAACCGTACGACCTATCGTCGCGAGTTGCTCATCTCCGTCTTCCGCATAATGAGCGATGAAATCTACAATGCCATCGAACGAGGTTTCAATGTAGACTTCGGCTTCGGGAGGACGGAGTTAAACGTCCTCGGCCGTTTTACCACGCCTCTCGAACCGTTCGACCGTAAGCGTCATGCCATCCAGATCAATCTGCGCCCTTCGCCCCGCATGAACCAACTCGCCGCCTGGTTTCCGGTGGAAGTGAGAGGTTTCAACCCCAACGCTCCGCTTCCTGACGAAGTGAGCATCTTCCCTGATGCCTATGGCGGACAGGAAGAACGCGTCTTTTGCGAGATCCCCTCTACCCCCGTCAGCCCGCTTTTCATACATGGCCGGCGGATAAAAGTGATGGGCGACTTACCGGACGTCGGGTTGCATTTCACCCATGAGTTGACGGGCATAACTCACTTCGTCGCTCCTAAGCAGATCTTCATCAACGAGGCTACCCGCCTTTGCTTCCTGCCTCCTGCTCCATTAGAGCCTGGTAAGTGGCGGGTAGAAATACACAGCCAGTACACTCCTACCTACCACCTCTATAAGAAGGCACGAGTGGGGTCTGTCTCCTTTACCGTGCGTGATGCTACCTCACCAGGGTGATGCTACTCACCTCACCGGGATGATGCGATCTCCCTCATCCGGATGATGCATGTCACCTCATCGGGATGAGGCGAAGGGTATCTCACATCACCTGGCGACCATCGAAGAAGCGTACCGTGCGGCTTGTCTGCTTGGCCTGGTCCTCGTTGTGGGTGACCATGACGATGGTGCGCCCGTCTTCCTTGTTCAGTTTGTGGAGCAGTTCCATGACTTCGGCACCCATCTTGGAATCGAGGTTACCGGTCGGTTCGTCGGCGAGGATGATGTCGGGACCCCCGACAATGGCACGGGCGATGGCGACACGCTGGCACTGGCCGCCGGAGAGCTGCGTCGGGAAGTGGCGCATACGGTGCGAGAGGCCGACCTTTTCGAGCACGGCGACGGCGGCTTCACGGCGTTCTTTGGCACTGACCTTACGGTAGAGAAGAGGCAGTTCGACATTGTCGAGCACGTTCAGCGAATTGATCAGGTGGAAAGACTGGAAGACGAAACCTAACTTCCGGTTACGGAACTCGGCCAGTTGCTTGTCGTTCATATTGACCGTGTTGGTCCCTGCAATCTCGACAGTGCCGGAGGTCGGGGCATCCAAGAGGCCGATGATGTTCAGCAAGGTGGATTTGCCGCATCCGGAGGGGCCCATGATACTCAGGAATTCTCCCTTATTGACTGTCAGGTTCACGTTCTCCAGGGCAACCGTCTCGATCTCTTTCGTCCGGTAGATCTTCTCAAGATTTGTAAGTGTTATCATAATCGTTATTGTTTGTTGTGGGACAGACCTTGGGGCCGGCCCGTTGTTATTATTTCTTTTGTTTAATGATGATTTACCGATATGTCCTCTAAGGGGCAAATTGCGTGCCAAAGAGGTAAAGAACTATTAATCAATAACTACACAAAACAAGAGGTGTCCGATATTGAACACATTGTCCGGTTTTGCAAATCTTCTCATTCATAATGCAACGCCTCCGCCGGAGCCGTCCGGACGGCTTTGCGGACGGGGAACCAGATGCCGACGCAGATCATGGCGGCCATCATCAGGTAGGTAATACCGAAGGTCACACCGAAGCGTACCAAGCTGAGCGGCTGGCGATAGGTATCGAGCTTGTCCATAAAGACCATGTTGAAGGCGAAGAGGATGACGAGCGGCAATGTCAGTGCCAGCAGGCAAAGGCCCTCGGTGTACATATAACGTTTCAACGTGATCCGGTGGGCGCCCAAGGCCATGCGGAGGCCGATCTCGCCCTTGCGGTTCTGCATGCGGAGCCAGAAAGTACCGATGATGCCGAAAAAGACGTTCACCAGCATGAAAGCCATCAGGGACATCTTGTTGTTCGCCTCCCGGTCATAGTAATACATTTGGCGGTCGCGGAAAGAAGAGATCGGGGAAATGCCGTACACATACAGGTTGTTCACCGTCAGCCGCTCTTCCATCCCGTCCAGGAAACGATTCATCTCGTCCTGCGTATAAGGGTGTTTCATACGGACGCAGAACTCGGCGCTGCTGGCTCCGAAACTGCTGACGGTCGAGTTGTACAGTTCTCCTTCGAGGCATTGGAAGTAACAGGCTTCCGGACGTTCATAGTCATTCGAACGGATGGAAGCTGAAACGGCCGCGATCTCGGACGTAAAATCATTCCCGCCATGATAAACGCGCCGGCCCACGACGTTCGGAGCACCGTGATAGAAACCTTCCGCCATCTCCGGAGTGATGACGATCACATTGTGTTTCCCGGCCACCTTGTCGTACACCGGCTCTCCGTCTGCTGTCCGGATACGGAAAAGGCGGAAGTATTCGGGGGTGACGTTACGCAACTGGAACGTCTGCATATTATGGGCATACACGGTATCGCCATCCACCGGCTTGACTTCGCGCCAGGAGTTGCCGTTCGAATAGGGACAGGAATAGAAGGTGACGCAGACATCCTCGACTTCGGGGTTCTGGCGGATCTGGGTCATCAACTGCGTGAGGTCTTCCGGATCGGACGAATGGTACAGGGAATCGGCGACGTAGCCCGGAGCTTTCGCATCCAGTTTGCTTAACTTGAAACGCCAGACGTTCTCGATATCGAATCCCAACGGAGCATGGTATGTCCGGTTATCCACCCAGAACGCATCCGTCATCATCCAAAGCACACAGGCGACAATCAGCAACTCCGCAAATATCCAGCCGTTACTGCGACGCTGGTTCCACATTATTTTCAGGATATGTTTGATCATTGTATTCAGTTTATCTATCGTTAATATGTTATAGACTAATTTTCTTTCAATGCCTCCACAATCTGTTCCCTGGCGATGCGGATGGCGGGCAGGCCGGCGCTCAGCAAGTTCAGCAACAGGGTGAAGAAGAGGGCTGCGGCAAACAACACGGGTTTGAACAGCATCTCAAACGTGAGTACCGTCTCTTTGGACAGGAGGAATGATTTACAGAGTTGAAGCAGCACGACGGAGAGGATAATCCCGATGATCCCTCCTATCAACGTCGTGATCAGGTTCTCGCACAAGACTTGTGTCAGGAGGCGTCCTTTCGTTGCCCCGAACGCCTTGCGGACTCCCATCTCGGAACGGCGTTTCTGTACGGACGACTGCACGACGCCCGTCAGGTTCAACGTCGGAATCAGCAACAGGAAGAGCAGCAAGGGGACTTTGTCAACCAGATACTCCTTCCAACCGACCTGTATGCCTCCGTTCATATCGTTCGATCCCAACGCTATGTCCATCCGGGAAAACACGTAATTGATGCCCAGCACAAATTCCCGCCCGGCTGCATTATAGCGCGACACCGCCTGACGGATCTCCGCCCGGATCGCATCGAAATCGCCGGGCGTACGTGCCAGAATCACCGCAGTGAAGTTCCCGCAAACGCCACCGCACGACTTCATATCCACATAATTGGTATTACTGGTATAGGGAACCCAGACATCGGAATAGGCCCCCCCGGCAGCCCGCGTCGGTTCCTTCACCACACCGGTGACCTGATAGGCCACATAGCCCATCAGGATCTCTTTTCCTACCGGTTCTTCCGAGCCGAAGAGCTTGCGTGCCAACCGATCCGTGATCACTGCACGGGGCAGGCCGGAACTGAAATCGGCCTCCGTAAAAGGTTTCCCGGAGAGGAAATGGAAATCGAACACCTTCCAAAAGCCGGGATCGGTGTAACGAACCGTAAATTCTTCGAACAGCCGGCGGTTCGGCAACGAAACGATCGTACTGCCTCCGGCCATAGCCGTCACCGCTTCAGGGGTCTGAAGATCGTACAGGCATTCCTTCACCACACCGTCCGACATGGCGGTCGAGTTGCGGTTCTTGTCGTCACGCGAGTCCGCCCGTATCCCCAGGATATAAAGCATCCTGTCCCGGTTAGACTCCGGGCGGAAACCTACCAGTCTGATTTGAAACTGGAGAATCACCACCAGTATCATCGCAATCGAAAGCGCCGTTCCAAGAATCGAGATCACACTGGTAAGGCGATTCTCCTTCAACATCTGGATGGCTTGTTTAAAATACTGTTTGAACATATTAGCTACTATTTATTATTCGTAATGTAAAGCCTCTGCCGGGTCCATCTTCGCAATCCGACGTGCCGGGAACCAGATACCGACCCAGATCATGGCGGCCAGCAACAGGAACGCGCCGCCGAAAGCGACTAAGAAACGCCACCAGGTGTAAGCCATTTTTGCCGTGTCGGGCAGATCAAAATAAAGCGTATTGGCAATGAAGATGAGCACTAACGGAATGGTAAAAGCGAGCAGCGAAAGCCCTTCCACATCGAGATACCGCTTCAACGTGCCTCGCGAAGCTCCTAATGCCGACCGCAGTCCGATCTCTCCCCGACGATATTGCGTGCGGAGCCAGAAGGTGCCGACAATGCCGAAGAAGACATTCACCAGCATGAAACCGACTAAGGCGATTTTCTTCTTCAGGTTGTCCATCCGGCCTTTCAGGATCACAGGACGTTGCTCTTCCAACGGGATCACACAGGACACATATAAGTTGTTCACCTCCAACTGCTGACCCATCTTATCTAGGAAGGCCTCCATCTCTTCCGCCTTGAAGCCGTCTTTCATGCGGACCAAACAATCCACATTCTCCGCCTTTGCCCAAGAGGTCATTTCAACCACTTCTTCGTCCGTACGCATCAATCGATATAAACAAGGAGTGCTCACACTGAACTCATTCTGCCGGATAGGAGAAGTAACGGCAGCAACCGTTATGGATTCCGTATCCCAAGCTGACCATTTGACTTGCTGCCCTATGCCCGACTCTCCCTCGAAGAACTTATCCTCCAAATCGGCCGTTATCGCCAAATCGCCGATATTATTCTCCACTATCGGACGCAACGGGCGGCCTTCGCGATCTTTGATACGCAACACGTCAAAATAGGAAAGCGTCGTACGGAAACACTGGAAATAATCGGCCTTCATGCTGGTATCGGCATCCGCCCTCACTAACATAGTCCAGCTATTGGACCAGGTGTACGGGCAAGATGCGTTTGCGATGCATACCTCATCCACTTCCGGGGCCCGGCGGATATTTCCTGTCAGACGTACCAGATCTTCACCCGTAGATGTATTCAACAACGAATCAGGCTTATAACCCGGTATGCCTGCCGCCTTTTTCCCGATGTTCACCTTGTAGACGTTCGTGATGTCAAACCCAAGCGGACACTGGTAAGTACACAAGCTGACCAACATCGAATCCATCATAACCCAAAGTACACCGAACACCAACAACAGCTCCATGAATATCCAGCCATTACTGCTCCGCTGGTTCCAAATCATTGTCCATATATGCTTGATCATTTCTATATCCTCCTCTTATTCTTTAAACTCTTCACCGTCTTTCAGAGAGACCACGATCTTCTGGCGAGCTATCCGTGCTGCCGGTATGCCCGCTGAAAGCAGATTCAGCAACAGGCAAAACAGCAAGGCCGCCCCGAACGTTATCGGCTGGAAAAGCATATCGCCGCTTAACGCCGTATCCGCACTCTTCAATAAGAAATCCTTGCAAACCGGAAGGAACAACAGCGAAAGGATCAATCCCAACGCTCCTCCGATCAACGTCATCAACCCGTTCTCGTACAATACCTGACGGATCAATACTCCACAGGTCGCCCCAAAGGCTTTCCGGACCCCCATCTCCGCCCGCCGCTTCTGTACGGCAGACTGCGTCACCCCCAACAGGTTCAAGGCGGGGACAAACAGCAGGAAGAGCAGCAACGATCCAGTTTCCAGCAGATAGTCCTTTAACGACACATGCACCTGCCCCTCAGAACCGATCGCCACATCCAAACGAGTAATCGGATTCCCCATGAAATTGATCTTGCAGTCTTTCTTCATCCCGTTATAACGTTCGATCTGACGGTCCAGTTCCTGTCGGATGGCATCGAAATCCCCTTTCCGCTTCGCCAAAATGCAAACGGAAAAGGAGCCGGCCATATTCTCTTTCGTCGTATTGGCCAAGAGGATGCGGTCGGTCGTATAAGGCACCCAAACAGAGGCGAAAGCCGTGTCGGCGGCGCGGCTGACATCTTCCACCACGCCGCAAATCGTATAAACGGCCTGGTCGATAACCACGTCCTTCCCCACCACATCCGTGGAGCCATAGAGCTTTCGTGCCACGCTTTCCGAAACGACGGCCGCCGGAATGGCGGAATCGAAGTCGGCCTGCGTGAAAGGTTTCCCGGCCACGAACCGGAAAGAAAAGACCCGCCAGAAGCCGGGGTCGGTGTATTTGATCTCATATCCTTTATACATGCGCTTTCCCGGAATGGAAAGCGGTTTCAAACTCAGAGCATAACCCGATACGGCTTCCGGAAGTTCCAACGAGTAGAAACACTCCTTGACCGCTTCGGCCGACATATTCCCTCTGTTCCAACCATTGGAAGACTGTACTTCCGTGCCGCTTTCCACATACATCATCCGGTCGCGGTCGTTCTCCGGATAATAGTTGGCGAACTGGATTTGGAACACCAGCACCACAATCATAATCATAGCAATCGATATTGCCGTACCCGCTATGGAGATAATGCTGACAAGACGATTCTCTTTCAGCATGTAGAAAGCCTGTTTCAAATATTGTTTTACCATACAGCAGATTATCTTACTTATTCTTCTAATTTCAGTTTGTTTTTATCCTTATAAGCGTTCATATCCGAGACAACGACCTCGTCGCCTTCCTGCAGGCCGCTGACCACTTCGACATATTCGAAGTTGCTGTCACCCAACTGCACCTTGCGCTTCAACAACCGGTCGCCGTTGACAACAAAGAGTTCGTATTCCCCTTTTCCGACATAATAGGAAGAGTTGGCGATGCGGAGCACGTCGTCTTTCACGGCATTCATGACATAGACATCCGTTTTTAAACCGGAGCGGAGACGTTTATGATTGTCTTCCTCCAACTGGACGGTGAAAGAGATCACGCCGTTCTTCGACAGCGGAGTCACATCGCTCACCGTGCCGTCCAGCTTGTCGCTGCCGATCTTGATAATCGCCTTGCTGCCTGCGGCAATACGGTCGCCATAGGTATCGGCAATCTCGCCCTCGATCTTGAAGTGTGACAGGTCTGAAACGATCGCCACCTTCGCCCCTTGGCCTATCTGCGAACCGATCTCGTTGTTCACATAGGTCAGGATCGCTTTGCGGGGCGAACGGATCCGGGCATCTTCCAACGTACGCCGGGTCTCGGCAAGGCTTTTGCGGAAGATATTCAGTTCCAACTCTTTTACTTTCAGATCCGCTTCGGCAAGAGCCTGTTCGTTCTTATATTTTTGCTCGTCTTCCTTCAGTTTGAGGACACTCACGTTATAATCGAGTTCCACCTGGCGGACTTTGTCGGTCGTACCGGCGCCCAAGCTGTCCAAATAGCGTTCGTTACGGAGTTCGACAGCCTTGCGGTCCAGTTCCATGCGGGAGACTTTCAGGTTCATTTCCATTTCCGAAAGTTTGTTGTGGTTCGTCACGCGCTGTTGTTCCAGTTGCAGGTTCTTCATCTGTTCTTCGTCCAACTGCTTGTTATATTCGGTCTCGGCGCTCTGCAAATCCAGTTTCAGGATAGGCGTGCCGACATCGACCGAATCGCCGCCCCGCTTATACACTTCCACGATGCGGGAGTTGATCGGCGAATTGATGATCTCCTCAAACGCGGGGATCACTTTGCCGGACGCGCTGACCGAAACTTCGATCACTCCCTTGTCGACCTTCGAGATGTTGAGGTCTTTCCGTTTCAGACTGGTCTGAAGCATGGAGATCACCACTACGATCAGGACGATAAGACCACCGGCGACAGTTCCTATCTTGATAAACTGTTTGCGTTGTTCTTTTCTCTGTACTTCTTTTGAAATCTCTCTGTCCATATTTAATGTTGTTTTAAATCTTCTTTTTCCGGCATTCCCGCCTTGACGGCTTTTACAAGGCAAACTCCGTGCCAAAAACATAAATCATTGATTACGTGAAGATATGATCCGGAATAAGTGTTCAATATCGGACAGTGTGTTCGGTTTTGAGAAAACTTTTCCATCCCGGCTGTTGTTTATTCGTAACAAATTAAAACGATAAATTATGAACACTAAAATTTCAGTCTTTACGATCTTCGCAAGTTTCGCCCTGCTCTTTGCCGGCTGTAGCAAAGACGACGAAAACATACCGGGCGGCATCGAACCTCCTAAAACCATCCTGGACGCTTTCAATGCCAAATATCCGGATGCCCGCGACACAGAATGGACAGTCAATGACGATTATTATGTAATTGACTTTGAAAACAACTCGCTCGATAACACCGCCTGGTTCGACCATCTCGGAGTATGGGCCATGATCAAGACGGACTTGCCGCTCAACGAGTTGCCTACGGCTATCTCGACCGATATCAAACAAGGCAAATATGCCGATTGGAAGATCGAGGAAGCCGATACCATCGGCAGAGCCGGAATGGGAACCGTATATAAGGTAGAAGTTGAAAAGGCGGAACAGGAGACCGACCTGTATTACACTTTATACGGCGACCTGATCAAAGCGGTCGATAATGCCAAAGACGATGTCGACCAACCGATCATCGTCCCCGAAAAAGTGGCCGGCCTGATGGAACTGACCTTCCAGGGAGCAGAGTTGCTGGATATAGAAAACACGACTTTCGGTGTACAGTTGGCGATCCTCGACGGGAAGACCCTGAAGATTGCCGAACTGACCCAGATATATACCTGGAAAAGTACGACCTGGAAAGTTTCGGAACAGGAAGTCCCGACAGTCATCATGGACGCCTTCAAGGCCTCCGAATACGGAAGCGACCAAGTGGAGTCCATTTACATGTTCATAGATGCCAACGGCGCCTTCCACAAATTCAATGTCATCCACAACGGGCAGGCTGTAACGGTCGAGTTCGATGTGTTTGGGAATATCGTTACCGACAAGTAAAAAACAGATAGGCATCGGATTCATAACGGATGCCTGTCCGTTTCCAATCCGATGCCTATTCGTTTTTACCGGGATAACCACTCAATCCGGCCTATTCGCTGATCAGTTCTATCTTCGCACTCTTCACACCCGGAGCGGATGCTTCAAGGACTATCACGCCCGGTGTTTCTTCCGTCTGTACGACTGCTGTCAGTTGTCCTTTGAAAAGGGACATCTGCGGAGCCTGGAAAGATTCGAGCGACGCAGGGTCGCCGTTGGCTGCCGCGCGGTAAGAGCCGGAGCCTCGGACGCTGAACTTCACCTTATGGGTGGCGTCAGGGCAGAGGTTGCCGTTCTTGTCGACAACACGGACATTGATAAAAGAGAGATCCTTGCCATCGGCTTTCAGACGGTCGCGGTCGGCGGCCAGTTCGATATGGTGAGGCTTGCCGGCAGTATGCACCTCCTCTTCGGCGACGGGGTTGCCCTCCTTGTCATAAGCGACCACCTTCAACGTGCCCGGTTCATATTTCGTGTCCATCCACATCAGGCGGTAGCGCTTCTGTCGTTCGAAACTCTTTTGGGCGGCCTCGGTATAGCTGCTGTCCAGTTCGATGCTCAGGTCTTTCGTGCGTTTCCCCTGGCTCTTGCCGTTGATAAAGAGTTCGGCTGTAGGATAATTGGTATAGACGAAGACAGGCGTCACTTCGCCTTCACGTCCCGGCCAGGTCCAATGAGGCAGGATATGCAGGGTACGCTCTGCCTTGTTCCAATGGCTGCGGTACAAGAAATAGCGATCCTTTGGAATACCTGCCAGGTCGATGATGCCGAACAGGGAACTATGGCTTGGCCAATCCGTATAGTAGGGAGTCGGTTCACCGAGATAGTCGAATCCCGTCCACACGAACTCACCGATGCAATACGGCAAATCTTCGTGCTGGATGAAGTCGTCTTCCGGCAAATTGGACCAACCGCAGTGTTCCACGTCATAACCCGAACTCTGGTGATCGTCGTATTTCGCCATCGCCTTCCGTTCGACCGGGAACTTATAAACGCCGCGTGAACTGACCGTCGATGCCGTTTCGCTGCCTAAGACGATCCGCTGCGGCAACTTCTTATAGTTTATCTTGTATTTGAAAGGACGGTAGTTGAAACCGGGCACATCCATCACGGCTGCAAAGTTGTTGTTGACCACGGCATCGGGGGCATCCATTCCCTGGGTTACCGGGCGTGTCGGATCTTCGCGATGGCAGATATCCTGCAACCATTTGGCAATCTTGCAATCGCCTTCGTTCCACTGGTTGGGCACTTCGTTACCGATACACCACATGACGACGCTCGGATTGTTGCGGAAGTTATGAAGCAAGTTCACAAGGTCTTTCTCCGCCCATTCGTCGAAGAGCAGATTGTAACCGTTCTTGCATTTCGCCACGTTCCACTCGTCAAAGCTCTCCGCCATGATCATCATGCCCATTTCGTCACAAGCCCTTACCAACTCAGGAGCAGGCATGTTGTGGGAAGTACGGATCGCGTTACACCCCATGTCTTTCAGGATACGGATCTGGCGGCGGATGGCAGCGTCGTTGACGGCAGCCCCCAACGGGCCGAGATCGTGATGGTTGCAGACGCCCTTGAAGACGGTCCGCTTGCCGTTCAGGAAGAAGCCTTTGTCCGGTATGATCTCGATCGAGCGGATACCGAAAGGAGTCGTATAGACATCCTTCAGCTCGTCGCCTTCATACAGGCGGGTTTCTGCCGAATACAAAGCCGGCATTTCGGGCGACCATAAGGACGGATCCCGGATGATAAACTCCTGCTCCGCCTGGCCGTTGTCGTATTTCATCTGCGCAAGAGAAGTGCGGACAGCCGTCAGCTTCTGCTTGTTCGGGTTCCATACGCCGGTTTCCACGCTGTATTTGGCAGGATCGGCCCCTTCGGGAAGCACCACTTTGGTGCGCACGTTCACTTTGGCAAATTTTTCGTTGACCGAAGGAGTCGTGATATATGTCCCCCAAACCGGGATATAGGCGTCTTCGGTAACGATCAGGTGAACATTCCGGTAAAGGCCGGCTCCGGGATACCAGCGGGAAGATTCCGGCAGGTTTTCCAAACGGACGGCGAGGGTGTTCTTCTGCCCGGGCTTCAGGTATTTCGTGATATCGAAGTGGAAGGAGTTGTAACCATACGGCCAATAGCCGACCTTCTGTCCGTTGATATAGACATTGGCATGGCTCATCGCCCCGTCGAACAGGATCGTCGCCCGCTTACCGGCCTGGAACTGCGGGACGTCGAACTCGGTGCGATACCAGCCCACACCGACAAACGGCAGCCCGCCGGTACGCCCGGCATGCTCCATCGCCTCCTTCTGGCCGTCCTGCGAGATGGCGACCTCCTGTTTATCGTTCTGGGAACTGAAAGGGCCGTAGATCGCCCAATCGTGCGGGACAGTCACGGACTGCCACTTGCTGTCGTCGAAAGCAGGTTTTATAAACTCGTTGTTGTCTTCGCGGGTGAACTTCCAGTTTTTCTCCAACAGGACTTCACTCCGCCCTTGTGCCGACAAGGCCGACACGCACCCAAACAAGCCTACCAAAGCTGCGAAATAGATTCTTTTCATTCGTATTAATTGTTTTTGTAGTACTTAGCGCAACAAAAATAATTAAATTTGCAACCTTTACAAACTAAATCTGCATTTTACAAGACATGTTGTTACAATTACTATTCGTTTTAATTGCAATCATTATCGGAGCCCGCCTCGGCGGTATCGGTTTAGGCGTATTAGGCGGCCTGGGACTGGCGGTCCTCACTTTCGGATTCGGACTGGAGCCTACTTCGCCACCCATCGACGTGATGTTGATGATCGTCGCCGTCATCGCCGCCGCTAGTTGCATGCAGGCTGCCGGCGGACTGGACCTGATGGTGAAATGGGCGGAAAAGTTGCTGCGCAAGAATCCCTCCAAGATCACGCTCCTCAGCCCGCTGGTTACTTATATCTTCACCTTCATTGCGGGAACGGGACATGTGGCTTATTCGGTCCTTCCCGTGATAGCGGAGGTTGCAACCGAAACGAAGATACGTCCCGAACGGCCGTTAGGGATTGCGGTGATCGCCTCCCAGCAGGCCATTACCGCCAGTCCGATCTCGGCGGCGACCGTAGCATTGCTCAGTATGCTGTCGGGGCAACATATATCGTTGATGGACATCCTGATGATCTCCGTCCCCTGCACGTTGGCCGGTGTCCTGACGGGAGCGTTCTGCTCGCTGCGCGTCGGAAAAGAGCTGGCGGAAGACCCCGAATACCTGCGCCGCATCGCAAACGGGGAGTTCACGGGCGATAAATATAGGGCGAAAGGAGTCGAGAACCATCGCGCCGCCCTCCTGTCGGTGATCATATTCATTGCGGCGACAATCGGCATCGTCCTCTTCGGCTCGATGGATTCGTTGCGCCCGGTGTTCGGCCTGGCAGACGGGGCGACCCGGCAGATGCAGATGGCGCATATCATCGAGATCCTGATGCTTTCGGCTGCCGCCCTTATCCTCCTCGTCACCCGGACGGACGGGATAAAGGCCGTACAAGGCTCCGTCTTCTCCGCCGGCATGCAGGCGGTCGTCGCGATCTTCGGCATCGCCTGGATGGGCGACACCTTCATCGGCGGGAACATGGCGGAGCTGAAAGGCTCGATCGAACATATCGTGACGGAAATGCCGTGGCTGTTCGGCCTGGCCCTGTTCGTGATGTCCATCCTCTTGTTCAGCCAGGCGGCGACCATCCGCGCGATGTTGCCGTTAGGAATCGCCCTCGGCATCTCTCCCTATATGCTGATCGCGCTGTTCCCCGCCGTAAACGGATATTTCTTTATCCCGAACTATCCGACCATCGTAGCCGCCATCAATTTCGACCGGACCGGGACGACGCATATCGGCAAATATCTCCTCAACCATTCGTTCATGATGCCGGGCTTGGTTGCCACCGGAGTGTCGGTGGCGTTGGGGTTGCTGCTGATCCGGCTGTTTCATTTTTAGGCATACATTATATATTATAGATCATCTTAAATAGTAATTCTATCATGATTAAATTCGATTATTCCCAAGTCCCTTACAATTATGGGACATGCGCCGCGGACAATTGCCCCAAGTCCTCTACCTGCCTCCGCCATCTGGCATTGAAACATGCCCCGGCAAAACCGGCATTCCTGATGACTCTAAGTCCGGCTGCACTCAAAAGCATAAAGGGAGATTGCAAATATTACCGCCCGAACATAGAAATCCGCTATGCCAAGGGCTTCCTGAACCTGATCGGCTCGCTGAAAGTAAATGCCGCCCAGACATTCCGCTGCAGGCTTATCTCCCACTTCGGACGCAAGAATTATTATCTTGCCCGCAAAGGGGAATGGCTGATCCACCCTACAGAACAGCAATACATCATCAAGCAGGCAAAAGAACTTGGGCTTGAAACGAATGATTACTTCGACGGTTATATCGACGGCTACGACTGGTAAAAAGAGAGGCAAAACAAAGGCCTTTATCTAATTAAGCTACAACATATTACAGTTTCCTACGGTAGGAAACTATAGTTTCTCGCCCAGGAAACTGAAATTCCCCGGGCAGGGAACTGTAATTTCCTAAGCTGGAAACTGCCGTTTCCCACTTAGGAAACCGTAGTTTCCCACTAAGGGAACAGGAAAGGGATGCCTATGGGATTTTCTATCGCATCCAATCAGAATGCCCGGAAGCCGCTGTTCTTTCTAAAAAAGCCTTTGGGGATAGAGGTTATTACACCATATTTTCCTAACTTTGTGTAGTAATTAATTTAATCGGAAGTATATGGCAAAGCTTTATCCCATCGGCATACAGAATTTCGAAAAGATCAGACGTAATGACTTTCTTTATGTAGACAAAACTGATTTAATTCACCGATTAGTAAAAACGGGAAGTTATTATTTCCTGAGCCGCCCCCGACGGTTCGGGAAAAGCCTGCTGATTTCTACACTCGAAGCCTACTTTCAGGGAAAGAAAGAGTTGTTTGATGGACTCGCGATTGCAGAAAAGGAAAAGGAATGGATCGTGCGTCCGGTGCTTCATATCGATTTGAATATTTCCCAATACGAGCAGGAAAGCGATCTGGAAGATATGCTGAACCGCAGCCTGGTTGCCTGGGAAAAACTGTACGGGGCTGATCCGGCTGAAAGAAGTCTGGCGTTGCGTTTTGCCGGTGTGATAGAGCGGGCTTACGAACAGACCGGCCAACGTGTTGCCATATTGATCGACGAATACGACAAACCATTGCTCCAGGCCATCACCAATCAGGAGTTGCAGGAAAAATTCCGCAATACATTGAAGCCTTTCTATGGAGTGATGAAATCCAAAGACGGGTGCATCAAGTTCGCCCTGCTTACGGGGGTGACCAAGTTCGGGAAAGTCAGCGTGTTCAGCGATTTGAATAATCTGATGGATATTTCGATGGACGACCGGTACATCGATATTTGCGGCATTACAGAGAAAGAAATCCATGTCAACTTCGAAGAGGAACTACATGAACTTGCAGACAATCTAAAGATTAATTATGAACAGGCCTGCAAAGAATTGAAAGCTCGTTACGACGGCTATCATTTTGTAGAAGACTCGGAAGGGATATACAATCCTTTCAGCTTGTTAAATACTTTTGCCAAGATGAAGTTCGGCAGCTACTGGTTCGAAACCGGAACGCCTTCCTATTTGGTGGCGTTATTGAAGAAAAGCCATTACAACCTATATGAAATGGCACACGAACAAACCAGCTCCGCCGTGTTGAACAGCATCGACGCCAACTCTTTAAGCCCCATCCCGGTCATTTACCAAAGCGGTTACCTGACAATAAAAGGATATGATAAGGAATTCGGCATCTACCGGTTAGGCTTCCCTAACAAAGAAGTGGAAGAGGGTTTCATCAATTACCTGCTGCCTTTCTACACATCCGTAAACGCCGTAGATTCGGCATTTGAGATACAACGTTTCGTCCAGGAAATCCGGGGCGGAGAGATCGACGCATTCTTCCGCCGCCTGCAATACTTCTTTGCCGATACGCCTTACGAATTGATCCGGGATCTGGAAGTGCATTACCAGAATGTGCTTTTCATCGTCTTCAAGCTGGCCGGTTTCTATGTGAAAGCAGAATATCACACATCGCAAGGACGCGTCGACCTGGTCTTGCAAACAGACCGCTACATATATATAATGGAATTCAAACTGGAAGGTACCGCCGAGGAAGCATTACGCCAGATCGAAGAAAAGGGGTACGCGCTGCCGTTCGCCGGCGATTCGCGCCGACTGTATAAAATCGGCGTGAACTTCAGCTTTAAGACACGAAATATCGAAAGCTGGATCGTGAAATGATTTAAACATGAAAGAGTCACAACATGCAGGTCAATGCCTGCTTGTTCAGGATGTGGACTTTGTTGCGGGAAATCTTGATAAAGCCGCTGTCGACAAGTTTGTTGATCTCTTTGGACAGTGCAGGGCGCGTCACGCCGAAGTATTCGGCAAGCTGTACCTGGTTATGCTCCATTTCGACAACGTCCGAACCGTCTTTCAGGTGGTCGAGCAGATAATAAATGTAACGGCTGCGGATGCCCCGGAACGAAAGGACGCGAAGGCGCGTCATCGTGCAACGGTTACAACTGGTGCTGACGCAAAGGAAATTGTGCAGGAGTTGCGGCATGCTGTGCATCAATGTAAAAAAATCGGCTTTAGCCACACGTACGAGGGTGACTTCTTCTTCGACGATAAAGGTAGCGGGAAACTGGTTCTTCTCGGCGAAGATATGCGGAGTGGCAAAGGTGCGGGGTGCCTGGATGACTTCGACACGGACAATATTGCCCGACACGTCCGTCACGTCCACATTGAGCTTTCCTTCCAACAGGATGTGCAGGGCGTTGCAGGCAGTTCCCTGCCGTATGATCGTCATCCCCTTCGGGTAATGGTCGATCGTGTATTCGAGCTTGTCGAGCAGTTCTTCCTGCATCTTCAGGGTAAAACCCCTGAAGAGCGGAATTTTAAATATATCGTGAATGTCCATATCTTTTGTGTTTAGTACCAGATCCGTTCCTGTCCGGCAAAGATAGGACATTTCCCGAACTAAACGGCTCACCACTTCGTCATAAATACGCGCGGATTGACATTTAACGACAGCCATCCCCAATCTTGCCAGCTCGACTTGCTGCCGCCTTTCACGACTTCCATCGTTTCCCCGGCAAGCATCGTCGAGTAGCCGGCGGAGAGTTTCACATCTTTCATGATCTGCCAGTCCACCTGCAAATCGAGTTCCGATCCCAAGCCGCGGCCGGCATCTTCGCCGTGTCGAAGCTCGACATCGCTCGTGATCGAGAAGTAGTGGTAGGCCAGCGAGAGGTTTACTTTCTTCGACGGTTTGTAGGCGACGGACAGTTGGTTGTCCCACAAGCCCGGGTTCATGTTGCTGTCGATAAATTTGGAGGCGTAGAAATAGTCCATCGCTCCGTAGAACTTATGATGAGTTCCGTACAGAGGGTCGAAAGCCTTGTATTTCCCGTCCGGGTCGTTGCCGTTGCCGCTCAGGTAATCGCTGCCGATGCCGATCTTCCAGTGCGGATCGATCTGGCAGGCGGCATTGACGGCCCACATGAAGGCGGAAATGTCGCGATTGGCAACGGTCTTGCCGAACTGGTAGTAGAAGGTTCCGCCGAAGGTCCAGTTGCCCGGCAGGTAATAGAGGTTCGTTCCGAGGGTCTGCATGTACTTCGTATCGGCCTTTTTCTCTTCGGGACTTACCGGCTCGATACCTAAGTTCATAAAGAGGAAAGAGGCGCGGAAGTCCCGGGTGAACTTATGTTGGTACCAAAGTGTCTGCATCGTCTTATAGGGCTGTCCGCCGGGCGCGTAGTAGGTCCCGCCTATCGTTTTCTCGTCGTTCTGGTTGAAAGAGAGGATGAGGTGAAGCTGGTTATCGGCATTCTGATACCCCAACTTGAGAGCGTCGTGGTAGCGTCCGGCCACGTTCCAGTCCAGTGCGCCGAGGATGCGTTCGTCATCGTAAACCAAAGACTGGCGGCCGAGCTTGGCGAACAGGCCGTGCCCGAAGTCGAGTTGTGCCCAGGCTTCGTTGAGGATGAAGCGGCCGTTCTTGTCGATCTGCGGGTCTTGCCCCCATACGCCGACGTGCTGGGCGGAAAGTCCGATCGAGAGGTTGTCGCGCTCGTAGTTCATCGTGAGGCGTGCGCGGTTGTTGATGAAGCCCGTCGCCTCGTCACCCTTATGACGGGGGAAGAGAACGCCGTTGCGATATTCCGCCCGCGGACGTATCTGGATATTCATGGAGAAGGTGTTCTCCTTCGCATCGCTTTTTTCTGTTTCTTCGGCACGGAGTTGGCCGGAACTCCAAAGGACAAGCCCGGAGAGTATGCACATAAGTTTCTTCATACAATTTATTTTTAAGTTAATGACTATTCTATATTATAGGTATGTACGCTTTTGCCTTGCGCGGACGGCAGGTAGTTCACTCCGAACCAGCAGACCTGAAGGAGGACGAACGAGAGAAGCAGCAATCCGAGCGCAGTCCGGTGGCATGCCTGCCGATGGAGCCGGAAGTGGATATACAGAAGGTTGCCCAGCCAGGTCGCGGCGGCCCAAGTCTCTTTCGGGTCCCAACTCCAGTAGTGCCCCCAGGCTTCCTTCGCCCAGAGAGCACCGAACAGCATCCCGATAGTCAGGAAAGCGGTTCCCACATAGACGAGGTTGTCGCAGAGGTCCATCCGGTCGCAGCCGATCCCGGCTCCTTTCCGCAGGAAAAGCAGGTAGAGGGCGAAGATGGCGGCAGCACCCAACACAGCGTAGGCGAACATATAGACGATGACGTGCGGGGCGAACCAGGCGCTTTGCAAAGCGGGCATCAGCGTCTTGTTGTGTATTTCCGGTTTCAGTAGGTTGATGCAGATGAACACACCGGCAAGCAGGGTACTGAACGAGAGGATCCATTTATACCGCCAGCGGACATAGGTGATCAATCCGGCTACCGGAAGAAAAAAAGAGTACCAGAGGCGCGTCTCGCCCATCGTGCGCAGGGGAGGACGTTCCAACGAGACCCACATGCCGACGATAAAGGCGAAAAAGACGGCCAACCCTAACAGGTTGAAAGCAACGGCACGCCCGAAGCGTTCGGGACGGTAGGCCATCCAAGCGCCTGCTCCCCAACAGAGCAGGGCGGGGAATGCAAAATAGATAAAATGACTCCAATCCATATCAATTCTCCTTTCTCTTCGGTGCATAGATGAACAGGCAGACAGCCCCCGCCAGCATCAGGATGATTCCGGTATAAACTACCGGTAGCCAGGGGTCGCGCACCAGTTCGAAGATGCTCGTTTCGCTCCATTTCCCCATCGTCTCGTCGTAACTGAGCTGATAGATTTTCCAGCCGGCGACGGAGAAGGGTTTGTTGACTTCGATCAGGGCGTCTTTCTTTTGTTTGTCTTGTGTGTAGACGGTCACCTCCGAAGCGAAGCGTTTCGGCTCGCGTTCGGGCATGACGAGTACGGCTGCGTCGTCAAGGGGCAGGGTGACGTAAGGGAACATGTAATTCCTGCAACTAACCCAACCTTCGCGGCGGCTTCCGTCTTTACGGTTCAGCGCTTTCACATAGAGGGCCGAGGTCGCTCCTTCGGTCTGGAAGCCGACGAAATTCACCGTGTCCTTGTCTGCTATGCAAGCAGCCATCGGGATGAAATCGGTCACCTCCAGCGTCCAGTCCAACAGATGGCCTGAAAGGGGGACTTCCTCCACCAAAAGGTTGGCGGGCTGTCCTTCGGGTAGCGCTTTGCCCGTCGTGTTATCGATCACCATGAGTTTAGGCGGATATTCGTCGATCGTGAATGATTTCAGTTCGATGGCAAGCGGGAGCTCGACCAATGCGCCGGTATCGTCCGTCGCACGCCATTCGGCGGCTCCTTCGGTCACGGGCATGCGCAGGCGTCTCAGGTCGCCGTTTCCCAAGATCGCCGCCCAAAGCGTGATGAACAGGCCGGCGTGGTTCAGGGCGAAAGGGAGGTCTTTCAGCCGGAAGCGGGACAACCGGCGCAAGGTCACCAGTCCTAAGATCGTCAGCATGTAAAGGAACAGGAGCATGAACGGCCAGGAGGTGGTCATCCGGTTGAACCCCAGGCGGTCGATCAGTCCCCCGGAAGGGAGTTCCGTAGGGGCTACTTGCGGAGTAAGCCCCATCAGAACGACTAATACCAACCAAAAACACAATGATGTTATACTCGCTTCCAAACCGGAGAACCAACGCAGGACGGCGCTTTTCCGGCTCAGAAGATGCAGGACGAGGATCAGAACAAGATATGCGCCGCCTGCCAACAGGTTGACGGGATACCGGAACAAGGCGGCGTCCACCTTGCCGGTCGTGAGTTGCAGGACGAAGCCGGTGATCAATAAACCGGCGCCTATCGTGCAACCTTCCGCATATCTCCAGGGTCTATTCCACATATCAGCTGTTTTTTACCAAACGGTTGTTTGCTTTGGCTTCTTCAAGCCATTTCGGAACGACTGTATTCAGGAATTTTTCTTTCTGTGCGCGTTCGGCAGGTATATCCAGGCCGATGTATTGCTGGGCTTTCTCTTTGGTCGACAGGTCGGGCATCGGGACGTCGTCCGTATAACCTAATTTCGCCAACACCTTCGAGACCGCCAAGCGGGCTTGCAGGGCTTTGTCTGTCCCGTTGCCTAAGATACGTTGGATTTCCTGAGGGGCGTGGAAAGCGGCTCCATGCGAAGCGACTCCGAAGTCCCAACGCCACTGTGCCTGGCGGATCAGCTGCAGGACAGGGGCCATCTGTTCTTCGGTCGCCCCTTTATCCCATGCAAACTTGGCTTCGATATGGGCCTTTGCCAATTCGGTTTCCAGGCGGTCGCGCATCTCACGGGCCTTGTTCTGGCGTTCGTAGACGTTGTTACGCAGGGTTTCTTCGCTTTCGCGATGGCAGACCTGGCAGGTGCGGTCGATCATGGCGAGCGGGCTCATGATGTGGTGGTCGCTATACTTCACCCCACCTTCGCTCTTGTAAGGCATGTGGCAGTCGGCACAGGAGACACCACGCTGTCCGTGGATACCCATCATCGAAAGTTCGTAATCCGGGTGCTGGGCTTTCAGGATCGGGGTACGGCTGAGTTTATGTTTGTAGTCGAAAAAGCCTGCCTCATCGTAATAGACTTCCATATCTTCCACCGTGAAACCTTTATCCCAAGGGAAGGTCAGATATTTGCCGTCGCCTTTGAAATAATATTCCACGTGGCATTGTGCGCAGACCAGCGAACGCATTTCCTGCTGGGTGGCTTTCGTCACATCCTTTCCCTGCCGCTGGAAAGCTTCGACCAAGGCGGGGCGGCTGATACGGAGGTTCATGTTCTCCGGCTCGTGGCAGTCGGCACAACCGATCGGGTTCACGATTTCCTTTCCCATAGCGGACCATTTGCTTTTATAGAAGTTCTCGGCTCCTATGCTCTGCATCATGCGGGGCACGTCGGGGCTTTTGCAGGTCCAACAGGTGGCGGGCTGAGGACCGCCGTCTTCTTCCGTCATGGGAGAACCGACACGAAGGGTGTGACGCATGTCTTCGATCGCGTGCATGTGGCCGCGCGGGGTCGAATAGTCTTTGGAGAACGCGTAACCGGCCCAGAGGACGACCATATTGGGACGCTGTCCGAGGACATCCACAGCCTGGTTGCCGTTGTAGAGGCTTTTGAAACTGGTGTCTGCCGTCTCTGTCCAGGTCTGGTACTCACGCGGATAGTTCGGTTCGAACATCTCGTTTCTTCCTTCAACGTCTTTTATCTCGGTCTTCTTGTTATTGATGACGCTGGCAATCTCCGCCCTTCTCTCCGTGACGGAGGAGGCCAGCATGCCTAAAACAAAAACTACGGCCATTGTCCCGACGAACAATAACCAGCCTTGCCATGATTTTAATCTTTTTTCCATATCTGTTGCATTTTAATTTATCGGTTATTCTGTAAGCATATCTTTCAGCCATTGCGGCGTGTTCGTCTTCGGATAGGGTACGAGGGCGTTCGGGGTGGACGACAGGCTGTTCGTCCCTCCGTGAGGCACGTCCCGGTGACAGTCCCAGCAGGCTTTCCCCTCCCCGGCGAGCGCCATCTCGTGGTCGATACGGCCGGTGCTGACAAATTCGGTGTTCAGTTGCGTATGACAACGAATACAGTTGTCCATAATGACCTCGCCGCTACCGTCAAGTGCCTGGATGGCCTGAGGCTCGCCGCGCATGGTGAAAACCGCCGCATGGCGCAGGCCGTCCATACCTTTGAAAAGCCATTTCCTGGCGAAGCTCTGGTGGGGTACGTGGCAATCGTTGCAGGTGGCGTTGCGACTATGCGAACTGTGGTTCCAAGTGGCGTAATAAGGAGCCATGATGTGGCAATTCACACAACCTGACGGATCATCCGACAGGTAACTCCAAGCTCTGGAGGCAAAGACGGTATAGGCTCCGAGACCACACACGACTCCCGCTGCTACGACAGCGAACAACCTCGCCCGCCGCGTGGGGAGTACCGTGTCCATTATTTCTCTTATTTTCATACTGCCTTAATTATAGTTTAATTATTTGCAAATATCCTAAACCCGATACAAGTAATGTGTAATAAATATTACATTCGCTAAAATTATCGACAAAATGAAAAAGGTTCTATTAGTAGCAGTCTCCGCACTGCTTGTCTGCACATCTTGTGTAACGAAGAAAAAGTACCTGCTGGCCGAGAACGGACGCCTGGAAGCCATCGCCCGGGGAGACGACCTGCAGAACCAGCTTGTGAACTGCCGCGATGACAACGACGGCCTCACTTCGCGTCTTGCCGCACTTGAACGGGACACGTCCCGCATGGGCAAGAACATCCGCAACTATCAAAGTATGCTCAGCACCAATATGACGGAGCAGGAAAAGCTGAACTCACTCCTGAGCCAGAAGATGAGCGAACTGGATGAACGCGAACGTACGATCAACGAACTGCAGGACATGATCAACGCCCAGACCGAACGGGTACAGAACTTGCTCAACAGCGTGAAGGACGCTCTCTTAGGGTTCAGCAGCGACGAGCTGACCGTTCGCGAGAAAGACGGGAAAGTCTACGTTGCCATGTCGGACAAACTTCTTTTCGAATCGGGAAGCGCCCGTGTCGACAAACGTGGAAAGGAGGCTTTGGCCAAGCTCGCTGAAGTCCTCAACAAGCAATCCGACATCGACGTCTATATCGAAGGGCATACCGACAGCAAGCCGATCAACACCGCCCAGTTCAAAGACAACTGGGATCTCAGTGTCATCCGTGCCACTTCGGTCGTCCGCATCCTGACAAAAGACTACGGTGTCAATCCGTTGCAGATCCAACCGTGCGGCCGTGGCGAATTCATGCCGATTGACGACAATGAGACTGCCGACGGCCGTGCCAAAAACCGCCGTACGGAGATCATCATGGCTCCGAAGTTGGATAAGTTATACCAAATGTTGAACCAGTAAGAATATAAAAAAGGGGAAACGTTGCCTGCAAGCACCCGTCTCCCCTTTCCTTTTAAATTCAATCGATCCTGATCATTCACCGGAAACGACCGCCTCCATCTGGCCGGCTTTTACCGTCATTATGATATATAGCCTGTATCCGGCAACCAAATGGATATCCTTTTTTTCATCTATACCGATACCATCTATCTGCGTGAGAGTAAATATCTTTCCGTTTTCATCTTTATAAGTGATCGCAATGGCCTCGTCTCCCGGTAAAAAAACTCCTTTCGCTGCTCCTTCATCGTCAAACAGAGAAAAGGAATATTTCTCAGAAATATTTTTATCTACAAACTTATTATCTTTAAAAGAATAACTTCCCGATAAAGCGACATTAGACACAGATATATTATCTTTCGTCAATTTAACAACTTCCGTAACATCCCCCTTTAATGTGCGAACAGATACTCTTATCGAAGAGAGGCAATCCTTCAAGTCTACCCATACAGCCGTATCAACAGGAGCCGATACGAAAACACCAGTACTTGTCTTAAATCCCATCTCATACCATTCTCCTTGGTTCGTAAGATCTATTGGGAGTGTTTGTTTAACCTTATCCAGTTGATCAGAATACGGATAATAAGCGAAAACACTGTATGTCGAACCATCGGCTGGCAGCAGAATAGCATTCGTGACATCCGTAGGTTTTAAATAGAACGTGTCTTCATCCCGCTCCGCTTCATACTTTTTATTCATTTGATTTTCTGCTGCAGCATCCTTTCCCAATAGCAAAACACCGACAGGCGTTTCCGATCGCAGCCAAGTGGCAGATGTTTTCAAGTTTATTGCACTCGAGGTTTCTGGAATGTCCGGATCATCATCCGAACAAGCATAAAAGGCCAACAATGCCAAAATGACCATAGAATACTGAAGTAACTTCATAATAATAAAATTTATTTGTTTCGACAAATGTAGCACTTATTTACAAATAGCAGTTGATTATAATATATAATTGCCCAAAAAGAAGGTTATACCTACATTTTAGCACGTTCATTCTCCTTTTCTTTCATGCCGTTCTTTTGCACCTCAACGCAAAGTACAGGATATACAGGAAAGCCAGCAGTGGAATCACAAAACCTATCGCCATGTTATCGGCGCCGATGTAGCCCATCAGCATCGGGGCGAAAGCACCGCCGGCTACTCCCATGACGATATAGGAAGAGGCTTTTTTGGTATGGACGCCCATGTCTTCCAGCCCCAGTGCGAAGATTGTCGGGAACATGATGGACATAAAAAAGAATGAGAGATAAAGCGCATACAAAGAAATCGTGCCGATAGAAACCACAACCAACGCCATGCAGACAGCATCAGCCAAGGCAAACCACATCAGGAGACGGGCGGGAGACATCCATTTCATCGTAAAGCTGCCGGACAAACGGCCGATCATAAACAAAGCCATTCCACCGAAAGCCAGGATACGCGAAGCCTCGATATTCGTCATTGAAACATCGGCCTCCGTCACATAATTAATGAAGAAACTGAAAATCCCCGTCTGTGCAGCGCAATAGCAAAACTGGGCTATAATGGCCCGGACGAACTGCGGATGCCTCCACATGGAAACCACACCCATCCCGGCTCCGACCTCCGTCTCATCCGGATGGGTATCCTCTTCCTCCACCTGCACTTCCGGCAGTCTGGTGAAGAAGAAAAGCAGAGCTACGAGCAAGACGATCGATCCGACCAATATATAAGGTTTCGTCAAGGTGAACGGATCATCTTCCGCCCCGCCGAAAATCAGCATTCCCCCTACCAGCGGGCCCAATATCCAGCCCAACCCGTTAAACGATTGGGAAAGATTCAGACGTTGCGCCCCCGACTCCTTCGGTCCCAAAATCGTAGAATAAGGATTGGCTGCCGTCTCCAAGATACACAACCCACAAGCAATCACGAACAATGCCACCAAAAACGGCGAAGCCGAATGCAAGTAAGCTGCCGGAATAAAAGCAAACGCCCCAGCGGCAAATAAAGATAAGCCCAATATGATCCCTTTCTTATATCCGAACCGCTTCATAAACATACCGGCAGGAAGTGCCATCAGGAAGTAAGCGATATAAGTGGAGAACTGCACAAGGCCGCTCTCCGCCTTCGTCATCGTAAAGACACCCTGGAAATGCTTATTCAATACATCCAGCAACCCATGGGCAAATCCCCACAATAAGAACAGGCTGGTGATCAATATAAACGGGACAAGATAAGATTTCCCGTCAGGAGCGGAAAACAAAGTTTTCTGATTCTTCTTTTTCATACTTGCTATTTGTTATGAGTCGGCAAAGATACTCTTTTTTTCAGATAATAGCCTCCTCCCATATAAGAGACCGTATAGGCCGAATCCGGAGAACTGCGGTAGACGGAAATCTCGCCGAGCACATACAAGGCCGAATCCAGATCCAGCCGGAGGATTGCAGGATATAAATCTTCCGGTATCGAATCGGCAGGAGCCAGCCCTGCTTTTTCCATCTGACGGAAAAGCAAAGAATCTCTCTCCGCTTCAAAAAGGATCTGTTGTTTTTTATCGCACAGATAGAAAGTATCCATCTGCATCATGCTGTTTACCGCGCCTTCGTCATAACGTCCGACGGTCTGAAGCGTTTCATATCCCGTAACATCCAAAGGTGAATAATCGGTAATAGTCACATATTCATAATAATTATTCGGGCTTTTCGGAATCGGATAATTGTCACGCTTTTCCTGCGAGGCCCGTTCTATATCCCCCGCCGTTATGCCCGGTATATACGTGACTAAGGACAACAAAACGGCAGCAAGCACAGCCGCATACAAATAATGCGCAGTACGCCGGAAAAAAAACAGCAGGACAGTCCCCGTCAGGATAGCGCCTACCACCACCAGATATACCCTCTCTTCCGTATATCCATACTGGTTAATCCGGTAGAAAGCCCCCACCCAATACATGACCAGCGCCGGAAGTACAGCCCAACCGGAATGGCGGTAAAACCAATCGTAATATCTTCTCTCCAAAAACGACTGGCAACTTTTCAGAATGAAGGTAGCCGAAACAAAACTGACGACAATATAAGCAACCGCTCCTTTGGGCAAGGACCACAACAGGATCACCTTGATAAAATAGAGATACAAGATAACCGCATATATCAGCAAGGCCGGCGAAAGCACGTAATTGAGCAAGACTTCAAACAGTTTGTTCGCACTCTCCTCCTTCTCCCGGTTAAACAGGAGAAACAACAACGGCAATATTCCTATAAATGCAATGCTGGACGAATAGGCCATGAACCGCCGTTCGCCATATTGCCATATCTCAAAAATATACTGGATCGAATAATAGATGGAAATGGAAAGCAGCCAGGCAATCCCAGCCAGCAATCCGGCAGAAAGTACCGCCCGAAGGTAACAAAGTCCTTTCCTGACAAACCTGTCATTATCCCGTCTCCAGTCACACACCAGATACAGCAGTTGCACCACGACAAGCGTCACCCAATAGAAAATTGACCCGAAATCATTCTCCTCCCAGAAAAACGGGATAAAGAACAGCACAGACAGATAATAGGCAAACCGCCAGCTTGATCCTACCGTCATCGAATTCAAGGTACAAGTAACCAAGAACAAGACCGGGAAATAATGAACGACAACCGCCAGGCTTGTACAGGAAGTCTCGTACAACGCACAACCGAAACAACAAAACAATACGGACAGAACCACCTCCGCCGGATTGTGCCGCACCGCTACTTGCAAACGTTTGAGAAGAGCCTCTATTTTCCTTTTCATACCTTCGAAAATTATGATTAGGCCATAAAGATAAGCGTTATTGCTTTTCTGTCACTATTTACATGCCAAAATGGTTCGCTTTCTGCCATATTTTCCTATAAACGTCTTCCCTTAACAATCCTATTTTCAAACACATATATAAACCGGTACAAGTTTGTTCGCCTAAAATCATTGCCTCCGGAAAAGGTTTTCAGCTTCGTTTATCATCCTTTATCCATATTAACGTCCACCGGATCGCCCTGGCATGTCTTTTGAAGCAAGTATAGTGCTTTCGGGTTAGAAAAGACGAAAGCAAAAGTACATAAATGTTTAACTAAATAATTGGAGGACTGTATTATGACACCGATGAGAAGAAGTCAAAATTGGCTACCGTATGTATTCAATGATTTATTTGACAACGACTGGATGATTAAAGCAAACTCTACAGCTCCGGCCATCAATGTGATCGAATCGGAGAAGGACTATCGGGTAGAAGTTGCTGCTCCGGGCATGACAAAAGACGATTTCAACATCCGTATCGATGAGAACGACAACTTGGTCGTATCGATGGAAAAGAAAGAAGAAAAGAACGAGGAAAAGAAAGACGGACGCTATCTGAGACGCGAATTCTCTTATAGTAAATTCCAGCAGACAATGGTTCTTCCCGAAAATGCCGAGAAAGAAAAGATCGAAGCAAAAGTCGAGAACGGCGTGCTGAACATCATCATCCCGAAAATGAGCGAGGAAGCAGCCAAGAAAGCAGAAAAGATTATTGAAATAAAATAATCCGTACGTCCTTTATAAACTAAAGGTTATGATGGTTTGTTTTATCGGAAAAATAATATCCGAATAAAGCAAACCATTATTTTTTTATCTATATCTTTGCCTTTGCAAAATTGTATTGTATCGTATTATAAATCTAATAGAAAGAAAGGAAAACAGAATTATGATTTTAAGCAAGAAATTATCGGAAGCTTTTAACGCGCAGATTAATGCGGAAATGTGGTCTTCAAACTTGTATTTGTCCATGTCCGTGCATTTCCAGAAATTGGGATTAAACGGTTTCGCCCACTGGATGAAAAAACAGGCTGAAGAAGAAATGGAACATGCCCACAAAATGATCGACTTCGCTATCGACCGCGGCGGTGACATCACAATCGGCCAGATCAATGTCGTTCCTACTGCATGGGGTAACGTCATAGAATTATTCGAACACGTTTACAAACACGAATGCTACGTTTCCGAACTGATCGACAAAATGGTCGATATCGCAGAAGAAGAAAAAGACCATGCTTCAAGAGACTTCCTCTTCTGGTTCGTCCGCGAACAGGTGGAAGAAGAATCTACAGCCAAAGAAATCGTCGAACAGTTGAAGAACTACGGCGAATGTCACGTCGGTATCCTGGACCACAGATTGGGCAAAAGATAAAAACAACGGACAATTGATAGTGGACAATTGACAATTAGCTGACGCATTCTTATTAATTGTCAATTGTCCATTGCACCAAGTATCGCTTTCCCCCACAACTCACCCAAGGCAGCCGCCCCTTTCCGGTTAGGGTGCAGATAGAAAGTTCCGGCATTTCCTTTTTCGGGGAAGAGTTCACCTTTATGATGCGTCTTGAAATAATCGAAACCATCCGTATCCCCCATAAAGACCTGTCCGGGAAAACGTTTGGAATAATCGAGAACCAATGCTTGTAATTCAGGATAATAACTTTGCAGACGATCCAACCCCTCCTCCAGATATTTGGCTCCGTTGTATGTATTCGGGCTGTACCATACCGGCCGGTGCAATACGATCTTGCATCTCGGATAGAGTGCCAGCAACTTATCGATAATCGTTTTCATATTCTCATAATATTTGGCAGGCGAGACCGGAGCCCCGTTCGGCCCCGTAATGGCACTGTCGTTCGTTCCCAGCATAATGGAAAAGACCAAAGTCGCCCAATCCTCATCCCTGAACTGGTCGGCGACTTGGACTACCTTCGGAAAAAGAGAGGCTGTCCGAGGCAGGAAATCGGTCGTCGTACTTCCGCTTACCCCCTGGTTGGAATAACGGACAGTTCCGACAGCCGGTTGCCTGCGCAAATACAATGCAGCTTTCACTGGAGGCGCGTCGTGTCTCGGATTTTCCAACAAAGCCCCTTGCGTTATACTGTTTCCGATAAATACGATATTCAGATTTTTCTTTTCCTCTCCCATCATATAACAACTGATTGTCATACATAGCAACAAGCCTATAATTTTCCGGATATCCTTCATGTTTCAATCTTTTCTACTTTTCCGCGAATGTAGGAAAAAATTCATTCACTTCGGGATGTTTGGACAACCAAATCTTAGCTGCCTCTTCCTCGTGCATCGGATAAGCCTCCACACAATCCATCAATTCGCTCAATTGGCCATTATCGAGAGAAAAGTTCCGGAAAAAAGCGGCCGCATACGGATCTTTATCAGAAAAACCTTTGGTAGCCATAATCTGAATGTGCTCGGCATCACCATATTGCTTCTGCGGATCATCCAGAAACTTTAGATCGTAGCGGGAGAACATCCAGTGAGGAGTCCAGCCGGTCACTACGATCCATTCCTTGTTCTCGATCGACTTCTGGAGGAAGGCGACCATTGTCGCACCGCTCGAAGGTTTTAAAGCCAAGTCGACCGGATATTCCCGGACGACACGTTCAGTCTCGTTCATCAGGCCGGCCCCCACATCGATGCCGATGATCTCGTTGCGGAACTGATCTTTATGCTCATTCAATTCTTCTATGGAACCGATCGTGACATACGAAGGGACCACCAGCCCCATCCTGGCATTTTCATAGGCTATTCCTAACGATTCCAGGTTATCGCCATATTTCTTTATATAATCGGCATGAGTAGCCGGAAGCCATGCATCCATAAAAACATCGACCTTGCCGGCCGCCATCGAGACAAAGACCGGCGCGATATCCGCATTCCGCAGCATCACGTCATATCCTTTGCTCTCAAGCATGACTTTCGCCAGATAACTCATGGCAATCCCCTCCGACCAGTTCACATAACCGATCGAGACCTGTTTCCTGTCTTTCGAAGAATCGCTGCAATCCGCGAACATCATCATGAAGGCAACAACAAGGGATAAATTTATAATGATAATCAATCTTCTCATAAACATTTATTTATCTGTTTTACTTTCTGCGGACAAAGCCCTGCGTAATGCGGTCCAGGACGATCGCCAGAATCACGACGGCTATGCCGCCTTCAAAGCCAAGTCCGATTTTCATTTGTGTGATCCCTTTCAACACGATCTCACCTAACCCGCCGGCCGAAATCATGGCCGCAATCACAACCATAGACAGAGCCATCATGATTGTCTGGTTCACCCCTGCCATAATGGTCGGCAAAGCCAACGGAAGTTGTACTTTAAAAAGAAGCTGCCCCGAAGTGGCCCCGAACGAACGCGTCGCCTCCACAATATCTTCCGGGACCTGCCGGATTCCCAAATCGGTAAGACGAACCACCGGAGGCATGGCAAATATCACTGTGGCAAAAGCGCCCGGAACAGGTCCCAGCCCGAAAAACAGGACAGCCGGAATCAAATAGACAAAAGCGGGCATCGTCTGCATCAGGTCCAGAACCGGCCGGATCACTTTGGCCGCCCTATCGTTCCGTCCGGTCCAGATACCCAGCGGGACACCGAACAGCAGGGCGATGATCGTCGACGACAAGACGAGTGCCACGGTCTGCATGGTCTGTACCCAGAATCCCATTCCCCAGATCAACAGTAAACCGAACAAAGTCAGGACAGCGGTTCCCTTCCCCGCCTTCCACCAAGCCAAAGCGGCTATCCCCGCAATCATCAGATAGAACGGGATCCACATAAGTATCCCCTGGAAGCCGTCGATAAAGCCTCCTACGATATGGTTGATCACATCAAAGAAGCCGGCAAAATTCTCTGTCAGCCAATTAATGGCCATTTCTATATATTTCCCGATATTTATCATAAGTCTATTGCATTTTGAACGATTTCTTCTATTTCTTTCTGATCCTTTCCGGTCATCTCGATAATGATGGCCGAGGTCGATACGACACCTTTCAAACGGTTGTTCTCATCGACCACCGGCAAAGCCTGTTGAACTTTCGGCAAGAGGGGCAACATATCTTCGACTGTCGTATTCTCCAATACGGAAGGGACCTCTTTCATGACAATCGAACTGATGTCCCGTCCCCCTTCCCTACGCAATCGCAGCACATCTTTCAGCCATATTTCGCCGAGGAACTGCTCGTCCGGACCGATCACGGGCAAAACATACAAATTTCTTTCCCACATCTTGCGGATAATAGCCTCCGGCCCATCCTTGCGGATACGGACAACGATCGGCTGAGTCAGCATGATCGAAGAAGCCGTCACGACACGCCCGCGATCCACGCTCTCGGTAAAACGGGTGACATAGTCGTTCGCCGGATCCGTCAATATCTCTTCGGGTGTCCCGACTTGTACGATTTCGCCATCTTTCATAATGGCAATACGGTCGCCTAACTTGATCGCCTCGTCCAGATCATGTGTGATAAAGACAATGGTACGTTTCATCTTCTCCTGCAAGTCCAGCAACTCGTCCTGCATCTGTTCGCGGATAAGCGGGTCGAGAGCCGAAAAAGCCTCGTCCATCAACAGGACTTCCGGGTTGTTTGCCAGCGCACGTGCCAACCCTACGCGTTGCTGCATCCCTCCGGAGAGTTCGTCCACACGCTGGTTCTCATATCCTTTCAATCCGACAACGGCTATGCTTTCATGCGCTTTCTTTTCGCGCTCTTCTTTAGGCACTCCCTGCAATTCGAGCCCGAAAGCGATATTGCTCAATACTGTCCGGTGAGGCAGCAGGCCAAAATGCTGGAATACCATCGCCATCTCTTTACGGCGTATTTGCAACAGCTCCTTATCCGACAGAGAGGTGATATTCCTGCCACCCAGCCATATCTCCCCCATAGAGGGTTCGTTCAGGCGGTTAATGCAACGCACCAATGTCGACTTGCCACTGCCGGAGAGCCCCATTATCACGAACATCTCTCCTTCCTTTATTTCCAGATTGGCATTACGGACAGCTACGGTACAACCTGTTTCCTTTAATATTTCCTGTTTGCTCTTACCTTGTTTGATCATCTTTTTCGCCTTAGCCTTCTCAGGTCCGAAAAGAATCGACAAGTCTTTTATTTCTATTTTCGTCATACTTAAAAATTATATTCGGTTATGTTTAGAAGTAATTCCCGGAACCGGGTTTGTGGCGTCTATTAAATAAACAGGAAAAGATGGATTTGGTTCAGGCAGGGCAGTCCTATCCTACCCTTACCGACCTTTTGTAGACATTAACAGAAAAGAAAGTCAAGGTTTGTCAATCTATCCTACGGATGAAGAGGCAAGGTAAAATTGAAGGTAGATCCTTTTCCGACTTTAGAAGTGGCAGAAATCGTCCCTCCCATCTTTGTCACCAGGCCTTTACAGATGGCCAATCCCAAGCCGATGCCTTGTTTATTCCCTTTTAACTGGACAAAACGGCCGAAGATATTCCCTAATTCGGATTCAGGTATTCCGCTACCCGTATCCGTCACATAAAAATGGACAAAATCTTCCCGGATTCCACAACCAAAACGGATACTCCCCGTTTCGGTATATTTAGCCGCATTGGTCAACAAATTAATAAGCACCTGCATCATCCGGTTCTTATCCATATTCAGGGTTATTTCGGGACAAGGGTCCAAAATCAACGTGACAGATTCCGGCACACGGAACTGCATGGTCTTATATATGTCGTGCATGACCGACGGCAGATGGTTATCCGCATAATTGAACGTAAGCATATCCGACTCGATCTTGGATATATCCAGGACATCATTGACCAGATTCAGCAATAACTCATTATTAGCCTTGATCAGGTTCGTGTACGATTCCCGAAGTTCGGGATCTTCCTCCTGGCTCAAAAGATCAGAGAAACCGACAATCGCGTTCAACGGCGTCCGTATTTCATGCGTCACATTGGCAAGAAAAGTGGATTTGAGGAGATCGGCATTCTCGGCTTTCTCCTTTGCCTTGATCAGCGACTCTTCATATTCGACATGTTTCTGGTTATCGATCACGCATCCGACAATCAGGTTCGTCTTGCCTTCCTTGTCCTTTTCAAACGCTTTGCCGATGACTTCGTAACTCCGATAGTTCCCATCATCGCTTTTCAAGCGGAAGTTGACCGAATATTCTTCCAAATCCTTATCCCGGATTTCGTTGAACAGGAGGAAGAAATCCTGCCGGTCTTCCGGATGGCGCAAGACAGACAAAGAGCGGCAGATATACCGATTGCGTTCCAATAAATGATTATTCACGCCATAGAACTGGAAACAATGATTACAATGCTCCTTATCACACGCACGGAACAACTCGAAATTGAAAGAATAGGTGGCAATATGGCTATTATGCAAGGCAAGCTCCATCATGCTGCGGCTTTCGGACAATTGATGCGTCAAACTCCGGTTCTCCTTCTCTTTCTCGACGATATCGGAAACATTCCGGATGTAGGCCACCACATATTTATGACGGATCGGAACCAGCCTCAATTTAAAATGAACAATCGGGGCATTGTGCCCGGGAATGGAAAACTCTATATTCAAAACTTCCGAAGTATCCAAGCTTTTCTGTACCATCGAAGCCACTCTCCTTTTAACCGGGTCGGGATAAATAAATCCGGGAAGGTCATCGATCCTCCGGTTCAAGGCAGCCGGGGTAATGCACGTCTCGGAAGCATAGGTGATGATGCGCTCGACAACCAGCCTATCGTTTATCAGGATAATCGTATCGGGCACAGACTGGACGACCTTATCCGAAATATATTTCAATTCCCGCATCTTTTTGTCATACCGGATCATATCCGGATCCGCAAAATGGCTATCGGTCAGCAACAACGTATAACCGATAATGTTTCCTTCCGTATCAAATCCCGGTATGATCGTATATCCTATCGGATGGTTATCGGCCAAGACACTTCCGTTCTTCAAATGATTCTTTTGCAAATCAGTCAAATAATCCGTATCGAACAAATTATTCAGAATAAAATCATGCTGATCTTCTACACCGAACTTCTCACACAGAGTCCTGTTCATCTCCAGTAAAGCGCCGGACTCGTCATACAAAGCGCCTCCTGCCGGATAATAAGTAAAGAAGTCCGATAAAAGTATTTGTTTTACAGAAATTTCGTCCATGATATCTCTTGATTTGAAAGATTTTATGCAAAGTAAGTCAAAGTTCGGGAACAAAGGATACATATTGTGATAAAATAACTTTACAAGCCTTTTTCATCCAAAGCGCAATCCTTTTTTCTCATTTCGTGAAACATGCTGCTACATATTTCCGTGATATCGGTCAGCAAATTTATAAAAAGTCTTATATTTGCGAGTATGAAATACACATAATAACGCATACTAATATGAGAACTAAGATTTCACTTTTGCTCCTTGTCATGCTCTGCAACCTAATGGGATTTGCCCAGAATGACTTCGACAAGTACTTCGAGAAGAAAAGCCTTCGGGTGGATTTTGCCTTAAGCGGCAATTTAAAGTCACAATCGGCAGCCATCCAAGCGCTGCGTGAAGAACCGGTATGGGGAGGACCGGTAAAAAACCGGATCGACAAGTTTAATTATGGAGGCTATTATATCAACGTATATGATAAAGCGACGAATGAACTGATTTATTCACGCGGATTCAACACGTTGTTCGAAGAATGGCGATCGACGGAACAGGCCAAGACCGAAACGCAGTCCTGGACCAACAGCGCTTCCGTACCCTTCCCGAAAGCGCCTGTCTATATAGAAATCACGGCGCGTGACAAGGCGGACATGCAATTCCATCCGTTGTTGAAACAGGAGGTCGATCCCGCAAGCATCTTCATCGACCGGGGCAAGCTGAAAGACAACAAAGTGCACCAGATACAGAAAAGCGGCGACTCATCGGAAAAGGTGGATCTTGTTTTCATTGCCGAAGGATATACGGCAGACGAACAGGAGAAATTCGTAGCCGACGCAAAACGCTTTACAGAAGCCCTGTTCGCGACTCCTCCCTATACGACGCGCCGGAACGACTTCAACGTCTGGGCCGTCTGCCTGGTGTCGGAAGAATCGGGCACGGATGTTTCGGGCAAAGGTGTTTTCAAGAATACAGCCCTCAATTCCGGTTATTATACATTCGGCGTGGACCGTTATCTGACAACGCCGGATATGAAATCGATACGCGACGCCGTCTGGAACGTACCGTGCGACGCGATATTCCTGCTGATAAACACGGATATGTACGGCGGCGGCGGGATGTATAACTTCTATGCCTGCGGGACAGCCGACAATCCACGGACACCCGTCGTCTTCACGCACGAGTTCGGGCATAGCTTCGCCGGTCTGGCAGACGAGTATTTCTCTTCCGAAGTCGCCTACCAGGACTTCTATAACCTGAAGTACGAACCGTGGGAGCCAAATATCACGACTTTGATCGATTTCGATCGTAAATGGAAAGACCTGTTGCCCGCGGGCACACCTATTCCTACCCCGCTCGATGCCGGGCATAAGGACAAAGCCGGCGTGTTCGAAGGAGGCGGCTACCTGTCCAAAGGCATTTATCGACCGATGGATCATTGTATGATGCGCGATTATGCTCCGTTCTGCCCGGCTTGCTCACGAGCCATTCTTCAAATGATCGATTTCTTAACGGATAAGGAATAAAACCATAGGTCTGCCCGGCAAACCGTAACCCATAGGGTTAGGAGAGATAAAGCTATGCTTTAGATAACGTAAAGCATAGCTTTATCCATGAACTTTCATTATTTTAACCGCATCGCCTCCCCGTATTTGCTGATATCGATCAATTTATAAGTATCAACCTTTATTTTCCCGCGGATAAGTTCGGGGATATTGAAAGAGAAGAGAGAGCGTTCATAATAATCCGTTTCTTTTTGCGGCAACAGGAAAGGCTTTCCGGGAACACCATTCGCATCCAGATAACAAATATAAGGGCGCGTATAAAGCCCGTCATCCCGGCGGCTGCTGAAAACAAACCACCGGCTGTTGCTGCTCCAGGAGTGGTAGCTCTCGACATCGTCACTGTTCACCCGGGGGAGGGTATCGGTCTTGCGCGTCAGCATATCCAACAGCCGCAAGTCCGCATCCTTGTGCCAGATGGAGAAATTCCCATAGTCCGAAACCGTGTACATCAGGAAACGGCCATCGGGCGATACGCGCGGAAACTTCGCGCTCCTCCCTTCCTTCCCGGCATTGTAAAGCGTATCGACCTCCCGTCCGAAACTCCGTTTTTCCGGGTCGAAAGCTATGCTTTGCAGGTTGTAGCGGATATCCCGGTAGGATTCAGGCATCTGCTTCGCCTGTGCGGAACAGAAATACAACCGCCTGCCATCCGGCGAGAATGCCGGAAAGGTCTCCATATTTCCTTCCGAAGACAAATGGGGGACGGTTACGATTTCGTGTCTCTCCACGTCATAGACTACTACATCCGACCGGTTGTCGAACACTTCCACACGGTTCGCGTCCGAGAGGTGGAAATCCTGCTTCGTATCGTTTGTCGAAAAGGCCACATAACGTCCAGAGGGGTGCCAGGCGGGATAGACCAAAGCCGAAAGGGTCCGGTCGGTCTTCGTATCCAGTTTTTCGATACGGCCGTCCGTCAACAGGTACGTCCCGGCGTGTAGCGCCCGTTGGTGGAAAAGCATCAAGTCCGGATCCTGCATGCAGAAGGAATGGCAGTTCATACAATTATTGTTCGTCTGCTTATTATCGAGAAAAGCCTCTTCTTCGAAATCCTCCAGGCAACGTTGGTAGATTCCCATCCTGTTCCACATCCTATAGCCCGGCGCGATACGCCGGTAAACCAAATAGGGATCGATTTTATCCTCGATGACCTGAATGGAGAAAGAAGGATACCGGAACCACTTGCCGTCTTTACGGATATAGATTCCGACCGTAAGGTTTCCGCCTGCCGACGCTTCCAATAACCGCTGCCACTTCTTCCGCGGGATACGGAAAGAGCCGTTATCCGAATCCACGCGTATCTGCCGGTCTTTGCCTGAGAAAAGGGCGATCGCCCGGCAAGGTTCTTTCAGTTTGAAGTTCAGCGGAGCGATATTGCATGGGATCGCGACCTCCTTATAATCCGGGAAGATCCCGATTTCTTCTTCCACGACCTCCGCTTCGGGCATCAGGTCGTTGCAGGAGAGGAAGAAAACCGCACAAAGGCACAAAAAGGGATATATACATTTCATAGACTATCCATTCAATTTCTTACAATAAAAATAAAACCAGAAAGTGTCTCCATACTGCCGGTAAAGCCAAGGCAACCCGTCGCCGCTATCCTTGACCTTCAGAATATCCTTCCGGAATTGCTTGTACCGCTGCACGATTTCAGGCCGGACGGAAATACGGTCAAGGACAGAACGGTCCTCGACCGCCAAAACCAATGCCGCCTCCTGGAAATGGAGCGGAAGGGGACGTCCTTGCGAAAATGCGCCGGTTCGCGAGAGGAATGCCTTGAACTTTTCCATTTCTTTTGCCAGCAGATAGGAACAACCCAAATATTCCCATGCGATCCGGTTTGTGCCCGGCTCCGAAAGATGTCCCGCCCACAGGCTGTCGATGTCGATGAGGCAAAGCAAATTGTCCGGCTGAAAGGAAGGCATTCTCCTTTCGGCAAGCTCTTCATCCTGCCCTATCCTTTCGGGGTGGCGCACGTAACCGGCATATTTTTCCGCCCAACGCCGATAGGCAGGCAACCTGCCGAGTAGGGCCAGATACTTATCTGCCAAAGCAAAGTCCCTACGTATCAGGCTGATCTCTACCAACCGTTGGAGCATACGGGGACTTCCTCCCCGTTTGGCAAGCGTCAACCCTTCCATCGCATATCCTTCCGAAAGGCTGATATCCCCGATCATATAATGGATATCGCTCAACAGGCAGCTCATATAATACGTCCGGTCCCAGGAAGCCAGAAGGCTTTGCGGCCCTTTCTGGTCATAATGGAACAAGCGGTCGCCCAAAATGCCTTTTCGGGCCAGTGCCATATTCAGATAGTTAAGGCCGGGACCATCCTTAGGTTGTTCACGGATGATCGTGTCCCAGTCTTCTCTTTGTTCCCAAACGGACAGCTCGTTCATACGGCTGTTCCGCACCTCATAGGGTCCGGGCAGGCAAAATGCGGAAAAACAAAACAGGACGGCAAGCAAGCCTCCTGCAACAAACGCTTTTACCCGACGTTTGCCAAGGGGAAGGACTTTCATGGCGAAAGCCGTTACAAAAAGAATCAGAAGCAAGGCGGTAAAACGGATGTAGACATAATACAGATAAGAGTCCGGCTGCAACTGGGACTCCTGGTATCTTTCGGAGTAAATCCCGTCTGTCAACGGAATACCGGTAGCCGACCGTATCCCGATATAAGTCAGAAGCCACCCGGTCAAACAGAGGGCAAGCGAACCATACCCTTTCCTCCTCCGGCACAGAAGATCCGAAAGAACCGCGACCAGGCCGTAAAGCGCCGCCAACTGGCCGGCCAGACCATAGAGGAGGAGCGCGCTCACCACGCCGCAAAGCACCGCCCTCGACCGGATACGGATAAAGATATAAGTAAACGACAGGAGCAGGAGAAGCGCGACCGTTCCGTCAAGCACATAAAAAGGACTGGTATGGGCTTTCAACAATCCTAAAACGGGAAACAAAGCAAGCAACAGGTTATATCCGCCCGGTGAGATCTCCTGCAAAAGCAGATAACACAAGATACCCGCTGCACACAAGAATGCGCTGTTGACACACAACACGAACAGGGAAGAGTTATAATATTGGACCAAAGCCTGCCCGACCACCGTACAAAAACCACCGGGGACGGACAGCATATCCCGGATTACCTCCCATTCGGGGATAAACAACTGCACCTCTTCCTGCCGTTGGAACGTGGATGTGCCAAAGGACCAAAAGAAAAAACAAAGCCCTGCAAATACGAACAGCCAAAACACGAATATCCTCTTTTTCATAATCCGATTGCTTTCGTTAAAAAGAAATGAAACGAAAGAAGAGAGGAATTCACCTTTCGGCGACTCTCCCTCTCTCCCTGATCTAAAGAGTGAAAATTATAGTTTATCGTTATTCACTTTCTATTTACTGCCATAACCCGGGTTCTGTTCCAGCAGGTTGTTCGCACCGATCAGACTGTAGTGGATCGGGAAACGATTGAAGTTCGGATTATTCGTCGCCTTATGATCCCACCAGTCTTCCGTCACGTAGGCATCCCAACGGACCAAGTCCGTACGACGACGTCCTTCGGCCAGGAATTCCAATTGCCATTCGTCCAGCATACGGTATTTGTCCAGATTGGCGGCCGTTACCGGATCGGGATCGACTCCGCCTTCGAAATAACGCTTGCGCACCGTATTGATCAGATCGGCTGCCCCCTGCTTGTCACCTGCACGCATCTTGCATTCGGCCAGCATATAATAGATCTCGGCCAGACGGATCACCGGACAATCGGGATCGCCTTTGCGCTTGAATTCATCCTGGTTCGGACGGGGACTGCGTTTCGTCACACGCACGCAGGAGTTTTCTTCTGCAGTTGCGATCGTGGAAGGCAATGAAGCCAGATCGGGATATTGCGGGTCTTTCCCTACCTTCGAGAAATAAGCGACCTGGTCTACGACCGTTATGACCTCACCTGCATATTCACGCGTACCGGTACAAACCCATTCGGGATTCAGCGGATTCACCAGTTTGCCGACGATGAACATACCGCGGTATTTGCCGTTGCCTTCATATACATACGGCTGCTTACGGATGTCCTTGTCGTGGAACTTCGCATACGCGCCTCCCAACTTATACGGATAACGTTTGCCGGTCGGGTCCAGACTCGGAATCAAACCGATACCATTATTGGAACCGGAACCTTCAAGGCCTCCCAAGTAGTTCTTATAGTTGTAGGGAACCTGCCACGTCCAATACATGGCATCCGTCTCGGTCTTTGCGTTCTGGCTCGGCACCGACCAGATGATTTCAGGGCAACGCTCGTTGTCGAACCCGAAAATATTCGTCCAATCCGATTCCAAGGCATATTGGCCGTATTTACCGTCTATGATATCCTGGCAAATCTGGGCGGCTTCGGTAAACATCTCCTTGCCGATATAAGACTTGGCATTGAAATACAAGCGGGCCTGCAAAGCTGCGCCGGCGGCACGATGGATCGAACCTGTTTCCATTCCGCCCAGCTCTTCCTTGATCGGAAGTTCAGGAACGGCAATCTTCAACAAGGAGTCGATGAAGTTGAATGTCTCGACATCCGTCGAACGTCCCTTCACCTCGCTCTGCGTAGTTGTGTAGAGAGGTACTCCCCCGAAGAAATCCAAACCGTCGATATAGAATGAAGCCGCCAGCACGCGCTGCTGGTTCAACATGGACTCGCGTGTGCCTTCAGGAAAACCTAACGCATCGAAATCGACTTTTTCCAAATCTTCCAACGCATCCCAAGCCAAAGCGACTCCCATCGCAAAGTTAGTCCAACCGGTTTCTACGCGCGTCATGTCTTCCGTGTATTCATGATGGTGGAACTTCTGGTAGTTGGCTCCGTCATACCAGTCGCTACCACGTGTCGGCAGACAATATTCATCAGTACCTAACTCCTGCAACGCCCAACGGGGTTCATCATGGGCGATATACCAACGCCAATGTGTAAAAGGACGGTTGAAACGTTGCCATACGGCATCTTGTGAACTATAGAAAGTCTCCGGGACTACCTGCGAATAAAACTCAGGATCAACGCTACAGGAAGTAGTGCACAACAGGCAGATCACTCCGGATAAAAACAATCGGAATATATTTTTCTTTTTCATCTTACAATCTTGTATTAGAAGTTAAACTGCATACCTAATGTCCAAGTGCGTACGACCGGATAAAAATCACTCCAGAAGCGTTCCGTACCCTGATCCCAACCAGTGATATTGACTTCTGGGTTCATGCCGCTGTAACCGGTGATCGTACAAACATTACCGACTGTACCATAAATGCGGATACGATCAATCAGGTTGTTCGTATATTTTTTCATCGGAAGTGTGTAGCCCAATGTAATAGCATCAATCTTCAAGAATGAACCATCTTCCAGATAATAGTCGCAAATCTGCTTTTCCCCCTTGATATGGTTGAATTTGCCATACGCATCTTTCAATACGTTCAAGTTACCCTGTCCCTGAATACCATAATACATATTGATCGTGTTATATACATCGAAATCAATCCAGCTACGCATATTGATACCCAAATCAAAGTTCTTATACGTCAATGTGTGGCTCCAACCAATAATCAGTTTCGGAGTATAGTTACCGATAAACTGCTTGTCATTTTCCGTCTTTTGAGCGGCCGGAATCACTTCACCGTCCTTGTTGTAAAGCAAGAATTTACCCTCATCGTCAAATCCGGCAAACTTCCAAATATAGAAAGAACCGATCGTCGAACCTGCTTCCATACGAGAAGCATCGCCCGGAGAACCCGGAGCTACGAAACCGTTACCATTGTGATAGGAATTGTCGCCTTCCAAAGTCAAAATCTTTCCGGAATTGTGGCTCAAGTTTATGTTAGAACTCCAAGTGAAGTCTTTCGTACGGATGATATCGCCGCCGACTTCGAATTCCCAACCTTTACTTTCCATCGAACCGATGTTCTGCATTTGGCTACCTTGCGTAAAAGGCGGCTGCGGGACTTTCACGCTAAACAGCAGGTTGTCTACCTTACGACGATAGTAATCGAACTTGCCATACAGACGTCCATTAAAGAAAGAATAATCGGCCCCCAGGTTCCACTCTTTCTTCTCTTCCCATCCCAAGTTCGGATTGACATTTTGAGACTTTCCATACGAATAAGCCCATGTTCCGTTCGGCATCATCCAATTTGTATCCGATCCTAACATATTGGCCATGTAAGTCGAGCTAAAGTCGTTATTACCGGTCACACCGTAACCGAAACGGACTTTCAAATCATCCAGCCAGTCAAAATCCTTCATGAATTCTTCGTTCGAAATACGCCAACCGGCAGTTACAGACCAGAAATTCGCCCAACGGTTATCGGCTGCGAACTTAGAAGATCCTTCATGACGGATAGCAGCCGAAGCCATGTACTTGTCCTGATATGAATAATTGGCACGCGCAAACAGAGAAAACAAACGTTCTGTTACATTTTTACTGGAACTCATGCCAGCCTTTCCGTCCGACAAGTAACTACCTTGTCCTATATCCCAATACTTGATACCATCGACGGAAAAATTATAGTTACTCATATTGAAACCCTCTCCGTTTGTTTCAAAAAAAGAATAACCGGCTGTCGCGTTCAAACTATGACCACCTTTTAATTCTTTTACATAGGAAAAATACCCCTCAGATGTCAGGTTTTCCGTTTTACTGAAAGCCAAATGTGCTTGTCCTTTACGAGATTCTTCGATTTCCGCACGGTGTGTACTCGGCCAATACATATGATGTTCCCACTGGCGGTTCTCATAACCGACGATCTGCTGATAAGATAATCCCTCGATCGGCTTGACATTCAATTTCATATTCACTTCCGGCTTGAACCATTTGTCCATTCCGAAATAATCTTCCAGCATCGCATCTGCCACCACATTATAATCCAAAGATTCGTTCGTCCATACATTATAACCTGTTTCACTCTCCGGATCATACGGGGAACGGGTCGGGTTGTTACGCATGGCTTGCTGGAAATTCGGATAGTGGTTGTTTCGTTTTGCTTGGCGGTAATCTACAGCCGGACGTACTTCCAACCAGTCATCGAACAATTTGAACATGGCATTAAGACGTCCACCATAGTCTTGACGTTCATCCTGCTTGGCGATACCCTGATTCTTTTCATAGAAGAAAGAGGTGTACAGCTGAGCCTTTTCCGTACCCATTTCCAACGCCAGGTGATGCTTCTGCGAGAAATTGTCTTTGTTGATCATTTCATCCCACCAGTTCGTATCCGATCCGTAATCCGTACCTATTTTATGTTCAGCATATTCACGACCGGTCAACATTTCCGGAGCATTGTAATTTTGTTTCTTTGTGAACTCGTTGCTATAAGTCAATTTCACTTTCCCGCTTGTATCCGAACCACTCTTTGTCGTGATCAAGATCACACCGGAAGCTGCGCGTGTACCATAGATAGCAGCAGCCGAACCGTCTTTCAACACGTCAATAGACTTGATATCTTCCTGTGTCAATGAACGGATATCACCACCAGGGAAACCATCGATTACAATAAGCGGTGCTTTACCTGAATTGATGGAGGTCATACCACGCAACTGGATTGTCGTCCCTGAGTTGGCACTACCCAAATTGTTCATCACCAAACCACCGATCTTGCCTTGCAAGGAAGAGGTAATATCCGCACCACTCACACCGACCATCAAATCATCCGCTTTTATGGAAGTGATTGCACTGGTCACCTGCTTCTTGTCCAAAGAACCATAGCCGATCACCACGACTTCTTCCAACGCTTTGGCGTCTTCAACCAGCTTCACATGGATAGTCGCCTGATTGTTTACTTTCACTTCCTGGGTTATATAACCAATAAAGGAAATCACTAAAGTCGAGTTATTGGGAACATTCTGCAAAACGACTTTCCCGTCCATGTCCGAGATATTTCCGTTTGTAGTTCCTTTCACAACTACATTGGCTCCCGCTATCGGCCCCATTTCGTCCTGAACCATAATCGTTACAGTCTTTCCTACTTGATTCGGCGCCGCATTTTCTACCCGATTCGAGGTTAACAACTCTACATTTTCACCGGCAGCAAATACTCCTGTTGTCAAACAAAAGAGCAATCCGCAAGTGATTTTTGTCATTCGAGATATTGAACCATTCCAGCCTATGGGAAGGTCACAATTCTGTTTTTGTCGCATTTTTATTGTATTATTATAAAAAGGTTAATAATAAATAGATTTAAGCCATAATCTTTATCAGATCAATGCAAAGGTTTCAAAACCTCATTTAAAATATTTCACATTTTACGTCATAGGCTTACAGATTTAAATTGTCCATATAATTCGTAAATAAACTCCCTTTATCAAAAAGACTATAGTACTTGGAGAACTACGTCTATTCAAAGTTCCTTTCGATAAATTCGCAGAAAGATGCCAGCCTATGGACATTGATAAAAACGGATGGTTATATTATTTTTTCAAATGCAGCAAGTAGTTGTTTATTAATGCCTTATTCGAATCTGTTACTTTCAAGGATCTTATTGTTATGATATTTTTTGTTTGATATTGATATTTTTTGTTTACTTTTACAACCGACATAAGGTATTCTTTAAGAAAGGTACATTTTATGTTAAGACATTTGGATGTGTTTTTAATAAATATTCATTTCTAATGCTTTACGCATTATATAAAAGGACGTAGTTCTCCAAGTACTCAGCGTAATCTTCAGATCATCTTGCTGGACACACCAAAACAAAGGAAAAAAGAAACGCAAGTTTGCTCCCACAACTGACCTTTCCTGAATGGGACAGGCAGACAAAGGTCACTCCATCGGAACCTCCATCAAAAGCACGGTCGCATGCTTCAGAACCTCGATGGCAATGCTGTCGGTGTCCCAGAAGCCGGCTCCGTCACGTTTGGAAAGGACTGTGTTGGCCACCTCCACTTCACCTTCGATCACGAACAGGTAAACGCCGTTCTTCTTGCCATGCAATTTGTATTCCTTCACCAGTCCCGCATCCAACGTACCCATTGAGAACCAGGCATCCTGGTTGATGGAAGCCGGGGCGGAACCGTCCGGCGCAATCATCAGCCCCAACTCATTCTTCTTCAGAACGGGACGGATATCATAGCTCTTATAATAAGGTTCTGTATTCTCCTCACGCGGGAACACCCAGATCTGGAGGAAATCCAACTGCTCTTCACCGCTATCGTTGAACTCGCTATGGAAAATGCCCGTACCGGCACTCATCACCTGGATATCGCCCGGAGTAATCACTTCGCTGTTCCGGATACTGTCGCCGTGGCGCAGATATCCCTTCAACGGGATAGAGATTACCTCCATATTCTTGTGCGGATGTGTATCGAACCCTTCTCCCGGAGCGACAGAGTCGTCGTTCAAGACACGAAGCATACCGAAATGAACCCGCTTCGGATTGTAGTAATTGGCAAAACTGAAAGTATGATGGGTCTTCAGCCATCCATGATTTGCATACCCGCGAGTATTGGCTTTATCCACTACTGTTTTCATAAATAAACCTCCATTGTTAATTACGTCTATAGAACATTATGGATGGAAGAAAAGTTTTTAGTACTTTTGTGCCCTAATAAAATCATCCAGTAAATATAAACACTATGGCAGTTTACTTAAACGATGTATCAAGAACATTCGGTGAATACTTGCTTATTCCCGGTTTAACCACCAAACAATGTGTGCCAACCAACGTTTCGCTGAAAACCCCGCTTGTGAAACACAAAGTAGGTGAAAAGCCTGCAATCGAGCTAAACATTCCTTTCGTTTCAGCGATCATGCAATCCGTGTCCGGTCCCAAGCTGGCCATCGAACTGGCCCGCAACGGAGGATTGTCTTTCATCTTCGGTTCGCAACCTATCGAAAGCCAGGCTGAAATGGTCCGGAGAGTAAAGAAGTTCAAAGCCGGTTTTGTAATCAGCGACTCCAATCTGACTCCCGATAACACGCTGGCAGATGTAATCGCTCTGGTTCAGCGCACCGAACACTCTACGATCGGTGTGACGGACGACGGTACTCCTAACGGTAAATTGCTGGGAATGGTAACCAGCCGCGACTATCGTGCTGAAAAGGATTCTCCCGACAAGAAAGTAAAAGAATTCATGACACCGTTCTCCAAACTGATCGTCGGCGAACTGGGCATGACGCTGAGTGAAGCCAACCAGATCATCTGGGATCACAAACTGAACACGTTGCCGATCATCGACAAGGAACAGAACCTGCAATATTTCGTCTTCCGCAAAGACTACGACAGCCACCGCGACAATCCGAAAGAGCTGTCCGGCAGCGACAAGAAGTTGCTCGTCGGCGCGGGGATCAACACGCGCGACTATATGGAACGTGTTCCTGCGCTGGTTGAAGCGGGTGTCGACGTCTTGTGTATCGACTCGTCCGACGGCTATTCCGAATGGCAACAGCAGACATTGCAATGGATCAAGCAGAACTATGGTGACAAGGTGCTGGTCGGCGCCGGTAATGTCGTCGACAAGGAAGGATTCGACTACCTGGTCGAAGCCGGAGCCGATTTCATCAAGGTGGGTATCGGTGGCGGTTCCATCTGTATCACCCGTGAACAGAAAGGTATCGGTCGCGGACAGGCTACCGCATTGATCGACGTGGCTCAGGCACGCGACGAATATATGAAAAAGACGGGCATCTATGTGCCTATTTGCAGTGACGGCGGTCTGGTGCATGACTACCACATGGTCCTTGCCTTGGCAATGGGTGCGGACTTCCTGATGATGGGACGTTATTTCGCCCGTTTCGACGAATCACCCACAAAGAAGATGAAGATCGGAAACAATTTCGTCAAGGAATACTGGGGCGAAGGTTCGAACCGTGCCAAGAACTGGCAACGTTATGACATGGGCGGCAGCGAAGCGCTTAAGTTCGAAGAGGGCGTCGACAGCTATGTGCCATACGCAGGAAAAATGAAAGACAACCTCAACCTCACACTGGGCAAAATAATCGCCACGATGTGCAGTTGCGGTGCCATCACCATCCCCGATCTGCAGAAGAACGCCAAAATCACACTGGTTTCCTCAACCAGTATCGTGGAAGGCGGGGCGCATGATGTGATTTTGAAGGAGCAGAACTAAGAGACAGACTATTCATAAAAAAGGAAGTGTGTCAAAACTCCTTTATCACGATCTTTAAGGCACGGATTACGCGGATTACACGG
>NZ_CABUOD010000005.1 GCF_902493135.1 uncultured Parabacteroides sp.
ATAAGCTGGCATAGTCCATAGATAAAGGCGGTTAGCATATTTTGCTGCCCCGAAAATGACGAAGAACCAAAAACTTATATTGTAAGATTCCTTTTTTGGTATATTTCATACGATTTCCGAATTTTGGTGCGGTTGCCACGAAGTTGTTGAATGAGCAGTGTCCGGAGTGTTCAATCATTTATTTCGTTATATCGAACTCACGTTACTTACTTTTTTTCGAGATCTTCGATTCTTTTCACCAAAACATCGATCAGGCGGGAGTTTGATTTAACCAACTCTCGCAGATCTTCACTGTTATCCACATTAACGATACTGCTGTCGCGGGTAATCCATACCCGACCGTAATCTCTTTGCGAGTTGTTATAAGTATCTCCGCTTATTTTTGTGAAAAGTTCCGTAGCAGACATATTGAGGACTTCTGCTATTTTATTCAAGCGGGTAAGTGTAAGGTCTGTTTCTCCATATTCAATTTTGCAATATGCACTTGTCGATAAATTGAGTTTTTCGCTCATTTGCTCTTGCGTAAGATTTCTTTCCATTCGCAATAAATGAAGACGTTGCCCTACCAATTTCTTTAAGTCAGCTGTCATATCGTAAAAAATTGAATAATATTTATTTAATGTCGGGCAAATGTAATAATTATTGTGGACATATCCGATTTTGGCATTCGTTATTTTTCTTATTTTATGGATGTACCTGAACGGTTGAACATGAATCCGGCGTTATTGCCGTCAAAAGGATTTATGGTTTTTTCATTTAGGAGTACGGGCTAAAGGGCGGACTCAATTGCCAAAACGTTTATTTGACGTACGGTTGTAGTCGGTTTACCGTATTATTCTACGGATGGATTGGGTTTGAACATGTGTATTCTTTTTTGATGTCGAGAGGTAGAAAACCTTGTAGTCCGCATAGCCGTTTCGAGAGTCAGTAATAAAGCTTCCTGTTTATTATTGTTGAATTTTTCCGGCCCTTGCCCCGTTCTTTTTTATTATTTCGGCAATATTTCGTATATTTACAGCCTATTATGGCTTATGAGCAATTGCCGCAGAGCCTGGGATGATGCAAAAGATTTGGATAGATATATGAGACCGGAAGATATTACTGAACAGGACGATAACGAAGAAATAAAGGATACGGAAGAACAATCGGTTGCTGATGGGGACAGGGATGAAACTGTCGGGACGGAAGCAAGTCAGGAGACACATTCGGAATATAAGATACCGGGCAAATCGGAAAGTCGGGTGTCTTATCATTTGTCGGGGATGTATCAGGATTGGTTCCTCGATTATGCCTCCTATGTGATTTTGGAGCGTGCCGTTCCGCATATCAATGACGGATTGAAACCCGTACAGCGTCGAATCCTGCATTCTATGAAGCGGTTGGATGACGGGCGCTACAATAAGGTGGCGAACATTGTCGGACATACCATGCAGTTCCACCCGCACGGCGACGCTTCCATCGGTGATGCACTGGTACAGCTCGGACAGAAAGACTTGTTGATCGACTGCCAGGGGAACTGGGGTAATATCCTCACCGGCGACGGTGCGGCGGCTCCGCGTTATATCGAGGCCCGCCTCTCCAAATTCGCGCTGGAAACGGTTTTCAATCCGAAAACGACTCTTTGGCAACTTTCCTACGACGGACGAAACAAGGAGCCGGTGACGCTTCCCGTCAAGTTCCCTTTGCTGCTGGCGCAAGGTGTGGAAGGGATCGCTGTGGGGCTTTCTTCCAAAATACTGCCGCATAACTTCAACGAACTTTTGGATGCGTCCGTCGCTTATCTGCGGGGGGAAGAGTTTACCCTGTATCCCGATTTCCAGACCGGCGGATATATTGATGTCTCGAAATATAATGACGGTGAACGCGGCGGTTCCGTGAAGGTGCGTGCCAAGATCACGAAACTGGACAACAAGACGCTTGTCATCAGCGAGATCCCATATGGAAAGACGACCTCCACCTTGATCGAATCGATCCTGAAAGCAAACGATAAGGGAAAGATCAAGATCAAGAAAGTGGATGATAATACGGCCCGCAACGTGGAGATACTCGTGCACTTGGCTCCGGGCGTCTCTTCCGACAAGACGATCGATGCGCTGTATGCTTTTACGGATTGCGAGATCAGCATTTCGCCGAACTGTTGCGTCATCATGGACAACAAGCCGCATTTCCTGACGGTGAGCGATGTGCTGAAACATTCGACCGACGACACGCTGCACTTGCTCCGTACCGAACTGCAAATACAAAAAGGGGAACTGGAAGAATCGCTCTTCTTCGCCTCCCTGGAAAAGATATTCATTGAAGAACGTATCTACAAGGACAAGGAATTTGAAGAGGCGAAGGATATGGACGAGGCGGTTGCCCACATTGACAAGCGCCTTGACCCGTTCAAACCGCACTTCATCCGCGAAGTGACCCGCGAGGATATCCTGAAACTGATGGAGATCAAGATGGGGCGCATCCTTAAGTTCAATACGGACAAGTGTAATGCGACCATTGCCCAGTATCGGGAAGACATTGCCAAGATCGACGACCATCTGGCGCATATCGTCGATTATACGGTCGACTGGTTCATGATGCTGAAAGAAAAATACGGCAAGAGCTATCCGCGCATGACCGAAGTGCGCAGCTTCGACACGATCGAGGCGACCAAAGTGGTCGAGGCGAACGAGAAACTGTATATCAACCGTATCGATGGATTTATCGGGACTGGCTTGAAGAAAGACGAATATGTCTGCAATTGTTCCGACATCGACGACGTGATCATCTTTTATCGTAGCGGTAGCTACAAAATCGTGAAAGTCAGTGAAAAGATGTTCGTCGGAAGGGATATCCTTTACCTCAATGTCTTCAAGCGGAACGACAGTCGTACGATCTATAATGTGATTTACCGGGATGGGAAGGCCGGCTATAATTATATCAAGCGTTTTGCCGTGACAGGTGTGACGCGTGACAAGGAATATGACATTACCAAAGGAACGGAAGGTTCGCGCATCCTTTATTTCAGCGCCAATGCCAATGGCGAAGCCGAGACGGTGAAGGTGATCCTGAAACCGAAACCCCGTCAGAAGTTGCTTGTCTTTGAAAAGGATTTCAGCGAGATTGCGATTAAGGGGCGCGGTTCTATGGGGAACATCCTGACAAAGGCGGAAATACATAAGATCAGCCTGAAGCAGAAAGGAAGTTCGACATTGGGAGGCCGTATGGTCTGGTTCGACCGCGATGTATTGCGCCTGAATTACGATGGGCGCGGGGAAGAGTTGGGCGAGTTCCAGAGTGAGGATCTGATCCTGGTGATCCTTCAGAATGGCGATTTCTATACGACCAACTTCGATCTGAGCAATCATTACGAGCCTAATATATTGAATATCGAGAAGTTTGATGCGAATAAAGTCTGGACGGCCGCCCTTTATGATGCCGATCAGAAGTATTACTACCTGAAGCGTTTCCAGCTGGAGGTCGGAAGCCGTAAGCAGAACTTCCTCGGCGAGAATCCGAAGAGCCGCCTGATGTTGTTGACTGATGAGGCCTATCCGCGGATCGAGGCGGTGTTTGGAGGGCATGACTCTTTCCGTGAACCGTTGGTGTTGGATGCGGAAGAATTTATCGCCGTGAAAGGATTCAAGGCGAAAGGAAAACGTATTTCGACTTTTGATATAGAAACGATCAACGAACTCGATCCCGTCCGTTTTGCCCCTACGTTACAACCGCAGGAGCAAAATGACGGCGATGAAGAGGATACGGATTCCCTTGCCGGGGAATTGCCCTCCTCGCAAGGGAGCAACTCGGATATTATCGACGAGATTACCGGGCAAATGAAACTTTTCTGAATTGAAAGTTAGAAATTAAAAATTAAAAAAAATACATGTCGGCTTTCGGTTTCCAATTTTCAATTTTCAATTTCCTTTTTCTGGCTTTGCCTCTGATGGCTCAGTCCGTTGAGGACGAAGCGCCGCGCTCGGTCAACGAGAGCACGATGGTCGGGATTGGCGGTTATAACTTGCGGGATACCTATCTCTCGCCCAGTACGGACATCAATTATACGGGTTGGGTGGCACGTGTCCTCAATGAACGGATGAAGGTCGTGCGGCTGGCAGACTATCACGTGTCCCGCCAGCAACTGATCAACGTGGAGTTCGGTTCGACACGTAACGGCGCGGAGACGGCAAACGAATATGCCGGATTCGTGGATTACAGCCTGGGTTATCATTACCGTTTTCCGCAAGTGCTGCCCGGATTGAAGGCCTTGGCCGGAGCATCCGCACGCCTCGCGGGTGGGTTTATCTATAATACGCGTAACAGCAATAATCCGGTTTCCGGCAAGGCGGACTTCGACGTGAACCTCTCGGCCATGGCAATCTATAATTTCAAGATCAAGGACTTCCCGTTCACATTCCGTTACCAGGCGGAGATGCCGTTTGCCGGCGTGCTCTTCTCGGTGCATAAGGGCGAGCCCTATTATTTCTTGACACAAGGCAGCAAGGACGGGGTCGTACGGTTCAGTTCGTTCCATAACAAGTTTGCGATGAGGAACTATTTCACGCTCGATGTGCCGGTGTCCGGCTTTACAGTCCGTGTCGGCTATTTGAACAGCATGTACCGGACGGATGTGAACGGCATCAAGACGCATGTTCTCTCCAACTCGTTTATGATCGGGCTTGTGAAAGAGTTCGTCTCTTTCGGAGGCAAGCGTTTGAAGAGCGAGCGGCATCGGTACAAAAGCGCGGTGTATTTTTGAATGCCGGGGGATTATCTTCCGGCAAAAGATATAAAATTAAAATCATGAAAACAAGCATTATACATTGCCTTCTTCTCTTTTGCTTCCTGTTCTCCGGTTGCGAGAAAGCGACGAAATATAACTCGTCTCCCCGTGAGAACTTCGAGGCGCTTTGGCGTATCATGGACGAGAACTACTGTTTCTTTGCCTTCAAGGATGTGGATTGGGACGACGTGTACGACCGCTACAACCTGCTTGTGGGAGACACGATGAATCAGTACGAACTGTTCGATGTCCTCGGCAAGATGCTTGCCGAGGTAAAAGACGGGCATACCAACCTGGTCTCTTCTTTCGACATGTCCCGTTATTGGGCTTGGTATGAAGATTATCCGGCCAACTTTTATAAAGAAATACAGGACAATTATCTCGGTACGGACTATAAGATTGCCGGGGGAATGAAGTACAAGCGTTTGGCGGACGATAAGATCGGATATGTCTATTACGGCAGTTTTTCGAGTGGCGTAGGTGAAAACAACCTCGATTATATGTTTGCGTATTTCAAGGAATGCAAAGGGTTGATATTTGATGTGCGCGACAATGGGGGCGGCTCCATGCTTTATTCCGACCGCATCGCCTCGCGTTTCCTTAAGGAAAGGATTCTGACGGGTTATACGCAGTATAAGAAAGGAAACGGACATAACGATTTTACCCAGCCCAGTCCGGTCTATCTTTCCCCGTCTGACCGTACCTGTTGGCCTTATCCGGTCGTCGTGTTGACTAATCGGCATTCCTACAGCGCCACGAACGATTTTGTCAATGTGATGCGTCTCCTTCCGCAAGTCACGGTCATGGGCGACCGTACGGGAGGCGGTAGCGGTTTGCCTTTCAGTTCGGAATTGCCGAACGGATGGAGTGTCCGTTTCTCGGCCTGCCCGGTCCTGGACGTGAACAAACAGCACACGGAGTTCGGAATCGATCCGGATATTGCGGTAGCCATTACGGGAGAAGATATTATGAAAGGGCGGGATACGATCATAGAGGCGGCGATAGGGTTGTTGTTGGCAAAAAGCGATTCGGCAGAAGCGAAAGCTGCGAAATAAATAAAAGCTAATCTTTACCGTGTTGCGTAATGGTGAGGTCTTCATTATATACGGCGCCGAATGGTTGGTCTTTTGTTGAACTTTAAAAAGAAGCGTCCGGATGAAAGGATGAGGAAAACGAGCCGGTTTCGCCCGCGTCCAAAAACAGCAACCCCCCGTCGTTGCCGGCTGGGGGTTGCTGATGTATGCTGCTGTCTCCTGCTTTTGTTAGCGTGGGAAGGGATCAGAAACGTCTTTTCTTGCGGGCGTCGCGTGCGGCGGCTGTCCGTTTCCACGGGCGGTCGTTGTCGCGTTCGTCTTTGCGGAAGGTGCGGTCCGAACGGTCGCCACCCCGGCGTCCGCCCTCTTTGCCTCCGTCTCGTTTGCCCTTGTAGCCGCCTTCGTTCCGGCCATAGCTTCGTTTGCCGCCACGTCCTTTGCCGTCACCTTCGCCCTTCTTGCCCTGTGCGGGTTCGACGGAGATGCGGCGTCCGTCCACTTCAAACCCGTTCATGCTGTCCATCACGCGCTGTGCTTCACCCTCTTCCACTTCGAAGAAAGAGAAGTTGTCGCGCAGGTCGATCTTGCCGATGCGCACCTTGCCCGGCACGCATTTGTTGACCAGTTCGATCAGTTGGTTCGGATAGAGCCCGTCGGCCTTGCCGAAGTTGAGGAAGAAGCGCGAATAGCCCTCTTCGGCCGCATACGCACGGCGTTCGCCCCGTTCACTGCGGGCGGCGCGTTCATCCACCTGCTGGATCTCGTCGGCATCCTTATAGTAGTCGATCATACGGTTGAACTCCAAGGAAACGACACGCTTGATGATGTCCTCCTTGTCCAACCATTCCAGCTTGCGGTATATCTGGGGCATCAGGGAGGCGATCTCTTCTTCGTTCACCTTCACCTTTTCGATCTGGTCTACGAGGTTGAAAAGCTGCTTTTCGCAGATCGCATGTCCGGTAGGCATTTCGCCTTTCTCGAACTTCTTGTTGATGATCCGTTCGATCTCGCGTATCTTGCCTTTTTCCTTCACGTGGCAGATGGAGATGGAGATACCCGTCTTTCCGGCACGGCCCGTACGTCCGCGGCGGTGTGTGTAGGATTCCACTTCGTCGGGCAGGCCGTAGTTGATCACGTGTGTCAGGTCGTCCACGTCCAGGCCGCGGGCAGCCACGTCGGTGGCGACCAGGATCTGTATGTTCTTGACGCGGAACTTCTGCATCACGTAGTCGCGCTGCGCCTGGCTCAGTTCGCCGTGCAGCGAGTCGGCGTTGTAACCGTCCTGTATCAGTTTGTCGGCGATCTCCTGCGTCTCCTTGCGGGTGCGGCAGAAGACGATGCCGTAGATGTTCGGGTAGAAGTCGGCGATACGTTTCAGGGCCAGGTACTTGTCCTGTGCACGCACCATGTAGTAGATATCGCGGATATTCTTGTTGCCTTCGTTCTTGTTGCCGATCACGATCTCCTTCGGATTCTTCATGTACTTCTTCGTGATGGCAGCGATCTCCTTCGGCATGGTGGCCGAAAAGAGCAGCATGTTGCGGTTTTCCGGCACTTCGGCAAGGATGGCATTGATGCTGTCGGTGAAGCCCATGTTGAGCATCTCGTCCGCCTCGTCCATGATGACGTTCTTCACCAGGCTGAGGTCTACCGTCTTGCGGTTCATCAGGTCCAGCAGGCGTCCCGGCGTGGCCACGACCACGTGCACACCGCGTTTCAGCGTCTTGATCTGGCTCTCGATGCTGGAACCTCCGTAGACCGGGAGGACCTTCAGGTTGTCGATATACTTGGAGTAGTCGTTCAGGTCGTCGGCGATCTGCAGGCAGAGCTCGCGAGTGGGACAGAGTACGAGTGCTTGGGGCTGATATGTAGTCACATCGATTTTTTGCAGGATAGGAAGGCCGAAAGCGGCTGTCTTTCCCGTACCTGTCTGCGCTAATGCGATTACGTCGTTGTCGTCTCCCAGTAGGAAAGGAATCACTTCCTCCTGTACCGGCATGGGCGATTCGTAGCCCATTTCTTGAATTGCCTTCAGTATTGGTGCGGCAACTCCTAATTCTTCAAATGTTTTCAAAATGTGATATATGTATATATAATAAATTCAGAGTGGGGACAAAGATACGCAAATAATTCGGATACCGGTTAGTTTAGTATGATATCTTTTAATGTATCGCGCTCTTTTTCCGTGAGATGCAACCCGTTTGACAGATATTTGTCGGTCGAACCGTACTCTTTCTTTATCTTATGGAAGGCCAGGTCCAGCCATGTCTCGTTTGCACCGAGCAGCACGGTGATGGTTTCCTGGGCGTCCGTATTGAGATTGCGTGCCATATAGGCAAGGTGGCTCAGGTCTATATGGTTGTTCGAAGCCATATAGTCCTTCATGATCGTTTCTTCTGGTACGTCGAGAGCCGTCAGCAGCATGGCCGTCAGGAAACCTGCGCGGTCTTTCCCCATTGAGCAATTCACGAGGATCGGGTAGTTGTCTTTGTTGAGGAAGACTCTCAGGGCCTTGCCGAACTGTTCGCTGTTGTCCGTCACGTAGCTGATGTATGTATCCTGCATGTACACGAGCCCGTCGCCTTTGCGTATGCGCCCTTCTTCCAGGCGTCGGGCGATCCGGTCTTTGCCTTTTACCGGGATCGGGATGGAGATGATGTTCGCTCCTGTATATTTTTCCGGGGCGAGGGCTATTTCGTCTTCTCCCCGGAGGTCGATGACCGTTTTGATCTTCAGGTTGTCCAGCCGGATGGTGTCGTTGCGGCTAAGCGCCTTGAGCTCGCCCGAACGGAATATTTTGCCCCAGCCGGTCATACGGCCCCCGTGTTCGCTGAAATAGCCTCCTATGTCGCGCAGGTTCTGGACGCTGTCCATCTGTACCGAGCGGGCGCCGACGGTGTGGTAGTATTTGTCGTTGAACGACAGGAGGAAGTATTTGCGGGTGATGTTGTCGTTCGTGATGTAGGTCACCCGTCCGTCGTTGATGTCGGCGTAGCTGCACGGTCGCGACATGTCGAAGGAGTTGGGGGTGTCGGATACGTAAAGTTTCATCACTCCGTCGGTATGGGGGTCCGTTTCCCATTTGATAATATAGTTGCCGATGTCGTCACGCAGGCAGATGGCGCGAATCTCAGGTGCTCTGCCGGAGCTGCATCCTGACAATAAGGTCACACTGGTGAACAAGAAAAGAATCCGTTTCAATATCATATTTCTACTACTCATGTAAAGCAAAGATAGTGAAAAACATGTGTCTTTATACCCCTTTATCTTCCCGGTTAATGATATTTAAGACTGGGAGAGGTAGGAGGATGCAAATTCTTTAGAAATGTAATTGTCGTAGCTGCGGCAGACCTCGGTGGCCAGATCGATCCCGCACCGGATGATGTTCGCCCACGTCTGCTGTGGCAGGGTGGCGAGGTCGCGGTGGCGGACATTATATTTTAACAGACCGTAGAGGAGGCCTGCATTGAAGTTGTCGCCGGCTCCGATCGTGCTGACCGGGCGGATGGCGGGCGAATCGAAATGACGGCGCAGGTCGCCGTGGTAGAGGTTCACGCCTCCGGCTCCGTGGGTGGTGATGAAACGGTCGCAGTAGAAACGGATATGGTCGGTGTAGACCTTTTCACTGTCGGCCTCCCCGAAGATATTGAGGAAGTCCTCGTCCGAGCCGCGTACGATATCGGCATATTCGAAGTTCTCGAGCAGTGTCGGGGCGAGGCGTATCGCTTCGTGGGCGTGCGCCTTTCGGAAATTCGGATCGTAGTAGAGGATCGCCTTGCGCTGGCGTGCATGGTCGAGGAACTCCGACATCCGCTCCCTGAGCGCGGGGTTCAGCGAATAGTAGGAGCCGTAGATGAAGATGTCGTCTTCGTTGATCTCCGGCAGGGGCACGTCGAGGCGTTGCTTCGGATAATCCTTGTAGAAGGTGTAGTCGGCATTGCTGTCGTCGTCCAGGAACGCGAGCGAGATCGGGCTTTTGCCGTCCGGGAAACGGTCGACATAGCGGGTGGAAAGGTTGTTTTCCTTCATGAAGTTGCGGATGATGTCGCCGACGCGGTCGTTGCCCACTTCGCTGATGAAGGAGACGGGCACTCCGAGGCGTCCTAACGAGACGAGGCCGTTGAAGGTCGACCCGCCGGGAACTGCCGTATGGGGTTGGTTGTTCCTGAATAGGATGTCGAGAATGGTTTCTCCGATGCCGATTACCTTCCTCATGCTGTTTATTGGTTTCCGGTTTTACACTGTTCGCGGCTTTTCGAACCCAGGTAACCGCCGTGATGCCGTTTGGCATAGTCGGGATAGCCGAAGTTGATGCGTTTCATGGTTCCGACTACCAACAGGTCGCCTATCACCGTCATGACCGTGGTCGATGTGGTGGGGGTGAGGCCTAAGGGACAGACTTCTTTCGGCGCACCGGTCGGCAGGCAGATCGTCGCTTCGGCTGCCAGCGGGCTGTCGGGGTTGCCGGTGATAACGATAAACTGCATCTCCGGTACGAGGCCGCGCGTCAACTCCACCAGTTCGAGCAGTTCGCGTGTCTTGCCGGAGTTGGAGATGAGCAACATGACATCGTTCTTGCGGACAATACCGAGGTCGCCGTGCTGCGCTTCGCTGGGATGCAGGAAGTAGGCGGGCGTGCCGGTCGAGCAGAAGGTGGTCGCGATGTTCATGGCGATCTGCCCGGCTTTGCCCATACCGCTGGTGATCAGGTTTCCGCCGAGTTCGTGCACATGCTTCACAATGAGTGTCACAGCCTCTTCATAGCCGCCGGTTATCGGAATATTGCGTACTGCTTCAGCTTCTTGTTGCAGAATAGACGAGATTGCTTCGTTTATCATAGCTTTTAAAATGATTCTATATAGTGTTATGAACTTAACAAAGTACAAAAGTATCTATTTTAATGATACCTGCACATGGAATGACCTATATTTTTGCTGCTTTATTGGGGTTTGACGAACCCTATTGGATTACGGGGTTTGTTGTTCTGTTTGTTTTTCTGTGCCAGTTGCGCCAGGGCGAGGTAGATCTCGTCAAATTTTTCTTCATTTTCTTCAGTGATGTCTTCTAACGCCTCGATCCGGTCTTTTAGTTCTTTGAGCAGGGGCGAGGGAGTGGAGTTGAGCAGGTATTGGCGCATGGCGACGAAAGCACGCATGATTGAAATATTCACCTCTATTGCGATATCGCTCTTCAACAGTCCTGATAACATGGCGACACCTTGTTCTGTAAATGCAAAGGGACGTTTCCGGGTTCCACCCCAACTTGATGTCACAAATTGTGATATCAAGACAGACCATTCGTCAGTGGTTAGTTGGAACATAAAATCGGGAGGAAAAACGCTTTATATTCCTTTTGACAGCTTGGTTGAGGGAACGGGTATCTGATTGGTATAATTCAGCCAGGTCGAAATCTAAAATGACCTTCTGCCCTCTGATCTCGTAAATCTTACTCTGTATCGTTCGTAATTCCATAGTAAAGGAGTTTTAATTTGAGGGCCAAGGTAGTTAAAAAAAGTCTGTAAACAAATATTTATTGTACTTTTGTGCCCTCTAATGAATGGATAATGGAAAAAGATTACTTCTCACATATTTTACCGAACGGTTTGCGTCTCGTACATCTCCCTGCTGCTTCCCCGGTGTCGTACTGCGGTTTTGCCGTGAATGCCGGGACACGGGATGAGGAAGCGGACGAGTTCGGCTTGGCTCACTTTGTCGAACACATGATCTTCAAAGGGACGGAAAAACGCAAGTCCTGGCATATCCTGAACCGGATGGAGAATGTGGGAGGGGAGCTGAACGCCTACACCACAAAGGAGGAGACTTTCGTCTATTCCATCTTTATGGAGGAACATTTCCGGCGGGCTTTCGAGCTGCTGGCTGACCTGGTGTTTCATTCGCAGTTCCCGGAGCAGGAGATCGAGAAGGAGGTGGATGTGATCCTGGACGAAATCAATTCGTATGAGGACAGCCCTTCGGAACTGATCTTCGATGAGTTCGAGAATTTGCTGTTCGACGGCCATGCGCTGGGACATAACATCTTGGGGGACGAACAGTCGCTGCTCGGTTTCGGCAGCGAGTCCGGCAAGTCGTTTATGAGGCGGTTCTATGCCCCTGAAAACATGGTGTTCTTCTCGATGGGCCGGATTCCGTTCAGGAAGATCGTGCAGATGGCGGAAAGCACCTTGTCGGATATCGCTTTCCCGATGGCGGCAAGTAACCGGACGGCACCCGGTGAGATTCTTCCCGCCAGCCGCCAGATACACAAAGATACCCATCAGGCGCATGTGCTGATCGGAGGACGGGCATACAGCATGCACGACGAGAAGCGCCTGCCGCTGTTCCTGCTGAACAACCTCTTGGGAGGTCCGGGCATGAACAACCGTTTGAATGTCTCTCTCCGTGAAAAGAACGGGCTTGTTTATAACGTCGAATCGAACGTGACCTCTTATACCGATACGGGACTGGCAAGCATCTATTTCGGGACCGATCCGAAAAACAAGGAGAAGGCGATCAGGCTCGTTCATAAGGAACTGGTGAAGCTACGCGAGGTGAAACTGACCGCAACCCAGTTGGCGGCGGCCAAGAAGCAGGTGATCGGGCAGTTGGGCGTCTCCGGCGATAACCGGGAAGGCCTTTTCTTGGGGTTGGGCAAGAGCTTCCTCCATTATAACCGCTACGACACCCTGCCGGAAGTCTTCGCCAAGGTGGAAAGACTGACCGCCGAAGAGATACGGGAGGTCGCCAACGAGGTCTTTGCGCCTGAACGGTTGTTCAGCCTGATCTATCAATAAGAAGCGTTTACCAGCATTCCGCCTTGTCCTTCAGCTCCGGCAGCTTGTTTTTATCGAACACCGGGCTCTTGATCCCGCTACGTTTCTGTGCCCTGTAATCGTTCAGCAGCAGGAAGGCCTGCTTGCTCAGCAACGAGATGGCGACCAGGTTACAGATCGTCATGAAAGCCATCATGATGTCTGCCAGGCTCCAGGCGAGCTCCAGGCTTGCCAACGCTCCGAACATCACCATGCCGCCGACCGCCAGGCGGTAGATGTAGAGCACGCTTTTCTTCGGCGTGATGAAACGGATGTTCGCCTCCCCGTAATAGTAGTTCCCGATGATGCTGCTGAAAGCGAACAGAAAGATCGCTACGGCAACGAATATCCCTCCGGCTTTTCCTACTTCGAGCGTCAGGGCATGCTGTGTCAGTTGCACCCCGTTTACCGAACCGTCCAGCGGCGCCCCGCTGAACAGGATGATAAAAGCCGTGCAGGTACAGATCAGCAGGGTGTCGGTGAAAACACCCAAGGTCTGGATCAATCCCTGTTTGACCGGATGCGTGACGGATGCCGTAGCCGCTACGTTCGGAGCCGATCCCATACCGGCCTCGTTGCTGAACAGGCCGCGTTTGATCCCTTGCATCAGGGCGGCGCCGACTGTACCGCCTAACGCCTGTTCCCATCCGAAAGCGCTGCCTACGATCAGCTTGATGACGTCCGGCAGTTCCGTGATGTTGAATAGCACGATCCCCAATGCGAGCGCCACGTATCCCAGTGCCATCGCAGGGACGATCACGCTGCTCACTTTGGCTATTCGCTGGATCCCCCCGAAGATGATGGCAAGCGTCAGTACCGTCAGTATCGTACCGATCACCGCCGGATCGAACCCGAACGAGCCCTGCATGGCGGCGCAGATCGTGTTGCTCTGTACAGAGTTGAACGCGAAGCCGAAGGTGATGGAGATCAGGATGGCGAACAGTACGCCCATCCAGTTCAATCCCAACCCGTACCGCATATAGTAGGCCGGCCCTCCGATGAAGGAATCCTTCCCTTTCCGTTTGTAAAGCTGTGCGAGCGTAGACTCGACAAATGCGCTGGCCGAGCCTAAAAGGGCGATGATCCACATCCAGAACACCGCTCCCGGACCTCCTACGGCGATGGCTGTGGCCACCCCGGCCAGGTTGCCTGTCCCGACACGGCTGGCGAGCGATACGGCGAATGCCTGAAAGGATGAGATGTGTTTGTCTCCCTCGTGGGCTTTGTTGGCGGAGTCGCCGAGTACGCGTATCATCTCCCGGAACATACGGAATTGGACAAAACGGGTTTTGAAGGTGAACCGGAAGGCGCATCCCAACAGCATGATAATTAAAACATACGACCATAGGAGGTCGTTAATCTCGCTGATCCAGTTGTTCAGTATTTCCATTTTGGCAGTTTATCGTCTTGATAATTACGTGAATATTAAGCTACAAACCTAAAGAAAATATTTTGTATGGACAAGAATATCCGGATAACCGTACTGAAATATATCTTAATATGCCATATCTTTATCGCTCTCCCGGCTATTATTCTGTAATATTTAAATTCAGCACTCACGCAAATAAATATTTCTGTATCTTTGGGAGGTTTAAATAAGGTATGAAATTATGAAGGCAATAGAACTGAGTCTGATCAAAGACAATTTTATCGAGATCATAGGAAAAGAGTGGATGCTGGTAAGCGCCGGCGACAAGGACAAGTTCAACATGATGACGGCAAGCTGGGGAGGCGCAGGTTTCCTGTGGAACAAGCCGGTTGTGTTTGTCTTTATCCGTCCGGAACGTTATACCCGCGAGTTTGTCGATGCGAAGGGCGCTTTCACGCTTTCCTTCTTGGGGGAAGAGCATAAGGACGCCCACAAGATTTGCGGTTCGAAGTCGGGACGGGACATCGACAAGGTGGCTGCTACGGGTTTGACGCCCCGCTTTACCGATCTGGGTAACCCTTGTTTCGAGGAATCGCGCCTGACGCTTGAATGCAAAACCCTTTACGTGACTAAGATGGATAAGGATCATTTTGTCGATCCCGCCTTATACGAAAAGTGGTACAGCGCCATGGCGGGGAACCCGCACAACGTCTATGTGGCGGAAATACTGAATGCCTGGGAGAGATAAATCGGAAACTTTCTTTATTTTTGCCGGAAACACAACAAAAACACTATGTCTGATACTATGTCAATACGTCTATGGGTTATGACGTTGTTATTCTTCGTCCTTCCCCGTTTGTATGGATCGGATCATCCTTTCCCTGCTTTGCGTTTCGGACATATATCGGTAGAAAACGGACTCCCGACGGACGAGGTGCGCCAGGTGTATCAGGACAAGGACGGGTATATCTGGATCGCCACCAATAGCGGGCTGTGCCTCTATGACGGCTATCAGATTAGGACTTTCAAATCGAACCTGCATACGCCCGGACTGTTGAGCAACAATACCATCAACTGCATCACGGATGACAACCGGCATAACTTGTGGATTGCGACCTACGACGGGGTGAACGTGCTGGATAAGACGAACGGGCAGATACGGAAAATCACCTGTCCGGGATTGCAGCGCAGCATAGTGGACCGCCTGCTGGTCACCTCTTCCGACCGTGTGTTTATCGGGACGGAGACGGGTGTATTCGAATATCTTCCCGGGCAGGATTCCTGCATCGCCTTCAAACCCGGTATCGTGAAGGGGTCTGTCAAGGCTTTGGTCGAAGACTCCAGGCGGAACCTGTGGATCGGAACCTGGTCTGACGGTATCTTCCGGTACGACGGGCAGAAGGATGAGGTGTATGCCTATCCGGCGTTGAACGAGTTGAATTCCGCTTTCGGTATATTCGAGGACAGCAAGCAACGTATCTGGGTCGCCTCGTGGGGCTACGGCTTGTTCCTGCTTGAGAACCCCTATGAGCCGGAGCATTTGGGCTGGAAGCAGTTCCGGCATGACGACAACGATCCGAACAGCCTTTGCTATGATATCGTCTACGACATGGAGGAAGACCTGAATACGGGGACACTCTGGGTAGGGACCCGTGGCGGGTTAAGCGTGCTTTACGACGAAGAGAACGGCCTGTTCCGGAACTACTGTCCGGACAATTCGGATAAGTCCGTACATTATAATGATGTCAATTCCGTATTCCGGGACGACGAAGGGATGATGTGGCTCGGATTGTTGGGAGGAGGGGTGAATACGGTTATTACCCGCAAACCGGAGTTTAGGCTGGACCGGTTGGAGGCGATCGATAACCCGCTGCTTACGAACTCTTCTGTCCGCAGTCTGATGGTGGACAGGGAAGGGCTGCTTTGGATAGGTCTGGGGAGTTGGGGATTCTTCGTCCATGACCGTGCGGCCGGGAGTTATACCCACAATCTGGATTTGCCGGAGTTCAGGAAGTTAGGCCGTCTGCCTACGGTCAATACGATCGTCCAGTCTCCTACTTCGGAGCGGATTTGGCTGGGGACGTATGACTGGGGAGCTGTTTCTTACGACCGGTCGCTGCCTGCCGGCGAGCAGGCGCAGTTGCTTGACTACGGCTCCGCCCCCTGGTTGCCTAACCAGTGCATCTTTTCGATTTGTGAAGACCGGGAACGGAATACCTGGTTCGGTACCCGTAACGGCATATGTGTCCTTATGGCAAACGGCGAGGGTGTCCGGTTCGATTCCGTGAAACTGGATGGCACTTCTGTCAATGCTTATGCTTATCAGGCTATCGTGCAGGATTCGCAGGGGCAAATCTGGACCGGAACGAATAACGGCGGGGTGATCAGGATCACCGGCGATTTGTCGCGGCCGGGTGAAATGTCGTTTGAACGCTATTCTCTCGACGAAGATAAGTTGATCAGCATTTCCGTCCTCTCTCTCTTTATCGACAGCCGCAAACGTCTTTGGGCGGGGACGGAAGGAGGGGGGCTTAACCTCTATGATCCGGAGCAGGACCGGTTCATCCCGGTGCACAAACTTGCCAATTTGCCCGGCGACGCCATCTTCAGCATCCAGGAGGACCGGCAGGGGAACCTTTGGATGGGTACGAACGTAGGCCTGATGAAAGTCCGTATCCCGGACAATCTTTCGGATGTGGCCTACCGCCTGTACACCGTTTCCGACGGCTTGCAGGATAACATCTTTTACCGGAACACGGCTTTTACCGATACCAACGGCGAGATGTTCTTTGGAGGATACCGCGGCTACAACAGTTTTTTTCCCGACCGGATGACGGACGAAGAGACGTTCCCGCCGGTCCGGATTACGGATATCAAAATATACAATCGTTCCTGGTCTCTGCTCGATGCGGAGGAGAAGGAGGAGATATCCCGGCTGGCACCCGATTTTACGGACCGTATCCGGTTGGACTACCGTAAGAATAACTTCAGCATCGAGTTTGCCGCCTTGAGTTTCTCCAATCCCCGGCAGATTAAATATGCTTATAAACTGGAAGGTTTCGATTCAGGCTGGCAGTATGCCGATGCCTCGCATCCTTTGGCCTATTACAATAACCTGAAGCCGGGGACTTACAGCTTCCTGCTCAAATCGACCAATTCTAACGGGACTTGGAACCAGACAGCCAGGCATCTGTCGGTCGTGATTTTGCCGCCGCCCTGGAAATCGGGGTGGGCGTATGCCGGCTATGTCCTTTTGTTGTGCCTCTTGGCGTATGCCGCTTACCGGATCGTGCATTACCGGATCGAGATGCAGAACGCCTTGCATCTAAGCAGCCTCGAACAGGCGAAGGCGGAGGAGGTGAACCATTCCAAATTGCAGTTCTTTACGAATATCACGCATGAATTGTTGACCCCGCTCACCATCCTGTCGGCTGCGGTGGACGAGTTGAAGAGGATCAGTCCGCAGAACGAGGAGCACTATCAGGTCATGACGAACAATATCAACCGCCTGATTCGCCTGCTCCAACAGATACTGGAATTCAGGAAGGCGGAGACCGGCAACCTGAAGTTGAAGGTCTCGCAGGGCGACCTGGCTGCGTTTGTCCGCAACAGTGTGGATAGTTTCCGTCCGCTGATCAAGAAGAAGGAGATCAACTTCTCACTGGTCTGCCGGCCCGAACAGTTGCCTGCCTGGTTCGACACGGACAAGGTAGACAAGATCTTGTATAATCTCCTGTCCAATGCCGCCAAATACAACGAGCCCGGCGGTGTGGTCCGTGTGGAGCTGTCGGTCGTTGAACCGGGGAAAGCCGGGATCGTCATAAAAGATAATGGAAAAGGGCTCTCGCCGGAGGCCGTGAAGAACCTGTTTAAGCGGTTTTACGAAGGTGACTATCGCAAGTTCAAGACGATCGGAACGGGTATCGGGCTTTCGCTGACCAAAGACCTAGTACAGTTGCACAAAGGAAACATAACGGTGTCGAGCAAACAGGACGAAGGTACCGCCTTTACCGTGATCATCCCTATCCGTCGTGATTATTATCTCCCCGAAGAGGTCGATGAAAGCATACGGGTTCAGACAACTCCGGCGACTGCCGTTCCCGTCTTGAAGGAACCGGAAACCGAACCCGCGAAGCCGGCCGATCACCTCCGGACTCTGCTGTTGATCGAGGATAATGAGGACCTGTTGCATCTGATGGTCCGCTTGTTGAGTCCGACCTACAAGGTCTTTACCGCTACCACCGGAAAAGAGGGGATGGCGATTATCGGCCGGGAAGATATCGACCTGATCGTCTCCGACATCATGATGCCCGAAATGGATGGGATCGAGTTCTGCAAACGGATGAAAGGCTGCCTTGAAACCAGCCATATCCCTATCGTCCTGCTGACGGCGAAGAATCGGGAGGAAGACCGGGCGGAGGCGTATGACGCCGGTGCGGACGGCTTCATTACGAAGCCGTTCAACCTGAGCGTGCTCCACGCCCGTATCAATAATTTGTTGAAGCAGAAGGAACGTGTGTCGGGCGACTTTAAGAAACAGTTGGTGTTCGAGACAAACGAACTCAACTATACGAGCCTCGACGAGAATTTCCTACAGCAGGCGATCGATTGTGTCAACCGCCACCTGTCGGACCCCGACTTCGACCAGCAAGTATTCCTCGATGAAATGGGTACGAGCAAATCCACCCTCTACCGCAAGCTGAAATCGCTTACCGGACTCAACTCTTCCGCCTTTATTCGGAACATCCGCCTGAAGGCAGCCTGCCGGATCATGGAAGAGAAGAAGCATATCCGCGTTTCCGAATTGGCTTATGCCGTCGGCTTTAACGACCCGAAGTATTTTAGTGTCTGTTTCAAGAAGGAATTCGGCATGCAGCCCAGCGAGTATCTGGAGAAGTTTGTGCCGGAATAACCGCCCTGTATATCTTTGAGGTCCGGCTTAGACGATGCCCAGTTCGCGGAGCATCTGTTCCGTGTGCGTCAGGAAATATTTCGTCAGTTGGTAATGTTCCGTTTCTTCGAAAGAAGTCAGGCGGGCGCCGTCTTCGTCTATGTTGTAGATGTCGGCTCCCGGATAAGCCATCAGTATCGGAGAATGGGTGGAGATGATGAGCTGGCATCCCTGGTCCACCAACTCTTTTATCCGTACGAGCAGCGACAGTTGGCGCTGGGGGGAAAGGGCGGCTTCCGGCTCGTCGAGGATATAGAGCATGTTCCGTTCTCCGTAATTGAGGAACGTGCTGAGGAAACTTTCACCGTGCGACTGTTCCAACAGGCGTCGTCCCCCATAGCGTGCCATGGAGTAGTCGCGCCCGTATTTGAGGATGTCGCGCATCGATTGGGCATCGATCTCGCGGGCATGGTCAAAAAAGGATTCGGCACGGAAAAAGAAATGGTCGTCTGGCTTGCGCACTTCCACTAAGCGAATCTGGTCGGGCAAGACATTGGCGAGGACCTTGTGGCTCTCGTCTCCATCGTTCAACATGCCTTGTAAATCTTCGTTGCGTCGCTCGTATTTATACATGACGGCCTCTAACAAGGTCGATTTGCCGATCCCGTTTTCTCCCACTAAGAACGTGACGGACTTCGTGAATACCAGTTCGTCCATATACCGCACGGCTGCTGCCTTGTACGGATATTTCAGGTCTTCTACCGGCCCCGACACCTCGTCCGGATTGATTAGTTTGATTTGCTTCAGATAAACCATGATATAGTTGACAATTGAAAATTAGAGAAAGCCGGGCTTTCCCGATACTAAGATACGAAAGAAAAGTAACTTTCAACTTTAAATTCTGCAAAACTTGATCTCTGCATGTTCCGCCTATCCTGTAATCCCTTATTTTCCGTACATCTACGGTACGCGATATCTTCTGGGCGGAGCACGCAGGGAGACATACGTTTTTGAAGTTCACTTAAATGACAGGTACGGTGCGAGCCGTTTCTTGTCCGTATCAGTAAATTCTTCAATCAGTTGCAGGTTCTCCCACCCGGAGAGCCTGCTTTTTTGTTTTCGGAGCTGTTCGATCGCTTTTGCCTGCCGGTAGTCGAGGTAAGGATGCTTGCGGAGGGCGGCGGCAGGCAATGTGTTGACCTCTAACCGGCGTATGTGGAGCGTGTCGAGGGTGAACCAGGGGGCGAGGGCCTGGTAGCGTTCTTCGTCGATCCCGTACACTTCCGCTAATTGGCTGACATCGTAGAAGCCGCCCAAGAGCTCCCTGTACTTCACGATCCGCCGGGCGAAGGTGCTGCCGATGCCGGGGACTTTTTTCAGGATCGTGGTGTCGGCGGTGTTGAGCTCGACAAGGGTCCCTGGCGTGTACTTTTCCGTCCGGGGGTAAGGGGAATATTCTTTCCGTTTCTTCCCTGCAGGGTAGGATCTGTTACCTGCAAGGGCGGAATTTTTACCTTTAAGGGTATTTTTATTTCCGTTCGGATGGGATACGGATTCCTGCCGGATAGAATCGGTTTCCCTTTCGGATGTGTTTTTTCCGGTGATTATCCGTTTTTCGCCCGATGCCTGTCGGTTTTCCGTTCGATGGGCATCCGTCTGCGAAGCGATAGGCATCCGTTTCCCGTCTGTCCAAAGCAATAAAATCCAGGAAATGGTGATAAGGCAAAGGAGCAAAGTCAGTGCCCTCCGTTCGCCTTTGGAGAAATAGAGAAGGTCGCGCCAGTTCATAGTCGAATCTGTTTATGGTTTGATGTTCCGTAGTCGTTTTATATGAGAGATACTTTGCGCCTGATGTATAATGTCTAATACTTCGATTTGTTTAGCCGTTATACGGTAGACGATCAGATGGGTGGGAAGGACAATTCTTCTATATCGTTTATCTTTTGTCGGAAGATAAGGATATTCCCCATGTAGCAAGTAGTCTGTGGCTAATTGCCGTACTTTTTCAAATATAAGGTTCTCGTATTGGATTGCTATTTGTTCACCGAAGTTCTCTTTTCCATATGTAAAGATTTGGTCGACTGATGAATAAAAAAGCAAAGAGGCGATTACCGGTTTTGCCTTTGTTCCCTCCATTGTTGCATCATTTTTTTACCGTCTTCAAGTGTATAGAAAGGTCCTTGTTCGGCTTCGCGAATCATGTTCGCGAGCTGTTCGGTGGAAAGCGTTCCGCTTTCGGTAGCAGGATCGAATCCGTAGCGGGAAGTTCTTTCTTCTCTTATCTGCTGCATTTCTTTCCAAGTAGGAAATGGATCTTCTGTCGTTTTCCGGAAAGATACCGCTCTTTTCTTTCGAATGGTTTTGATCTCCATAAGGCAATTGTTATTAAGTGAATACTCTTTCACAAAGGTAGAAGTTCCCTGCGGATAAGCAAGGGACTTCCCGGTTTATTTTAAAATAGTTTCTTCAACTGGTCGAGCAGGCCCAGTTCGTTCAGGAATACGATGCCGATGACGATCGGGGAGACGTATTTCATGAAGAAGACATAGATGGAGAAGAGGCGGAACTTGATCGTTCCTTCGTTGGTCAGCTCAGCTTTCAGGATCTTCTTGTCGACACGCGTCCCGACGAAGATGCAGGTCAGCATTCCCCCTAACGGCAACATGATTTTGGCCGTCAGGTAATCCAGCGCATCGAAAAAGATCAGTCCGCCTATCGTGAACTCTTTCAATAACCCGAACGAGAGTGAACTGAGTATGCCTAAGAATAAAACGCCGGCAGAGACGAACCAGGCCGCTTTCTTCCGTGTCATATGGAACTCTTCATGGATATAGGCGGTAACCACCTCATGCAGGGAAATGGTGGAAGTCAGCGCCGCCATCGCCAGCAGGATATAGAAGATAAGCGACCACAAGCTGCTGAACGGCAACTGCTCGAATACGTAGGGCAGGGTGATGAATACCAGTTGGGCGCCTGCCGACGGGGCGATCCCGAAGCTGAAGACGGCCGGGAAGATCATGATCCCCGCCAGGACCGCCACGAAGGTATTGATGATCGTCACCTGCCAGGCCGTCGCCAGCATATTGGTGTCTTTTCCGAAATAAGAAGAATAGGTAATCAGGCAACCCATGCCGAGGCTCAGCGAGAAGAACGCCTGCCCGACGGCACTCAGCACGACGGATGAAGTCAGCTTGCTGAAATCCGGTTTGAACAGGTACACCAGCCCCGCTTCCGCATTCGGCAACGTGACGGAGCGTATGCACATTACGACCAGGATGAGGAACAGGAGCGGCATCATGATCTTGGAAGCCCGCTCGATCCCTTTCTCCACACCCGAAGCGATCACGAAATGCGTCAGCCCGATAAAGATCGCCGTCCAGAAGATCGGTCGCCAGACATTGGAAGAGAAGTTGTCGAAGTCGGCGGTAAAGTCCACGCCTGGCGTACTGTAAAGGCTGCCGTTCACCGTCTGCCAGACATATTCGAGTGTCCAGCCGGAGACGACCGCATAGAAGCCTAAGATCAGGAAAGCCGCTAAGATGCCGTTGTATCCGATCCAGCACCATTTGGTTCCGGGAGCCATCTTCTTAAACGAGCCGACCGTATTGCTGCGGGAGTACCGGCCGATGAAGAATTCGGTTATCATCACCGGAATGCCTAAGAATACCATGAAAAGAATATAGATGAGCAGGAACGCGGCGCCGCCGTTCGTTCCTAACATATAGGGAAAACGCCAGATGCTTCCCAGTCCTACGGCGCATCCGACGGTAGCCAGGATAACTCCGAGTTTGCTACCGAATGTGACTCTGTTGTCCGCCATGTTTGAATGAATAATTAAGAATTAAAAATTAAGAAATAATAGCCCTCTTGTCACTCTCCCTTTTCAACTTTCCTCTTCCGACTGTTGAACCGTTCCGTCCTTGATGTGGATCACGCGGTCCGTATCGGTTGCCAGTTGCTCGTCGTGCGTGACGATCACGAATGTCTGGTGCATCTGGTCACGCAGGTCGAAGAAGAGCTTGTGCAATTCTTCCTTATTCTTGGTGTCCAGACTGCCCGAAGGTTCGTCGGCAAGGATCACGGACGGGTTGTTGATGAGGGCGCGGGCAACGGCTACGCGCTGTTTCTCTCCGCCCGACAGTTCGTTGGGCTTGTGGGACATCCGGTCCGTCAGGTTCATGAAGTCGAGGATCTCCTTCGCCCTTTTCTCTGCCGCAGCCGGTTTTTCACGGGCGATCAGTGCCGGGATCATCACGTTCTCCAAAGCCGTGAACTCCGGCAAAAGCTGGTGGAACTGGAAGACGAAGCCGATGTTCCGGTTGCGGAAAGCGGCCAGTTTTTCTTCGGAAAGACGTACGGTTTCGGTCCCGTTTATATACAGTTTGCCGTTGTCCGGCGCATCGAGTGTCCCGATGATCTGGAGCAGGGTCGTCTTGCCTGCCCCGCTCGGGCCGACAATCGCCACGACCTCGCCCTCGCCTATCGTCAGGTCGATTCCTTTCAAGACTTGCAGGGAGCCGAAGCTCTTGGTTATTCCTTCTGTTTGTATCATGTCAGTCTTCTACTTTCATTTGGTTAATGACATAGGAGGCTAAGTAGCATCCGAATATGGCAGGCATATAAGATACCGTGCCGGTCGTGGTGCGTTTGCATTGCTCGCCTTCCACTTCTATGATGGCATCCGGATTGGCGATCTCGGTGGAGAAGACAACCGGGATCCCTCTGTTTACACCCAATCCGCGCAGCCGCTTGCGTACGGCTTTTGCCAGGCCGCAGTTGCAGGTCTTCGAGATATCCGCGATCCTGACCTGCGACGGGTCCCGTTTGGCTCCGGCGCCCATCGAGGAAACGACGGGGATATCTTTCTTATAAGCGTGATACAAGAGGAATACCTTCGGGCTGAGGGAGTCGATCGCGTCGATGACGAAATCATATCGGGTCGCCGAGAGCACCTCTTCCGTCCGCTCGTCGCGCAGGAACTCGTTCAGGACGTTTAGTTTCAGCCTCGGATTGATATCCGACAGGCGACGGGCTACAACTTCGGCTTTCGGCATTCCTAACGTCGAATGTAACGCCGGCAGTTGGCGGTTGATATTGCTCTCGTTCACCGTGTCGGCATCGACAATCGTCATGTGGCCGATTCCGGCCCGGCATATCTGTTCGGCGGCATAAGCGCCCACACCTCCTAATCCTACTATCAGCACATGGCTATGTGCAAGCTGTTCCATCCGGTCGGCCCCTAACAAAAGCTCCGTCCGTGTGTTCCAATTGTAACTCATTAAAATGATTTTGAATGCAAAAGTAATAAATCATTCAGAAAGGCCCTGCTATTTAGTCATCTTTTAACGAAAACGGGCCGGTGCTTCCGGTTGTGGCGGATAAGGAATAATTTGTATCTTTGTCCGCAATAAATTCAAATACCTATGAAGATACAACTCTATTGGCTGCTTTCGGCAGCATTATTATTGTTATTACCTCAGAAGGCAGACGCCGCAAATAACAAGAAACCGTTCGTCATCCCTGAATTGCAGGAGTGGAGAGGAAGTCAGGGAATGTTCACCCCTACGGCGACATCCCGGATCGTCTATACCGGAAAAGATCCGGCCGTGGCCCGTGTCGCCAACCAGTTTGCCGAAGATTATGAACTGATGTTCGGCCGCCGCATGAAGGTTGTGCAAGGCCGTGCGGCTGCCGGCGATTTCGTTTTGTCCCTTTCGTCCGACAACCGTTTGGGAGAGGAAGGCTATACGATGAAGATCACCGACCGCGTCACCGTTACCGCTCCCAAGAGCAAGGGACTGTATTGGGCTACCCGCACGTTGCTGCAACTGACCGAACAGCAGGCTGACCAGGCTCTGCCCAAAGGAACGGCCCGCGATTATCCCGACTATGCGATCCGTGGTTTTATGATGGATTGCGGACGTAAGTTTATCCCGATGAGCATGTTGCGCGACTATGTGAAGATGATGGCTTACTATAAGATGAACACCTTCCAGATCCATCTGAACGATAATGCCTTCAAGCAGTATTACAACCACGACTGGAACAAGACCTATTCGGCTTTCCGCCTCGAATGCGAAACTTTCCCGGGCCTGACCGCCCGTGACGGCTATTATACGAAAAAGGAGTTTATCGCCCTGCAACAACTCGCCGACAGCCTGGGTGTGGAGATTATCCCGGAGATAGACGTGCCGGCCCATTCGCTTGCGCTTACACAATACAAGCCGGAGATCGGAAGTGCGGAATACGGCATGGACCATCTCGACCTGTTCAAGCCTGAGACATACGAGTTCGTAGACGCTCTTTTCCGCGAGTACCTGGAGGGGCGCAATCCGGTCTTTGCCGGCAAACGCGTCCATATCGGAACGGACGAATATTCCAACAAGAAGCAGGATGTGGTGGAGAAATTCCGTGCTTTCACCGATCATTATATCCGTTTCGTGGAAGGTTTCGGCAAGCAGGCTTGTGTCTGGGGAGCCTTGACGCATGCGAAGGGCGAGACGCCTGTCAAGTCGAAGAATGTGTTGATGAGTGCCTGGTATAACGGCTATGCCGATCCGAAAGAGATGATCAAGCAAGGGTATGACCTGATCAGCATTCCCGACGGATACCTGTATATCGTTCCCGCAGCCGGCTATTATTACGATTACCTGAATACGGAAATGCTTTATAAGGAATGGACGCCCGCCCATGTCGGGAAAGAGGTGTTCCCCGAAAAGCATAAGCAGATCAAAGGCGGTATGTTTGCCGTCTGGAACGACCATGCAGGCAACGGCATCAGTACGAAGGATATTCACTACCGCGTGTTTCCCGCCATGCAGACGTTGGCCGTCAAAATGTGGACAGGGAAGGATTGTACGGTTCCGTATGCCGACTTTAACAGTGCGCGTATGGCGATCAGCGAAGCTCCTGGCGTGAACGTGGCCGGACGTATCGGTACGAAGCCGCGTGCCGTCTACAACCTCGAAACATTGAAGCCGGGAATGGAAACGGGATTGAAAGAGATCGGCTACCATTACACCGTCTCTTTCGATATCAAAGCGGAGACGGAGGAAAAGGGAACCGAGTTGTTCCGTTCGCCTGACGCCGTCTTTTACCTGTCTGATCCGGCTTCCGGAAAGTTGGGATTTATCCGCGATGGCTATCTGAATACCTTCAACTACCAGTTCTATCCCGAAGAGACCGCATCGGTAACCATTACCGGGGACGAGAAATCTACGCGGCTTTACATCGACGGAAAGTTGAAAGAGGATCTGACTATCCGAAAACAGTATTTCAACGGAGGAAAAGATTCGATGAATTATGTCCGCACATTGGTGTTCCCGTTGGAAAAAGCGGGAGATTTCAAGAGCTCGATCCGTAATGTGGAAGTCTTGAACTATTGCAAGTCCTTCGAATAACCGCCGAATACGGGTTGGAATGCCCCTGTATCCTCCATGTTAGGGTACAGGGGCATTTTTACTTTAGGTGAAACCTATTTCTTTATTTTCTGATAAATCATTTGCAAAGCCGCCAGCCTTGTCGCTTTCCCGGCTTCGATGCCCGGCAGGTCCGTTCCGCCCAGTTTTTCCCAGGCGACTAATGTCGCCGCATCCACCGGGTCTTGCAGGCGGGCATTCCATTCGGGGAGATAGCCTCGCAGTCCCAAATACTGCACCATGCGGAAGTGGGGACTCGTGTAATCCACATCCTTGAAATACATGAGCGTCGCCTTCTGGTCGACCAGCTTGTCCTGCAGGCGGGGGAGGTCGATGTTCTGCACCTTCACCTTCCCGTCGATCGAAAGGGCCGAAGCAATACCGGCGGCCTGTCCCATCGCCATCCAGCAGGGCTCCATGCGCAGGGTGGAAAATCCGATGTGCGAACCCGACACCGGAACGGGCAACAGCAGGTTGTCCACTTCTTTCGGGACCATCACGCCATAAGGGACTGTGTAAACTGCCGAAGGATAGCTCAGGAAACCGTCCAGATGCACCCTCCCTTCTTCTCTTTTCCGTACCGCATGCGAGTCCAGCGCATAATGGCTCGCCGTTATGCTGCTTTCGTGGATGGGCGGGCGGCTGCCGATCGTTACCGGGATGGCATCGTTGGCGGTAAAGAAGTAGGCGCCTTCGAAACGGCGGCCTTCGCGGACGTAGACCTGGCGCGGGAAATGCTCGTTATCCGTGTATTCATCTTTTGAAAGTCCCCATTCTTTTGCCGCTTTGCGGAAGTGGGCGGGCAGTTCAGGGTCGTTCTGGGCGAACCAGAAAAGCCCTTCGGTGTATTCGCGCAAGCGTTGGGCGAACTTGTCGCGCCATTCCCACGAAGAGGTGGGCCAGGGCCAGTTCTCTTCCGGCAGGTCGGTCGATACGAACACGCCGTGCTGGTTATTGGCGTCCGTCTTCATGTTCGGGACGTGGACGATGTTGGTGATCTTGGCGATCCCCCATTTGTCGCCCGGAAGTTTGGAGGGGTTGCCGGCTTTGATGTGTTTCCGGTTCTCTTCCATCATTTCGGAAGTCACGCGTTGCATGGCGGCATCCGTGTTGCGTCCGGTCCAGACGTCCTCCACGATGGAGGCATAGTCTTCGCGGTTGTAACGGGCCGGCTTGGTGAAAGCCACGCGGTTCGCCGGATTGTTGGTCAGGCAGAGGCGGTAATTGTAGGACTGCACGGCATTGTCTTTCTTGAACGTGCTGCCGTCGCCTTCCGGACCGCCCCAATACTTGTAGACGCGTCCGGCTCCGGGCTCGCCGAACTCGTCTTTCCCTTCGCGCCCTACGCGGAAAGGAACGCCGGCGGCGGCTCCGAGGTCACCTTCGTAGGTGGCATCCAGGAATACCGAACCGGTGTATTCCTCCATCTCCCCGGTTTCCCGGTTCAGGATGCGGATCTTCTCGATGCGGTTGTCGCGCATGACGATGTTTTCGTCTTCGGCATCGAACTGGCGCATGGTGAGGACGGTGATCTTGTCCTTCTGCCCGTCGAGCATCTTCTGGAAGATGCGTGCCCCGACGGAGGGTTCGAAATGGTAGCCGTCGCTGCATACCTTCACCTGCTCGGAGTCAGGGCCGTAGGTGTCGATATAGTATTGTTTCACTCCGTCCACAAACTCACGGAACAGGCCGGTCGTGGCGGCACGGGTGGCGATGTCGGTTGCTCCGAGTCCGTTGGCGGGAAGTCCGCCGACATAGCGGGTACGTTCGAGTATCACCGATTTCTTCCCCATCCGGGCGGCCGAGATGGCAGCCATGATGCCTCCGGGGTTGCCGCCGACGATCACCAGGTCGTAGGACGACTGGCCGAATGCGGCCGCACAGGCCAAAAGGAGAGAGAGTATAAGTGTTTTCTTTCTCATAAGGCATTATTTACTGTTTAATATTTCATTTGCATAACGGGCGTAATGGCCTTGCAGACCGTCGGCGTACCGACGGAGCACCTCTTCCCCGATGCCGTCCTGGTCGCCGCATAGGTAAAGGGCTCTTGCCAGATGCAATTCCTTCAATGCGAGGTTACGGGTGGACGTGTCGTTGAGGTCGGGAACGGCACTGCTGCGTGCTTCGGCATACGAAAGGATCGAATGGCCCCGTACGCCCGGTGTCGTCAGCAGGGTCGCCAGTACGGGAACGGCTTCGCGGCTGCCGATTGCCTCGGTGGCCATGGCGATGGCACGGAAGTGGGAGAGATAGTCTTCCGGCTCCAACTTCTTTGCCTTTTCGAGTACGGCGGGAAGGGCAGAAGTGTCGCGGGCATTCCCTAATGAGGTGATCAGAGCATCCAGGCGGCTGAGGCACATGCCGAACTGTCCCATGCCGGTATAGTGCCAGCCTTCGTCCCAATCCTTATATTGCCGGATGGCTTCTGCCAGTATCGGAGCATGCTTCCCTTCACCTAAGATACAAAGGATGCTGGCAAGGATTACTCTCTCTTCCGGCATGGTTGCTCCGGCGATTTGTTTGCCGGTGAGCCGGATGCAACGTTCGGGATCGGTCAGCAATATTTCGAGTCCTTTGTAGTTGTCTGTCACGCCGGCGAGCGCCTTTTTCATCTCGGAATTGCTGAATCCTTTAAACTCCTTATCCGTCAACACCCGTTCCGGAAGGTTGCCGATCTTGACTAAATGGCGTTGTACCTTCTTGATGTCTATCTTTCGGGGAGATTTGTTTTCCTTGACACACAAGGCGGAAAGGTAACCGACTGCATATCCCTGGTTTTGCAGGCAGGGCTGCATACGGATCACCGGCATGGCATCCCGGTGCGCACTTGCTCCCAGGCCGGTTGTCAGGATACCTTCCAATCCTTTCGGTAACAGACAGCGCAACGGGACATCCGCATCATAGATCTTGTGCCGCTTTTCCGGCGGGTTCAGGATGAAGAACGGGTCGATGATCATGCCGTGTGTGTCGAACGAACTTTTGTGATAAGAGATCGTGTCGGGGTAACGACGGTGGTTGATCACGTCGTAGACCGAGATGATGTAGTCGCCTATGATCCGGCGGCGTTCGCGTGTCTGGGGGATTTTGACCAGGTCGTATTGCCCTTGCAATTTTGTCTTGGCTTGGACGAAAGCGCGTGAGACATCCAGGATATCCGTGTCGTCAACGAACAGCCAGTCGTTATTGTTGTAATAGTCGCCCGGCGCCCATTTGCCGGTTCCCGCACCTTGTACGGCGATTGTTTTTTTGCCAGTATAATCGAACGCTGCACCGGCTGCAATGGCTATATCTGCGCTTCCGGTACTGTCGATCAGAACTTTGGACAGGATGACGCCTCGTCCGAAGGGGGTGGCGACTACGACTCCTTTTACCTGGTTCCCTTCAGTCAAAGCCCCGCATCCCATCACGCCGAACCAGAGTTTGCCTCCTGCCTGTAACAGTTCTTTGCGATGCCATTCCATTTTCCAGTCGGCGGGGAAACGTCCTTCCCCTTTGGGCTGTCTCGGATGGTCTTCGGGGGCCATTGCCAGGACACTCTTGTCTATATGGGCCGTATATCCGCCTCGGAAGCCGTCCCAGTAGACCCCGATCATCCCTAACGTGCTCAATCCGCCAAGCCCGTGCAGGTATTCCAGCACTAATGTATCGGCTCCCTGTTTGGCTGCCGATATGCCGGCTGAAGCGCCTGCCGTGCCGCCTCCCATTACCACGACGTCATAACTTCCTAAAACCGGAAGTGCACCTGCGGGGGAATCTACGAAGCCTTTTTGCAGGGACGGACGGAGCGGGGAAAGCAGTTCGCCTGTTTCTCCGTAGTTCGAAGCGTTTACTTTCGGTTGGCGGACGGTGGCCTGGGCCGGTACGGGCATATCCTTTATCTGTCCGGCGACCATCTCGCCCATCATTTCTCCAATGAACAGGGCCGGTACGGGGCGCATCACTTGGCCTGCCAGCTCTCTCGGTATCTCTGCACAGGGACCGAGTACCCACAGGTTCGCGATATTCTTTGATTTGAACGCTTGCATCGGCAGTTTGCGGAGGGATGCCGGCTTCCCGTTATATGCCTTCTCGCTGATAATCGTCTGTTTCGGAATATACCAGAGCAGATCCGAGCTATCGACCTGTTCTATGTCCCAGGTCCGGTTACGGATGATCTGTTCGGCCTCCGCCAGTGAAGCATACGAGTCGTCTTTGAGCGGTAAACGGAATGTGTAGCGGGTGACCGGATAGTTTTTTTCGCCAACCTTGACGGGCTGGGACAACGCTTCGGCCCGGATAATTTCAGGCGCTTCTTTCGGGGTATTTCCTACTACGGTATAGCAGAATTCCTGCATACCGGCGGTAAAAGGTTTACGTTCCGCTCCTGATAGCGCGGCAACGGAAGCATTGTGCGTCGCGTCGATAATCGCTTTGCAGCGGATAGCCTGTCTGCCCGAACGGTTTGCCATCACGACGCCCGCAGGTTTACCGGACGGATCTGTCAGCACATTCGTCACGTAGCTGCTGTAAAGGAACCGGACGTTGTTGTCGATCAGCTCGTCTTCCAGCGTTTTCTTTATATGAAGCGGAGTCGGGAAATTTTTCCCCGGAAAGAGCTTGCGTGCAAGTGCCGTCTGCGGTTTTTCCCCTTCCTCCCGTTCGTAGAGATGCGAGCCGCATATGTCTTCACCTAAATAAGGCATATAGCCGATCAGATAAACCCGGCTGCCCGCTTTCGCTGCGGCCACAGCGGCGGCAATGGCACGTGCACTTCCTCCCGCGACCACAAGGTCTGCTTCTGCAATCACCGGAATCTTACGCGCCCCTTCATGGCAGAACCTTTCATCGGGAACGGCTGACTGCATCGCGGCCTTTGCTTCCGTCACGCTACCTAAAGAGGCTAATGCGCCTCCTGCCGCCGTTACTTTTAAAAAATCACGTCGTGTAATCATGGTATTCTCTTTTTATACTGGTCTTTATGGGAGCCATAAAGATAAGAATTTTATTTTTTAGGAACTAATATAATCGCATCGGCAAATAAGGCTCCTTTCGAACGGCTGCCGTCAATCCTGATAGAAGATGTCCAGCTACCTTTCTCAAACTCGTATGTGCCTAAACTTACCCATGAACCTTTATAAGATCTGGGCGATATTTCTACTTGCTTGGTGCCTCCTTTTCCGGTAATGTCAAAAGCCATAACTTCGGGCATCTCCTGGTCGGGAAGGGCTGTGCAGTAAAAGAAAACTTCATATGTGTCCGCTTTTTTGATAACAGGCATAAAGGTGAAAGAGCAGTCGTTCTTCTGATTCGCCGACTTTAAGAAGCTGTTCTTGTAATGTGCTCCGAAACTTTTTTGCCAATGTCCGGATCTTCCTATTTTATCTATATCGCTGTCATCGACTAATATTTCCGGAGTAGAACCATCCAGATAAGGATTGTCTCTCAAGATTCTCCTCAGTTTGGTTACGTCTATTGTCTGGACGTCGGTATTATCGTCGATCGCTAATGCCGATGCTACGGCTGCCGACTGTCCCAGCACCATAAAGACCGGTTCCATCCGGATCGATCCGAAAGCGATATGGGTGGAAGAAATACATACGGGGACCAGTAGATTAGTACATTCTTCGCGTTTAGGCGTAATGCTCTTATACGAGATCGGATAGGGTGGGAAGCCATGATATTGGACATCCCCTTCATTTTTTACCATCCCGTTTGTGATGATGCGTTGGCAATTATGGGAGTCCATCCCGTAGGCAGCCATTCCGATCGCATCTCCAACGGTCTCTTCTCCCTGACAATTCTTTTGCGTCATGATATATTCCCCGTCCAGACGGCGGGCTTCACGCACGTATAGCTGGGTCGGGAAGTTATCATTGTCTACAAATTCATCTTTCGCCCATCCGAATCTGGAAACCTGGTCGCGAAGTTCGGCGGGAACTTTTTCATCGTGTGTAAGGAAATAGAGTAGCCCTTTTGTGTAGTCTACATGTTCCTGCCAGATCCGTTCACGGGTTGCGTAGTCGCCATCCGGATATTCATAGTTCATACCGATCATATCGGTCGATAGCGGCCCTCGGTTATTCACATCATATTTATTATCCGGCATCATGCCCCAGTTGAATAAGAGATAATTGTCTATGTGTAAATCCATTTTACGGATAGCACGTGCCAATAGTTCGTATTTGGCCGGATCATAATTCGCCGGTTTCTCGAACGGGCGTTGATTCTCTTTCTTGTCGGTGAGGCATAGACGGAAATTATATGCTTGTACGAGTTTATCTCCGCTACCTCTTTCTTGCAGTGTGTTCGGTTGGATTCCCCAACATAAGCCACTGTTCGGATCTCCCTCTTTCAGATACGGGTCGACTCCGTCCGGGAATTGGTGCCAGATAGACATCTGGACTCCGTTGAGGGTCTCGTCCTGTTCTTCGTTCCCTTCACGTCCGACAAAATAAGAGACGCCGGCTTTTGCCATCAAATCGCCTTCATACGAACAATCGATGAATTGTTTGGCCTTGACCCGTATCAAGGTCTTTTCATCCGGTTGCCGGGAGTCTTCCAACGTGATACTTTTTATTCTTTTATTCCGGACTTGAGCATCTGTTATGCGGCGATAATACAGGACATCTAAATCTGCATCTTTCACAAAGCGGTTCATGGTTGCAGTCGCGACACTCGGCGGGAAGGTCCATTGCTCGAATTTATTATAATGCTCTCCAATGCGACGATAGAAAAGGCGTGCCAATCCGGTAACCGCATATTTGTTCCCGATATCCGTCATCCCGAGACCGCCGGTTGTCATACCTCCTAAATATTTCCCCGGTTCAATCAGAAGGACGGATTTACCCATTTTTTTTGCAGAGTAGGCAGCTACAACGCCTGCGGATGTTCCCCCGTAAATGCAAATGTCAACTTCTTTGGCAGAAGCGGATATATTTTCCTTGTTTTTTAGATGGCAGGAAAATAATGCTATACAAAGAATAAGAGGAAATAGTTTGTACTTCATAATGGTGATATTTGTTAAACGAAGCCTCGATTATAGGTTCTCATTGTTGAAATGCCAAAATCGAGGCTTCGATTGTTACGAATCAATATCCGTTGTTTTGCGTCAGATTGCCGTTGACCAAGATATCATTGGCTGGAATAGGCCACAGATAGTTTTTAGTTGGGTCAAAAGACATTTTGTAAAACGTGGTGATATATCCGGCACTTTCCATAGGAGCAAGATTGGGCAGCCCGTTTTCATCGATTGCCGGTATGCCACCGATGGGATAGTTGCCTTCGTCCCAGTTCTTTAACAAAGTTATGAAGTCTTGAGACAATTCGATGTTTGATTCATTGCCGGTCAAACCATTCCAATTGGCAGAATTAGACCAAGCGCGATTCAAGTAATACATGGACTTGTTGTGCGATTTTTCAGCAATGCGCCAACGCAGCAGGTCGCGATAACGTATCCCCTCGAACGCAAATTCCGAACGGCGGTCCATACGGATAATTTTACGCAGAGCTTCTTGTGATTGCATTTCTACGCGAGGGTAAGCGATACCCGTTTCGCGATAGGCACGTTCCCGGATCTGATTGATCGTTTTGTCCAAATCATCTTGTGTACATTGTCCCATTTCGTTCTTCGCTTCCACATAAGTCATCAATATCTCGGCATAACGCAGGTATGGATAGCAGTTGTCTGCTTTCAGATTATAATTGTTGAAATCTTTCCAGTCATCCTTTACGAATTTGCGGAGAATCAGTCCGTTATAAGCAGAATGTTGATTCGATGCTTTGGAGTCGGTGTTGACTACCATCTTACCGGTAGAGACTTCGTAGACTGTATTTGCATAAGGACTGGGATTGAATTCGTAACCTAATGTGATATAGTCCGGATATTTTTCAGGGAATGTCCCGTCTTTTTTGGACTGTTCATATTCTGCATAATCGGCAGAGTATTTAGTTTTGAAAGGTTGGATCGTCATCGCCAGGCGCGGGTCTCGGTTGGCAAACGGATCTTTCGGATTATAGAGCGGTGACTTGTCAATAGGCAAACCGTCCGTGCAGGTGTAGGAACAGAACAGTTCCAATGATGGACTTTGGTTACAGTGACCGCCGATTTTGCGTATGACAAAGTCACGTACATTTTCCATGAAACCGTATCCTTTCTTTAATGTCAAGTCGCCTTTGAAATAAAACATGAATTCGGGAGAACTGGATGCTTGGAACATTTCCCTATAATTGTCGTGCAATTTGTAGACTCCGAGCTCCATGCATTTTTGTGCAGCATCGACAGCGGTTTGCCAGTCTTCGTGGAAAAGGGCAAAACGGGCTTTGAAACCGAGGGCGGCTCCTTTGGTCGGTCGTTGCTGGCCTTTGTAGGAGTCGGGCAGGTATTCGGCTGCTTTGTCCAAACACTCGAAAGCATATGCAAGTACTTCGCTTTTGGGTGAGCGGGTCGCTGCGTATGCTTCATCTAAAGTCATACCTTTATTCAACACGCAATCTCCATAATAGGCAGTCAGTTCACAATAAGCAAACCCCAACATGAAGTAAGCCTCTCCTTTGTATTGGTTTACTTTGCTTTCGCTGATTCCGGTCGCAGAGCCATTGTCCAATGCTTGGATTACTTTTGTTGCACGGGCGATGGACTTGTATAAGGAGCTCCAACGTGTGGAGGAGGTTCCCCATTGAGAAGTGACTGTCCCGAGCGTAACTTCGTTGGAACCATTGCGGTTCAACAAATCATCATCCCAATAGATAGCATCGATCGGGAAGAAGTCCGGTCTCCACAAATCGTTAAGTGCCATTTCTATTTCGGTTTCATCGTGATACCAATTTTCGCTCGATCCTTCGGAAAGCGGATTTAGGTCGAGGTCGGCACAGGCTGTCATGCTTAGTGCGACTATTCCGGTTAATAGATATTTGTTTATTTTGTTCATAACAGGATTCTTTAATTAAAATGAAACATTCAAGCCAAAGATGTAAGAAGACATAATCAGGTCTTTTGTGCGATCCCCCCATTCCGGATCGAATCCTTCGGGATATTTCGAGAAGGCGGGCAGGTCATTTGCACTGAAATAGACCCTCAGCTTGTTGACAAAAAACTTCTTCGTGAGTTCAGATGGGAGCGTATAACCTAATGTGATGTTTTTGATACGCATATAAGCTCCGTTGAAAATGTAGAAGTCGCTTTTTGCATAAATATTGGCACTATTGGTCGTCAGCTTCGGATATTTTGCCTTGGCATTTTCCGCATCCGTCGCTGTCGGGCTCCAATGGCTTTCGATCAGATTTACCGGACAAGCATATGCTTGATAATTGAAGGGCGTACCGGGCCAATTCCAATAGGCTAATTGATGTCCGATCCCTTGAAATGATAAGTTAAAATCTATGCCTTTCCATTCAGCCCATAGAGATCCGCCATATTGCATTTCCGGTAGGGAATTGCCCAAGCGTACACGATCGGTGGAAGCGGTGATCTTGCCGTCTCCGTCTATATCTTGGTAGCGTATGTTACCGGCTTTATCATTGTTAGTCAGAACCGGAATTTTATTGCCGTTTTCATCTGACATGGCAGCGTCATTCAAGATAATGCCCATACTTTTGTATCCGTACCATTCATTAAAATAGGATCCTTCTTCGGTGATCTTGTTGTCATCGATTTTCTGTCGGTTTGCCATGTATCCCATTTTGGAACGATAATCGGACAAGTTGAAACTTACACCGTAGCGGAAATCGTTGATTTGATCGCTCCAGGAAAGTTCAAGATCCCAACCTTTCGTGTTCATATCGGCTGCGTTGTTTTGCGGTGCGTTATAACCGAAGTAGGAAGGGAATCCGACTTCCATTAACATATCTGTCGTCTTTTTGTAGTAATAATCGGCTGATGCACGAAGTCTGTTGTTTAGCAAGGTGATGTCAGCTCCTAAACCATAGGTGGTTGTCGTCTCCCATGTCAGGTCGTTGAAAGCATAGTCTGTCTGGTAGGCCGTTTGCACGACGTCTGCCACTCCTGTAGTCGCATTAGGTATGAAGCCTGTACCAAAACTGAGAATTGCCTGATAGGGAAATTCCTTACCTAAGCGTTCGTTACCTAATTGTCCGATCGAACCGCGTAGCTTTAAATAATCTACAACATCCTTGTTGAACCAAGGTTCTTCGGAAATGACCCAACCTGCACTGACGGATGGGAATGTACCCCATCGGTGACCGTCGGCAAAGCGTGAAGAACCATCCGAGCGGATATTGGCTTGCAGTATATAGCGGTCTGCCCATGAATACATGATACGGCCGAAGAATGAACGGTAAGCATTATGTCCGGCTTTTCCACTATTATATTGATAATCTTCAGGCCCTAAATTCAAGTAAGGATAATTAACCAAGTTGAAATTGGTTCGTGAAGCGCCTTCTTCTTCCCATTTGTAAGAATAATCTTCATAACCGGCCATTAATCCGATAGAATGACGTTTCAGTTGCAGCTTGTAGTTGGCATAGAACTGTTTTGTCAGGCTATGGTTGTCGTTGCGGCTTTCGCTGAGGCTGGTCGAGGCATAGCCGACTCCGGGAATCGGGTCACCGGTGATCCTGTAGACTTCGTATCTTTTGCGGTGGTCTTTCCCTTTGTAAAAAGAATATTTCGGTGCTACGATGGCAGTTAACGTTAATCCTTTTACGGGTGTGAGATCTAATTGTAGTTTACCGCCCACACTGTAGTTTTGCTTTTTCATGGAGCCGCCTAATTGGTGCTCGGCAATGGGGTTGTCACCATCTTTGCCATCGGCAAAACGTCCGTCGGACCAGTAAGCATTGTAGATCGGTGCGCGTTCCATCAAGGTAAAGATCGATCCGTGGGGTTCATTTGCATTGGAATAGAGCAAATTCAAATCGACATTGGCATGTATCCAATTATTGATCTGATAGTCATTGTTCGTGCGGATATTGAAACGTTCGTAGTCTTTTGTTTTGATAAGCGCTTCCGAATTGTAATAATTGAGGCTGAAGTTTGTTTTCAGTTTTTCCGTACCTCCGGTGAGCGAGAGAGAATGTCTTTGGTGATGTGTGCTGCTTTTCAATCCCAAGTCCATAAAGTCGGTATCTGCATAGCGGTCCGGATCTTCGGCTCGCAGTTGAGCGTAATTGTTGATTACATCTTCCGAATAAAGCGAATGGAGAGATGATGCGCCATCATTGAAAGCCAATTCGTTGAGGCCACTCATCCATTGTACGGCATTAGCGAATTTTGGTTTTGCGGTCGGTGTGTTGATCCCGTATTCTCCATTATATGAAAGATGGAACTCCTTGTTTTTGGCACGTTTGGTTGTGACCAATATGACACCTGCTGCTGCGCGTGAACCGTAAATGGCAGCCGAAGCCGCGTCTTTCAGTACTTGAATGTCTTTTACGTCTTCAGGGGCAATATCCGTAAGAGTGCCAGGCACTCCATCGACGATCACCAATGGGTCATTGGTCGACATGGTCGTGACACCACGTACGCGGATGGTTGCTCCGGCTGACGGGTCGCCGCTGGAACGTGTGATCTGTACGCCGGCCATCTGCCCTTGTAACTGGCTGGAAAGTTGCGGTGTGCTCTTCATCCGAAGTTTGTCGCCTCCCAAAGAAGAGGTCGATCCTGTCAGGTCGATCTTGCGTGCCGTACCGTAACCGATCACGACGACTTCATCCAATGTCTCCGAATCTTCTTCGAGGGTGATATTGTAGGAGTTCTGTGAACCGACTTTTATTTCGGCCGGCTTGTATCCGATGTAGGAAATCGAAAGTATAGCACCAGGTGCTATACTGATGTTGAAGAGGCCTTCAACATCAGTGATGGACCCGTTAGTCGTTCCTTTTTCTACAACATTGGCTCCGATGATCGGGTCACCGTTGCTGTCAAGGACTTTCCCCGTGATCTGCTTGGCCTGTTGTTGCCGGGCGTATGCTTTTCGCATAATGTTGATATTCCGGTCATTGATGGTGTATGCCAGCCCTGTACCTGTTAATGCTTGTGCCAGGATCTCATCGATTTGAGTGCTGTTGGCCTTTACGTTGACTTTGATGTCTGCAACATCTTTATCTACATAGAAAAATAGAAATTCGCTTTGTTTTTCTATCTGTGAAAACAGGTCGGTGAGAAGTATCCGCTCAGTTTTGATGGATATCACTACTGATTGCGAATAGGTTGGTTCCGCTTGCATTGTGGAAGGTAAAACTGTCAATAGCGAAACCGCCGTGATTTTTGTAATTGCCACTAATTTTTTCAGGCTTTCAGGATGAAGAGGCCTGTAATACGAAACATTTTTCATGCTTATGTATTGATTTAAGAGATTAATAATTGGGTTGTTTCATTGTATAGCCTGCTTTGTGCAGGCTTCAGTACTGTTTTAGAATATCAGTGTTTTCCCATAGGCATTGTCTTTTTTAGTGTTGCATACTGAATGTGATAAATACCGTTATCATTCGTCCATCGTACAGGTAAACTGTATGAGATCACTTTCAAGATCTGGTCAAAACTTTGTTTCTGGTCGAATGTCCCGGATACGGTGACGGACGGATCGGCCAGTCTTTCATCGTCAATTTGGATTTCTACTTGATAGATATCTTTTAGGTTCTCGACCAATCGGGTGAATGAGATGGACTTATATTTCAACAGCCCGTCTTTCCAGGCAGTGAAAGTGTCGGTGTCTATTTCTTTGACATCCACCTTATTTGTCGACCGGCTGAAAGTAAGCTGCTGGTTCGGAGTCATCACGATATTTTGCTTTGCGCCTTCGAAACGGATGGAACCTTCCACGAGGGTTGCTGTGATATCGTCGGATTGGGCATCTGCTTTCACGTTGAAGTGCGTGCCCAGTACGATGATAGAGGCGCCGTTCATCTCTACTTGGAAGGGTTTGCCCGGATCTTTTGCCACTTCGAAATAGGCTTCGCCTTCTAACTTGACGTCACGGCTGCCTTTTCCGTATCTGTCGGAATAGCTGAGGCGGCTGTTCTTGTTCAAGGTGATGACGGTCCCGTCTTCCAGCGTGAAGTGGGAGGTATGTTCGCCTGCCAGCAAGGTGTAGTATTCGGATGTACGGTCATTCGTGTTGTAAAGGAAAAAGGCTGTTGAGAAAATGAAAAGCAAACAGGCTGCGGCAATGAGCGGGATGGCGTTTCTCCACATTTGCCGCCGGTCCGTCTGCCTTCTTTGTACATTGATCTTTTGTTGCAGCTTGTCGGCCGAGAAAGCTGGGGCGACGGAATGCTTGAAAGCGACATCCGCATCCCAGTAATTCTTGAGCCGTCGGAATTCATCCCGGTTCTTTTCGTCTTCGTTCAGCCATTCGCTTAGCGAAAGGATGTCGTCCGAAGAACTTTCCCCGCTCAGGACACGTGCGATTATATGGTTTATTCTGTTTTCCATTCTATGTGTTTCTGTATATATAGTCGCAGGGAAATGAGAATACCCTTAGTCGAAATGAGAAAAAGATAGAAAGTTTTCACCTGTTCCCATTAGGTGAAAATTTATTTTCACTGGCGGGAAAATAAATTTTCATGGGCATGGAAATAAATTTTCGTAAGCATGGAACAAAAGTTTCGTAGGCATGGAACTTTTATTTCCTGCTGGGGTGTTGCTTTTCAGATGCAGTCGTCGGCAAGCGTTTCCCGTAGCTTGCGGACAGCATTGGCCAGATGTGCCTCCAGCGTCTTGACGGAGATGTCGAGGATGGCGGCCACTTCTTTGTATTTGAGCTTGTCTTCGCGGACGAGTTTGAAAGCCATCTTGCATTTGGCGGGTAGCGAGTCGATCGCGAGGTCCAGGCGGCGGATTCCTTCGCGGCTGATAAGCTCTTCTTCGGGAGTCGTTTCGGTCGAGGTGAAAAGGTCGATGGAGATTTCGTCCAGCGATACCTGCTCCATGTGCTGCTTGCGGTAATAGCTGATCGCCTTGTGGCGGGCTACCGTATATAGGTAAGAGTCGAAATTGGAGATGCCGGGAAGTTGCTTGCGGTTGTTCCAGACGGCCAAGAAGGTATCGGAAACGATCTCCTCGGCTTCTGCCGGCGATGAGACATACATGCCTGTAAATCGCATCAGCGGCCCGAAATAGGCCATGTAAAGCGATTTAAGGGCGGCTTGTGAGTCCGATAAGGCCATTTCACAAATCCACTGTATGATATTGTCCCGATTCTCTCTCAAGTGCGAGCAAGATTAACAATGTTCTTACAATAAAAGTCGCGAATATAAGGAAAAACCCTTAGTCCGGTAACCTTATTTTTTATTCAATTGTTCCTATAAGGAAATAGTTCGGCTTGTAACGCGTTTGTAACATCTATGTCATTTTAGCGTAATATTTGTTTCAGACCTTTGCAACCAAATATATAACAAGCAATTATGGAGACATTCTACCTCTTCCTGATCATTTTCCTCTTTGTGCTGGCGGTATTCGACCTGTCAGTAGGGGTCAGCAACGATGCGGTAAACTTCTTGAATTCGGCGATAGGGTCGAAAGCTGCATCTTTTAAAGTCATAATGGTGATTGCCGCGGTCGGCATCTTTGTCGGCGCCTCGCTTTCCAACGGGATGATGGACATCGCCAGGCACGGGATTTACCAGCCGCAGCATTTCTTCTTTTCGGAGATCATGTGCATTTTGCTGGCGGTCATGCTCACCGATGTGGTGTTGCTGGACATCTTCAATTCTCTGGGTATGCCCACTTCGACTACCGTTTCGCTGGTCTTCGAGTTGCTGGGCGGTACGGTTGCGATTTCATTGATCAAGATCGCCAATTCCGACGGTGCGCTCCAGTTGGGCGACCTGCTGAACACGGATAAGGCGTTTACGGTGATACTCGCTATTTTCCTTTCGGTGGCGATCGCTTTCTTCTTCGGGGCCATTGTCCAATATATCTCCCGTCTGATCTTCACCTTCAATTATAAGAAGCATGCGACCTGTTTCATCGGGCTGTTCGGCGGATTGGCCGCTACTTCCATCCTTTACTTTATGCTGATCAAAGGTCTGAAGGAAAGCTCCTTTATGGAAGGCGACCTCAAAACGGCGGTCTATAGTAATACGGACACGATCGTGTGGGGAGCGCTTGTCTTCTTCACCCTGTTGATGCAGGTCCTTCACTGGCTGAAGGTGAACGTCTTTAAGGTGGTGATCTTGTTGGGTACGTTTGCCTTGGCATTGGCCTTTGCAGGTAACGACCTGGTGAACTTTATCGGCGTCCCGTTGGCAGGCTATTCTTCTTATATGGACCTGATGGCGCAGGGCGGCACGACTACGACCGACACTTTCCTGATGGAGTCGTTGCTTCAGCCGGCACGGACGCCGTGGTACTTCCTGGTCGGTTCGGGCCTGATCATGGTGATCGCTTTGGCTACATCGAAGAAGGCGCAGGCGGTGATCAAAACGTCGGTGGACCTGGCCCGGCAGTCGGATGGTAATGAGAATTTCGGAACGTCGCCCGTTGCCCGTGTCCTGGTGCGTACGTGCAATAACGCCTCCAGCACGATATTGAGCGTGGTCCCTTTGCGTGTGAAGGACTGGATCGACAGCCGCTTCAACAATAGCGAGATAATACTGGCCGATAAGGCCAGTTTCGACCTGGTGCGTGCTTCGGTGAATGTCGTGCTTTCCGGCCTGTTGATTGCGTTGGGCACTTCGTTGAAGTTGCCGTTGTCTACGACTTATGTCGCTTTCATGGTGGCGATGGGCAGTTCTCTTGCCGACCGTGCCTGGGGACGTGAGAGTGCGGTTTACCGCATCACCGGCGTGCTCTCCGTGATCGGAGGCTGGTTCATTACGGCAGGTGCCGCCTTTACGATCTGTTTCCTGGTCGCCCTCTTGATCCATGTCGGCGGTATTGCGGCGATGGCGGCGATGGTGGGGCTGGCGGTCTATATGCTGGTCCGCAACCAGATTCTGTATAAGAAGAAGATGAAGAAGGAGGCCATGCAGGAAGAAGTCGATTCCACGATCTCCAAGCTGCGCGAGACGAAGGACAAACGCGAAGCTCTCTCCCTGTTCCGCGAACATAGCCGCGACGAGCTTTGCAACGTGCTGAATTTCGCTTCCGACGCTTTCAACCGCTCCGTCCACGGCTTTATGGACGAGAACTTGCGCGAACTTCGCAAGGTGATGAGCGCGATCGAAGAGAAGAAGAGTTACCTGAAACAGGTCAAACGTGTCGGCACGTTGGGCGTTACCCAGTTGGAGCACGATATCGCGATCGATAAAGGTTTGTACTATTATCAGGGAAATGACTTTGCCAGCGAGATCGTGTTCAGTATCCGCCGTCTGACGGAACCGGGCAAGGAGCATGTCGACAACCATTTCAGACCGCTGAGCGGGGTGCAGAAGGAGGACTTCGGAAAGATGACCGATGAGATCGTTTCTTTCCTGAACCGCAGTGCTGCCATGGTCGAGAGCAACGATTACCACCGTATGGACGACCTGATCGCCGAATCGGCCGACCTGCTGGCGAAACTGACGCTGCTGAAGAAGGAGGAACTGAAACGTATCCAGGGACAGAGCGGCAGCACGAAGGTCAGCATGGTCTACCTCAATATGGTGCAGGAGGCGCAGAATGTGGTGGCCTTTACGGCGAATTTGCTGAAGGTGAGCCGGAAGTTCCAGAAAGAATAGTACCATCCGACGGTTTTGCCTTCACCCTGTTTTTTCTTTGCCGGTGCATATTGGCATGAGGCGGTCAGGTGAAGGCTGGCGGCGAGGCATCTTGTCTGCCCGCTCCCGTGAAACGACGAAGCCCCGGAGATGTCGATCACCTCCGGGGCTTGTCTTGTGTATGCCTTCGTCCTTCACAGGGGAAAGGCTACTTGAACTTTTCAAATTCAATATACTTTAGTATTATTAATATTAATCCGGCCGCTTGTTCGCCTCTCGCAGGGTAATTGGGGCGCAACCCCCGCGCAACCGGCACTTTAGAATTATTTGATTATAAAATGTCTATTTATTATTTCACGATTGCCTTTACAGCGGCTTCGCCTTCGACAGCTACGACGACCACACCCTGGGGAGCGGCGATTACAGCGTTGTCGGATGCGATGACCGTATTGGCCACTACCTGGCCGAGGATGTTGCTGATGACCACCTTCTTGCCTTGAGCGCCTGCGATCGTCACGTTGCCTTCGCCTGCGATGACTTTGACTGTTGCCACTTCAACGCCTTCGTTGGCTGTCGGAGCTTCCTGAGTGTCGACATATACGCGGAGAGCGTCTTTCACATCGCTTGTCAAAGTCAACTCGCCGTTGTTGTTCTTCAGGAACTGAACGCCGCAACGTACCACATAAGCCTCTTCTGCATCCGAAGCCTTGAAGATCTGATAGCGGAAGTTAGCCAGACCTGCCTGCGTGCCATCGGCATCCTGCTTCATGGCTACTTTGACCGTCTGTCCCTTGGCGGTCGTTACCAACGTGTCGGAGTTGGCCAATGTGGCGGCCTTGAAGATCAGTTTGTTGTCGCCGTTCGACCATTTGTACGGGTTCTTGGCGTCCGGACCGCCTACATAAGCGGCAGAGTCGGCAGCATAATACAGATACAGTCTTTCGGCAGCGTCTTTTACGCCCTTGGAGATATAGAAAGAAGGCAGCGTGTTGTCTACATCAGCAGTATCCAACCAGAAAGTCAGATCCACGTCGGCTGCCGTCTTGATGGCAATGCGGGCATCCCGGTTTTCATCCATTGATACATAACCGCCGTTTTCGGCGCTGATCGCTACGTGACCCGGAACAGCTTCCAGGCTTGCGCCGTAGATATCCTGTGCGATATACAGTTTGACAGAGGCGGCATCGGCGTTCTGGTAAGGTACACCGGCTGCTGACATTTCAGCTTTATCAGTAGAAGTCTTAAACGCGATGGCTTTTGCATTGTAAGCGATCTTATCCATGATGGAAACGGAACCGTTCTTGTTTTCCTTGATGATGAAAGCATGAGCAGCACCCGGAACTGTAGATGCCTGTTCCTTGGTAAGAGCTAAAGAAGAATTGTCCAGATAATACCAATCCAAGTTGTTCACCTGATATCTGACATTATAAGTATAGTAAGCAACCGTGTCTTTACCGGACATAGTCTTTACTTTACCTTTATCGTCCAACATCACATAGTCGTTCTTCAAATAAGAAGGAGCATCGTTTCTTACCAGTTCGAACATGGCAGCTTCTTCGTCGGAAACTTCTGCCAATACAGGAGTACCCGGAGTTGTCGTTTCATCAACCGTCACATACAATTTCTCTGCGTTTGCATCTTTTGCAAATGCCAAGCGGATATAATCGTGGTTCTCACCTCTTAAGGCAAAACCGGCAAACTTGTCTACCGTTGCAGGAATCAGGGTGATGGTCTTGCCTGTCAAGTTGACGGCCGTTTCTTCCGTATATTTACCATCTTTGTTTACCGTGATTACCTGGAACTGCGCAGGAGCACTATTTTTTTGGGCGCTTGCAATATAATATACGCCAGCGGTCGTAGTCGTATCCAGTTCGCAGTTGAACTCATAACCGGCTTCGCGGTTTCTGAAAGTCACGATGTTCTGGGTCGTATCGACAGCCGAAATAACGAACTGATACAACGGAGTGTTCAGGTTGGCAACGGCTGAACCTTGTGCGACAAGGGAGTAATCTGTACCGGTAATAAAATTAGCGCTCAGGTATTTGCCCTTTTCGGTTGCTTCGTCTTCAACTTCAGATTTACCGCTTTCGAAACGGATGTTGTAGATCGAAGCGCCTGTGCTGTTCAGCAGGCGATTCACTTTGGAGATCGGGTTCGAGCCGAATGTGAAAACATTACCGGCAGCCGCTTTTACGGTTGCGGTCAGTTTCTTTACATTAGTGTCGACTGTTGCAACGTCGATACCGGCAGCATTTGCGCTTGTCACTTGTTCCGTCTTTCCTTTTTCTTTCAAGTGGCGGATAGTACCTACAGTCGTGATGGCATAAGAATATTTGCCGTTTGCCAGATAGGCTTCGCTTGTTTCGACTTTGAAAGCGGCGTTGCCTACATACACTTCTTTGTTTTTGGACTGCTGTTCGCCTGTTGCGGAACTTGTAAAGAAGTTGAAGTCATTGCCCTGTACTTCCACGAAGCCGAGGTTCTTGCCGTCCTTCACTTCCTTGTCGTCCTTGCTCAGGCTCGTAGTCGGGTCGATGGCGATGAACGTACATTTTGCAAAGTCTTCGTAAGTCGTGATAGCGTTACCTGTCAGGTCGCCCCATGAAGTGGCGAAGTAAACACCGGCCGGGATGTCTTTGTTATCATCGGTTTCGCTGAATCCGGTCGTGATTTGGGAAACGTTGAAAGCCTTGATGTTCTTGGCAAAGATGCTGGTTTTCAATCCGTCGGCATTGAAGGAGAAGGAACCGCGGATGCCGTTCAAGTCGTCGGCTTTGATTTCCTTGGCCTTGGCACGGTAAGCTTTGATGTCAGTTGCAGAGCCTACGGGACCAAGGGTCACTGTGGTTGAAGCAGCCAATGTTACACCATTGGTTGTCATCGTAATCTTCTTACCACTTGTCATATCAAAGCCATTGGTAGCATCATACGTGTCATACCAGTTGAAAACCGTAATTGTCGGCTTTGTAGCAGGCTTCAAATCCGTACCATCCGTCATTGTCAGATAGGCATTCGTCTTTTTGTTTTTGAATTTGAAACCGGATACGGTCACACCGGTAGCAGTTCCGGCAGTCAATTGCGGCTCGATCGTCCAGAAGTATTCGTCGTCAATCTCATCTGTTGCTGTGAATTTGTCCTTCACAGTTCCTTCCAAAACCGTAAACTTGGTATTCTCGATAGTGGCCTCCTTGCCTTTCAAGAACCCGTTTGTTCCGTCACCCAACAGGTAGTAACCGGAAAATTCTTTTACATTGCCTGTGACTGCTTCAACTCCGGCACCGGGAGCTTGCGCATTCGCATTACTGAACAACGCGCCCAACATCAGCAGGCCCGTTGTCATAAGAGTAGAAAATCTCTTGTTCATAATCATTATAAAATTAATTGTTAATAAAATAGTGTATAAAAATCCAACAACTAATCTTACGAAGGGAAACAACTTCCCGCGAATGATTATGAACGGGCATAAAAAAAACGCGGGCCAATTGTCTATTATTAATCTTAAGGCTCTGGTAAGCCCACACGCCAATAATAGAACAATAGCCCGCGCCTATACGATATAATATACTCCCCCTATCTAAAGTGGATAAACCATAACGTAATCAGCGCAAGCATTTACTGTCCATTATTCCGGCGTGTTTAAAATTTACCAGATTTTAAGATTGGAATAATCTTCGTAAAATGCTTACAATATGTAAACGATCCCGCGCACTGTGAGCCGCTGCCCACTACGGAATCGTTGCAAAGGTAAATAGGTTTTCCGAATCAACAAGAAAAAACGCCTTTAATTTTCCGAAATATGTGGGTTACAGAACAAAACAATACCGTTTATGCAACATATTCCCCCGGTTCGGGGGATAAAAAGGATCACTATATACGGCTGCCTCGCTATTTTGCCGTTAAGAAATAGCAAACCGATAGTTGTGATGTAAGAAGAATTTTGTTCCTTTGGGGGCGAAATTCAACAAGGTATTTAGTGAAATCTTTTATTTGCATCCTGCTGGCATTATTTCAGTTTACAATATTTACGGCGGTTGGGGCGGTTCGCGAGCCTTCCTTGCCTGAATCGCCTCTACGCCTTTCCGTGTCCGATGCGGAGGCACGGGACGACAGCACATCCCGGATGTCCGTCGTCGAATATAAATTCAAGCCGAAAAGCCTGATCCTTCCCGCTTCCCTGATAACAGTCGGGGCGATCGGCACTGCCATAGACGGGATGAATGATTTCCACCTCTTTTCCCGCAAAGATTCCGTTAGGAAGATACGGATCGACGATTATATGGAATGGGGGATGCTGGGTTGGGTATTCGTATGCGACCTGATGGGGAAGGAGAAGCATAACTGGGTGGATCAACTCTGCTTAGTCGTTATTGCCGAAGGCTTCAATGCCGCCATGACACGGACGGTCAAGTACACGGTGGATGAAATACGCCCCGACGGCGGTCCTCACTCGTTCCCTTCCGGACATACCGCCAATGCTTTCTTGGGTGCGCATATCGCTTGGAAGGAGTTGAAGGACAGCAGCCCGGTGTTGGCCTATTCCGGCTATGCGCTGGCAACCTTCGTCGCCTGTTCGCGCTTGTACAACAACCGGCATTGGGTGGCCGATGTGGTGGCGGGGGCCGGTTTCGGTATCCTTTCCGTCGAACTCGCCTACTTGACTTATTTCCCTATCCGCAACGCGATCGCCCGCAAAATCAATATGAAGGGAAGCGACCGCCTCGTCGTCGCTCCGACGCTCCGCCCAGATGGAGGTGCCCTCTATCTGTCATGGAAGTTTTGAGAAATATCATCATTCCCTCTATTTTTTAATTCTTAATTTTTAATTCTTAATTCCCGAAATCTCCATCAGCTCCTCAATAAACGTCCGGTCATTGCTGAGGCGGGGGATTTTGTGCTGGCCGCCTAATTTCCCTTTCCGGCGGAGCCATTCGTAGAAGGTCCCTTCGCGGGCAATCAATATCTCCAGCGGTTGGAGGGAAATTTCTTTATAACGTTTTGCCTCGTAGTCGGAGTTAAGCTGTTGTAAGGTCTTGTCCAGCAAGGAAGCGAATTCATCCAGCGAAGGCGGCATTTTTTCGAATTCGATCATCCATTGATGGCGGCCTTTCGCCTTGTCCAGCATGAAGAGGGGAGCGGCGGTGTATTCTTTCACTTTGGCTCCCGTCAAGCGGCAGGCGCTGCTGATCGCCTTGTCTGCATTGTCTACCATCAACTCTTCGCCGAAGGCATTGATAAAGTTCTTGGTACGTCCCGATATCACGAACTTGTGCGGATAGAGGGAGGTGAAACGGACCGTGTCGCCGATCTGGTAACGCCACAATCCGCCGGAGGTCGTGATCACCATCGCATAGTTTTTCCCCACCTCTACGGCTTCTAACGGAAGGACGGTCGGGTGTTCGCTGCCCACCTCGCCCACTGGGATGAATTCATAGAAGATGCCGTAGTCGATCATCAGCAGCAGGCTGTGTTCCGCCGGATCGTCCTGGAGGCCGAAAAAACCTTCCGATGCGTTGTAGGTTTCCATGTATTGCATCCGGTCCGAGGGGATCAACGCCTTGTACTGGTCCCGGTACGGCTCGAAACTGATCCCGCCGTGGAAGAATACCTCCATATTGGGCCAGACGTCCGTTAGGTATTCGCATCCCGCCTTTTGCAACACAGCCTTGATCAGTACCAGCATCCACGAGGGGACGCCGGACAGGCTGTTCACGTCGGCTTTCCAGGTGCTTTCGACGATCGCTTTGATCTTGCTTTCCCATTCATCCATCAGGATGATCTTCTTGTCGGGGACGCGGATCAGGTTGACAAGCGGGTTCAGGTTCTGCAACAGGACGGCCGAAAGGTCCCCGCAATGCGCATTCCGGTTCAAAGGGGAAGGGCTGTGGCTTCCGCCTAAGATTAGCCCTTTGCTGGAAAAGAAACGGCTGTCGGGATTATTCCGGAGATAGATGGAGACGGTGTCGAAGCCGCCTTTGTAATGACACCCTTTCAGGATTTCGGGCGTGACGGGAAGGAACTTGCTTTTGTCGTTCGTGGTGCCGCTGCTTTTTGCGTACCACCGCACGACCGAAGGCCAGAGGATATTCCTTTCTCCGTTTATCATACGGGTGATGTATGGCTTTAGGTCGTCGTAGGTCTGCAAGGGAATCCGCTCACAAAAGTCTGCATATCCCTGAATGTTTTCGTAGTCGTATTTCAGGCCCCACTCGGTGCTTCGGGCGGCAGACAGAAGGGATTTCAACTGTCTGTGCTGGATGGCGTCTGCATCCTGCGCAAACTTTGCGATCTCTTTTTGCCGTGGGCGGAAGAGTAGTGATATTGTATTTGTCAGAATATCCATGCTCCTGTTGTTTGAATTGCATGCAAAGATACGATAATTTCCGTATCTTTGTTGGACAAGTACTTAATCCGAAAAAACGATGAAAATAGGTATCCTTTCCTCCGGCGGCGATTGTCCCGGAATAAACGCCACGATACGCGGTGTCGGTAAAACGGCCATTATGCACTATGGCATGGAAGTCATCGGCATACACAGCGGCTTTGTTGGCCTGCTGAATAAAGATGTCCAGACTTTCGACGAACGCAGCCTTTCCGGTATCCTGAACCTGGGCGGTACGATCCTGGGGACTTCCCGCGAGAAACCTTTCCGTAAACTCTTGGCTTCGGGCGAAAGCGAGAAGCCGCAGCTCATCAGGCAGAATTATGAAGAACTCGGCCTGGACTGCCTTGTCTGCATCGGCGGCAACGGGACGCAGAAAACCGCCGGCATGCTCTCGGCGATGGGTCTGAACGTGATCGGCGTGCCGAAGACTATCGACAACGATATCTGGGGAACGGACATAACCTTCGGGTTCGATACGGCTGTCAATATCGCGACCGAAGCGATCGACCGCCTGCATTCGACTGCCAGTTCGCACAAGCGGGTGATGGTGGTGGAGGTGATGGGACATCATGCCGGCTGGATCGCGCTGTATGCCGGGATGGCCGGAGGCGCCGATGTGATCCTGTTGCCTGAACTGGGCTTCGATATGGACAAGATAAACGAAGTGATCCTGGACCGTGCCCGCCGTGGTAAGCCCTATTCCATCGTGGTTGTGGCTGAAGGGATCGAAACGCCCGACAAGGAGCGTCCTTCCGTCTATGTGACGCGTGTCATAGAGGAGGCGACCGGGATCGAAAGCCGCGATACGGTCTTGGGATATATCCAGCGCGGAGGCAATCCTTCTCCTTTCGACCGCAATTTGGCTACCCGCCTGGGCGGACATGCTACGGAACTGATCGCGAACAGGCAATTCGGACGGATGGTTTGCATGAGAGGCAGTGAAGTCGAGTCGATCCCTCTTTCGGAGGTGGCCGGTAAGTTGAAATTGGTGACTCCCGGACATGATCTGATCGTTCAGGGAAAACGGATGGGAATCTCCTTCGGAAATTGAAAATTAGCTTTCGGCGGGAACGGTTTCCATGCTTGTTTCCGCTTTTCTTTTTTCCGTGCCGTTCATTTCCATTTCAGTTGTTTCCTGTGCGTTGTTCTCTACGGCTTCTTCTGGGAGTTCCTCGAACTCGTTCTCGGCTGTGTTCTCGCCGGTTTTCTTCTTCTTGAGTTCCGAGATGAATTGCTGGAATGTTTTGTCGGTTCGTAGTTTCTTGATCGCCATCTTGGCGGCGCTTTGCTGGGATTCTTTTTTCGAATAGCCGATGCCTACGCCTATCTGTGTGTCGGAAAGCGTCACGCCTGTCTGGAACACCGGGTTCCCGTCGTTGTCGGTAAACGATTCGATCAGGTCGAACGATATTTCGAGCTTGTTCTTCTGGCTCCATTCGATCAGGCTCGATTTGAAATTGACCTCTTTGCGGGCGATCGTTTCCAGGTTGACATATTTCTTGATGAGCACATTCTGGATGAAGTTGTAGCAGACCTCATAGCCCTGGTCCAGGTAGATCGCGCCGATCAGTGCTTCGAGGGCATTTCCATACATGTGGTTGTTGTGAGAGCTTAGTTTGGCAGAGTACACGACCATCTTGTCGAGTCCCAGTTCGACGGCAACGCGGTTCATCGTTTCGCGCTGTACGATTTTGGAGCGGGTGTTGGTCAGGAAACCTTCCCGCTTGTTCTGAAAGTGTTTGTAAACGATATCGCCTACGACTGCATCCAATATGGCATCGCCCAAAAACTCCAACCGTTCGTTGTTCAGCCATCTGCCGTCACCGCTTTCTACGGATGAGGATTTATGGAGGAAGGCTTGTTCATAAAGGTGGATGTTATCGGGATAAAAACCGAGTATCTTGTATAAAGAAGAATAAGGCTCCTTACCCATGTTCTTGAGGAGCCTTATTCTTTTGTATAACTTTGTAAACACGTTACTTCACAAATTTTTTTACAATAGCACAAGCATTGTGCCCGCCGAACCCGAAGGTGTTGGACAGTGCTGCCCGCACTTCTCTTTTTTGAGCTTTATTGAATGTGAAATTCAGTTTATGATCGATTTCCGGATCATCGTCACCTTCTGCATGATTGATCGTGGGAGGTACGATACCGTCTTTAATTGCCATAATGCAAAGGATTGCCTCCAATGCTCCGGTGGCACCTAAGAGGTGACCTGTCATTGATTTCGTCGAGCTGATATTCAGGTTGTAGGCGTGATCTCCGAAGATTTCTTTGATCGCCTTTACTTCCGAAATATCTCCTACCGGGGTAGAGGTCCCGTGGACATTGATATAATCGATGTCTTCCGGAGCCATTTCCGCATCTTCCAATGCGTTTCGCATCACCAACTTGGCTCCTAATCCGTCCGGATGGGAAGCGGTCAGGTGGTAAGCATCGGCAGACATGCCGGTTCCGGCAATTTCGCAATATATTTTAGCTCCGCGAGCCAAAGCGTGTTCCATCTCTTCCAGGACCAGACAGGCACCGCCTTCTCCCATCACGAATCCGTCACGGCTTGCGCTGAACGGGCGGGAAGCGGTTTCGGGCGAATCGTTGCGGGTCGACAGCGCGTTCATCGAGTTGAACCCGCCGACGCCTGATTCCGAAATGGCGGCTTCGGCGCCACCGGTTATGATCACGTTTGCTTTTCCCAGACGGATATAGTTGAACGCGTCAGCGATCGCGTTGGTAGAAGATGCACAAGCGGATACTGTCGCAAAGTTGGGGCCGTGGAATCCGTAAAGCATGGAGATATGCCCGGCTGCAATATCGGAGATCATCTTCGGGATGAAGAACGGATTGAACTTAGGACCGATCGTGTCTTTGATCTTTGCATATCCTAATACCTCTTCGTCGAATGTCTTGATACCGCCGATACCGGAGGCGAAGATAACGCCGATACGGTCCTTGTCTTCCTTGTCCAAGTCCATAGCTGCGTCTTCAATCGCTTGTTTTGCGGCATTTATTGCGAATAAACTATAACGGTCACACTTGCGGGCTTCCTTCCGATCCATTACTGTCAACGGGTCGAAGCCTTTTACTTCGCATGCAAATTGTGTCTTGAATTTGGATGCATCAAACTGAGTAATAGGCCCGGCTCCACTCTTCCCATTGATAATACCTTCCCATGTTTCCGGAAGAGTATTACCAAGAGGAGTAATAGCTCCAAGACCTGTTACCACAACTCTTTTTAATTCCATACCTTTAATTAAAAGGATTGATTACTTCGCGTTAGCTTCGATGTAAGCAATGGCGTCGCCTACAGTTGTAATCTTTTCTGCTTGATCATCAGGAATAGAAATACCGAATTCCTTTTCGAATTCCATAATCAGTTCTACAGTGTCAAGAGAGTCTGCTCCTAAATCGTTAGTAAAGCTTGCTTCGTTTGTAACTTCTGTTTCTTCAACACTTAACTTGTCAACGATGATAGCTTTTACTCTTTCAGCAACTTCAGACATAACTTTTTCAATTTAGATTAATAAATACGAATATACTTTTTAAATTTGCAGTGCAAAGAAAAGAATTTTTTATGTTACAAAACAAATTTAATGAGCTAAAAATGTGGAAAACTGCACATTTTATCTTTTCTTGTGCACAAAAACAGGAGAAAACATGAAAAACGTAGCAATTTTTGCCTCCGGGTCGGGTACGAACGCGGAGAATATCGCCCGATATTTCTCTAAAAGTGAAAGTATTAAAGTCGCGGTTGTTTTGTCTAACAACCGGAACGTAGGCGTGCATGCCCGTGTGAACAGGTTGGGGGTTCCTTCGTTTGTCTTTTCGAGGGAGGATTTTGCAGACGGGGGACCTGTCTTGGCAAAACTTGCCGAGTACGACACGGACCTGGTGGTCCTTGCCGGCTTCATGAATAAGATTTCCGCGCCTCTGCTGAATGCCTATCCGGGTAAAATCATCAATATCCATCCCGCCCTTCTGCCTAAATTCGGTGGCAAAGGCATGTACGGGATGCATGTGCACGAGGCGGTCGTTGCCGCCGGCGAACGCGAGACCGGCATTACCATCCATTACATAGACGAGCATTATGATGAGGGGACGGTTATCTTCCAGGCAAAATGTCCCGTCCTGCCCTCCGATACGCCGGAAGAGGTCGCCGCGAAAGTGCATGCGCTGGAATACGCCCATTATCCTCATATTATAGAAGAACTGATCGGTGGGTAGTAAAAGTTTCCCTTTGATGAAACTTTTGTTTCATGCCGGAGAAACTTTTGTTTCATGCGCAGGAAACTTTTTGAAACTCCCGGAGAAAAACCGGCATCAGAAGCTCGCGCTCAACTGCATGACATAGGTGCGGGGCGCGGCGACCAGCATCGGACGCGTACAGTATTCTTTGTTGAACAGGTTGTTCACCATGAACTGGAAGGATAGCTCCTTCGTGATCTTCACGCCTGCACGCAGGTCGACCACGCAGTAGGGCGTGTTGTTCTTCGCCCAATAGGAGTGAAGCGTTTGCCCGTCCACGTTGCCGAAGAGGATGTCGCGCACGTAGTCCATGATCTCCGGCTGCTCCTTCGCCCGCTCGTCCACCATCAGGTAGTCGACGGCCAATGTCTTGCTTTTCCATACGATATTGGTTCCCAGCGTCAGCCGTTTCCACTGGAAGTCGAGGACGGCTTTCACGGTGTGTTTCTGGCGGTACTTCAGGTATTTGGATGTGTTGGACTTCTCTTTCATGCGTATCGGATCGTCGTAGGTGGCTTCTTCCTCGTTCTTTTTCTTGTAGCCGGCGTCTTCCGGTTCGATGAATACATACCCTAAGTTGTAGCTCAATGTGGTGTTGGGGGTGAACGTGCAGACGCCGTTCGTACTGATTTCCGTCCCGTAGATTCGCGCTTTCGACACGTTATAGAACTGTGCGCCGACTCCCGGCATCTGTCCCTGGGTGATCATGCCCAGGAGGTCGCGCGTCCCGTTGATATACTGCAAAGTCGTATTGTTGAAAATCCCGAAGCGAAATTCGATCATGTCGGTGTACTGGGTATAGAACCCCGCCAGGTCGAAGAATCCCGCCAAGTTGCCGAACTTGTATCCCTGTTTGAAGCCCAGTTCGGCGTTCACGCCCTTTTCGGCATTCACTTCCCTGTTCGGGTACACGCCGACGCCGCCGATGTCCTTGCGGGCATATTTCTCGGTCAGCGAAGGATAGCGGTAGCCTTGCCCGAAGCTGGCGCGGATAAAGCTGTAGTCGGCAAGCTGGTAGTTCAGTCCGGCACGGAAGATCGGTTTGACCGGAATCCGGGTCCCGAACAGTTGGGTATCCGCTTCCCGCAGGTATCCGTCCACCCGGTAATATTCGGCACGCATACCGGCCGATACGCTCAGGCGGTCGAAGAAACGCTGGTCGTACTGGACGAACAGGGCGGCGTTGTCGCTGTCGTGCGTCCCGGTCGTTTTCGAAACGCTTTTCATGTGTTCGTAGGTCGCTCCGGCGGTGATCTGGCTCCCGCCGTCCCATTTCTTGTTGAACTGGTAGTCTACATAGTAGGTATAGTTCTTGTCCGTCCCTTTGGGCGCACTCTCCTTGTTGTTGTTCATCACCCAGGAGATCAGGTCGCAGTAGTCGGCTGTCGTGGCAGTCGGGAATACTCCGTTCAGGATGTTGACGGCCCCGTCCACGATCCCGTTCAGGTCGCCTTGCAATATCGGCTGGATCAACGGGAAGAACGGGCTGTAGTCTCCGTTCTTGATGTTGTCGATATAGGCGTTGACCGTGGCGGCATCGCTCCCCATATTGCTTAAGATGTCGTCGAGCGACTTGCGGGCGGAACTTCCGTCGATGATGTTGTCCCCCCGGTAATAGAAACGGGCCTTGATCTTATGCGAGGTGTTGCCGGCCGGATTGGTGAAGTTGAAAAAGGGGTCGATATAGAAGGTGTTCCCCTTGCGCCCCATGTTGGCGATAGACGACGGTTGGTAGACTTCCACCGGCGAACGCCAGATGAAGAAGTCGGCATATTTGTCGGCCAGGTAGTTGAAGTTGAACCCGTAGTTCAGGAGCTTCCCTTCTTTCATCGGATGGTGGTACGTCATATTGCCTCCGAACCGCAGTCGCCGGTTGTATCCCTGCTCGCGGTATCCGTCGTCGGAAAACAGGTTGAGTCCTCCCGACACGTCGAAGTTCCCGATCCGCCGTGCGTGCGAGACGTCCGCCCCTTCGTATTCGTCATGAGCCGGATGGTCGTAGATCCCGACATAGGTGCGGGCGCTTGTGACCGGCGTGAGTCCCGGCCGTTTCGTGCGGATATTGATCACCCCGTTCAGGGCGGATGAACCGTAGAGCACGGAGGAGGCGCCCTTCATCACCTCTACCTGTTCGATGTTTTCGAGCGGGACGATGTTCCAGTTGATCACTCCGTTGCCCGAACTCAGTGCGCTCATGCCGTCCACCAGCACAAGGCTGCGCGAACCGACCCCGTATGTCCATCCGTTTCCGCCGCGGATGGAGGGCTGCTTGTCGTTGATATCCACGCCCGGCATCGTGTTCAGTGTCGAACTCAGGTCGGTCGGCGCCTGCCGGGCGATATCGCCCGCTTTCAGCAGGTCCATCGAGACGGTGACGTCGCTTAGTTTCTGTTCGAAGCGTCCGGCGCTGACCACCACGTCTCCCAGCAGGTTCGCCTTGATGTTCATATAGACATCTTTTGTCTTGATCTCCCCTTTGCGGAGTACCAGCGGGAGCTGTTCGTTTTCGTATCCGATGTAGCTGAACAGGAGGTCGGTCCCCCCTTCCGGCAGCGCGATTTCGTAGGCTCCGTCGGTATCCGATATGGTTCCGTTCGTATCCCCGTTTATTTTCTTGTAGGTGATGTTGACGCCCGGCAGCGGTTCATGGGTTTCCGCGTCATAGACGTGCCCTTTCACTGTTTGTCCGAATGCGGCTCCGGTGAAGAGCGACAGGGCGAAAATCAGGATATATAGCTTTTTCATGCGGATTGCTTTTAGTTGACAGGTTTGTCCTTGTATAAATAGATGCCGATCTCGATGGGAATTGCGTTCAACTCCCGGCTCAACTGGTCCAGGATCGCGCCGAGCGTCTTTCCTTGCAGGAGTATGCCTGCGATACTTGCGAACTGGGGCGGGATCAGGTCGCCGATCAGGTCCGTGACAGGTGTGTTAAGCGTCTCTTCGGGAAGAAAGACCTTCACGATGTCCAGCAGGGCGAACAGCTCCTGTATTTCCGGTTTGTCGAGGAGCAGGATGAGATCGCCTTTTGCCGGGTCTTCGCTTTCGCGGATCGTCATTTTGATACCGGTGGTAGACCAGGCGTTGATCTTCCGGTAGGCCGCCAGTAGCGCGTTCTCCATGGAGCTATCCCCGGAGCCGGCCTTCGTCTGTTTGTTTACCATCACTTGGCGGATGATCATGTCGACTTGCGGGATTACATATAAGGATGCATTGCTCTCCACGTGATAAGTCGCTAAGTTGGAAGGCGAAGCGGCCCAGTCGTTTGCCGGGTGTTTGACATAATTGCCTATCAGGTTTCCTATCCGGACCGAATCGGGCAGGGGAGCATAGCGGGCGATGATGTTTCCGTCCGCCCGGAAGGCCAGATCGTTCAGCACGGAACTGATCAGGTTGCTGACCAGCTTGCCGCCTACCAGGTTATACAGCATTCCGGTCATCGTCTGCATGCTGCCGTTGTCCACATTATAATAAGAGGCATTTTCGTGGGCGACATGCCAGGTCCCGTTCGCCGTCAACCGGTTCTCCGGAATCGTGATGTCCGACAGTTCCAAAAACAGTCTTTTAGCCTGTATGCTTCCCTGGTAACGAAACGTAGTGCCGGTTGTTGCCGTTGCGTTCCCACTAAAGGAATAGCCGCCGTTTGCCGTCGTCAGGGGAATGTCGGCAAGGGCCGTTTCTGTATCGTGCGGTAGTACATATTTAAGAATGATATGTGCGGTTTTCCCGTCATCCGTCTTAAATGCCACGTCTTTTCCGATAAATGTATTCCCGTTGTAGCTCAGGATAAGGGAGTCCCCGTTTGCCGGGACGCTTAGTTTGTTAGAGTAGATCCCGCTCAGTTCCGCCGGGGAAAGGCTGTCATGCCCATTATCGTCATTGCAGGATATCAGGAGGATAGTCAGCATCATGGCGGAAAGGAAACGGCATATCGATTTTCTATTCATATATTTCGTTTTTAGTCCTACTATTGGATAATACAAAGAACAGACTTAAGTTTGAGTTAAACAATCTCTATGTTTGGGAATAAATATTCTATTTTTAAGATTATTAGGCAGACTAAGCATATTTTACTACTTTTGAAACAACAAAACGGTGTTGTATGAAGATAGACGTTGACTTGCCTAAATTCGATATCCCGAAGGATTTTATCGTGGGCGATGGTATTACGGGCGATATCCTGAACATGTACGGGCTTTTTCCCTGCAAGATAAAAGCGGGCGTGTTTGCCTTTTGTACGCGGGGGACGATCCGTGTGACGATAAACCTGGATGAATATACGGCGCAGGCGAACGATTTCATCACCTTGCTGCCCAATACCTTTATCCAGATCCATGAAGTGTCGGAAGATGCCGAGGTCTGTTTCGTCGCTTTCTCTTCCCGTTTCCTGGAAAGCATCAATTTTATCCGGACGATCTCCAACCTGATCGTTACGATCATCGAGAATCCGGTAGTCCCTTTGTCCGCTAATGCCGCCGCTATCTATAAGGATTTTTTCTCCCTGCTGGTACGGGCGGACAACGATCCTGACTCCATCCTCTTTACCGACAGTCTGAAACCGGTCCTCGACCTGCTGATCCAGGGAGTGGTCAATATGTACAAGAAGTTCAATACCTGGAAAGAACCGGTTCTGAGCCGTGACAAGGAGATCGCCCGCGAGTTCGTGCAGCTTGTCTGGCAATATTATACGAAAGAGCGGAGCGCCTCCTTCTATGCCGGAAAGCTGCGGATCACCTTGCCCCATTTCTGCTACGTGATCAAAAAGACGACCGGGATGACGGCCCTCGATATTATTGCCAACGTCGTGATAATGGACGCCAAAGCCCAACTGAAATCAACGAATCTCCCGATAAAGGAAATCTCTATCGGGTTAGGGTACAGCAATGTGGCTTTCTTCGACAAATATTTCCGCCGCTACGTGGGAATGTCGCCGCTGGAGTACCGTAACAGTTGAGCCGCGTTTCCTATCTCAATTTGTTCCGATTGAAATGCGGCCCTGCTTTTAATAAAAAGAACAGTGTCGAAAGAATTGTCAGGCATGCCCCGAACAGGTAAGCATAGTTGAATCCCCCGAATGCCTGCGCAATGCTTCCGCCTATCATCAGTCCGATCCCGATCCCCACATCCCAACTGGTCAGGTAGGTGGAAGTCGCTGTTCCCCGTTGGCTGTTGGGAGCGAGGTTCACGAACAGGGTGTTGAAAGCCGGGAACATCGTGCCGAACGCCACTCCTTGCGAAAGGGCGATCCCGATATACAGATAAGAGGTGAAAGCCGGATCCCACCGCATCAGCCTTTCCAGAGCTGCCAGCCCGAAGAAGCTGGCGGCGGCAAGATACATTCCCAACGAGATGACCAGCGTGATCCTCCCTTTGTCGACCTGCCGTCCGGAGAACATGCGCGAGACGGCCAGACCGATCGCCATAAAGGTGAAATATAATCCCGAATTGACGGAAATCCCGATTTCATCGGCATACATGGCCACGTATGTGGTCGTCATGCCGTAGGGAATGGAGAGCAGCAGCAAAGAGATACCCGCCCAAGTGCCTTTCACTAAAAAGAAACGGTCCAGCGAGATCGGTTCCTTCTTTACCGGTTGCTTCTGCGGTGTCTTTACCAGATAGGCCATGATGAATCCGAGGAGGCAGGAGAGGAGCGAGCAGGCGAAAATCGTTTCGTAGGAGAAGCTGGTGTGCATGAACAGCCCTGTCATCGGCCCGAAACTCATGGCCGTATTGTTTGCCAGCCCGTAATAGCCGATCCCCTCGCCACGGCGGGAGGAGGGCAGGATGTCGATCACGATCGTATTGCCCGACACCGTCACCATGCCGAAGGCGAAACCGTGCAAGATGCGGAGCGCGATAAAGATGCTCAGCAGGCTAGCGATCATATATCCGGCGAAGATGACCATGAAGACGGAGTAGGCTAAGAGGTACAACGGCCGTCTGGCGAATGTGTCCAGCAGGTATCCGGAGAACGGACGGATGCAAAGGGCGGCAATGGTATAGCACGACAGGATAAAGCCGATCATCGATTTATCCGCATCGAACTGGTCCTGCAAGTAAAACGGCAGGACCGGCAATATCAGATAAAATGCGAAGAACAGCAAAAAGTTGGCTGCTAAGATATAGCAGAAACTGGGTGAAATAAGTTTGTCTTTTCCCATTGTTCCGTTTGGTTTGTGTTATTGTTGGACCTCGAACCCCAATCTTCGGAGCAGTCCGGCTTCTTCCGGAGTCGCATGGACGATTGTGTATGCCTGGTATTCCCTCGGGTGATGATAGTTTGCCCGGAACCATTCGAACCGGTCGGGATTTTCCCGCAACGCCCGGTCAACGGCAAGCGGGTTGAAACAGGTCAGGATCGCCTGTCCGATCCGGTCTCCTGTAAACCGGTCCAGGTCGATAACCGGATTTCCGGGTGCAGGCGGAACCACTTCGGCGATCTTTCCGATCTTCACCTGAAAGTATTTTTCGATGTTTTCCAGACACATACGCGTGCCGTTGGCTTTCCCGTCCGCCGAGAAACCGGCGATATGCGGAGTCGCTATCGCGGCCAGTCCCAGTAATTCCCGGTTGATGTCGGGTTCGTTTTCCCAGCAGTCCAGGATCAGTTCGCCGATCTTGCCTTCTTTCCGGGCATGCAAGAGGGCATCCGTGTCATGGACGGCTCCCCTGGATGCGTTGACGAACCAGGGTTTCCGTTGGAGCTTGCCGAAGAAGCCTTCTCCTGCCAGGTGGCGGGTGGCAAAACGACCATCCTTTGTCAGCGGCGTGTGGAAGGTGACGATGTCGGCTTGCTCGGCGATCGTGTCCAGCGGGACGAAGCCGTCTTCCCCTTCCGCCTCCGCCCGCGGCGGGTCGTTGCGGAGCACGTTCATCCCGTAGGCCGAGCATAACTTCTCCACCTCTTTCCCGACATGGCCGACTCCGACGATCCCGATCGTCTTCCCTTGTAGGGGTTCACCCTTTCGGAGCGCGATCGTGAGCAATCCGGCAAGTACATATTGGGCGACCGAAACGGCATTGCATCCCGGCGAGTTCTTCCACGTGATACCCGCCTCGTCGCAATACCGGGTGTCGATATGGTCGAAGCCTATCGTGGCGCTGGTAATCAACTTCACCCGGCTTCCTTCGAGCAGTTCGCGGGTGCATTTGTCTATGCTCCGCACGATCAGCGCGTCTGCATCCTTTACGTTTTCCGGTGTAAACTCTTTAGAAGTGAGATATTTTACCTCTGCAATCGGTTCTGCGATTCCTTTCAGGTAGGGAACGGTATTGTCGGCGACTATTTTCATCTTGCTGTCCTTTTTCGAGGAGGCAAAGGTAGGGATTATTTTCCAATCTTGACATAATTCAGCCGCGTGTACTGTATGCCATAACTCTCGAATGTCGCAGCGATACGTGCCGAAGAGATATGCAGCACCTCGCCCGGCCGGTAAGCATGTTCCAGGGAGGGCAACTGCCCGGAGGCCTGGCTGGGATTGCCGGAGGCGAAGGTCAGGTTGACCAGGTTGCCGCTCGCATCGATGGCCGTCAGGCGCTGGCGGACGAAGAAGACCGGGGTTGTCCCGACGACATGGGTCCTGTACGGGTCGTCTTCCACCCGCACTTTGGTTATTTTCAGGGTAAGATGGGCAGCTTGTCCCCTTTCTTTCCTAAGAAACGGCTGGTGGGACGCGGCTGGTATTTCTTTTTCAGCATCTTGTCCAGATATACGCAGTTGTAGGCTTGTGCCATCTTGACGAAACGTTCCTGTTTGGGGATGGTAGGTGTGTATTTATGGGCGATCCAGTTCACGTAGCCCGGATCTATCCGCAGGATCTCATACAGGAAATGTCCGCGGTATTTGCCGAAAGCGATCAGGTCGTCCCCGTGTGTCGACATCCTCTTCTCATTGTAGTCCGTGACCAGGATCTGTCGGTTGGCATACCACAATTCGGAAGTGACGATGCGCAGCGACTGGATAATGTCCGGTTTCAGATCTTCGACAAACAGGATGCACCGCTTGTTGAGCAGAGGCGTGTAGAACCACAGGCTGTAGTCCGGATGCCCTTCCCTCGGTAAAACCACAAGGTAGCATCCCGCTTCCTTATAAGAGGCTTTTCCCTGGTTATAAACATTCAACTTCTCATAGAGGAGCTCCTGCTCCGCCTCTGTTATATTGGGTAATCTGGGGTTCGCCATATTGTCATCTCCTTATTTTCGGTTTTAAAATCCGGGTACATAATCTGTTTATCATGTACCCGGATTAACATCATGAGCTGTGAACGAAGATAATGAAAAATTTTGACAATATCGACACGCCTCTTTTCATTTTATCCGGTTATCCGTATATAAAAGTTCATGAGTCGGATCGTATGCTGCCATCCGGCTGACGAGGTTCCAGTTCTCGTCTTTTTCGTTCCAGGTATAGTTGCATACGCTAAGTACATGTTCGTCCAATTGCGAATAAATGATTTTGTCTTCCTGATCGGAGTAGCTGTTCGTGCGGCTGTCCCATTTCATGCAGGTGACGCTTGTTTCCGTCAAATCGTACTTGTATTCCAGGCGATATGCATTTCCCCATTCGTCGGATGCCGGATCCCACGCCTGGACTTCTTTGGCTGTCAGGCGCTTTTGCGAGTCGTAGTCATATCGGTAACGAAGTCTCTTTTGGAAATTGCCGTCATCGTTTTTCTTGAAAACAGTTTTTGCACATACTTCTTGCCGGTCGTTGAACTCGGTGTTATAAATAAATTGGTTACCTCCGATATTAGTATCGAATAAAGAAAGAACCATTGCAGCTGTGATTGTAATTGCATCCATTGTCGTTTATTTTTTGAGATTAATACTTTGTTTCTTTTATCTATGGCAAAAGTAGGCAGACGATATCCGCCGGTATGTTATCGTTACGTTATCATTAGGTTAACGGCTCCATCATCCGAAAGTGGCAAAATGCGGATTTGATGCTTTTGAAAATATATTAAATCGTACAATAACCTCATTAAAATGGCATGTTTTTGTATTCTGTTCTATATTAGGTCTTTGTAGAAATGTATGTTTGTTAAAAAATATTACCCTTGCGGGAAAATCGATTTTCACGGGTATGAAAATCGATTTTCATGGTAATGTGTTTCGATTTGGACCAACGGGTATTTTAATGAATCGTACAATAAGTAATAGATGGCAATAAGTTCGTGTTTAAGAAAAACTGAACCTATATTTTAGGCACGGATTTCACGGATTACACGGCAAGAAGTTTTTTCAAAATATATTTAAACCGTGAAATCCGTGTAATCCGTGCCTAAAATTAGTTCAAATTTGCCAGAAAGCGAACGTGCCTGCTCCTTTTACGTCAACATGTCGAATTGTTCGTTCCAGAGTTGGTTGTAGATGCCGCCGGAGCTGCATAGTTCGCGGTGTGTGTCGGTTTCCGTTACCTGTCCGTGGTCGAGGACGACAATCCGGTCTGCGGCCTTTATCGTACTGAGGCGATGGGCAATGACGATGACTGTTTTGCCTTCATGTGCCAGTTCGTCCAATACTTGCTTGACAAACTTTTCGGAAATGGAGTCGAGTGAAGAGGTTGCCTCGTCGAAAATCAGGATATCCGGCTTTTTGTACAGGGCGCGGGCAATGGCGATACGTTGGCGTTCTCCGCCTGAAAGGGAGGCACCGTGTTCCCCTATATACGTCATGTATCCTTTTGGCAGGCGTTCGATGAAAGATTGTAACCCCAACCGGTTGGTCAGGTCGACGATCCGTTTCATATCCGGATGCAGGTCGCCGACAGCGATGTTTTCCACGATTGTTCCGGCAAACAACTCGATCTGTTGCGGTACGGTTCCGACCCGGCTGCGCAGGTTCTTATCCACCAAGACATAATCGGTTATCTTCCCGACATATACAGAAGTGGATAATCCCAAAATACTATATATGAATGCGCCGAATAGAGCCTGGAACATTACATTCTTGTGTGGCATCAATAACGACAGGAACTTCCGTGTTATACTTATTTTCTGATTACCCTTTTGAAATGTTTCTTCCGGTTCCATGAGAACCAGTACGCCCGTCCATTCTTTCTTGAATTCTTCATTTGTTTTCTGATGCATCCGCCCGTCTCGCCAGCATATTGGTAAAGAACGGAAATAGGTAATCCGATTGATAAGCCTCCTGCCTTTTGGGCAACGTCAGCGAAACAGCCGGTGCAGAGGCCTCTTCCAAATACTCTTTTGTGTAACTGAACTGATAGCTGCCTTTACTTTTCTCTACCAGTATACCGGCAAGCCGGTCGTTTACGAAAACTTCTGCTTTTCTCATCCTTCACTATCCGCTTTTAGTACCAGTTGAACTTCCAGTCCTAATACATCCGCTATTCTGGATAGTGTAGATAAGGAAGGATTGCCGGAATTATCTTCTATTGCAATGATAGTACGCAGACTTATTCCGGAGAAATCTGCCAGATCTTGCTGGGTGATCTTCAGCACAGCGCGTCTCTTTTTTATTTGTTCACCGATGCTCATTGTGCAATATATTACATATTTGAACAAAGATAGGTATAGGATTTGGAATAAACAAGCGTAATGTGCAATATATTGCGTCTTAACATTCAGAACTTGTACCGCACCGACGCCCTGAATTCCCGCGGGCGAATATCGATCCAGGAGGTATAGCTTTCGGTGGCGGAATACTGCGTGTAGCTGTATTGCCTCTTATTGAACAGATTGGTGGCTTCGGCTACAAATTGCCAGTTCCCTGTCTTCCACCGGAAGGAAAGGTCGGCGAAGAAAGCGTTGACCGCCTTGCCACGGCTGACGTCATTATGGTAATGGTCTGCCGAGAGATTGATCTCTATGGGAAAAAGTTCGTAGGAGAGCTGGAGCTTTCGGACGATGTTCAGAAGCGGATCGAGGCGTGTGTCCGTACCGATCGAGGATCTGCCGAGGTGGATGGTGGCCTGGTAGCTGGCGGAGAAGCAGCGGACAGGTGTCCAGATGATCTTCGGTTCGTATTGCATGAAATCGTATCGGTAGGGCAACCGTTCGCCGGCACTCAACTGTTCCGCCTCGCTACGGCCAAGAAGATAAGTGAGCGAAGTCTTCAGCCCGTAATCGTAGAAGCCTTTGGAGAGCGTCCCTTTCACGGTCCATCCGGAAGAATGGTTGGAGAGGCGGTGGGAGACAAGGGCGACTTGCCCGTCCTGTATCTGCTGTTCGAAGATACGGTCGGACCATCCCCGGTTATGGTTGAGCGATAGGGTGGCGAAGAATTCGCGCACCGTATTTTTGTATTCTCCGTACAGCGAATAGCTCTGCGTGCGGTTCACCGGCAGGATCCCGTTGTTCATTCGGTAATGGCGGTGGTCCGTGCGGTAGGCATCCGGGTACAGGTCGGTGATGTTTCCGTAGTTTTCGTGATAGTTGGCATGGATGGAGAAACGCCAGGCGTAGTTGAACTTATAGTTGATGTACAGGAACGGATTGGCAGCCAACCGGGAAAAGCCGGCTGCCGGGAAGGTGGTCCATACGAGCGGAAGATGGAACGTCAGATTCCATTTGTGCAGGTTCCATTGGTAGTTCGGTTTGAAATACAGGCTTGTCCCGTTCCTGATCGAATTGAGATCGCCCGTTATGCCGACTGTATATTGCCGTGTCAGGCTTCTTTTCTTGCGCAGGAAAGCGAGTGAATGGTCCAAATAAAGCTGTTGCAAGTTTAACGTCTGCTTGTCCCCGTCTATCAGAATGCGGGCCGGCAGATTGTGATAGCGGAGCAGGGAGCGGAGTTCGAGCGTGTATCTGTCCCGTGTCCGGATGTTTTGCAGGTAGTTGCGTATGCCCATGTCCGGTGTCCGGATGCGTTGGTTGACCGACGAGGCGCCGGAGATACGGGACGTACCTCTTTCCCAGTTTCCGGAAAGGTTGAAGTCGTTTGTCAGGTAATGGCTTTCGGCGTTGTTTTCCAGGCTCATCGCCACCTCCGCCCGGTCGGTGCGGATGTGCGTGCTGCTTTGTTCCGCCAAGGTAGCCGTATCTCCGGCCTGGTAATAATGGATGACACTTCCCCTTTCCTGTTGCGTAAGATCATGCAGGTAGTTGGTGTTGAGGCGTAACTGGGTCGTTTCGTCCAGCTTGTACACCCGGTTGCCGGAAAGGGAATGTACGTTGTTAAAGAGCAGCCGTTCCTTTTTCAGCGGTGCGGAAAAGGAGGGCTGCGAAAGGAATGACGGGATCGAAGGGCCTGTTCCCTTTTCGGCTCCTGTTTGTGTAAGTACGTTCTGTTCGTCTGTTACATCGTTCCCCCGGTTATTCCCTTTATAGATATAGGCGGACTGGCTATTCCGGCTGATCTGTATGGCATTGCCCGTGCCTTCCCACAAAAGGGGAGAAGCGCCCAGGCCTCCTTCCAACGTGCCCATCCAGCGGTCGCGGAAGTTGTCTTTCAGTTTGAGGTTGATCGCGATATCTTCGGTCGTCAGTTTCTTTTGCAAGGCGCGGATGGGTTGATGGTTCTCCAGTACTTGTACGCTCTTGACGGCATCCGCCTGCAGGTTGTTGGTCAGTTGGTTGTACCGCCCGTCCGTCAGGTCCATTCCTTCCACGTAGAACTGGCTGATGTTTTTCCCGTTGTACGAGATTTTCCCGTCGTCGTCCACGTCCACGCCCGGCAGTTTCTTCAGTACGTCTTTGATCGCTTCGTCTTTCGGGCTGATGAATTGCGACACGTCGTAGTTGATCGTGTCCTGCCGCCCGTAGACGCGCCCCGGACGTATCTCTACCTCTTTCAGCGTGAAAACTTCCGGTTCGAGGCGGATGTGGAGCGTTGCCCCGTTGGTGATCTTTTGCCGGACCGCTTTATATCCTAATAGCGAGACGTGGACGGATAGCGAGTCGTCGGTCTGGTGGAGCGAGAGGGTGAAGGTTCCGTCGGCCTTTGTCAGGGTGTAAGTTAGCGGGAACTGCCGCCCGGCTTTGCGTATCTGCACGGCTGCGGCATCCACCGGCCGGCCGTTTCCGGCATCGGTTACAATCCCCTTTATGACTTGTTGGGCAGACAGGCTACAGGCGGTGAGCAGGAGAATGGATATATACAGGAGGCTCTTCATTGTTTTGTACTTGTTTCTGTTACTCTTTTTCTATCGGGTTGTAAGGCGTGTTCTTCGGGTGTATCGGCTGTCCGTCTTCCCCTTTGACGATGATCTGCATACCGGGGGAGGTTTCCTTCAGGTAACCGATCGGGTCGGCGGCGAAGCGTTCGTGCACCCGGAGCAGGTCTTTGCGGGAGATCGGTTCGTACTCGCTTCCGGCGAACAGGATGGTTTCCTCTTTGTGGGCTTTCTCGATGCCGGTGCAGACGAAGGTGTAGTGTTTCCGGCTGTCGGAGGCTTTCAGGATCAGGCCGGGCAGTCCTTGCAGTTTCCAGGGGCCTTCGCTGCGGGGGATTTCCGGGGTGTACCAGGCTTCGTAGTTACGCCCCCGAAACCGGCAGGTCGCTTTGTAGCAGGTGTAGGCGAGGAGGGTTGCCGTGTCGGGGTGCAGTTCCCAGACGGGAAGTTCTGTCTTTTCTTCCGAACGGAAATTACTGGCGGCGATGGGGTCGAGTTGTGTCAGTTTGCCTTCGGGGTAGTTTTTGTATATCTGGTAATTCACCTGGCTGTTGCCTTGTTTCATGTGTTCATTGATGATCTCCTGCGAGGCTCCGGTCGCTTTGTCTATTTCGATAAGCGAGTCCATATGGAAACGGGCATAGCTGTAGAACAGGGAACTTTTAGCGCCTACCTTCAACATCATCGTTTCGTCGATATGCCTGTCCTCATGGGTCGTGTCGCCGACGAAGGAGAGTTCGTACTGGGCGGTGAACAATACCTTGTCGATGGGTTTCGCCTTGAGCACTTCGTTCATGTTGTACACACGGATATTGAATTGGGCCTGTGCAGCTCCGCATGCCAATAAAAGAACTGCGGATAATAGGATTCGTTTCATAACCTTAATCGTTTTAGAGTGTTTGTCTGATCGCAAATGTAGCGGACGGCAAACCTCCGGAGCGACTAAAGTTATTACTGAAATATTACGGAGGGATTATTCCTTTACTATCCTTTGGGGAAGAATAATCGAAAAAGATGGGTGGAAGTGTTGTATTCTCCTGTTTTTAAGATAGCTTTGTAGCTATTAAACCAAATAAGACATGGCAAAAATTACGGTACAGGATACGGAGATTACTGTTGTTGCATATAATGATAATGACTACATCTCGCTTACAGACATGGCAAATGCGAAGAATAGTGAAAGCCGCGCTGCCGATATTATCAAGAATTGGATGCGTAACCGATATACGATTGAGTTTCTCGGTACGTGGGAAATGATTCATAATCCTAATTTTAAAGTGGTCGAATTCGACCACTTTAAAATGCAGGCAGGGTTGCCGAGCTTTGTATTGAGTGCGTCGGAATGGATTGAAAGGACTAATGCCATCGGCCTTGTTGTTAGGAAAGGACGTTATGGAGGAACGTATGCTTATAAAGATATTGCGTTTGAGTTTGGTACGGCAATCAGTGTTCCGTTCAAACTCTATTTAATTGAAGAATTTCAACATCTGAAAGAAAAGGAGCAGGCACAACTTAGTTGGACTGCCAAGCGTGAACTGTCTAAAATCAACTACCGCATCCATACCGACGCAATCCGGCAACACCTGATACCTGCGGAAGTAACCGCTAAACAGGCAAGCGTTATCTATGCCAATGAAGCCGATGTCTTGAATGTGGCTATGTTCGGAATAACAGCAAAGATGTGGCAGGAACAGAATCCTGAACTGAAAGGAAATATCCGCGACTATGCTTCCGTAAACGAACTCATTTGCCTCTCGAATATGGAAAACCTCAATGCAGTTTTTATCCACCAAGGCATTCCACAGGGAGAGCGGCTCGTCAAGCTCAATCAGATTGCCATTCAGCAAATGCGAGTGTTGGAAGATGATGGAAACAGGAAGTTACTGAAATAGGCTGGTTATTTGGATTTGAATTGTTTTAGCAAAGTAATATAATATCTGTAATCTTTCATGAAGAATCCTGTATATGGGATCAAAGATACATAAAAAACGGTGATTCCTATGTAAATAGTAGTTTTTTCCGTAAGTTTGTGCAAACTTCTTTCAAGTAAGGGGTTAAGTAGTCAAAAAGCACAAAATAATAAAGCAAACTTTCATAAATGAAGACTTTGGATAAACAGAAAAAGAACGTCCTTACCCTTTGCGGGGCGGCGATGGCATCGTTGCTTCTTTGGGGATGCGGCGGAACAAACCCTACGGCCGAATCATTCGAACGGTCTGATTATTATACGCGTGGTATCGGACAGTATCCGGGCGACCCGAAGGAGGATTTTTCACCTTCTCTGGCTCCGGATCCTTCCACTTACCGGAATATTGCCCGGTTGCGATCGGCTTTTGCCTCCTCCAGCCATGACTATAACTTAGTGGCACAGTTGGCGACGGACGGCATCGTGACGGACAAGCAGCCGCAGTACCTGAACCTCTCGACTCCCGATGGAGACGTTCCGAGACGCGAACGCGAATGGATGATCGACGAAGGGCCGTATTCACGGAATACTTTTCCCGGCGAAGATACCTATTTCCGGTTTACGCTGGCAAACTATAGCAAAGCGGCCGGTAAACTGTCGCTGGTAGGGACGGTCGTGTATGACGATAACGTGTCGAAAGGCGGTTACGAGATCATCTGCCAGGGTTCCAATGACGGAAAGAACTGGACGGAAATCGGCAAACTGAGCGGTAGCGGCCTGCCCGGTCAGGCGCTCTCCGGACGGGTGGTGGTGACCGACCCGAACAAACAGACGGGAGAAACAACCATGCCGGTCCGCAAACTGAATGAAACGATCACTTTCAATTCCGAAAACGCCTACTCTGATTACCGCGTGCTGCTGAAGATGGCAGGCGCACACGATTGGGTGTTTACGGAAGCTAATTTCATGGATAAGGACGGGGGGTTAGTGGAAATGAAACCCTCCCAGTTCTTCAACAGTGCCTGGATGAGTGCGACTGCGGGTGAAGAATGGTTGTATGTGGACCTCGGCAGCATGTCGGAGTTCGATAAGGTCGTGTTGCACTGGATCAACAAAGCCGTCAAAGGAAAAGTGCAGGTGTCGGATGATGCCGTGCAGTGGAAAGATGCGGCCGAGCTGCCGGGTGGTGACGGCCTGATAGATGAAATCGTTTTGAACGGCAAACAGAATGCCCGCTATGTGCGCATCCTGATGCAACAGCCGGCCAACGACAGCCGTTACATCCTAAGCGAAGTGGAAGTAATGGGGAAAGGCGGACTGGTGGCTCAGCCTGTGGCTGCTCCTGCCGCTTCGAAGGGAGAGATTATCTTGTCCGGCGGCAACTGGGAGTTGCAGCGTGCTTCTGAAGTGACCGCTTCGGGTGAAGAGATCTCGACTCCGGGGTTCAAGCCGGAGAACTGGATCGTGGCGACAGTGCCGGGAACGGTCTTGAGCAGTTACAAGAACATCGGGGCAATTGCTGATCCGAACTATGCGGACAACCAGTTGCAGGTGTCCGAATCCTTCTTCTGGTCCAATTTCTGGTATCGCGACGAGTTTGAAGTGCCGGAAGGATTCAAGCAAGACCGACTGTTCCTGAACTTCGACGGGATCAACTGGAAAGCGGATGTCTATCTGAACGGAAAAAAATTAGGCCGTATCGAAGGCGCCTTTATGCGAGGCAAGTTCGATGTGACGGATCTGGTTGTTCCGGGTAAGAACGTGGTGGCTGTAGAGATCATCCGGAATAACCATATCGGGGCGATCAAGGAAAAGAACAAACAGAGCACGGACTTCAACGGCGGAATCTTAGGGGCTGATAACCCGACCTTCCACGCAACGATCGGTTGGGACTGGATTCCGACGGTTCGCGGCCGTAATATCGGTATCTGGAACGATGTCTTCCTGACCTCAACCGGGAAGGTGACGGTGGCCGATCCGCTTGTTACGTCTGTCTTGCCGTTGCCCGATACGACTTCCGCTACGTTGACGGCCGAGGTGATCGTGAAGAACCACGATGCCAATACGGTAAACGGTACGTTGGAAGGCAAGGTCGGAGATATCACATTCCAGCAACCTGTTTCCCTGGCGGCGGGAGAAGAGAAGACGGTCGTTTTCGATGTCAAGGACTTCCCGCAATTGAAGATGGAAAACCCGCGCTTGTGGTGGCCTAAAGGGTATGGTGAGCCGAACCTCTACGATGCCAACTTCACTTTTAAAGTGGATGGTAAGGTCTCGGATGCGAAAGACTTCAAAGTCGGTATCCGCCAGATGACATTCAATGAGGATAATCATATCCTGAGTCTCTTTATCAATGGCCGTCGCTTTATCGGCCGGGGCGGTAACTGGGGCTTCGGTGAATCGAACCTGAACTATCGCGGCCGTGAATATGATATCGCCGTGGCTTACCATGCCGATATGAACTTTACGATGATGCGTAACTGGGTCGGCATGATCGGCGACGAGGAGCTTTATGAGGCTTGCGACCGCCACGGTATCATGATCTGGCAGGACTTCTGGCTGGCTAACCCGGCCGACGGACCTGATCCGTATTACCCGGAAATGTTTATCGCCAATGCGGAAGATTATGTGAAACGGATTCGCAGCCATGCGTCTATCGGAATCTATTGCGGACGTAACGAAGGATTCCCGCCCGAACAGATCGACAAGGCGTTGCGCCGTATCATCAAGGAAGACCATCCGGATATCCATTATATCTCCAGCTCGGCCGATGATGTGGTGAGCGGCCACGGCCCGTACCGTATGCTTCCGGCAAAAGAATATTTCACGCTGAAGACCGGCAACGATAAGTTTCATAGCGAACGAGGCATGCCGAACGTCATGACCTACGAAAGCATGCTCCGCACCTTCTCGCCGGAAGGAATCTGGCCGCAGGATAACGAATGGGGCATGCACGACTATACCCGCGAAGGGGCACAGGGCTGCACTTCTTTCAACGAGATCATCGCGAAAGGATATGGCGAACCGCAGAGTGCGAAAGAGTTTGCCTGCCTGGCCCAGTGGGTGAACTACGACGGCCACCGCAGCCTGTTCGAGTCCAGAAGCCAGAACCGCAAAGGTCTGCTGATGTGGATGAGCCATTCCTGCTGGCCTTCAATGGTATGGCAGACGTATGATTATTATTTCGAACCGACTGCCGCCTATTTTGCTATCAAGAAGGCTTCCGAGCCGCTGCATATCCAGTGGAATCCGGCAACGGACGAGGTGGAAGTGGTCAACTACAGCGCCGGTACGCATAAGGGCCTGACGGCAAAAGTACAGATCCTGAATATGGATGCATCCGTAGCCTGGGAAAAGGAAACGACTGTTGACAGCAATGAAGATACGACCGACAAGTGTATCAAGCTGGAATTCCCGGAGAACTTGTCGAAGGTCCATTTCATCAAGATGACGCTGACCGAAGATGGCAAAGTCATCTCCGACAACTTCTACCACCGCAGCCTGGAAGAGAACAACTACCAGGATTTGCAGCAGTTGCCGAAAGTCGCTTTGGAATCTACTACTACAGTGGATAAGAATGCAGACGGAACCTGGAGCGCCGTGTCCGTTATCGAAAACAAGACTTCTGCTCCGGCCTTGATGATCCGCCTGAATGTCGTTGGCGGTAAAGACGGCCAGCAGATTCTGCCGGTATTCTATTCCGACAACTACTTCTCTTTGCTTCCGGGCGAGAAGAAGGAAGTCCGTATGAGCTGGAAAGACGAAGATACCAGAGGAAATGAGGGAAAGGTGGTTATTTCCGGATATAATGTAAAATAACAGATTACAAACAGATCAGTGCTATCCCTTCTGATATGGGGCGTCATATCTTCCCTGATATGCCCCCTCATATCCGAGGTGATAGCACTTGTCATATCCGGGGGGATGATACCCGTCATATCCCCTCTGATATGACCCTGCCATAGAAAAAATGTTAAAAGGGTGAGCCTTGTCAGGCCGTAGTAATCATAAGACCGATCCCTTTTACCGTTTTAATACTGACGGCTTCATCCATGGAAATCAACTTACGCAACTTGGTGACGAATACATCCAGGCTACGGGAAGCAAAGTAATCGCCTTCCGTGTTCCAGAACTTGTCGAGGATCACTTCCCGGCGGATCACTTCTCCCGGCTTGCGGAACAGAAGTTCCAGAATCCCCGCTTCACGTGGGGTAAGCAGCTGGGCGCTGCCGGAAATATGACGCAGTCTTGCCTGCGCTGGCTCTAAGGTGTAACCGCCTACGGTAAAAGTCTGTTGAGTGTTTTTTTCTGTTATTCCCTGTGTCATGCGGAGCAAAGCACGGACGTGCGCATCCAGTTCTTCGGGCAGGAACGGTTTCTTGACATAATTGTTGACTCCTAATTCGTAACCTTTCACGACGTCTTTGGGAGATACGCGGGCGGAAGAGAAGAGGATCGGAATCTCACGGTCTGTCTCCCGGATGCGGCGTACCATTTCGTAACCGTCCATGACCGGCATTTCGATGTCCGCAACGATCACATCCGGTTTATCCTGCCGGTATGCTTCCAAGCCTTCTTGCCCGTTGTTGGCGATAGTCACTTCGTAATCGCCGATCATATCTTCCAAAGCAGCCTGAATCATATAACTCAGGTTTGCATCGTCTTCTACTAATAATAATCTGATCATACTGTTATTTCGTTTTCTGTTGGTAAAGGCAATGAGATTGTGAACTCGCTGTATTTTCCTTCCTTGCTCTCGACGCTGACATAACCGCCGTGCGAGCGGGCGGTGTTCATCACATAGTTCAGCCCCAGTCCGAACCCGGTAACACCGTTTGCCGCACTGCGACGGCTGGCGGAGGCGCGTTCGAACTTGTCAAAGATATGGTTTTGTTCGGAAAGTGAGATGCCGATTCCGTTATCCCTTACCTTGATTTGTATGAATTTATTGTACGTGCAGGAAGCGATTTGTATTTCGACTGTCTCTTTCGAGTATTTGATGGCATTGTCTATCAGGTTGCTGACAGCTTCTTTCAGATACTCTTCGTCTGCAAATATCTCTTCCTTTTCCAGGTTCAACTTAAACGTCACAGGTTTGTTTGTTTTGGCGGAAAACATCCGGGTCAGTTCTTCTATCATCGGGCGGATGGGAATCCAGTCTTTTTCTAACAGGAGTTGTCCGTGCTCCAACTTGGAAATGGTCAGCACTTTGTTGGCCAATGCCATCAGGTGCTCTGCTTCCTCTTCTAATATATCGAAGAATTTATCTTTTTTATCCGGCATTTTATCCAGTTTCCCGCTCCGGAGGATGCGAGTACCCGTCAGGATGGTACTGAGCGGGTTTTTCATATCGTGGATCATGGCATAGGAGAAGTCTTCCCGCATTCGGGCGATCTCGTCCTGCCGCTTGATGATATCGGTCTGTTTCTGGATTCCGATCAGCAGGATGACCAATGCGATGGCTGTTCCGAAAAAGTAATATAGCAGCCTGCCGATGGAGCCTGCGCGTGGATTGATGATATGAGCCCGGATGCCTTGCGTGTCGTCGATCGGATATGCAAATGTATGACGCTCGTTGAGCAGTTGTTCGTAGTCGGAGAAGTACCGGATGTCCTTTCTTAGAACTGTTTTCGGGTCGCTGAGGGAAACCGTGTCTATGCGGAACATCAGTTTATTGAGGTCTTTCTTGTTGAGTTCCTCTCTGAACAGGGCCGGAAATACGTTTGTCTGGTCTGCATCATACCGTTCCGTTGCATGGCAAAAAGCTTCATATACCTGCCGTGCCAGCAGATCTTTTGTCAGGGAATAGCTTCTCCCGATCCATTGCCCCATCAGGAAAAGGACGATAAAAACGGCTACTGCCGTCAAAATGATATAGAATGATTTCGTCATAGCTTCTTAAATTATGCCGGCAAATATAGGCATTCCATTATATCCTGCATCTTCTATTTCCTATCTTAACCTAAAGATAACGTTGGGATAACCTTCCGTCTCATTCGTTACCCATATCTTTGCAGTGTAGAAATCGAAAAACAAATACGATATGGAAACAAAAGAAAGAAATGTAGGAGAATATGCACGTCCAGAAGGGGTGGAGGTGAAAGTTAGTACCGGGCGGATAACGGGAATCATTTTTTTGTCAATGTTTATTCTCGTGATTGTGAGTGCTTTATTATATAATTATATTTGGGGCGAAGTTTCAAGCTACCGCTCGGAGTATGAATTGGGGCATGCCGTAAGGTTTGAAGCATTCACTTTAAGGGGGGGAATGAATATGATTCTTTGCCTTTTAGGATATATATTACTTCAATATATAGCGTTATATTGTTTTTCCGGAAGAGATTTCCGGGCGTTACGTTGGAATATGGATTGGAAATCGTGGGGTTTTCTTCTGACAAAGCCTCTGGCTTTGAAATACTATCGTATAGCTTTGCTATTGCCATTCTTTGTATTGGGATTATTTCCGATGATACATGGCTTTTGTACAGGAAATAGTATGATCTACTTTATTGGCATATATTGTGTTTTGTGTAGCAGTGGCGATTGTTACTATTTCTGGAAGCTCCGCTCTTTTAATGACAATGATAAGATTATAGACGGCAATGAATCTTTTAGCGCTACCATTATCAAAGGAACTTATTAAACATATTATAGTATGGAATCAAAATTACACCGACTGATTACGCGTTATTGCGCGGACAAGAGATATCGGAATTGCATAAATATTCTATTATGCTTAGTCTCACTGGCAATGATCTATCGTTTAGGCTATGTTGTAGGCAAGTTTATCTATTACGTGAAACTTGATTTCTTTTCCTGATTATTACTAAAATATTACGCAGCCCCAAAAAGATCCGTTTTCGTACGGAACTTATCGGGCTGCTCTTTACCTTTGCCGGAAAGAATACCGGAAGCAGATGGAAAAGCGGATCAAACTGATTTATATATTATCGTTATTTTCGGCTTTGATGGCAATAAGCGTGCAAGCCTATTGGCTCTATAATCAGTATCGTTATGAAGTAGAGCGGTATGCCGGTGAAATTGCCGCCGATGTGTTACGCGCCGGAGACGAAGAGTTTGCCGAACGCAGGAAGATGGCGATAGGGAATGAAACTTCTTATATAATAGATCGCAGTTCGCATACTAAATCCGGATCCTCTATTGTCCGGAATGTGCAAACGCAACTTTGTTTTGATTTTAAAACGGATATCCTGATCGATTCAATAATTAAAGGTCAGGTAGATATGACAAAATTAAACCTCTCATTTGATGCTACCTTACCGGAAGACAGCATTATTCATGGCGTAGAACGAAATGTCGTTAATTACTATATCCCTTTCCGGGTGGAACGGCTGGATAGTGTGCTCCGGGCACGTTTGCCGCAATACGATTTCCGGGTTGCTTTTTTGCCGGAAGGAGATACGTTGAGCCGTTTCAATTCCTGGGAGATTTTGCCGGAACATCTGTTTCCGCCTTGCCTGGGAGTCAAATACCGGTATGCCCCGTTGGATCGGAAAGGGGTGATGATAGAAGTCGGTTTTCCGGTAAACCCTCTCCTGAAGCGGATGGTGGGGCAACTGGCCTTAAGCCTGTTCCTGATCTTGTTGCTGCTTTCCTGCCTGGGGTTGCAAATCGATACGATACTTAAACAGCATAAGCTCGGCGAACTGCGTGAAAGCTTTGTCCATACGATGATCCACGAATTGAGACGTCCGGTGCAAACCTTGAAAATGTGTGTTTCCTTCTTGGACGACAAGCAGATGCGCACGGATGAGGTTGCCTGCGACGGCGTCGTTCAGGACGCCCTGTTCGAACTGGATAACCTTTCCGCTTATCTGGGAAAACTGAAAAATATGGTGAGCGCCGACGGTAGTGCGACGTTGCTGCATCCCGTCCCGTTCAATTTACAGGAATTGGTTGAGAAGGTGATCCGTCTGGTTCATATCCCATCCGGGAAACAGGTCGCTTTTTCTACAGCTTTCCCGCCTGATCTTCCACAGGTTACGGCTGATCCGGTGCATATTGCCAATATCCTGAGTAACCTGATAGAGAATGCGATCAAATATTCCGGCCCCGAAGTCAATATCCGCGTGGTCGTGATCCGGAATGACAGGCTGATAGAACTGACCGTAACTGATAATGGCGTTGGCATTTCTGCCGACGAACAGACGAAAGTATTCGAGAAATTCTATCGTTCCGCCCATTTGCCGGATAAGCAAATTCCCGGCCTGGGACTGGGATTGAGTTATGTGCGACAAATAGCCGAAGCCCATCACGGGCAAGTCTCGCTTCGCAGTGAAGTGGGAAAGGGAACGGAAGTGACAGTTGGATTACCGATATAAAACGATATGGCGACACCTTTGAAAATACTTTTTGCTGACGACGACCTGAAATATTCCCTTCTTCTGAAACGTTTCCTGGAGAAAGAAGGCTACGACGTGACTTATACCGGAAACGGGACGATGGCCCTTGAACAGTTTCCGGCTGTTAAGCCCGATCTTGTCCTTTTGGATATCAATATGCCGGGGTTGAACGGTTTCGAAGTGGCTGAAAAGATACGGGAAACAGACCGCCATGTCCTGATCTTTTTCCTGTCCGACCGGTCGGACAAAACCGACCGCCTGAAAGGTTTCAGCCTCAAGGGGAATGACTATCTTGCCAAACCCTTCTATCCGGAAGAACTGTTAGCACGAATCCGGGAACGTTTCGAAGCCGATCCCGAAGTGGCTGTCGAAGAGGAAATCTATCATTTTGCCAATACCGTCTTCGACTATTCCACAAATGAAATCCGTACGGGCAACAGCAAGACGCTGATCACCTCCCGTCAGGCTGAAATTCTTCGCATCCTCGCCCGTAATCCGAATGTCGCGATCGACCGTGAGATCATCCTTTCCGCCGTATGGGGAAATGCCTCTTACGCCAACTCCTTGGCATTAAACGTGCAGATCACCTACCTCCGCAAAGCCTTGCACAACGACCCCTCGACAGGCATCGTTTCCCTGACAAAAAAAGGCTATATGCTGAAAGGATAAAAAAACTTGCTATCTTTGTACGTCTGTATTTACTAAGTAAATTGAACTGTATGAGTTTCAGCGAGAAGTGTTGCCAGGTTTTTGAGCAGGCTACGAATGCATATCATGTCACTAACCATATAGATGCTACGGTACATAACCCTTATGAGGTGAAGAGTATCGAGTTTTATCTCTATCTGAAAAACTGGATTGATGCGGTGCAGTGGCATATGGAGGATCTCGTTCGAAGTACTTCAGTCGAACCAACCGAAGCTTTGGCGATCATACGCCGTATCGATAAATCAAACTTGGATCGTACAGACCTGGTGGAGCTAATCGACAGTTTCTTTCTCGATCAATACAAAAACGTGAAGGTGCAGCCGGATGCCACCTTTAACACGGAAAGCCCTGCCTGGGCAATAGATCGCCTTTCTATCCTGATTTTGAAAATCTATCATATGCGGCAGGAAACAGAAGCATCGGATGTTACTTCCGAACATAAAGCAAAATGCGAAAAGAAGCTGGAAATCCTGTTAGAACAAAAAAAAGACCTTTCCATCGCTTTGGATCAATTGTTGGTGGATATCAAAGCCGGACGTAAACATATGAAGGTCTATAAGCAAATGAAAATGTACGATAAGAAATAAATGGCAAAGATATTAGTGATACGACTCGCTGCGATCGCCGACGTGGCGATGACTCTTCCGGTCATCTATTCCGCAGCCAAAGCTAATCCGCAAGATTCGTTTACGGTGCTGACGCAGGCGTTTATGATGCCGGTATTCATGAACCGGCCGCCTAATCTGGAAGTGATAGGTATCAGTACTAAAGGGGCGGAGAAAACGCTGGTCGGCCTCTTGCGGTTTACCTCCGCTTTGGTGAAGTTCGATTACGACATTGTCCTGGATTTGCAGGATGTGATCCGGACTTGGATTATCTGTGCCGCTTTTCGGTTGAAAGGCAAACCTATCTACGTTCTGGATAAAATCAGGAAAAGATATCCTCCGCTTATGCGCAGGGAAAATAAGAAGCTGGAACCGCTGCCTACCGTTATCGAACGGTATGCCGACGTGTTCCGTGCAGCAGGATTGGCCTATACCGAATCTTTTGCTTCTTTATATGAATCACGACTGGCGGATTTGTCGAAAATGGAAGCTATTGCCGGAGTCAAGACTGGGAAATGGTTGGGCATTGCTCCTTTTGCCCGTTATCAGGGCAAAGTATATCCGATTGATGAAATGGAGCAGGTCGTGGCTACTCTTTCTAAAAGGGAGGATCTGACTTTATTCTTGTTCGGAGCGAAAGGATATGAAGAGGCGGTGCTGGAGGATTGGGCTTATCGCTATCCGCGTGTAAAGAATGTGGTGGGTAAATATACGCTTGATAATGAATTGGCGTTAATTAGTCAGTTGGACTTGTTGCTTAGCATGGATTCGGCGAATATGCATTTCGCTTCGTTAGTTGGAACTCGCGTATTGTCCGTCTGGGGAGCGACACATATTTATACCGGCTTCTATGGCTATCGGCAACGTCCGGAAGATGTGATCGAGTTGCCGTTGCCTTGTCGTCCCTGTTCGCAGTTCGGACAGAAAGAATGCTCCAGGGGAGACTGGGCCTGTTTGACGCAGTTACCGGCAGAAAAGATCGTGTCCCGTGTGCAAGCCGTCCTGGAAGAACAATGCAGGCTGTAAATATAGATTCAGAGAGTGAAATTAAAAAAGAAGGAAAATGAAACAATTACATATCATTACCCCGGTGAAAGATTCGATAGAGTTGACTTTACAGACAATCGAGTCGATCCTCTCATCCGACTTTGCTATTCTTTATCATTATTATGTATATAATGATTTCAGCACGGATGAAAATACGGCGCGTCTTCGTGAAGCCTCTGAGAAGATGGGCTTCGAACTGATTAACCTGTCAGACCTGACCGATCATCCTTCTCCCAACTATCTTCTGATCCTTCAGACTGCACAGCAAAAAGCGATTGCCGCCGATGCCGGGCTTTTGATCGTCGAATCGGACGTGATCGTAAAGAAGCATACGTTGCAGTCGCTGTTCGATGGCGCTTTGACACGTCCGGATTGTGGTATTGCCGCCGCCGTAACGGTCGACGAACAGGAGAATATCAATTATCCGTATTTATATGCCAAAGGTAAGGAGGGCAAAGTCTTTCCCGAGAAAAAGCATTTGAGCTTTTGTTGTTCCCTGTTGACCGTGTCTTTCCTGAAAGCTTTTGATTTCCATCAACTGGATCCTGAAAAGAACTGGCACGATGTGACGATCTCGCATCGTTCTCTGGAAAAAGGTTTCACAAACTACCTGTTTACAACGTTGACCGTGTGGCATCGCCCGCATGGCAGCCGTCCGTGGAAACAACTTAAATATAAGAATCCCTTGAAGTATTACTGGTTGAAGTTTACAAAAGGACTTGATAAAATCTGATTGGTTTTATGAAACATTTGCCATTGGTTTCGGTAATCGTGCCCGTGTATAACATGGAGCAATATCTGGGTGAAACGCTCGACTCGGTGTTAGCTTCGGACTATCCATCCTTTGAAGTGGTCGTTATGGACGACGGCTCAAAAGATGCTTCGTTGGAAATTGTAAAAGAGTATGCTCGGAAAGATCCACGGGTAAAAGTCCACACTCAACCGAACGCCGGAGCTTGTGTAGCCCGCAACCATGCAATAGCATTGGCGGAAGGGGAGTTGATTCTTCCTTTTGACGCGGACGATAAGATGTGTCCTAATTTTATTAGCGATGCAGTGAAAGCAATTGTGTCGGATGCCGAAGTAAAGGTGGTCTGCCCTAAAGCAGAGTTTTTCGGAGAACGTAAAGGACGCTGGAATCTGGCTCCTTTCTCGTTAAACTTGCTGGCTCGTAAGAATATGATACCGATCTGCTCGCTTTATTACAAACGCGACTGGAAGCAGGCAGGAGGTTATGCAAGGGAAATTACGGCACGTGAGGACTGGGCTTTTTGGATCGCAGTCTTGAAAGATGGAGGGAAAGTCGTAACCTTATCCCGTTTGTCTATGTATTATCGGGTACGGGGCGGATCGAAACGTGTCACCGATCGATCGCAGAAAAAGAAAGTGATCGACTATCTGAATAAATCGTATCCGGAATTTTTCGAACGTGAGTTAGGAGGACCTTTGCGTTACAGGAGGACGTGGTCGAAGCTGACTAATAAAATATATCGTATATTCCATTTCCGTCGTGTGTATGTTAATCCTAATTACCAGCATTTGGCGGACTTTATAAAAGTATTACCGATTCATTTTCTAAATGGAAATGGAACGGTTATATATAAAGGGCGTAACGAATTGCGTGAGTTTAATAAAGATGAAGTCGAATTGGTGGTGAAATCTTTTTGCAAGCCACATATTATTAATCAGATTGTATATGGTTTATTCCGTTCTTCCAAAGCTGAACGTTCTTATAAAAATGCGGATTTGTTTTTAAAATCAGGAATCGGGACTCCGATCCCTGTCGGGTTTTATACGGAGAGAAAAGGCCTGCTATTCAGTAAAAGCTATTATGTGAGTTTGAAGTCTGAATGTCCTTATACGTATCGTGATTTTAAAACGCGTAAGTTTCCCCGTTGTACAGAGATTCTCGAAACTATAGGCCGAATAACAGCCCGGATACATGAAGCGGGTTGCTTGCATAAAGATTATTCGGCAGGTAATATCCTATTCCGGGATGACGGGAAAAAGATAGAGGTGGAAATTATTGATCTGAACCGCATGTCTTTCGGTAAAGTCGATATGGAAAAAGGCTGTAAGAACTTCGAACGTTTGCCGGTTACGGATGAAATGCTGTCGACACTTGCGAATAGCTATGCTGAGGCACGCGGCTTTGATCCGGAGGTTTGTCTTCGCCTGATGAAACAATATATAGTTTACAGCCACAACAATGTTAATTAATAAAGATCCGTGTATGATACCTAAAATTATTCATTTGTGTTGGTTTAGTGATGATCCTTTTCCGGTGGAGATAAAGGTATGTTTAAAAAGTTGGGAGCGCGTATTACCCGACTATAAGGTTAGACATTGGACTTATGCTGACGCACAAGCTATAGGCTGTAGATTTATTGATGAAGCATTGGCTGCAAAAAAATGGGCTTTTGCGGCAGATGTCATTCGCTTTTATGCAATTTATAAGGAAGGCGGTGTCTATATGGATAGCGATATACTTGTTGAGAAACGTTTTGATTCGTTTATACCGGAAAAAGGTTTTGCCTCTTTCAATGAGTATGCAGGAGAAGAGATTCGTTTGCAAGCTGCTTTTCTGATAGGAGAAAAGGGTAATCAATATTGTAAAGATGTTTTTGATTATTATAATCAACGTCCTTTTCTTTTGACGGATGGTTCTTTTGATATGAAAATTTCTCCTGTGGTAATGGTTGAGATTGCTCAGAAGAAAGGATATAAGGCCGAAGATACTGAACAACATTTGGAAGATAATATCGTTATTTATCCAGGTTATTATGTTTCTCCGTGTAAGAAGATGAGATTTCCTGAGGCTTTCGCTCATCATCAAGTGTATGGTAGTTGGAGGAAACATAAATTAGGGAGAAAGATAGAACGCTTTATTAAGCATGTTATTGTTTTGACCCGTTTTACGTTGTTTAAACGATAACAGGAGATTTTCAGTTGTATTGAATAAAAATGTGATCATGGAAAATATCAAACTTGCCATTATCGGCCTCGGGTACGTCGGTTTGCCGTTGGCGCGGTTGTTTGCGACGCGTTATCCGGTGGTCGGGTATGATGTGAAGCGGGAGCGGGTGGCTGCCTTGATGGAAGGGCGGGATGCGACGCAGGAGGTATCGGACGAATTGTTGAAGTCCGTGCTGCTGCCACGGCTGCCGGAAGAAGGCGAGACGGGGTTGTTTTGTACGTCCGATGCGGAACAGCTCCGCGGGTGCAATTATTATATAGTAGCGGTTCCTACGCCGGTCGACTTGCATCACAGTCCTGACCTGACGCCCTTGTATTCGGCGAGTGAGACGGTGGGAAAGGTCTTGGGCAGAGGCGATATCGTGATCTATGAATCGACCGTCTGCCCCGGCATAACGGAAGACGAATGCGTTCCTATCTTAGAGAGAACGTCCGGGTTGGTTTTCAACCGCGATTTCTTTGCCGGATATTCGCCGGAGCGTATTAATCCGGGAGACAAGGAGCATACGGTAGAGAAGATCATGAAAGTGACATCCGGCTCCACGCCCGAAGCTGCTGAGAAGGTGGATGCCCTGTACCGGTCGGTCATCCAGGCCGGAACCTTCCCGGTTTCCAGTATCAAAGTGGCGGAGGCTGCCAAGGTGATCGAGAACTCCCAGCGCGATATCAACATCGCTTTTATGAACGAACTGTCGAAGATCTTCCATCTGATCGGTATCGATACGAACGAAGTGCTGGCGGCGGCCGGGACGAAATGGAACTTTCTGCCTTTCAAGCCCGGCCTGGTCGGAGGACATTGCATAGGAGTCGATCCTTACTACCTGATCCGCAAGGCGCAGGATTACGGTTTCCATCCGGGACTGATCCTGTACGGACGTCGTATCAACGATACGATGGGCGAATACATCGCCGGTCGCGTCGTGAAATGCATGATCAAGAAAGATGTTCCGGTACGGAATGCCGAAGCGTTGGTTTTAGGCTTTACCTTCAAGGAAAACTGCCCCGACGTGCGCAACTCCAAGGTCGGCGATGTCGTCCGTTACCTCGGTGATTACGGTATCAACGTGACGATCTATGATCCCTGGGCGCGTCCGGAAGACGTACGGCGCGAATATGGCTTGGAAGTCCTGTCCGCCCTGCCGGAAAAGAAGTTCGACGTTGTCGTCTTGGCGGTCGCCCATGCCGATTTCCTGTCACTGGACATTCCGGCGCTGGCGAAGGAGCACAGTGTGGTATATGATGTGAAAGGTTGCCTTGATCCGGCTTGGGTAGACGACCGGTTATAAGGGATAGAATACTTTCCTGCCCAATTTATTTCCGTCCGAAATCCGCCGGGATCTCTCCCCATTCCGAAGTTTCCCATTTCAGGATAGGGGTCGTGTAGGTGTTGGTATTGAGCCACTTCTCCGCCCGTTCGATCAGGTCGAAGACCGGCTCGTTCTCCGGCACGCGCTCCAAGAGTGTCTTGCATTTCTTCTTTTTTACCCAGCCGATGGCGTTCCGGCTGTCCGAGTAGATCGGCAGGCTGCTTCCTTTCTGCTTCAGCAGGGCGAGTCCGTGCACCAAAGCCAGGAATTCGCCGATGTTGTTCGTCCCTTTCTTTAACGGCCCGATCCGGAAGATCTCTTGCATGGTGGGCGGATAAACGCCCCGGTATTCCATGTCTCCCGGATTTCCGCTACAAGCAGCGTCTACGCAAAGGCTTTCCCAGATCGGTTTCCCGACCGGAGCTTTCGGTGCCAGGCTCGCAGCCGCTTTGGCGGAAGAAACGGTTTTCAGATAATGCTCGTATCCTTTCTCGAAAGCTTTTGCCGCCTCCTCTTCGGTTTCGAACGACCTGTATTTCGCCCCGTCCTGCTTGTCCACCTGCGCCTTGCATTCGCCCCAGTTGTCATACACGCCCGGAGTGATGCCTTTCCATACTACATAATATTTGTTTCTTGCCATTGCTCTCTGTTTAAATAAGTCTTTGTCCGACTTCTCCTTCCCCCGTAGGAAATCGATCTTCTCCTTCGGGAAAATGCTTCCGGCTTGCCGGATAAGTTCGTTTTTCCCCGCATCTAATCGCTTGTCGACAATTGTCAGCAAACCTGTCGACAGTTGTCAGCAGACTTGTCGACAATCATCGGCAGGCCTGCCGACAATTGTCGACAGGCAAATCGTTGGGCACGTAATCGAAGAAGCATGCGGTCAAAGATAAAAATTTATCCGGCACAAAACAGGACTTCTTAACGGAAAAAGTTTACATTTGCAGGAAACAATCATATAGATATGAAGCGTATATTTCTGATTGGATATATGGGAGCCGGAAAAACCACTGTGGGAAAGGTGCTGTCCCGGCAGTTGGGACTCTCGTTTATCGATCTGGACCATTATATAGAAGGCCGTTACCATAGGACCGTCGGCCAGCTTTTTGCCGAGAGAGGGGAAGAAGCGTTCCGGGATATCGAACGGAGGATGCTCCGCGAAGTCGCTACTTTTGAAGATGTCCTGGTCTCGACCGGAGGCGGCGCTCCCTGTTTTTTCGATAACATGGAGTTTATGAACGAAGCCGGACAGACCGTTTACCTCAAGGTTTCGGTAGACGAACTGGCGAAGCGCTTGGAACTCTGCAAATCCACCCGCCCGGTGTTGAAAGGCCGTACAGGCGACGAACTGAAAGCCTTCGTCGCCGAAAGCCTGGAGAAAAGGGAGCCTTTCTATTCGAAGGCGGCGATTGTGTTCAAGGCGGAAGAGATGATGACCGATCAGGATGTACATGAAATATCACAAGAACTGGCAACACGATTAAGTTTATGGACAGACAAGGGCAGGGAGCTTATATCCCCCAGGAGTTATTGAAAGAACTCAGCAAGGTGAGCAATCGCCTGCTGATAGGTATTCCCTGTGAACGGGTGGAAGGAGAGCGCCGTCTGGCTCTGACTCCCGAAGCGGTCGACATGCTGACCGACCGCGGGCATCGCGTCCTGGTGGAAGCCGGTGCGGGCCTGGGGATCAATTACTCCGATAACCATTATTCGGAAGCGGGAGCCGAGATCGTGGCGACGGCGGCCGAAGTGTATCAGGCGGACATCATCCTGAAGATCCTACCGCCGCTTACCGCCGAGGTGATGATGATGAAGCCGCGCACTGCGCTGTTTTCGACCGTCCAGTTCAATACCTTCTCGCATGAAGCCTTCGAGTTGATGATGGCTAAACGGATTACGGCCGTCGCATACGAGTTGCTGGCGGATGAAAGGCAACGCTGTCCGGTGCTGAACGTGATCTCCGAGATCGAAGGAACCGCTTCCATCACGATCGCTTCCGAGCTGCTGAGCAATACGCAAGGCGGGAAAGGCATCTTGTTGGGAGGTATTCCGGGCGTTTCACCGACCGAGGTCGTGATCATCGGGGCCGGTAATGCCGGAACCGTCGCCACCCGTGCCGCTATGGCGCTGGGCGCTTCCGTGAAAGTGTTCGACGACGATATAAACAAGCTCCGGACCATCCAGCAGGTGTTGGGGCAAGGCTTGTTCACTTCCACTTTCCATCCGAATGTACTGCAAAACGCTTTTCGCAGTGCCGACGTGGTGATCGGGGCGATGCGTTATATCAATACGCGTCACCGGTATATCATCGCCGAAGATATGATCCGTACCATGAAGCGCGGCGCACTGGTCATCGATCTCAGGATCAACCAGGGAGGTTGCTTCGAGACGACCTGTTGCCTCTGTCCGTCCGATCCGGCTGTTTTCGAACAGTACGGCGTGTTGCACTATTGCCGGCAGAACATCAGCAACCGTGTGGCGCGTACCACTTCGATGGCCTTGAGCAACATTTTCGTCCCGATGCTTTTCCAGCTGGGCGACGCCGGTGCCGTGCAGGGGATGATCAAGAGCGATCCGGGATTCAAGAACGGAGTCTACATGTACTGCGGGAAGCCCGTTAACAACTACGTTTCCAATAGATTCGGTCTATCGTCGAATAATATCGATCTATACCTCTCTGCGTTTTAACCCTTAAAAGTTTTGAACTCGCGAAGTTTATTCTTTACTTTGCGACGATCTTAAATATCAATAAGCGATTAAGCTAATATAAGTATATTATGGCAGAACAGACAAAAGTAACAACTCTGGAAAAGGTTGTCATCCGTTTTTCGGGAGACTCCGGTGACGGTATGCAGCTGACCGGGACAATCTTTTCCAATCTGTCGGCTATTTTTGGGAATGAGATCTCTACATTCCCCGATTATCCGGCAGAAGTGCGTGCTCCTCAAGGAACACTTAGTGGCGTATCAGGTTTCCAGGTTCATCTGGGGTCCCGTAAAATCTTTACTCCCGGTGATAAGGCGGACGTGTTGGTCGCAATGAACCCCGCTGCTTTGAAAGTGAATGTGAAAAACCTGAAATCCAATGCAATCGTCTTGATCGATACGGATTCGTTCCAGAAGAGCGATCTGGAGAAGGCGCAGTTTACGACTGACGATCCGTTCCAGGAACTCGGGCTCGGCGGCGTGCAGGTCGTGGCGGCTCCTATCTCGACAATGGTGAAAGACGGCCTGGCTGAATTCGGCCTGGACAACAAGTCGGCTCTCCGTTGTAAGAATATGTTCGCATTGGGGTTGGTCTGCTGGCTGTTCGAACGTCCGCTGGAAGAAGCGATGCACATGTTGCAGAACAAGTTCGCCAAAAAACCGGCTATCGCGCAGGCCAATATCAAGGCGCTGACGGACGGTTACAACTACGGGCACAATATCCATGCTTCGGTCTCCACTTACCGTATCGAGAGTAAGAAGGCCGCACCTGGTTTTTATACCGACGTGAACGGGAACAAGGCTACTTCCTACGGGTTGATCGCCGCTGCCGAAAAGGCCGGCTTGCAGCTGTTCCTCGGAAGCTACCCGATCACTCCGGCTACCGATATTTTGCATGAACTGTCGAAACACAAGGAACTTGGCGTCATCACCGTTCAGGCGGAAGATGAAATTGCCGGTATTTGTACTTCCATCGGCGCCAGCTTCGCCGGTTGCCTGGCGGCAACTTCCACTTCCGGACCCGGTCTGGCGTTGAAGAGCGAAGCGATCGGCCTGGCTGTGATTGCCGAACTGCCGCTGGTCGTTATCGACGTGCAGCGTGGCGGCCCTTCTACGGGTATGCCGACCAAGAGCGAGCAAACCGACCTGATGCAGGCGCTTTACGGACGTAACGGTGAAAGCCCGGCTGTCGTGATTGCCGCTTCGACTCCGACAGACTGCTTCGACGCTGCTTATTGGGCAGGAAAATTGGCGCTCGAACACATGACTCCGGTCATCCTGTTGACGGATGCCTTCATCGCCAACGGTTCTTCCGCATGGAAGCTGCCGAACCTGGCTGAATATCCGGAAATCAAACCTAATTATGTCTCCAACTACGATGCGAGCGAAAAGGTATGGAAAGCCTACCGCCGTGACAAGGAAAGCCTGGTCCGCTATTGGTCTATTCCGGGAACCGAAGGTTTTGCCCATCGTTTGGGAGGTCTCGAAAAAGACTACGAGACAAGTGCTATCTCGACCGACCCGGTCAACCACCAGAAGATGGTTACCACGCGTCAGGCCAAGATCGACAAGATTGCCGATTACATCCCCGAACTGGAAGTGATCGGAGATCCCGATGCCGACCTGCTGATCGTCGGATGGGGCGGAACCTACGGACACCTCTACGAAGCAATGGAAACCATGCAGGAGCAGGGGAAGAAGGTCGCTCTGGCTCACTTCAAGTTCATCAGCCCGTTGCCTAAGAACACGGCTGAAGTGCTGGGCAAATACAAGAAGGTGGTCGTTGCCGAACAGAACAACGGACAGTTCGCCAACTACCTGCGTGGTAAAGTGGCCGGTTTCAATCCGTACCGTTTCAACCGTGTAAAGGGACAACCTTTTGTCGTAGCGAGATTAGTTGAGGAATTCACGAAAATATTGGAGGCTTAAAAGATGGCAACTGAAGAAGTAAAATTTCAACCGAAAGATTATAAGAGCGATCAGTATGTACGCTGGTGTCCGGGTTGTGGAGACCATGCCGTGTTGAACTGCTTGCACAAAGCAATGGCCGAAGTAGGAGTGGCTCCTCATAAGATGGCTGTTATCTCGGGTATCGGGTGTTCTTCCCGTTTACCTTATTATATGAACACATACGGTTTCCATACGATCCACGGTCGCGGTGCTGCTATCGCTACCGGCGTGAAGACGGCCCGTCCGGACCTGAGTGTCTGGTTGATTACCGGCGACGGCGACTGTCTGGCGATCGGCGGTAACCACTTTATCCATGCTGTCCGCCGTAACGTGGATCTGAATATCGTATTGTTCAACAACAAGATCTATGGCCTGACGAAGGGACAGTATTCCCCGACTTCCGATCGTGGTTTCGTCTCCAAGAGTTCTCCTTACGGGACGGTCGAAGATCCGTTTATCCCGGCTGAACTGGCTCTGGGCGCCCGTGGCAACTTCTTTGCCCGCGTGATCGATGTGGATCTGAAGAACACGACCGAAGTGCTGGCTGCTTCCGCTCGCCACAAAGGCGCTTCCGTGACCGAGGTGCTGGTGAACTGCGTGATCTTCAACGACGGTATCCATAAAAAGATTGTCGACAAGGAATTTCGTGCCGACCGTACAATCTTCCTGCGCCACGGCGAAAAGATGCTGTTCGGCAAGGACAACGAAAAGGGTATCGTCTTGGAAGGCTTGAAACTGAAAGCTGTAACAATCGGACAGGATGGTTATACGTTGGATGATGTCCTGGTACACGACGCACATGAGAAGGATAACACCCTGCACATGATGCTTGCCATGATGAGCGGAGACATGCCGATCGCACTCGGTGTGATCCGTGATGTGGACGCTCCGACCTACGATGAAGCTGTCCACCAGCAGATCGAAGAAGTCCAGGCCAAGAACCCGATCCGCAAATTGCAGGATTATCTGATGAGCGGAGAAATCTGGGAAGTAAAATAAGGCGATAAGCCGGTCCGCAATAAGAAAGCTGTAAACCCTGAAAAAAGATGCAAGGGTTTACAGCTTTTCTTATTTAATCTTATTATCTTTGTGAAACAAAAGGGTATAGCAATGAAGACAACTGCCGAAATTATAGAAATCCTGAAGGATTATAAGGCCCGTTCCGCAGAAAAGTACGGAATCGAGACATTGGGCCTTTTCGGCAGCGTGGCTCGTGGCGAACAGAATGAGAAGAGTGATATCGATGTGTTTATTAAATTAAGGAAAACGAGTTATTACACATTGATGGATATAAAAGATGACCTGGAACAACTCTTCAGGCAAAAAGTAGATTTAATAACCTTGCATGAAACAATGCGTGCTTTGTTTCGGCGTAAAATAGAACAGGATGCAATCTATCTTTAAAGATCAAATTACAGACAAGTTTCTTTTTGTTATACAACGGGTTGAGTTGGCTTTGGATCGTACAGCCGGCATAGCGGATTGTGACGATTTGCTCCGTTCCCCGGATGGTGTCGATTTGTACGATGCCACTTGTATGAGAATACAGACTATAGGTGAAACCTTAAAACAAATCGACTCTGAAACAAAGGAGAAATTGTTGATCAATTATCCGGAAATTCCTTGGCGTAAGGTTTTTGCCATGCGGAATATTATATCTCATGAATATTTATCTGTGGACCCGGAGATTATAACCGATATCATTAAACATAATTTACCTCCATTGCTTGTCGTGCTCCATCGTATCATGGAGGACTTGAATGCCGGTAAACATGATGCTGTTTTTGGATAAAAGTACCTGATTTGCAAACTCTATGTTACAAAATGGTAGCGTTTGGTGTTAACAGCATGGAAAAGTATAATTATTACTGAAAAATTTCCTTAATTCAGTATGTTCTATGAAAATTTGTATTACTTTTGTACCGCGATTAACAAGGCGGGGGAACAGCAAGTGAAAATAGAGATGATTTGCCTTGTGTATTAACATCGAGTAGAGAGAAAAGTTATATAAAGTCAATCAATTAAATTAATTTCAAGATGGCTACATTAGATTTAAGCAAGTACGGAATTAAAGATGTGAAAGAAATCATTCACAATCCGTCTTACGATGTTCTGTTCGCAGAAGAAACAAAACCGGGTTTGGAAGGCTTTGAAAAAGGTCAGGTAACTGAACTGGGTGCTGTAAACGTGATGACCGGTGTTTACACAGGCCGCTCTCCTAAAGATAAATTTTTCGTAAAGAACGAAGCCAGCGAAGATTCAGTATGGTGGACTTCTGAAGAATATAAAAACGATAACAAGCCTTGTTCTGAAGAAGCTTGGGCTGATCTGAAAGCTAAAGCTGTAAAAGAATTGTCAGGCAAACGTCTGTTCGTTGTCGATACTTTCTGCGGCGCTAACGAAGCCACTCGCCTGAAAGTACGTTTCATCATGGAAGTAGCATGGCAGGCACACTTCGTGACTAACATGTTCATCCGCCCGACAGCTGAAGAACTGGCTAACTACGGAGAACCTGATTTCGTTTCTTTCAACGCTGCCAAGGCTAAAGTTGAAAACTTCAAGGAATTAGGCCTGAACTCTGAAACTGCTACTGTTTTCAACCTGAAGACTAAAGAACAGGTGATCCTGAACACTTGGTACGGCGGTGAAATGAAGAAAGGTATCTTCTCTATCATGAACTATCTGAACCCGTTGCGTGGCATCGCTTCTATGCACTGCTCCGCTAACACGGATAAAGAAGGCAAGAGCTCTGCTATCTTCTTCGGTTTGTCCGGTACAGGTAAGACTACTTTGTCTACCGACCCGAAACGTCTGTTGATCGGTGATGACGAACACGGATGGGATAACGAAGGCGTATTCAACTACGAAGGCGGTTGCTATGCTAAGGTTATCAACCTGGACAAAGAAAGCGAACCGGATATCTACAACGCTATCAAACGCGACGCTCTTCTTGAAAACGTTACAGTTGCTGCTGACGGTACGATCGACTTCGCTGATAAGAGCGTAACGGAAAACACCCGTGTTTCTTATCCGATCTATCATATCGAAAACATCGTTAAACCGGTTTCCAAAGGCCCGCACGCAAAACAGGTTATCTTCCTGTCTGCCGATGCATTCGGCGTATTGCCTCCGGTATCTATCCTGAACCCGGAACAGACTCAGTATTACTTCCTGTCTGGTTTCACAGCTAAATTGGCCGGTACGGAACGTGGTATCACTGAACCGACTCCGACATTCTCCGCTTGCTTCGGTGCTGCTTTCTTGTCACTGCACCCGACAAAATACGGTGAAGAATTGGTTAAAAAGATGGAAATGACCGGTGCTAAGGCTTATTTGGTCAACACGGGTTGGAACGGTACCGGCAAACGTATCTCTATCAAAGATACAAGAGGTATCATCGATGCTATCCTGGACGGCTCTATCGACAAAGCTCCGACAAAAGTTATCCCGTACTTCGATTTCGTCGTACCGACAGAATTGCCGGGTGTTGATCCGAAGATCCTGGATCCGCGCGATACTTATGCTGATCCTGCACAGTGGGACGAAAAAGCAAAAGATCTGGCTGGCCGTTTCATCAAGAACTTCGCTAAGTTCACAGGCAACGAAGCCGGTAAGAAGCTGGTTGCCGCCGGTCCGAAATTGTAATAACATACAAGACGATTATAAAAAAGCGCAGACTTCGGTTCTGCGCTTTTTTTGTATATATACATTAATTTTAGCATAATTGTTAGGATGTTTTAAAATCTATTCCTATCTTTACCCCGAATTATCTGTTAATGTGGGATGTGAGGTATAACATGATTAGACGTTTATTACTGGTCGTAGGGATTATTGTGTCTTTGTCATCGTGTGGCGGAGATATTGCTTACCGGATAGAAGGCAAACTTACCAATCTGGAGGATCAGACCTTATATGCCGTTTTCGAGAATGATGAGATAAAAGTCGTAGATACGGTGACTTGCGAGAAGCCGGGCGAATTCTTGATCGAAAAGAAAGAGGGCGATTTTCGGGAAGTGACGCTTTTCTTTGCCGATAAAATGCATTGGGTTACGGCCTATCTGGAAAAGGGAGAGAAGGTGACGATCACCGGAGATGCTGATTATCCCGCTCTGTTGCGTGTCAAAGGAGGGCGGATCAATGACCGTCTTTCCGCGATAAAAAAAGAAATGGCTCCTTTGTTGAAGGAACAGGCCGACCTGATCCGCCAACTGAACAAGAAGAACCAGGAAAACGCCAACGGCTCGATAGAGGAAACGGATATGGCCTCGCGCCTGGCGAATGTGAACCATCTGTTGAACGAGGAGGCCGCCGCCGCCATTAAGAAATATCCGGATGAAGAAGCCTCTGTCGTATTGATACAACACTACTTTAACCATCCCGACGATACCCGGCGAATGGACGAACTGCTGGCGGTGCTGAGTCCGAAACTGAATGATTTCTATCTGGTACGAAAGCTACAGGAATATAGCACGCGGGCAAAAAGGACTGCTTTGGGGGCCGAGGCGCCCGGTTTCAATGTGAAGAACATTTACGGGACTCCTGTCAGCTTGGATTCTTTTCCTAAGAAATATTTGCTGCTTGCATTCACGGCTCCCTGGTGCGATATGTGCCAGACGGAAGACCTGTATTTGGATGAAGTGGCAATGAAATATCCGAAAGAGAAGGTGGACATGTTGCTGATCAGCTTGGATGACGACCAAGCCGAAGTACGAAAAGTGATTGCAAAGGATAGCATCGACTGGAATCTGGTTACCGATTCCGCCGGACAGGCAGCCATGTTGGTCGATCTGTATAATGTAAGTGCCTTGCCCCGTTGTTTCCTGATCGATGAAGAAGGAAAGATCATCTTGAAAACGGATAATGGGGTCGAGATAAAGCAGACGTTGGAAAACTTAATAGAATGATGATTTCAGATGTATGATTTATGCAATGTCGCTATCCATACATCATAATTATCCGGACTCATAAATTATAAATCATAAATCTTTAACTATGTTAGTCAAATCTTATGCTGCCGCCGTGCAGGGTATATCGGCAACGGTCGTTACGATCGAAGTGAATTGCACGAAAGGTATCCAGTTCTTTTTGGTAGGGTTGCCCGACGTGGCTGTCCGTGAAAGCCATGAGCGCATTATTTCCGCTCTTCAGGTAAGCGGTTACAAGTTCCCCCGTAACCGCATTGTGATCAATATGGCGCCTGCCGATATCCGGAAGGAAGGTTCGTCGTATGACTTGCCGCTTGCGATCGGTATCCTGGCGGCGGCCGAAGAGCTGGATGCCTCCCGGTTGAGTCATTACATGATGATGGGAGAACTCTCTTTGGACGGCAGCTTGAAGCCGGTAAAGGGAATCCTGCCGATCGCGGTCAAGGCGCGTGAAGAGGGATTCAAAGGTTTTATCGTTCCCAAGCAGAATGCCCGCGAGGCCGCTGTTGTCAACAATCTGGAAGTGTACGGTGTTTCGACCATCAAGGAGGTGATCGAGTTCATTGCGGGAAAGCGGGACCTGGAACCGACGGTTGTCAATACCCGTGAAGAGTTTTATGCCCGGCAGCTTCAGTTTGAAGCGGACTTCTCGGATGTGCGCGGGCAGGAGAATGTGAAGCGTGCGATGGAAGTAGCCGCGGCCGGCAGTCACAATCTGATCCTTATCGGTCCTCCGGGAAGCGGTAAATCAATGCTTGCCAAACGTCTCCCTTCCATTCTGCCTCCTTTCACCTTGCAAGAGTCATTGGAGACAACTAAGATACATTCGGTTGCCGGTAAGATCGGGCTGGACACTTCCCTGATGACGCAACGCCCGTTCCGCTCGCCCCATCACACGATCTCGAATGTGGCGATGGTCGGCGGAGGCGCTTTCCCGCAGCCGGGAGAGATCAGCCTGGCGCATAACGGAATCTTGTTTCTGGATGAATTGCCCGAATTTAACCGGAGCGTGCTCGAAGTCATGCGCCAACCTCTGGAAGACCGGACGATAACGGTCTCGCGTGCCCGCTTCTCTGTCGATTATCCGGCCAACTTTATGCTGGTCGCTTCCATGAATCCTTGTCCTTGCGGATATTATAATCATCCCGATCGCCCTTGCCTCTGTTCTCCGGGCGCCGTCCAGAAATATATGAACCGCGTTTCCGGCCCTCTGCTGGACCGGATCGATATACAGGTGGAAGTCGTGCCGGTCCCTTTCGAGAAGATATCCGACGGTCGCCCTTCCGAATGCAGCGAAATGATACGCGAGCGCGTGATGAAAGCCCGCGCCATCCAGGAAAAACGCTTTGCCGGGCATGAGGGCATTTACAGCAATGCCCAGATGAACTCCAGGCTGCTTCATGAATATGCCGTGCCCGATGCCGCCGGCCTCTCTTTGCTGAAGGTCGCCATGCAACGCCTCAATCTTTCCGCCCGCGCCTACGACCGCATCCTGAAAGTCTCCCGTACGATCGCCGACCTGGAAGCCTCTCCGAATATCGAAGCACGCCATCTGGCGGAAGCCATACAATACCGGAGCCTGGACAGGGAAACATGGGGGACGTAAGAATAAACCGCAGGAATTTAATTAGATATCAAAATAATACCTATATTTCCTATGGGAAAAGAGTTGGGAAAGTAGCTGATGGATATCGCCAAGTATATGACGACAACTATTTTGCTGTCATCGTCATTTGAATCATGATAGTATAGAAATGGCAAGGGGAGTCTCCCTGCCCCAGGCTAGACTCCCCATTTCTACCAATTCATAATTAAAGTTTTGGTTTGCGTTCGTGTTTACAGCTCAAAGGCTTCGTGCCAAGAGTGTTTGCTCTAGCCATAAACCGTCGTTAGCCTTTCCTTGATGTCCCCATCGAAAGACATGGCAAAGGAAGGTATAAAAAAACACTTGTCCAATCTTTTATGCGGTTATTATTTATTTTTTTATATGTTTGATAACATGCCGATAGTAGGTCTGGCTTATGTCTGTCCCTTTTTCCTTTTAACTGTTCCGGTATTCCAGCGGACTCATGCCTACGTGGCGTTTGAAGTATTTCCCGAAGAACGACATATTGGTGAAATTCAGTGAATAGGCGATGTCATGGATGCTGAGGTTCGTTGATTTCAGTTGCGCCTTGGCATCCATGATTACCATCGAGGTAATGATGTCAATGCAGGTTTTGCCGGTCGTCTGCCTGACGATTGTGCTGAGATGTGCCTGCGTTATGCCAAGCTTTTTGGCATACCACGCAACGTTTCGTTGCGTGGTATAGTTCTGCATAACCAGTCGGTTGAAGTTTTTACTGGTCTGTTCGGATTTGGACAGATTGGAATTGTCTTTGATTTTATCTTTATATAGGGCGCTTACTCCCATGAGGATTCCAGAGAAAAGATGGTTCAAGAGATTGGCGTTGTTCAGTATGCCGTTGCAAAATTCGTATGTATTGAGGAGCAACGAGAAATAGTCTTTCAACAACCCGGCAGGTTGTTTTTCCAATTCTACGACCGGGCTGTCCTTGACTGCATAATAGATGTCCATGGCAGAATAATTGATTTTCGCTTGTTCGATGAAACAAGACGAGAACCCCATGAAATAGATTTCCAAGTCTCCTTCTGCCTTGTGTATTTGCAAGATCGTGCCCGGCGGAAGCGTGATAAAACTTCCCGGCATCACTCGGTAGCGTGCCAGATTGATGGAGGCTTCCAGATCCCCCTGCAGGCACAGGACGAAAATTCCGGCTTTCAACCGACATGGATTGTTCGCATATAAGTTGAGCAATCCAATGTCGTTTTTCGAGAGCTGCCCGATGATCCAGTTTTCGGGAAGGTCTATTTTGGGTATGTTGTTTTCTATTTGCATGGTATGGTTGGAAAGGTTGGAGACAAAGATATTGATTTTTCTTGAATATGATGTTTGATCAGCAAAAAAAGATTATGGTAAATATGATAAAATGGATATATTATCATGGCTAAATACTTCTATATGTGGATAGATGGAGTTCTTGATCTAAAAAATAGGACAGGTAATAATATAAATAGACCTTGTTGGATTTGAAGAATAACTGTTCCTTTGCAAGGAATTTTTATCAGATAACAGTCTCTTTTCAATGAAAAAGAGTACAAGTAAGTATAGGGTGAAGAAAATAACGACTTTAACAGCTTTTATGTTAACTTGTTTGTTAACATTTTTTTCTTGTGATTCCGAACGTGTCGGAACGATAGGTCCCGGAAAATTGCAGCTTTCCTTGGCGGCTGATACGGTTTCGGTCAACAAAGGTGTCAGTAATGCCACCAAATCGGTTGGCTCGAACGAGTTCGACCGTTTCTTGATGACAGATGACTACCGCATCTGCATCTTCCAAGCTACCGACACGGTCCGTTTTTTCGACCGCTTTGACCGGATGCCTTCGGAAATCGAATTGCCGGAAGGTTATTATACTCTTGTCGCCTCCAAAGGCGATAACTTATCCGCTGCTTTCGAAAACCCTTATTTTGAAGGAAGCGCCGACTTTACGGTCAAATCCGGTATGAACACCCCTTTGGACGTCGTTTGCTCGTTGGGCAATGCGCGGGTGACGGTCGAATATACCTCCGTATTCCAAGACGCTTACGAAGATTATGCCGTACTGCTCAGTACTCCTTTCATCTCCAACGAGTTTGAGATTGCCAAAGAGGAACCACGCCCGGCCTATCTTCAGGTTGCGAGGGAGGGAACGGATATGAATGTCTGGATCCGAGTACGAAAGATGGGAGAGGAACGGTCCAAAACTTATTTAGTCCCGAATACGATTAGGTTGGGACGTCGGCAAAATGTCCATTTGATATTTAAGACGGATGGCGGTGCTTTCAACGGAATCGGCTTGGATGTCGTGTTGGACGATAAATTGACCGATAAGGATATCCCGATCGATATTCCGGATTTTATGTGGGAAGAATTTACTAAGCCTGATTTACATCCCGTTAACTTTAAATCGGGTGATAAGGTTGAAGTCCCCGTCGTGGATGGAACGTCCGGCGATGGCATGTTGGTTGGTTTCAAGATGCTGGCCGGTGTCGGTTCTTTGTGCATCAAGTATTGGAGAGACGATTTGTATGAAGAAGAGGCCGAGATCATAGACCTTGCTACAGATGAGGGTGTTGCCAAAGCAATAGCCCAAAAATTCTCTTGGCAATCCGGTGAAAAGCAGAATATCAATCTGAAAAACATAAAGAGCGGACAGGTCTTCTTATGGGATGCCCTTAATAATTTGAAGGCACCGGAGCGGGAAGAGGGAGTCTCGTTTTATTTATATCATTTTTCCATTTATGGGCATAATGCGAATGAAAAACCGAAATATACGGATACTGTGAATTTTGACGTAAAGGTATTTGTGCCTAAAGAAGATTAAGTAAAGTGTAATAGCAGATGAAAAAGAATATAGTATCTATTTTATGGTCGTTTGTTTTGTTGTGTACGGCAAGTTGCAGCCAAAACGAGGATGATAACCCGCCTGTTTTTCCGGATAATGCGGGTGGCTTGAATGTGGCAGCCAATATGTCTACAGAACAAGTGATACCGGTTATCACGCGATCGGCCGATTTCAGCGGTTTGTCGGCGGATGATTTCTATATAAAGATATTGAATGACAAAGGAGAGGTGGTCAAAGAGTTCGAGTCGTTGACAGCCATGCGCGACGAAGGGTTGCCGGTCATCTTGTCAACTGGCAATTATACGGCATTTGCCTCTTCGTTCAAGCCTGATGGGGTAGAGGCTTCTGCGAATCCCTATTTTGAAGTGGAGGGCGGGAGCCATCCGTTTGTGATAGAGGAGAAGCGGACTACGCAGGTGACTTTGAAGTGTGTCTATAAAAGTTTGGGTGTAGAGTTGGTTTTGTCCGAACAGTTTCAGGAGTTGTTGGACAAAGAGTCTGAAAACTATGACTATAAGGTGAACGTGTCGAACGGTGAAGCCTCGTATGAGTTCTCGAAAGACGAAATGAATCCGGCTTATTTTTTGAAAGGTTGTGATGAATTGGTCGTGAGAGTGACCATGAAGATGGGCGGTAGAGATTATCCGGAACGTGTCTGGCGGATCACGAACCAAGGGAATGCGCCTAAGACGGGCGAATATTATATCATCCGCCTGGATGCGGGCGACCAGCCGGAGACGGTATCTTTAAGAAGTGCATTAATGGAATAGGAGAATGAGTATGGTAAAACCGATTACATATTGGGCGTTGTGTTGCCTGCTGTTCTTCGTCTCATGCGAGATGAAAAAGGATTTGTTCGGACAGGGGCAAGGAAATGAAGAAGAGGGTGTGCCGGAAAATGTCGGCCTGCTGGATCTTCACGTAGTGGCGGAACGGGAAGCAGCCGTGCCCGGGACGAAAGGGGATCCGGAGGAGGATCTTTATCTGGCTACGGACGATTTCTGTGTCTCGATACTCGACAGCGTGGGGCAGGTGGTGAAGAGCTACGATTCGTATGCGGCGTTGAAGGCGGATGGCGAATTGTTGTTGCCTGCCGGCAAATATACGGTCCGGGCTTTTAGCGGTGACGATCCGGATGCCGGTTTCGATGCTCCTTACTATGAGGGGGATACGACTTGCGTGGTTTCTGCCAAGGAGGTGGTGAAGATCGAGACGAATTGCCGTTTGTCGAATAAAAAAGTTCAGTTTGACCTTTCCGACCGATTCTTCGACAGTTTCAGAAGTGATTATACGATTGTGGTGGACAACGGGACGGGGGTGCTGACGATCTCGTCGGACGAGTTGCGTTCCGCCTATTTCCGGAATACCGGGACGTTGCGCTTTACGATCTATACGACAACCTATAAAGGGGAATCCTATACCTATTCGTGCGACTTGTCGAAAGACGAACAGATCAAGGAGCATAATAATTTGTATATCAAACTGGATGCCATCGATGCCCGGCCGGATGAACCGGGCGAACCGTCGGATCCCGGCAATCCTGACAACCCGGGACCGGGCGAACCTTCGGAACCGGACGAACCGGAAGGACCGACAGATCCTGAAAAACCGGAATATCCTTCTTCCGCTCCGACCATCAAGGTGGATGTGTCGCTGGTTGAAAAGAACTATATAATAGAAGTGCCTTCCGATTTCGTGGAAGTGGATAAGCCGGATAAACCGAGTACGCCGGGGGGAAATGAGCCGGGAGAAGGGGAAACTCCAGCTAAAACTGAACCTGAAATAACAGGTGAGATTGATGGAAAACTCTTTGATGTTGGTTCGCCTCAGACGATCACAGGAAACACAAAGAATATTATAGTTTATTTGTATTTACCTACAGGATTGGATGCTTTAACTGTAGATGTTGTTATTGGTGATTTGATAGAACTGAAATCTATGAATTTGTTAGATCCATCAGCTTTAGCTTCTATAAATCAGCTTTTGTTTGATATAGATCCTGATTTGAAACTGGAAGTTCCAAATAGAGGAGAAAAAGGAAAATTGAAGTTTGATATTTCTTCATTTAAGAAATTGTTAGAGAGCAATAATTCTTTTAATATAACGATAAAAGATAAAAACGGAAAAGAATGTAATGAAAAAATTATCTTGAACAAAAAATAGTGATAGAAATGAAGTCATTAGTTGATGCTATAAAATATATTGCAATTTGCCTGTTGGTTGGATTGTTAGGATCTTGTGCTGAGGATAAGAATAGTTTGTGCTCGACCGGTATCCTTTATCTGAATGTAGAAGAAGATGCAACCTTGCATACCAAGGCGCAAACGGGAGTTACTTTCGAGTCGCTTCGGGTAGATGTGTTGGATATGAATCGGGATACGGTCAATACATATAAAGATTATCTTTCGGATGTAAAAGACCAGCGAATGACGCTTCCCGTGGGAAAATATATAGTTGCTGTCAGTTCGAATCATACCGGTGAGGCGGGCTGGGAAACTCCTTTGTATCGAGGAGAAGAAGAGGTTGAAGTCAAACAAGGGGAGATCACCAGTGCGCAAGTGGTTTGTAAGATAACCAATACGAAAGTGTCGGTATTGTATTCCGAGAATATGAAAAACTATTTTTCTCATTACGGTACTACTGTAAGCAACTCTTCCGGTTCTTTGACATTTACTCGTGATGAATATCGTTCCGGCTATTTTACGCCGGAAGAATTGACAATGTCGTTAAAGTTAGTAAATCGGGATGGTAATGAGTTTGTAATTAGAAAGATATATCCGGATATTAATCCTCAATATCATTATATATTTAACATTGCTATAGCTAATCCGGGGGGAGGAGATCAGGAAGCCGGTGCTGATTTTGATGTAACGATTGATGAGGAACATGACGAAATAACGTATGATATTTTTGTACGAAAAGAGGATTTGTTTCGTGTGGGAATTACCTCTTTTTCTTTGAGTGATAATTTTACAAATGGAGTATTCTCTTTTCGGGAAAATGCAGAAACAATGCCGCAAATAGGGCTTACTTATAAAGTCGGTACGAAAACCCAGTTTCAAAAAGTGTTGGTTGAAACGACTTCGCCAGTATTTGTAGAAGCCGGTTTGAGCAAGTTTGATTTGACGGATCCGCAAAGTGCAACTTCTGCACAGGCATTAGGACTTGGTAATCCTCCGACACCGGACTTAGGAGAAAGTGCCGATTTCGTAGATTGTACCTGGGATTTATCCGGATTGTTATCTTATTTAAAGGCTGTAAACGATAAACCGACAGAGCATCTATTTAAGGTCCTTTTCGTAGATGATCGTAATCAGGAAAAAGAAACATCGTTTACGATTAAAATCATGCCGGATGTAGCGGCTGCTGTTGAGGATCCTATTTGTTGGACGACTTTTGCCGTGTTGCGGGGGATTACTGTTGATAAGACTGCTTATTTCCAATTGACATCATCTGATGGTTTAAATATTGATATTAAAGATGTAGAACGCACGGATGAAGGGAATGTATCGGCGTTGGTTACAGGGTTGAAGCCGGATGTTTCTTATTCGTATAAATTGGCTTCAGAACAGGATCCGGCAATGGTATGTGGAGCTGTGGAGTTCAAGGTTGAGGCGGCTTCGGTGGTTCCGAATTTGGGTTTTGAGGAGTGGGGTACAAGAGTAGGAAAAGTTGATGCACCAGGTTCCTATGGAGGAAATAAAACTTATATTTCACCGAATGATGATTCTAAAAATATTTATTGGGAATCTGGTAATTTAGGAGCAACAGCAGGGAAAACAGTTCTTACAAATGAAACGGAAGAAGTAGCTTCCATTAATTCGTCGAAAAAAGCAGCTTACTTAGTCTCTACTTGGGCTGGGGTGAATTTAACAGTAACTAAAATAGGCGCTTTCTCAGCTGGTAGTATATTTTCAGGAATTGTAGAGTATGCCGGACAAGATGGTGCAGAGCTTTTGTATGGACAATCTTACAAGGGTTTTCCTGTTTCGCTGAACGGTTGGTATAAGTATAAACCAGGTACAATTAATTGGAAAAATAATGCAGAAACAACATCTTCAGAATTAGATAAAGGTATAATTTGCATAGCTTTATCTACTCAGAAGATAAGTGTGAAATCTTTGACTAAAGAGGCTGATAGTGAAAAGAATAAGTTTAGGAAAAACTCAGAAGGTATTTTTGCCTATGGTGAAATGGAGATAACGGAAAATGTAGATACATATACGGAATTTTCTATACCATTGACATATTATAAAGGGAAGATGCCTTCTCCCGAAACCCCTATATACATTATCATCATGGCTTCTTCAAGTAAAGATGGCGATGTGTTTACCGGTTCGACGAGCAGTGTCATGTATGTTGACGAATTTAGTTTGTCTTACGATTATAATCAAGAATGTTTGAAAGAAACGGAATACAAAGATATTCCCGTAAATCCAGTTAATAACGAATAAATGAAAAAACATCTTTTTTTCCTGTTCCTATCCGTCCTTTGTTTTTCTTTGTCCGTCCAGGCAAAGGAAAACAAGTACGACCGTGGGATTGTCATGAAGACCTTTATCCCGAAAGGGCAGTGGATGGTAGGGACAACGTTCTCATACTCCGAGCATGTGGACGAAAACTTCGAGTTTCTTTCCGTGCTAAAAGATATAACGAGCGATGGATATACATTCAAGGTGACGCCATTGGTCAGCTATTTCATACGCGACAATATCAGTTTGGGGGCACGTTTTGCTTACGGGCGTACCGTGACGAACCTGAATAACCTGTCTTTGGAGTTGGGCGATGATTTGAGCTTTGACGTCAGCGACTACGAAAGTACTTCCAATACGTTTACGACTGCGGTCTTTTTGCGTACTTATCTGAATTTGGGCGATAGCAAACGGTTCGGGTTGTTCAACGAAGCAAGGGTTTCGTATGGCTATTCCGAAAGTAACGGAAGTTCCGGAACGGGAGTCGACCTCTCCGGCTTATACCAGCTGAAACATAACCTGAATATCGGTGTCGCACCCGGTATCACGGTATTCGTCAATGATTTTGCAGCCGTGGAAGCCTCCATCAATGTGGCAGGGCTTAATTTTAACTGGTACGATCAGACGCGTGACCAAGTATATAAAGGCAAACGTACTTCCAGTTCGGCGAATTTCAAGATCAACCTGCTGTCGGTAGATCTCGGCATAGTCTTTTATCTGTAACTGATTTATGAAGAAAGGAAAGAATTTCATACTACTATCGGTTGTTCTTGTTCTTTTGGCAGGATGCGTGAAGAACGATTTGCCTTATCCGACGATCGTGGGGGAAATCAATGAGTTTGCCTTGCAGGGGCAGACTCAGATGAAGATAGATAAAGGGGCGGCTACGATTGCCGTCAAGGTAGCGGATAGTCTGGACCTGGCCAATCTTAAAATCGAGAAAATGATTGTGACAGACGGTATGACGATTATCCCCGACGAAGAGGCGTGTCTCGACTTTGCGCATTTCCCGGATACCGGTTTTGTTCATGTGGACAGCTTGCCGCCTACTGCCGATACGCGGATGAACTTTAAGAAGCCTGTCTCGTTTACCCTTCGTCTTTATCAGGATTATCCGTGGAAAGTGACGGTAGAGCATGATATCCGACAACAGGTAATGGTGAAAAACCAGTTGGGCAGTGCGTTGATCGATAAGAATACGCACAATGTAATTGTATATGTAGACTCGCTTCTGCAACCTTCTTTGCGCAATATTGAGATTGAAACGTTGAGTTTGGGCGGTTCGACGGCAACGGTCATGCCCGACCCGCAATCGGTGACCGACTTCACACGTCCCCGTACCTTCCTCTTTACCGCTTTCGGCGAGACGGAAGAGTGGACGGTCAGTGTGGCTTATCCGCCTGCGGGAATGTCTTTTACGACTGTTTCCGCTTTTGCCAAACGTGCTTGTGTATCGGGTGTGACCCGTACGGGTATGGTTTCCGCCCGCTATCGGGTCAAGCCGGAAACGGAGACGAAAGCTGATGTGGACAGTGAGTGGCAGAACGTATTGTCGAGCGAGATAGATATCGACGAGGCTGGCAACTTTACGTTGGTGTTCACCCATCTGCAGCCGGGCAAAGTCTATGAATACGAATTGACCGTCGACGGCGTCAAAGAAGAGGTGAAGACATTCGAGACGGAGCCTGTCGAGTTGATCCCGAACCTTTCGTTGGATGATTGGTATAAAGACGGGAAAAGCTGGTATGCCAATCTGGATCTGGAGCCGGACAACTATTTCTGGGATTCCGGTAACAAAGGTTCCAATGCAGTAGGCGAGGCGAATCCGACTTCGCCGGAAACGAGCGATGTGGTCCGTGGCAAGGCGGCACGTCTGGAAAGTAAGACGGTAGCAGGCGTTTTCGCTGCCGGTAGCCTTTATACGGGGACTTTCGGCAAGGTCGAGGGATTGAGCGGTGCATCTTTGAACTTCGGCCGTCCTTATACGGGCCGTCCGTCGGCATTGAGAGGATATTATAAGTATAACTCCGGTGTGATCGACAAGGCGAAAGCACCTTATCAGGATTTGGCGGGTCGGCGTGATTCCTGCCATATCTATATGGCGTTGTTTTCTGGCTGGACGGCTCCTTTCCCGGTCAATACCAATACGGGAACGTTTGTCGACCTGACCTGGAACAATGAAAACCTTGTCGCTTTCGGGCAACTCATACAGGGCGAAACGGTAAAGGATTATACCCAGTTCCGTATCGACTTGGAATATCGCGACCTGACAACAAAACCGACATATATCCTGATCGTAGCCTCCGCCAGCAAGTATGGCGATTACTTCACGGGAAGCACGAGCAGCGTGTTGCTGTTGGATGAGTTGGAGTTGGTGTTTGAGTAATTGGCAATTGGCAATGGTTAATTGACGATTAGGTGAGTTCTTTGAAATGATTGGATTTGGAATATAGGCAGATTCTGAAATAAAAATGGCTTAGTATGTTTCCTTAATAGGAACTTTTGTTATCTTTGTCGCATAAACTTGAGACTATGGTAATGATATGGAACAGATGAAACTTTATACGCATGAGGAAATGCTGGATCGAGTAATTGGTGTCCGTGGTACTCCGGAACGGGAAAAATATGAAGATGATATTAACAATTTCCTAATCGGTGAAGCCATTAAGCGAACCCGTGAATCCAAGAATCTCACTCAAGAGCAATTGGGTGAATTGATGGGGGTCAAGAGAGCGCAAATATCCAAAATAGAAAGTGGAAAAAGCGTCAATTTCTCAACGATTGTCCGGGCTTTCCGGGCGATGGGTGTAAAATCGGCAAATCTCGACTTAGGCTCACTGGGCAAGGTGGCTCTTTGGTAAAGATAAGACAATCTGAAATCCTCGATCTGTGGGAAAAGGCGCAATACATGACATCGGAACTGTAGCATGATTTGTCTCCTGTTGTGAATACAAAACAAATGTTTTTTGAAATGTAGTTTATGCAGTCGAAAGAAAGATATATAGAGTTGTTGCGTAGTTATTTCCTTGATAAAGCAAAGAATTACGGAGTGGTCAGAATGGCGTTGTTCGGTTCTGTAGCTCGTAGTGAGCAAACGGATGGCAGTGATATAGATGTTGCTTATGAGGGTAATGCTGATATTTTACTGCGTAGCCGCATGAAACAAGAATTAGAGGCGTTGTTTGGTTGTAAGGTTGATATCGTTCGTCTTCGTAAACAATTAACAGATACCGCTTTTGGTCAAAATATTTCAAAAGATTTGTTGTATGTTTGATGGCTCATGGATATCATCGTATTGATGAAGAAGAGATTTTTAATGTGATGAATGTGGAGCTGGAGCCTTTATTGGACACTATCCGAATCATGAAAAAGGAGTTACCTGCCTATTCTTAAATCCAAGATTTTTAAATAAACAATCTGCTTATCGAGTAAGCTCAAATCTACTCGATAAGTAGTGGGTATGTCTGCTTACTAAGTAGACGAGGGTTTACTTAGTAAGTAGTTTTTGCACTGCTTGCCGACAGGATAAAGGACTGTCTGACAGGTAGGATGGAAATAGGTTGAATTCAGTTTAAAAATTAAATATACCCGAAAACGTGGAAGATTTGGAAACGGGCTTCGGGTAGAAAGGACAAACGATATGGAAAGACGGAATCTTTTTGTTATTTGCTTGGTGTGGCTGATAGGACTGATGTATCCGGCTATGGGGCATGCGGTAGAGGTTAGTAGTGAAAAAGAGTTAAAGAATGCTGTTGCTAATGGTGGGTATATTAAGTTGTTGCAAGATATAAATGTAGAAAGTACAGTCACAATATCAAAAGATGTTGAATTAGATTTGAATAATCATTATATTAAATGGAGTGAAGATAAAACAGTTGTGACTGTCTCTGTTACAGGTGGAAATGTGATTATTAAGAAAGGAACGATTAATGGATCTACAAGAACAGGGGGCTTGTGGAAGTATACAGCTAATGCATTAAGTATTTCTGGTGGTAAAGTTTCTATTGATGATTGTACAATCGAAGCATATACGGGGACAAAAACTACAAGTGCATATAATGCAACAGGGTTAAAAGTTTCAGGAGGAGAGGTTAAGATTCATAATTGTATAATAACAGCAAAAAGTATTTCACATCATATATGGGGTAAAGAGTATCATAATAAAGATGCTATAGATTCACATGTTGAATTCTCAAAAATCTTTGCACCCGGTTATGGTATAAATGGTAGTGTCGCGGATAATTTAAAAAAATCAATTGAAGGCACTGTCGAAATCAAACCAATCGACTATCCGATTTTATATCAAGAATTGAACGGAGGCAGTAAAATACAAGGAGGAAATTATCCTTCAAAATATAATGTTGAGACTCCTACTTTCCGTATTGATACCTTGGCTAAAAAGCATTATACATTTGCTGGTTGGCGATATGGAAGTGGAGGTAAAATTGTGAAAGATTTGTATATTGAACAGGGAACTACTGATACGTTAAAGTTTACAGCTCTTTTTACTCCCATTGAATACCCAATTGTTTATGAACGAAATGGTGGTTTTGAGAAACCAGATAATGAGAATCCAAAGACATATAATGTTGAAACCAAAACCGGTGAATTAGGAGAAGCTGGACGTCATTATTATAAATTTGGCGGATGGTATAAAGATCAGGGATTAACTCAATGGTTTCCAGGGTTTGAAGGACGATTCTATGAAAATCCTTTCTATCTCTATGCTAAATGGATCCCTATTGAATATCCGGTGACTTTTTATAATGGAACAGGTGAAGATGCTGTGCAATATACCAAATTTGGTACGTTCAATCGCTCGGAAGAGAAAGGAATAGATGAATTACCTGTGCCTATCGAAGATGACCGAATATTTAAAGGTTGGATTGAAGAAGGAAATACTTCTATCCTAACGAATGTAGAAAAAGGACATGAATCTGTTGAGCTATATGCTACTTGGAATTTGGTTAATTTTGTTGTTCAATACGATCTTGATGGAGGGACCTTCGGTACGGGAGTGCAATCTGTGGACCGATATACAGCAGAAACCACAAAGGATGTGCGTTGGAAAACAGGGGTAGATGTGATGAAGTCCGGATTTGTGTTTAAGGGTTGGCATTTGGGTTCTGCTACAGGAACGGTAATTAGCCAGTTCCCTTTAAACAGACACTTGGAACCGGCAACTACTTCTTCTGATGGCTTGGAAGTGACATTTACGCTTTATGCGGAATGGGAAGAAAAAGTATATGATATTTTGTTTATGCCTAATGGAGGAGAACCTATTGATTGTGATGCTTATAAATTGGCAAACGGAGTTTCGGAAGCTGATATGCCTGTCGCAAAAAGAAAGGGTTATGAATTTTTAGGATGGTATGAAAAGAATGATCCGGAAGGAAAAAATAAGGTGGAATCTATTCCTGCAGGAGGAACAGAAAGGATCACTCTTGTAGCGCATTGGGAAGTGATAGATTATAATATTACGTATGAAAACAATGGTGGAACGTTGGACAAACCGATAAACACATACACAGTGGAAGACGTCATTGTGTTGCCGACTCCCAAGAAAGAACACTACACATTTGCCGGATGGTACACTCGCAAAGAAGGTGGCGAAAAGCTGATTGCCAATAAGATTAGTTTGGCAACAGGAGATACGACCGTTTATGCCAGATGGACACCGAATGTTTATCACGTAACTTATGAAACGAATGGCGGAACGGTTATTGCCGGTAGTTTTCCATATACATACGGTGAAACGATTAAAATCAGTAAACGTACTTATAAAAAGAACTATGATTTTTCCGGTTGGTATATGGAAGAGACTTTGAAAACGCCTTTTGATGAAAAGAACAAATATGGCGGCGACCTCACCCTATACGCCAAATGGGGACCGAAGCGCTACAAGATCCATTACGATATGTTCCACGGAGAAGAATTGCCCGATGATACCTATACGACAGAAGAATCGAAGCTGTTGCCCACGAATGCTATCCGTCCAGGATTTACGTTTGCCGGTTGGTACGAAGACGATATGTTGACAAAGGGGCCTGTAACGAAGATTGAAAAAGGGAGTTCGGGCGACAAGACATTCTATGCCACCTGGAAACCGGGCTATTCGGTTCGCTTTACCCAACCGGAGAACGGAAAGATAGAGGTAAAGCGGAGAGGAGACCTGTTGGTGTCGGGCGACAAGGTCGGGGAAGGTGTGGAGATCACGATCACGGCTACGCCTGCGGATGCAAAGTATGGTTTGAAGGCTTTGTCGATCGGTGGAAAGACATACACCACCAGCCCCCAGACCATCAAAATGCCAGCCAACGACTTGTATATCTCCGCCATCTTTGAAGATGCGCGTGCGGTAGCTTCCGCGCCGGAGATCATCACGGATCCGGAAAACACCGACAATATGCTTATGGGAACAACCGTGAGAGTCACCCTCAAAAAGACGGATGAAAACACGACACTCTATTATTCGATCAGTGACGGGCCGAAACGACTTTACGAAAAGCCTTTCGAGTTGAGTAGTGAAACGGCAAAACTTCTTACCTTAAAAGCTTATGCAGTCAAAGAAGGATATAAAGACGGAGTAAGCGTGCGAGATATGGGATTCGGGGTGCAGAAAATATCGATTACTTTTGATTTGCCTGACGGCATTACGGCTGTCAACCCATTGGGTGGGGATGTAGTTTCGGCGATTGCCTCCGGTACTGCCTTCGAATTTTCCCTGCAAGTGGACAAAAACTATTTTCAGTCGTTGGATTCGATGACCGTATTGGCAAATGATTCCATATTGACGGCAAATGCCGACGGTATTTACCGAGTGGACGGTCCGTCAAAAGATGTGACCGTTACAGTAAAGGGATTGGAAAGCATTGCTTATGAAGTCACGTTGAAACAAAGCAAAGGAGGTCATATTTATTATACCGAAGATGGCAGCGATGGGATCCTTACGTTGCCTTGTAACAAACGGATTTCAGTGACGGCTGTACCTGATTTGAATTATAGGTTTGGGAAATGGAGTAACGGAAGTCAAGAAAATCCCTACACATTTACTGTATCGAGTGATACGACATTGGAGGCGACTTTCGTGCCGGATGACAAATATTTTACGATTACGCTGCCTGTGTTGGAAGGAGTGACGGTCAAACCGTTGTCTAATTATTCGACCGAAGTGTTGCAAGGTGGAAAATTCCATTTCTATTTGCGTTTTGCCGATGGGTATCGTGCCGAAAATCTGGTTGTCAAGGCAAACGGTGTAGTGTTGGATGCGAATGAAGAAGGGGTGTATAGCCTTTATCGGATTGTCAAGAACTATTCCATCTCGGTGGAAGGGATCGTGCAGGATGGGGTGAAATTGAAATTGGCGGAGCATGTTTCCGCTGTGGACATTGCGACTGCAACGGATGCCATGAAAGCGAAGCTCTATCCGGAATCGCTGATTTCTTTATTGGCAACGGCTCCGGATGGACAATATTTTTACAAATGGAATGACGGGAATAGCGACAACCCGCGTATCGTGACGGTTCGTGAGGCTTCCGGATTGTTGCCTTTGTTCCAACCGAGTTCCGGAGAGGGAGAATACGCCAAGATCCACCTTCCCAACGTTGTCGGTGCCGGTGTAGGCGTGCAGGTGGATATACACACGATCGAGGTAGGCGGCAAGATGCCGTTCAAAGTTGTGCTTCTGCCCGGATACAGCCAAAGCGAGGTGAAGGTCACGGCCAACGGCAAATTGTTGGAGGAAGGACTGTCCATGCGTGCCGCCGGCAAGAGCCGTACGTTGGTCTATTCGCTTGCCGATGTGGAAAAAGAGGTGAAAATCGAGATCGGCGGCTTGAAACTCGATACTTATAATGTCGGCGTGGAGCAGTCGGAAGGAGGACGGGTGTCTGTCAGTCCGTTAGGACGGATTGAATGTGGCAAGCAGGTGGTATTCACGGCTATGCCGGATGCCGGGAACATGTTCGTCAAGTGGAGCGATGGGAATACGCTGAACCCGTATCCTCTCTCAGTGGATGGCGACATGAATTTGAAAGCAGTGTTTATGCGCAGCGACATGGCGGTGGCGAATGAGGAGATTGCTCTGTCGGTTACACGTATATATGCCCGTTCCGGTAAACTGTATGTGGAAACGAAGGCGTCCGGCCTATCTATCTGGAATATGGATGGGGTGTTGATAAAGAGGACTTTCGTTTCGGATGGTTGTTCTGTACATCCGTTGCCTGCCGGTCTGTATATCGTCAAAGTGGGAGAGGGAGAACCTGTAAAAATCAGGATTCGGTAATCGCAAGTAAGGTCCGGTTGTGTTGATTGTTTGGAAAAGATTATGTGATTTCTGAAAGAAAGAACATGTAATCGGATAAATAGACCTTGTGAGGATTTTAGAGTTGTTGTTATTTTGCAACGATTTTAAGGGTAGGGTATTAATTTATTATAGGGTAATATCACGATTGATTGTGCTGTTTCAGATTGTATGTACTAAGGTAAAAAGGTATACAAATGAAAGAGTATCAATTACGTCATAGTCTGGGAAAGGCTATCTCATTTTCTTTTTGTGCATGGGTCTCGGTTGCAGGGCTCTTTTCCTGCGATTCGGATCGCTTGAACGGTGGGGGAAGTATAGGGATGTTGAGTTTAAATCTCGCCGCCGATACGACAAACATTAAGGGAGGAACTTTATCTACAAAAGCCGGGAATATTTTAGACGGCTTTGAAGATGCGGACGAATATACAGTCCAAATCTTCCAGGAAAGTGACACGCTTAAAAGTGCTTTGTATAAGGATTTTCCGGACGAACTGGAAATGAAAGAAGGGGCTTATACTTTACGTGCCTCTAAAGGAGAAAACTTACCTGCTGCTTTTGATAATCCTTATTTTGAGGGAACTGTGGATTTTGTCATCAAGAAAGACATGAAGACTCCCTTGGAGGTGACTTGCAAGATGGCAAATGCACGTGTTTATGCCAATTATACGGAAGATTTCCTGAAAGCTTATTCGGATTATAGTGTCTCATTGAAGACTTCTTATATGGATGGTTCCTTTACGATCACTAAAGGCGAGTCTCGCGGCGCTTATCTGCAAGTGGCAAAAGAAGGGACTCCGTTGAGTGTCGCTATCTCTTTAATGCGTAAAAACTGGAAAGAGCCCAAAGTCTATACCGTAACGGATCCGGCTATAACACTGAATCCGAAAGAATCCGTCATATTGAATTTTGCTACGGATGGGAAGACGGGAGACGGGTTGGATTTATCCATTGTACTGGATGATGAGATGATTGAAACAGAATTAGTAGATTCTATTCCTGATTTTATGTGGAAGCCATTTGAGAAACCGACATTAGAAGCGCACGGATTTACTTCCGGACAGACGATGCAGATAACGAAAGGTGGAGTGAAAGAAGCGTATATCGCATTTGGTGTTCCTGCCGGAATCGGTGGTTTTAGTGTTTATGAAACTGTGAAAGGTTCGACTGATACCGTTAAATATGAATTGACTGTTGAGGGAAATGTTTCTGAATTAAAGAAGAAAGGTTATGATATAAATGTTCCGACTAAATCATTGTTGAATTATAGTGGAAACGGACAATTGCTTTTGGAAAAGATGTTGAATCAGTTGGAATGCTCGGAAACAGACAAACCGTATGAGTTTATATTTTTTGCAAAAGATAATTTGCCTAATACTAACTATACGGATACTGTCCGATTATTTGCCGAAATCTATCCTGCTGCACCGATTGTTGAGTTTGAAGGTGAGTTTGGTTCTGTTGTAGAGGGCGAAGCAATGAAACACGATGTTATAGCATCTATTGAAGCTGAAGGTAAGATTAAGGATGTTGTTGTAACGATTTCGACTGATACAGAAAAGAAAGGATATCATTATTCTATTGCTTCCGAATGGGAACTGTTAGGGTGTACATTATCAAAAGCTGATGATGACACAAAGGCAACATTGACATTCCCGAAAACATTTACGGAAGGGTTGGATGCATTAGCTAATGGAGATCAAACTTATATGATTTCTGTAAAAGTGGAAACGGGAATTGGCTTGGAGGGTAATACTTCAGTTGAGGTTTCACAGCCTTTGGCAATTAAAATGCCTGTTTTTGATTGGGCTATGGCTGATAATGAAGGGGATGTGTTTGCTAAACGAGCTATTTTAAGAGCGAGAGTTTCTCTGGGTAATGTTGATAAGATTAAATATGTGCATTCAAAGGGAACTTTGGTTAATGGAAGAGTAAAAGAAGGTTTGATTGTCATAGATACCTTGAAAGATTTAACGCCTAAAGAGTCATATACTATTCAGCTTATTTATGATAATGGTCGTAATAGAAAGAAAACCGTTTCATTTAAAACAGAGGATGCTATACAGCTGACTAATGGAGAAATGGAAAACTGGAATGAAGATTGGACAAAATCTTTATATAGTGGTGCTAAAGTGGCGCTATGGGATAAAAAGTATTCAGTTATAGCAAATGATCCTCAAGGTTGGTCGACTGTAAATGATAAAACTTTTGGAGGAAATCCTAATGTTAAATCGACTTGGAATTTGCGTTCTTCCACTGTTAAAGCGTTAGGGAAAAAAGATAGTGGAGTATTGCTTCGAAGTGTTGGTTGGGACGATGGATCTGGTAATTCTTTTGAAGTTTTTGGGGTGACGGTGATTAAGCATTTTTCTGCTGGTAAATTATTTTTAGGTAACTATAGTTATGATCATAATAATGATACGGAAGTATATGATTATGGAATATCATTTACTTCAAGGCCATCTAAGGTGAAATTTTCATATAAATATATTCCGTATGGAGAAGATAATTCATTTAAAGTCCGGGCAGTAGCAGAGTATCGTGACGGCAATTCTGTTATATGTATTGGTCAGAGTGAGTATATCGGTTCTAAAGAAACTGATAACTATGTAGATGAAAGTTTTGTAATACAATATGCTTCTGAATATCTAAATCTTAAAGCAACACATTTTTATTTGGAATTTTCATCATCTTCTAAATATGATGATTTAGGTGGAAGTTTGACAGGAAATGCAAATGATTACTTGAATAAGTATTTTAGTCATTATAATAATTCCTATAAGTATTTTGAAGGTAGTAATCTTTATATCGACGACGTCGAACTAATCTACGAATAAAAGATGAAAATATTAAACAACATATCAATCTTACTGTTCAGCGTACTCAGTATGCTGGCAGTCTCTTGTCAGAAGGACGAGATTGGGAATAATGATGTTCCTGAAAACTATGGACAGCTTTCTTTGCAGTCGGTTGGAATTGATGATGAGATACAGGTTATAGGAACGAAAGCATTCAGTATGGATGCCGGTACTTTCAAAGTGGAACTGAAAAGTAATCCTACAAATGATTATCCGTTAGATACGACCATTGTATTCGATTCTTTTGCAGAAATGCAAAAAAAAGATTTTATTGTATTACCGGTAGGAACTTATACAGTCAAAGCTTATTCGCGTGATAAAGTAGAAGGCGGTGTTTTTGATAGTCCGTATTTCTACGGTGAGAACAATAATGTTGTGATTTTGGAAAAGAAGATCACAACGGTCCCAGCTATTACTTGTACATTCCAGAGTGTAGCAGTAGATATTAAACTGACTACCAGTTTTAATCTGCTTTTTGAAGATAGCTATCTGATGAAAGTGATTAACGGGAAAGGCAAAGAATGTACGTTTACGAAAGAGAATAACGGTCAGGTTATCTATTTTGATGATGTGGATGGCGGCTTAAAACTGGAATATACAGTCAAGGCGAAAGATCTATCTACTGCTTATCCTACCCGGACAAAAGAGCTTACGAAAAAAGGTCTGGCTCCTGCTCCGAACGATTATTATATAGTTGAATTTACGGGTGAAAACCCTGAAACTAAAGCACTTTAAGAAGAATGATTATGAAAAGAAATATACATATCCTTTATTTATTGGTGTTTCTGATAGCAGGATTTACGTCTTGTGAAATGAAAGATGATCTGTTCGGTAAAAAGCCTTCTCGTGAGGATCTGCCTAAAGAAGTCGGTTTGTTGGATTTGAAGTTGGATCCGCAGATGGAAAAAACGATTACGGGAAATTCGACGAAAGCAACCGATGAAAGTCTGGATGTAAACGATTTTTCGGTGAAGATCCTTGACGAGAATGGTGAGGTCGTAGAAGAATATGTATCTTATGCCGATATCGATGAGGTTTTGCTGGCAACCGGAAAATATCAGGTGGTTGCAACAAAAGGCGAGTTGAAAGATGCTGCCTACGATACTCCTTATTATGAAGGAAAAGATTCTTGTACGATTACTTCACAGGAGGTCTCTTCGCTGATTACCCCTTGTGTGCTGAGCAATAAGAAAATAACGGTCGCTTATACCGAAAACTTCCAAGAGCGTTTTAAAGAAGATTATGAAGTGGTAATGACGAACGGCAATGGTGTCCTGACTTTAAAATCCGATGAAGAGAAAAAGCCATTCTTCAAAACTACCGACCAATTGGATTTTGTTCTTCATGCTACCACTCGTTCCGGTCTGGAAACACAATATTTTTGTGATCTGTATAACGATCCGACCGTGAAAGAGTATAATAATATCGTTGTCTGGCTGGATGTTGCCGAACCGGATGAACCGGTAGATCCCGATAAGCCTGTAGATCCGGACGAACCTGTAGACCCGGATGAGCCGACAGAAACCCCGGATTCTTTGAAACGTCCAATCATCAAAGTGGATATCCAATTGGTGGAACGTGAATATACGATTAAAATCCCTTCTGATTTCATTTCCGGCGATGATAATGGAGGTGGTAATTCCGGCGGTGATGGAGGTGGTTCCACTACTGCTAAAATCCAGTGGGGAGGAACAAATTTAGATTCACCGATTACATTGACGGAAGAGAATGCTTCTTCTACAAAAGTAGTTGTGACTATGACGATGCCGACCGGAGTAAGTGAAATGAAAGTAACAATTTCGTCTAATCATGATGATTTTATGGCGGCAGTAGCCGATATTGGTAATCCTTTTGATATGTTGAACTTGAATTCAATGCAGTCCCAACTTTTGAATGCCGTTCAAGAAGGCCAAAAGTCTGTTCGTTTTGATGTAAGTAATTTTATGTCCTTGCTGACAAGTTTTAAAGGAACTCATAAGTTTAATATTTCTTTGAAAGATAAGAATGGAACATCCAGTTCGAAAACATTAACTATCATAGTAAAATAAGACAATGACAAAATATATATTATCAATAATATCCGCTTTATTACTAATTGGCTTTGTGTCATGTGATGAAGAGAAAAAGGCAACCAATGGACAAGGATATCTGTATTTGGGTATAGAGAAGAACGTCACATTGCAGACGAAGGCTGTCGATCCTGTTTTGAGTGTCGCTATCTTGAATGCGGCAGAAGATACGGTTAAGTATATTGCCGATTTTGAGGCTGAAAAAGCAGATGAAGGAATTCTATTGGATGCCGGTTCCTATCAGGTAGTCGTTGCTTCCGGTAAGAAAGACTCTGCAGCCTGGGAGTTACCGAATTTCTACGGAAAGACAGAATGTGACATTAAGACGAACCAGGTTACTTCGGCAAAAGTAACTTGTAAGATCGCGAATACGAAAGTAACAGTCGATTATAGCGACGATTTTAAGAAATACTTTACCGATTACAGTACAACGGTAAGTAATATTTCGGGTTCTTTGACTTTCGTGAAAGGTGAAACACGAGGCGGCTATTTTGCTCCGGAAACATTATTGGCTTTATTGAAGCTGACGAATACGGACGGTGAACAGTTTGAATTGAAACGTGAATATGCCGATATCCAGGAACGTTGTCATTATAAACTTTATTTCAAATTGAGTGGCGATCCGGAAACACCGGATGATAGCGGAGAAGCAGGAGGTAAGTTTGATGATATAACGATTGACGAGAGAGCCGATACGGTGATTGTTTCTATCCCTATTAAAGTGGAAGATCTGGAAAATATCAAGGCTCCGGAATTGAAGTTGGAAGGATTTGGAGAGAATAATAGTTTGGAAGCTAAAGAAGGTGAGTTTGCTCATAATATCTTGAAAGCTGTTGCTTCTTGCGGTATTGAGAAGTTGATGGTAACGATACAGTCAGATTCTTTGAATAATCGTGTGGGGATTCAATCTTTTGATTTAGCAAGTTTGGATGCTGCAACAAGCGAAAAATTGGAAAGTATTCACTTCCCGGTTCAATCGGTTAAGAGTGAAACTGATACATTGACATTCGATTTGACTGCGATGAGTAATGCGTTGAAATCTTTTGATGAAAGCATCCAGACGCATAACTTTACCTTTACAATAACAGATGCGAAAACGCAGGAACAAAGTATATCATTTTCTTATTCAGTGAAGCCGAATGTCGCTGTTGTCACCAAAGAGATTGCAACCATGAATATCTGGTCTACGTTTACTTTCTTTAGCGGTGAAAGTGATAGTGATGAAGGTTTCGGCTTTGAATATAAAAAAGTTTCTGATAGTGAATGGACTCCGGTAACTGTTGCTTCTAAGAATAAGGACGGAAAGACGTTCAGTGCTTTTGTCCAAGGTTTGGAACCGAAAACAGAATATGTATATCGTGCTGTAAGTAATGACCAAGAAGGAAATCCGATTTTTGGAAATGAGGTTAATTTTAAAACGGATTATGCGAATGAGGATGATAATGGAAATCCGTTTGTGCCGAATTTGGGATTTGATGATTGGTCTTATATAGGTTCGGTTTGGTATGCGAAAAGCCAAGGAGAAGAGACCTTTTGGGATTCTGGAAATCTGGGTTCGAGCACATATAAGAAAACAAACCCTACCCAGTCGACCACTGATACTCGTTTACAGAAAGGATCAGCCGCCATATTAAAATCACAGTATGTTGGACTGGGAGGGAGTTTAGGAGCTTTTGCCGCCGGTAATCTTTATACGGGAGTGTTTGGCAAAACACAAGGAATGAGTGGTGCTACAATTAATATGGGGCAACCTTTTTCTAATCGTCCTACTCAATTAAAAGGATGGTATAAATATAATCCTGCTAAAATCAATTACTCTAAAGTTGATTATATCCCTTCAAATGGATCTGTAACTGACACATGTCATATTTACGTTGCTTTGTTTTATGATTGGTCTAATCGTTATCTCGTTGATACAGGGGGTAAAAAGTATGTCGATCTTAATGAAGCAGCAGGTTTTGGGGAATTTAAAACAGCAGAGAAGGTTGACGAGTATACAAATTTTGTAATTGATATTAAATATAAAGAGAGTGGGCTTAATCGTAAACCTACATATATATTAATTGTAGCAACAGCAAGTAAATACGGTGATTATTTCACCGGTGGAGAAGGTAGTACATTATGCCTTGATGAATTCGAACTCAAATACGATTACAACCCCGCCTCCTTCGTCGGTACATCCTTAGAAGGTTTGGCAGAATAATCGCATCGTCATGCATTTCCAATTCCATCGCCGTGTATTTTATTTTCATGGCGATGGAATTAAATATTCAAATTGAACACATAATAAACAATGAAGCATATATTAATAATGCTATTGCTCGTATGCAGCATACCGGCAATGGCGAGAGGGAATAAGTTCGATCGTGGAATAGAGCAGAAGACATTCATCCCGAAAGGGCAATGGATGGTGGGAGCCTCTTTCTCTTATTCCGAACATACGGACGATAATTTCAAGTGGTTGGTGATGGATGATGTGACCAGTACGGGATATACTTTTAAAGTCTCTCCGGTTGTCAGCTACTTTATCCGGGATAATATCGCAATCGGCGGACGTGTAGCCTATTCCCGCGGCTTGACTGATTTAGGAAACTTATCTCTAAATCTGGGAGATGACCTGAGTTTTGATTTGTCTGATTATAAAGATAAATCACATATGGTATCTGGTTCATTCTTTATCCGTACATACCTGAACCTGGGTGATAGCAAACGGTTCGGCTTGTTTAACGAAGCCCGTGTGACTTACGGATACGGACAAAGCAACGTGGAAGACGGGACGGGCGATGAACTGAAGGGGACACATCAGATCAAACAGAATCTGAATTTCGGGGTTGCACCTGGCATCACCTGTTTCATCAACGACTATGTTGCTGTTGAGGCGGCAATAGATGTGTTAGGGTTGGACTTTAAATGGTATGACCAGACAACGAACCAAGTAGAAAAAGGCAAACGTACCAATAGCGGGGCGAACTTTAAAATCAACTTGTTGTCAATCAATTTAGGTATTACATTCTATTTATAAGAGAGAGAGATGATGCATAACGTAAAAGGATGTCTTCTGTCATTTATCTGTGTCTTGACAGGATGTATAGAGAATGATATTCCCTATCCGGTCGTAAAAGCGGAGATACAGGACATTGAGACGAATGGCTTTGTCTCTTCTTCTATTGATAAGGAGGCAAGAAGTGTTTCCATTCTGGTAGACGATACGGTCGACCTCCGTACACTCCGCATTACGAAGTTGCTGGTAACTGCCGGTACGACGATCATTCCGGATTCATTGGCATGTAAGGATGCCGGTCATTTCCCGGATTCGGGATTTGTATCGGTCGACAGTTTGCCTGCAACGGCTAACACGCAGATTGACCTGTCGTCGCCGGCTACTTTTGTCTTGCGTATTTATCAGGATTATCCCTGGCAGATATCGGCTAAACGGAATATCCAGCGGAAATTCTCGATCAAGGCGGCTGACGGTAGTGATGTACAGGTCGGGACTCCTGTTGTCGATGAAGAGAACTGCAAGGTGATTATATATGTGAGCAAAGAGACGGATTTGGGTAATCTGAAGGTGCAAGAAATGACATTGGGAAGCTCTATTGCTTCCACTATTCCCGAACCGACAACGGTAACCGATTTCCGCCGTACCCGTACATTTGAAGTGAAGGCTTTTGGTGAGACGGAAACATGGTCTGTCAGCGTTGTCCATTACGAGGGGACAGGAGCAAGTCTTTCAGTATGGGCAAAACGGGCCTATCTGAGCGGAGTGGCAAAAGAAGGAACTGCTATCGATATCCAATATCGCCAGAAAGGCGAGGAGGTATGGGACCAGGTATTTGAAGACGAGATCACGTTCCATGAAGATGGCACTTTCTCGGCGGCCATGCGTCATTTGATACCGGCGACCGAGTATGAATACAAGGCTACTATCGGTACGCAAACTTACGACGTCACCTCTTTTGTGACGGATGAGGCGGCACAGTTGCCGAATGCCGGTTTTGAAGAATGGTGGATGAACACGAAAAATATCTGGTTTGTCTATGCCGAAGGGGGTGAAATGTTCTGGGATACCGGAAACACAGGGTCCGCAATTGCCAATAAGAATGTGACGGTTTATGACGAATCTAAGCCTCATGGTGGTAAACGGTCTATTAAGTTGGCTTCGGAAAATGTGATTATCAAGTTTGCTGCCGGAAACCTGTTTGCCGGCGAATATGTCAAAACGGACGGGACAGATGGTATCCTTGATTTCGGACGTCCGTTCACTGCACGTCCGACCTTCTTGAAAGGATGGTTCAAATATACTTGTACGCCGATCACTCAGGTTGCAGATGATCCGGGAGACCAGTTTGAGGATGCACAGAAAGGGATGAATGATAAAGCGCATATTTATATCGCTTTAGGAGATTGGAGTTCTCCTGTACGTATCCAGACGAAGAAGTCAAAGCGTCAATTGTTCAATAAAAACGATGAACATATCATCGCTTATCAGGAAATGATTGTCGGCGAAACAGTCAGCGGCTGGACGGAGTTCAAGCTAAAGCTGGATTACCGCTCTCTGACGCGTAAGCCGACATATATTATAGTTGTCGCCAGTGCCAGCAAGTACGGCGACTATTTTACCGGTGGTGACGGCAGTACCTTATGGCTGGATGATCTGGAGCTGATATATGAATAAAAAAGAAGTCGGCGGCTTTTAGTAAAAAGACAGGCATTCTTTTGCAAAACACTTATGATTCGATCTTGAAACATATATGTTTTGATTGGCAGAAACAACTTCATTTCTTAGCAGATTTGAAACTAAATGTACCACTAAAGAACCAGGTTCGCGGATGACGCGGATCGGGCGGATCTTAACGGATAAAATAATTAAAATCCGCTTTCATCCGCGTCATCCGCGTCATCCGCGAACCTGGTTCTTTAATGTTTCAAATATTCTTACAATCGTTCTATTATTCTGCAAACATATTATTGATTGCGAAAACAATTGTCATACTATCATGATTCGCTTTTTTAGCCGTGAAACGGCTAAAATGATGGTTAAACAGGGAACTAATCTTTTCCATCTAACCAAATTATTCCTTACCTTTGTGCCTCAAAAAGAGAACACAAGGTATGGAAAAACAGTTTAAGAGAACGCTGATAACTACGGCGTTGCCGTATGCGAACGGACCGGTGCATATCGGTCATTTGGCCGGGGTGTATGTGCCTGCTGATATTTATGCACGCTATCTTCGCCTGAAAGGGGAAGAAGTTTTGATGATCGGTGGATCGGATGAGCATGGAGTGCCTATCACGCTGAGAGCGAAGAAAGAAGGGATTACGCCGCAGGATGTGGTGGACCGTTATCATGGCATTATCAAGAAGTCTTTTGAGGATTTCGGTATCTCGTTCGATATCTATTCCCGTACGACTTCGCCTACGCATCGCCAGGTGGCGTCGGACTTCTTCCGTACCTTATATGATAAAGGCGAGTTTATCGAGAAAACAAGCGAACAGTATTATGACGAGGAAGCGAAACAGTTCCTTGCCGACCGCTATATAACCGGGACTTGTCCGCATTGCGGCAATGAGAAAGCCTATGGCGACCAGTGCGAAGCCTGCGGTACATCTTTGAGCCCGACAGACCTGATCGACCCGAAATCCGCCATCAGCGGCAGCCAGCCGGTGATGAAAGAGACCAAACACTGGTATCTGCCTTTGGACAAATGGGAACCGTTCCTGCGCCAGTGGATTTTGGAAGGACATAAGGAATGGAAACCGAACGTGTACGGACAGTGCAAGAGCTGGTTGGATATGGGATTGCAGCCTCGCGCCGTAAGCCGCGACCTCGACTGGGGCATTCCCGTGCCGGTGGAAGGTGCGGAAGGAAAGGTGCTGTATGTCTGGTTCGACGCGCCTATCGGATATATCTCCAATACGAAAGAACTGCTCCCCGAAAGTTGGGAAACCTGGTGGAAAGATCCTGAAACCAAGATGGTGCATTTCATCGGTAAGGATAATATCGTGTTCCACTGTATCGTGTTCCCGGCCATGCTGAAAGCCGAAGGTTCTTACAACCTGCCGGAGAATGTGCCGGCCAATGAGTTCCTGAACCTGGAAGGCGACAAGATCTCCACTTCCCGCAACTGGGCTGTCTGGTTGAACGAATATCTGGTGGATATGCCGGGTAAGCAGGATGTGTTGCGCTATGTTTTGACGGCTAATGCTCCGGAGACAAAAGACAACGATTTCACCTGGAAAGATTTCCAGGCACGCAATAACAATGAGCTGGTAGCCATCTTAGGTAACTTCGTCAACCGCGCCTTGGTACTTACCGAAAAGTATTTCGAAGGCAAGGTGCCGGCCGCCGGCGAGCTGACCGATTATGACCGTCAGACATTGACCGACTTTGCGAATGTAAAGGCCGACGTGGAACGTCTGCTGGATACGTACCATTTCCGTGACGCCCAGAAAGAAGCGATGAACCTGGCGCGTATCGGAAACAAATATCTGGCTGACACCGAACCCTGGAAATTGGCAAAGACTGATATGGCACGTGTCGCCACGATCATGAACATCGCTTTGCAGATCACGGCAAATCTGGCGATCGCTTTCGAACCGTTCCTGCCGTTCAGCATGGAGAAACTGAACAAGATGCTGAATGTCGAACCGTTAGGCTGGAACCGTCTGGGATCGACCGACCTGTTGGAAGCCGGCCACCAGTTGGGCAAATCCGAACTGTTGTTCGAGAAGATCGAAGACAGCGTGATCGAAGCGCAGGTACAAAAGCTGCTGGACACGAAGAAGGCAAACGAGGAAGCGAACTACAAGGCGAAACCCATCCGCGAGAATATCGAGTTTGATGATTTCATGAAGCTGGATATCCGTGTCGGGACCGTGCTGGAATGTACGAAAGTGCCTAAGGCGGACAAGCTGTTGCAGTTCCGTATCGATGACGGTCTGGAGAAACGTACGATCGTTTCCGGTATCGCCCAGCATTACAAGCCGGAAGAGCTTGTGGGCAAGCAGGTTTGCTTCATTGCCAATCTGGCTCCGCGCAAGCTGAAAGGCATCGTTTCCGAAGGAATGATCCTTTCTGCAGAAAACTTCGACGGCAAGCTGGCTGTCATCATGCCTGAGAAAGAGGTGAAACCGGGCAGCGAAGTGAAATAGATAATATAATGTTGGAAGAACAGATACAGATGGTCGACTTGCATGGACAATATCTCCGGTTCAAAGAGGAGATCGATAAGGCCATGCAGGCGGTGATCGACGGTTGTGCCTTTATCAATGGCTCGCAGGTGAAAACCTTTGCCGGGCATCTGGCCGGCTATCTTCAGGTTCCATACGTGGTCCCTTGCGGTAACGGGACGGACGCTTTGCAGATCGCCCTGATGGCACTGGAACTTCAGCCCGGCGATGAGGTGATCCTACCGGCATTTACTTATATAGCGGCAGCCGAGGTTGTCGCTTTGTTAGGGCTGACGCCCGTGCTGGTGGATGTCGATCCCCGGACCTTCAATATCGATCCCCGGAAAATAGAAGCGGCTGTTTCGGGGCGGACAAAGGCGATTGTGGCCGTCCACCTGTTCGGACAATCCTGCGATATGGAGCCGATCATGGCTTTGGCAGATGCCTATCATCTGTATGTCGTGGAAGATAATGCCCAATCCGTCGGCGCCGATTATACGTTTTCCGACGGACGGGTACGAAAGACCGGCACGATCGGACATATCGGGACGACTTCCTTTTTCCCGTCCAAGCCGTTGGCCTGCTATGGCGACGGAGGCGCGTTGATGACTTCCGACGAGGTGCTGGCTACCCGTATCCGCATGATTGCCAATCATGGCCAGGAATGCAAATACCATCATAGGCGGATCGGATGTAACTCCCGCCTGGATACGTTGCAGGCAGCCGTGCTGGATGTGAAGTTGAAGCATCTGGAGGAGTTCACCGAGGCCCGCCGGCAGGTCGCTTCCCGGTACGATGAAGCCTTGTCTTCCTGCGACTTGTTGGTTCTCCCGACGAAGTCGACGTTTTCGACTCATGTCTATCATCAATATACGGTCCAGGTAAAAGACGGCCGGCGGAATGCCCTTCAGGGTCTGTTGAAAGAGCGGGGAATCCCATCCATGATCTATTATCCCTTACCGGTACATCATCAGGAAGTCTACCGGCACATCTCCCGTATATCCGGCAGTTTGGACATCTCCGCCCCTTTGTGCGAATCCGTCCTTTCCCTACCCATCCATACGGAGATGTCATCCGAACAACAGCAATATATAACAGATACCCTCACTAAACTAAAGTGATTATGGATAAGAAGATAAAATTCGCAGTAATCGGTTGCGGCCATATCGGCAAACGTCATGCCGAGATGGTGACACGCGATCCGGGAGCCGAGTTGGTGGCCCTTTGTGATATTCGTCCCCGTGAAGAATTGGGCATTGAAGCATACGATGTCCCGTTTTTCTCATCCCTTACGGAATTATTGCAGAGCGGACTTTCCATCGATGTCGTGAATATCTGCGTACCGAACGGTCTGCATGCCTCTATGGCCATCCGGGCTGTCGAAGCCGGGCATCACGTCGTGATCGAGAAGCCGATGGCACTGACGCTTGCCGATGCCGAGAAGGTGGTCTATGCTTCGCTGAAATACCGTAAACAAGTGTTCTGCGTCATGCAAAACCGTTATTCTCCTCCTTCCGTCTGGATCAAGGAGATGGTGGATTCGGGTAAGTTAGGCAAGATCTATATGGTCCAGTTGAATTGCTATTGGAACCGTGACGATCGTTATTATAAACCCGGTGGCTGGCATGGCGATGCCGCTTTGGACGGAGGGACGCTTTTTACCCAGTTCTCCCATTTCATCGACATTATGTACTGGCTTTTCGGGGATATCTGCAATATCCAGGCCCGCTTTGCCGATTTCAACCATGCCGGACTTACGGCTTTTGAAGATTCGGGTTTTGTGAATTTCAACTTCGTGAACGGCGGGATGGGGAGTCTGAGCTATTCCACTTCTGTCTGGAACAGGAACATGGAAAGCAGTATGCTGATTGTTGCGGAGAACGGAAGCGTGAAAATCGGCGGACAGTATATGAACGAAGTCGAATACTGCCATATCAAAGATTATGAAATGCCGGAACTGGCGCCGACGAATCCTGGAAATGACTACGGTCCTTATAAAGGTTCCGCCCAGAACCATAATTTCGTGATCCGCAATGTGGTCCGTGTCCTTTCCGGTGCAAGTTCGGAATGCATCACGACCAACGTACTGGAAGGCATGAAGGTCGTGGACATCATCCAGCGGATTTATGCCTTGAAGTAATAAATGCGAGATAGGGACGGGGCGGCGTGTTAAATATGGATTCCGTATTCATGCTTCACCTCGTCCATCACAAAGGTGCTTTCGAGCGAGCCGAGACTGTCGATCGTGCCTAACACGTTCAGGATAAATTCCTGGTAATACTTCATATTCGGCGCATGGATCTTCAGCAGGTAGTCGTAACTCCCCGATATGTTGTAGCATTCCGTGACTTGCGGAATCTCCTGTATGATTCTTGTGAACTCCGCCGCAATCTCTTTGTTCAGTCTCCTCAACTTGACACTGCAAAAGACCACGAAGCCCTGGTTTAGCTTTTCGGCGTCCAGCACGGCAATGTACTTCTTTATATATCCTCCGTTTTCGAGGCGTTTCAGGCGTTCGAATACGGGTGTCGACGAGAGGCTGACACTCGCGGCGAGCTCTTTTGTGGTGAGCCGGGCATTCGATTGCAGGGTACGGAGGATCTGCAAGTCTACTTTGTCTAATTTCTCAAGTGTGTTCATAAGAATAAAATTCTATCGGAATCCTTTTTTCGATCCTGATACAGTTTATGCGTTCTGTTGACGGCCGTAAAAATAGCGTTATTTTCTGTATTTCCCATATATCTTGTCTGATATCTCTGTCTGCTATAGTTTTGCTGGAAAATAAGCAAGAAGAACAATTTAAAATAATACGACTATGGCAACAAAGAAATTACATTTCGAGACATTACAGGTTCATGTAGGGCAAGAACAGGCCGATCCCGCAACAGATGCTCGTGCCGTCCCTATTTATCAGACAACATCTTATGTATTTCATGATTCACAACATGCGGCAGACCGTTTCGGCCTTCGTGATGCCGGGAATATTTATGGCCGCCTGACCAATTCGACCCAGGGAGTTTTCGAAGCGCGTGTCGCCGCTCTCGAAGGGGGAGTGGCTGGTCTGGCGGTGGCTTCCGGTGCGGCGGCCGTGACGTATGCCTTGCAGAATATACTTGGGGTGGGCGACCATATTGTGGCTGCCGACAATCTCTATGGCGGTTCCTTCAATCTGATTACGCATACGTTAGCGGCTCAGGGCATTACCCACACGATTGTAAATGTCAATGACCTGCAGGCGTTGGAGGCTGCTATCCGGGAGAATACGAAAGCGGTGTATGTCGAAACGTTCGGTAATCCCAATTCTGATGTTACCAATATCGATGCTGTGGCGGAGGTGGCCCATCGTCATGATATCCCGTTGATCGTGGATAATACGTTCGGTACGCCGTACCTGATCCGCCCGATCGAGCACGGGGCCGATATTGTCGTCCATTCCGCCACCAAATTTATCGGCGGGCATGGATCGAGCTTGGGGGGCGTGATTGTGGACAGTGGCCGTTTCGACTGGAAAGCAAACGCCGATAAGTTCCCGACTTTGGGCAAACCGGACCCAAGCTATCATGGGGCGGTCTTTGCCGACGTGGCGGGCCCGGCAGCCTTCGTCACTCGCATCCGGGCCGTCATTCTGCGTGATACAGGAGCCACGATCTCGCCTTTCAATGCTTTTATCCTGCTGCAGGGGCTGGAAACCTTGTCCCTCCGTGTGGAGCGTCATGTTGCCAATGCTTTGAAAGTCGTCGAGTATTTGTCCGAACATCCGAAAGTGAGCAAAGTGAACCACCCGGCTCTTCCGGACCATCCGGATCATGAACTCTATAAAAAATATTTCCCGAAAGGTGCCGGCAGTATTTTTACTTTCGAGATCGAAGGCGGGCAGGAAGCGGCCTGGAAGTTTATCGATTCGCTGGAAATCTTCTCCCTTCTTGCCAATGTGGCTGATGTGAAGAGCCTTGTGATCCATCCATATACGACTACCCATTCTCAAATGACTCCGGAAGAGTTGGCCGGACAGCATATCACGCCTTCCACGGTGCGCCTGAGCATCGGTACCGAATATATCGATGATATCATTGATGATCTGGACCAGGCACTGGCACAGGTTTGATGTGAGATGCCAATGTGTTTTTGATTAGATGCAAGTGTAATCTGTTTTCTGCATTGTCGAGAATAAGTTCGACATTGTCAAGTATATGTTTGACATTGTCGGGAATATATACGACAGGGTCGAAAACAGATTACACTTGCATCTGAGTAACCATTCGATGCCTTAGATATACAAATAAATCCTGAGAGTAAAAAAATGGCAAGGGGAGTCTCCCTGCCCCAAGTTATATTTCCCCACTCCTGCCCCCATCGAAAGACATGGCAAAGAAAACTTGAAAAAAAGTATATATCCGGTTGTGTGTATTCCCATAGTAAGCCGACTCCATTATAAAGCACGGGATTTTATGGAAAACGACAACAATATAAAACGAATCATACAACTTTATTTCGGAAAGCATTTCTCCCGTTCGGGGCGTGTCCTGTTCGGACGCTGGCTGCGGGCGGAGGATGGGACTTCCGAAAAGACCGATATGTTGCAGGCCTTTTGGGAACATTCGCCGGCAGAAGCGACTGCCGAGACCCGCGAAGACTGGGAGGCCTTGCAAGGACATTTACAGGTGGAAGCGGTCCGCCGGAATTCCGTCCCGATGTATCGCGGGTGGATCAAATATGCGGCGGTAATCGCATTGATGCTATTGACGGGAGCGGCGACCTTTTTCGTTACGGACCGCCTGAAACCCGCCCGGCATGTGGAGATGGCGGAATTGTTCGTCCCTTATGGCGAGAGCCGGCAGGTCATTTTGCCGGACGGTTCGCGGGTGTGGGTCGATGCCGGTTCGTTGCTCGTTTACCCGAAGGACTTTGCGGATACGGAAACGCGTACGGTCTACCTGACAGGCGAGGCGTCGTTCACGGTTCGGAAAAACCCGGAAAAGCCTTTTATCGTGAAGACGACTTATCTGGATGTGCAGGCTTTGGGTACGGTATTTACGGTTGCTTCCTATCCGGCCGATTCCTGCACGAGCACGATCCTGGAAGAGGGGAGCGTCAAGGTGGATGTAAAGGCGGGCGAACACCAGCCGGCTATCCTGAAGCCGAACGAACGTCTGGTCTATTCGCATGCGGCGCATACGGTCACGGTCCGGCCGGTCGATGCTTCGCTCTATAAGATGGAGCGTAGCGGTTACCTGATCTACGAGAATGTCTCTTTCAACCATCTGATGGTTTCGCTGGAGAGGAAGTTTAACGTGACGATCCATTATAATTCCCAGAAATATGCGGACGAGTATTACAATGTCAAGTTTGCCCCGCATGAAACCCTGGAGGATGTATTGGCTGTTTTGCAACAGCTGATCGGCATTCGTTTCAAGATAAAGGGAAATGTTGTATTTATAAATTAAAAAGAAAGGAGAGGACAGGATGAACAAAAGAAAACCGGAAAGAACGAAAGTGCGAAAATCCCTCTTTCCGGCGTTTGAAACCGAATTGTGACTTTTGGTGACTCAACGTAAAACGTTGGAAATAATAAATATTCAATTTTCAAACATACAAATATATGAAATTAACTAATCTAATACCTATAAAAGCGGGAAAAACGCTTTCCCGTCTATGTATAATTGGAGCCCTGTCTCTTGGCAGCTCGTTCGTATTTGCTCAAAATCAACAGGTTCGTTTGTCCGGAAACAATTTAACCTTAAAGGCGGCTTTCAAGCAAATCGAACAACAAACGAAACTCTTCGTAGACTACAACACCCAAGATGTCAACGATTCACGCATGATCAAGAAAGTACCGGCCGGCAACAACGTCAGGAACGTCCTGGAACAACTGCTGGAAGGCACGAACTGTTCCGTCACGTTCAGTAACGGCCATGTAATCATCTCCAGAAAAGCCCCGGCATCTTCCGAAACAAAAAAAGTCACCGGCGTTGTCAAAGATGAAAAAGGCGAACCGATCATCGGCGCGAATGTTGTGGAGAGGGGGACGACGAATGGGACTGTTACCGATTTGAATGGTCAATATAGTCTGGATATTTCTCCTTCGGCTGTTCTCATGGTTTCCTATATCGGTTATGATACTAAAGAGATAAAGGTTGATGGGAAGAATATATTGAATATTTCTTTGACAGAGAATACGGAGAATTTGGATGAAATTGTTGTGATCGGTTATGGTACATCCAGAAAAAGGGATATTGTAAGTGCCATGTCTACTGTTAAAGGATCGACGATTAGCGCCGCTTCAACAAGTAATGTTCAGGATGCTTTGCAAGGAAAAGTCGCCGGTCTAGATATTCAGTCTGCGCGGTATGCCGGGGATGATCAGCAGATATATATCCGTGGTGCGAGGTCTTTGAATGCAGGAAATAATCCGCTGATTATTGTAGACGGTATTCCAGGAAGCTTGGGGAGTGTAAATACTTATGATATTGAATCAATTGAAGTATTGAAAGATGCTGCAAGTTCAGCCATTTATGGTTCTATGGGTGCAAATGGTGTGATTTTGGTAACGACTAAAAGAGGAAAGAAAGGGGTGAATCGTGAAGTGAATTTTAATTCTTATGTCGGCTTGAATGTTCCTCATATGATGAAGTTACAGTCGGGAGAGGAATATGCCCAGTTCCGTCGTGACGGATACCGATATGCGCATGGATGGGACAATCCTTTTACAGACGAGGATGTTTTCACCCAATCAGAATTGGATATCATCAAAAGTGGTAATTATACAGACTGGCAGGATTTGCTATATCGTAATGCTTTGACGCAAAGTTATCATTTAAGTATTAGTAATAGTGGAGAAAAGACTCGCTTATTATTGTCATTTAAATATGACAACGAACAAGGTTATTATAAAACTAATGATTCGGAAAATTATAACTTAACTTTGGCTGCTGACTACGATTTAGCAAATTTTTGGACATTGGGAACAACGATCCGTTTGAAAAGAAATAATGTTTCTGGTTTCCAGAAACTTAATACGGAGATTCTTTATATGACTCCGTTGTCGAATCCTTATTTAGAAAATGGCGATTTGAATTATTTCCCGAATCCATTGAATACATCTGGTTATAATCCGTTGGCAGATGATATACCTGGACAATTTGTGGATGATACTCAAAACAATCTATTGAATCTGAATTTAACTTCTCATGTTAAAATCAATAAATGGTTGAGTATGCATACGAATTTCGGTTATATATTTTCGGATTATAAGCGTGGATATTTTTATGGTAAGAATGCTTATCGAAATAAGGGTGTGAAAACAACTTCAGGGAAAGACTATAATAATTATGATCAATGGACATTGAACCATATTATTACGTATGAGAATAGTTTTGGAGATCATAACTTGATTGTCGACTTGGTTGGTGAAATTCAAAGTCGTCGATATGATAGTGGAACATTGTCTGGAGATAATCAGTCGGTAGAATATACTTCTTATCATAACTTAGGTTCCAATGCAGAAAATATTAAAATTGGAAGTAGTTTCCAAAATTGGGCTTTGGCTTCTGTATTAGGGCGTTTACGTTATAATTACAAAAATAGATATTATTTCAATGTAGCTTTCCGTACAGACGGTTCTTCTCGTTTGGCAAAAGGTAATCAATGGGCGGTTTTCCCTTCCGGAGGTGTTAGCTGGAGCATGAAAGATGAACACTTTATGCAAGATGTAAATTGGATCAATAACTTGAAACTTCGTATATCTTATGGTACGGTAGGTAATACAGCTATTTCCCCTTATCAGACTTTGGCAACTTTGTCTCAGTCGGCTTATCTGTTTGGAGAAGATTCATCTAATAAGTTCTATGTATATAGCCCAACTTCGATCGTGAATCTTGATCTTGGCTGGGAAATATCCAAAACTGTAAATGCAGGGGTTGATTTTGGACTGTTCAATAATAAATTGAATGGTTATGTCGAGTATTATAATACAAAGACGAGTGATTTGTTGATGAAGAGAACGATTCCTTCGTTTACCGGTTTCAATGATATTTGGCAGAATATCGGGGAAACAGAGACTTCCGGAGTTGAATTTAATCTGAATTATAATCCGGTAAGAACAAAAGATCTGAATGTAGATATTTCACTGAATGCATCCAGAAACTGGGAAAAGATTACGGCTTTGATCAGTGGTGAGGATTTGCCTAATAATAAATGGTTTATCGGAGAACCGTTGGGTGTGTTCTATGATTATGAAAAAATAGGTGTTTGGCAGTTAGGAGAAGAAGAGGCTGCTGCCCAATATAATGCTAAAGTCGGTGACATTAAGATTAAGGATCAGAATGGTGATGGTTCAATCAGTGCTGCCGATGATCGAGTCATATTGGGACAGGTTCGTCCGAAATGGATGGCCTCTCTTGGTGCAAATATCCAATATAAAAACTTTGATTTCTCATTCAACTTGAACTCAAGATGGGGATATTTGGTGAAACCATCTCCGTATGATGACGTTACTATGGATGGACAGCGTTGGTTGCCTTCCATAGATTATTGGACTCCAGATAATCCATCAAATAGTTTTCCACGTGCGGATCAGGTAAGTACTTATGATACCTATCGTTCTTGTAATGGCTATCAGAAAGGAGATCATATTAAAATTCAAGATGTAACATTGGGATATAGCTTTGAAAGTCTGTTTTCGGAAAAAGTCCCTTTCAAAAAATTACGTTTTTATATACAAATGAGAAATATTGGTTATTTGTATAGAGCTGCAGAGTTTGATATTATACCGGAGCAACCTAATATTAATTTTACAGTTCCCAGTAGTTATAATTTCGGAGTTAATGTAACATTTTAATAAATCGTATATTATGAAAAAGATAACAATTTTTTTATTATTAGCCTTATCCGTAAGCTCTTTTTCTTGTGATTTTTTAGAAGAAGAACCGAAAGGCTTAATTAGCGATACGTATGCGAAAACGGAGGAAGGGATTGAGTCACTTATTTTAAGTATCTATCAGCGGAATCGTTACTTGACGGAACGTTTATATAAGGTTGGAGATTGCGGTACAGATTTGACTACTTATGCAACGAATGGTCTTGGTACAAATTATGGAGAGATTATGTTTTATAATGATCCTCTTATGATTTCAAACGTTTATAATTCGCAATATTGGAAATATTTGTATAAAGGGTTAAATGTTGCAAATCAGGGAATAGAATATATTGAACAGGCTTCTGTTTCATCGGAAGAAAAGAAAAATAAACTAACTTCGGAGGTTCATGCTTTACGTGCGTTTTATTTGTTTCTGATAGTTGAAACGTATGGTCCAGCATCCCATTATGTAGATACTCCATCCTATTCTGTTGTGACAGATGGCTATCAGCCGGGCATTGCAGTTTTCTTCAAACGGATATTGGATGATTTGGATATAGCCTTCCGGCATTTGGACTTGCCGCAAAATACACAATGGGGGCGTATGAATATTGGCATAGTCAAAGCTCTTAAAATGAGAGTATTGATGGCATTGTCAGCTTATGATGATACGATACTTTCCAATACAGGCTATACGAAACAAAAGTGTTATGAAGAAACTATTTCGTTGTGTAATTCAATCATTAATGATTATAATTATAAATTATTAGACGATTATGCTTCCATTTTTGATGTAAATAATCAAATTAATGATGAGATAATTTGGTCTATTCAATATACAAGCGATTTAATATATAACGGAATGAATGTAAGTCGTGCAGAAATGGATGCTAATGTTATGCATCGGAATTTTGTGGGTTGGTATAATAAATCTGCAAAGAATCCGAATGTTAATATTGATGGATTGTGGAGCCATTCTCGTGTATATGGGCGTGAATATCGTGCAACGATGCCTACCTTATATTATATCCGTCTTTTCAGTAAGTTTGACAAACGTCGGGATCAGACTTTCCAATCAGTTTGGTGTCGGATTCCTGATAATTGGAACAACGATCCTGATTATTCAGACACTTTACTGATTCGTACATTAGATGTGGTTTCAGATGAGTATATAAAGAGTTATGAAGATCGAGGTATTATTGTTGACAATATTTCGGATATTTATGATATTAACACTGGAATTCCGACTATCAATGGTCGATCTTGTTTTCACACTATGACTAAATATTTGGATCCGAGTCGTGATGCAGCTAAGCGGGAAGAAGGTTTTAAAGACTTGATTCTGATGCGCCTTGGAGAAGTCTATATAACTTTGGCTGAAGCGTATGTAAGAACCAATCAACCGGAAAAAGCGGCAGAAGTGATTACTCAACTGAGAAAAAGAGCTTTGATCGATGGACATGAAAGCGAACTGAAGGTAACTGCCGCTGATATGGATATGGATTTTATCCTGGAAGAAGGTGCACGTGAACTGGGGTGTGAATTGAACCGCTGGTATATGTTGAAACGTTCCGGCAAGATGGTGGAATGGGTGAAAGAGCATAATCCGGATATTACATTGATCAAGGATTATCATATCTATCGTCCTCTTCCTCAAGATGCGTTGTATGAAGTGACGAACTTGGATGTGTTCGTTCAAAATAAAGGTTATAAATAATTCTATTAAATATGATGGTTATGAATAAAATATCACGACGGCACTTTTTAGCTGCGACAGGTGCTATAACTGGGGCAGCCTTATTGAATCCATTATCGGAAGTAGCGGCAGAAACTGTTGAAGCTCCGAATGTTGTTGGGAAAAAACTTCGCCTTGCTATTGTTGGTACTGGCGGAAGAGGAACTTCTATGTGGGGGTATGACTTAATGAAAAGTTATCCTGACTACATCGAGTTTGTAGGCCTTTGCGATAAGAATGAAGGTCGTGTGGAAACCGGTAAGAAAATTATCGGGGCTTCCTGTCCTACTTATACGGATTTTGAAAAGATGATGAAGGAAACCAAGCCGGATGTACTGATCGTGACGACAATGGACAGTACTCATCATCAATTTATTATCCGTGGGATGGAACTTGGCGCGGATATCATAACGGAAAAGCCGATGACAACGGATGAAAAGAAGGTTCAGGCAATTTTGGATGCAGAAAAACGGACAGGAAAGAATTGCCGTGTGACATTTAATTATCGTTATTCTCCACATCGTGCGAAAATATGGGAATTACTCCGTGCCGGTGAGATTGGCGATATCACTTCTGTAGATTTTCATTGGTATCTGGATACCTCTCATGGCGCCGATTATTTTCGTCGTTGGCATCGTTTGGTGGAATGCAGTGGTTCTTTGTGGGTGCATAAAGCCAGCCACCACTTTGACCTTTTGAATTGGTGGATTGACAGTGATCCGGAAACAGTATATGCATTGGGGAGTTTGGATCATTATGGTAAAAACGGAATATTCCGGGCAGAGAATTGCCGAACCTGTTCTCATACTTCCAAATGTAAGTTTTTCTTTGACATTACGAAGAAGAAGAATTTGATGAATTTATATGTAGCCAACGAAAAATATGATGGTTATCTTCGTGACGGATGTGTATTTAAAAACGATGTCAATATTTTTGATAAGATGGCGGCAACGATTCGTTATAAAAATGGTGTGCAGGTTGCTTATTCTTTAACGACCTACAGTCCTTATGAGGGTTATCGTATAGCCTTTAACGGAACGAAAGGGCGCTTGGAAGCTTGGATACAGGAATCCCGTCCGACATCGGATGCAAATTTTGATGAACTCGTTTTGTTTAAGAATTTTGGAAAACGTGAGTATATCCAGATCCCATTCGGAACGTCTGGTCATGGCGGAGGGGATGCATTGCTGAAAGATCAGATTTTCTTACCTGGGATAAAAGATCCGTATAAGCAGTGTGCAAGTGTTCGCGATGGAGCTTTGGCTTGTCTGGTCGGCATTGCGGCGCGTAACAGTATAGCGGCTGGTCAACCGGTGAAAATTGCGGATCTTACTTCCATACAACCTCAGGAAAAGAAACTGTATCAGCGGATATTGTAGATTGATTATGGTTTAAAACAAATGCTGTATTAGGGCAAATTTTCAGTCTTGATACGGCATTTGTTTTAAACTATGGTTGGTATTCATTTTTGAAAAAGTTCAGGTTTCCGGTTTCAATCCAAAATTTATTGTATATTTGGGCGCTAAGGAGATAAACCGGAGAAGTATGTCTAATACCACAGATGAAAAATTGATAGAGGCGATTAGTAAAGATGATTACATCAGTTATAATAAACTGTTTGAGCGTTACTATGGCCGCCTTTGTCAATATGTCTATAGCTTGCTCATGGATAAAAGTGATACGGAAGATGTTGTGCAGGAGCTTTTTCTGAATATATGGAAAAACCGGGAAAGAATTGAAATTAAAGAAAATGTTGGAGGATATCTTTATAGGATGGCCAAACATTTGGCATTGAACCATCTTCGCTCAAAAGTCTATTTTAATAACCTGTCGGAAACTCAGGATCAGTTATCGTATGAAGACAACCGGGTCGAGTCTGAGGAATTTCGGATCGCTCTTTATGGCTGTATCGATCACCTTCCTGATCGCTGTAAAGAAGTATTGTTGCTCCACCGAATAAAGGGATTGAAACAAAAAGAAATCTCGGAAAAACTCGATATCTCGGTAAAAACGATTAAAAATCAGATCTGGATCTCGCTTCAGAAATTGAAAAGATGTTTGGAATTAAAAGGAATATAATTTTTTCAGGTCCGGAATAGGACCTTTTTTTATTTGTTGTGTCATATAATAAAAGCAAGATTCATGGAAGAACAAAAACATATAAAAGACTATATCGTCGACTATTTACTGGACGGTGAAGATGAGAAACATCTTGATCCGATATTGGTTGAGTGGTTAGCCGAAAGTGAGTCCCATAGAAAAGAATTTGATTTGTATAAAAAGATTTGGAAAGAATCCCATCGTTATACAGAATCTGAGGCTTTTGATCCTGATCTTGCATGGGAAAAGGTTAACAAGATAAACCGACAGAAGATATATGCTCATAAGTATTGGAAAAATATATTGTATATAGTTTCTGGGGCGGCTGCATCTTTGTTGATAATGCTTGCTTTGTCTTTCATGGGTGCTTTTGAGAAAAGCTCGGACATGCAGGTTAGAATGAGTGCCGATTATGGAAGCCGTTCGGAGATCGTTTTGCCGGATGGGTCTTTGGTAAAACTGAATTCAGGCTCTGAAGTAGTTTATGCTTATGATTCGAAAAAGAAAATGCGGGAAGTTAATTTCCAGGGAGAAGGTTTCTTTGATGTCTCTAAAAGCAAAGAACCTTTTGTAATAAAAACTGCCGGTGGGTTAAATGTGAAAGTTTGGGGAACTTCCTTCAATCTGCAGGCATATGCTGATGATCCGATTGTTCAAGCATCTTTGGTCGAGGGATGTATCGAACTGGAAAGCGGAGAAGAGAAACTGATTATGAAACCCGGAGAAATAGCTGTTTTTGATAAAGAGACGAATAAGATTAAACAGATGAAGGGCGTACTGTCGCACTCTTATGGCTGGTTGGACAATAAATTATATATGGAAAATATGCCTTTGTCTCTTGTTTGCAAGTATTTGGAAAGATGGTATGATGTCAAGATTATGATCCAACCCGGATTAGGTGAAAATATTCGTTATAATGGAGTCATACGGGAAGAAACCGTAACAGATGTAATGGATGCGTTATCCCGCTTGAGTAATATTAGCTATCATGTGAAAGGAAAACATATAAGTATAACCTCTAAATAGAATTGCCTATGAAGTAGAATGCCATGAATACACAAAAACGGGAAATGCTGTCACATCTCCCGTTATGAGTTTGATCATAAGATTAGTGTTGGAAGCACTAATAGTTAGCTAATAATCAATTTACAAATATATGAATTTATTTAATACGTTAGAGTTGGATTTTTCTCCAACCCTTAAAAAGATATTATCTATTATGAAACTGACGGTAGTTTTCTTGATTGTATTTTCACTGAATATTTCAGCTACTGTATATTCACAAACGACAAAATTGTCTTTGAATGTTCAAAACCAATCAATAAAGGAAGTCCTTTATTTGATCGAAAATCAATCGGATTTCCGGTTTATTTATGAAAGTGGAAAGATTAATTTGGATAAGAAAATCTCTGTTTATGTAAAAAATCAGACTGTTGAATCAGTTTTGGAACGTATTTTTAAAACTGAAAGGGTGGAATATGAGATTACAGACAGTAATTTTATATTGATTAATCCTATTGAAAAAGTAGATGATACTATAGTCGTTCAGTATCGAAAACAAGTGATGGGTATAGTTAAGGATGAAAAAGGAGAACCTCTTATTGGGGTAAATGTGGTAGAGAATGGAACAATGAATGGAACTGTAACTGATATTGAAGGAAAATTTTCTTTAGAAGTAGCTCCAAATTCATCACTCCTGTTTTCTTATATTGGTTATTTGACACAAGAAGTTGCGGTTGGAAGTAAAATAAATATTATTGTGAATTTAGTAGAAGATTCTCAGAATTTGGAAGAAGTGGTTGTTGTTGGATATGGTGTACAGAAAAAAGTCAATTTGACAGGAGCTATTGCGACGGTAAGTTCTAAAGATATAGAAAATAGACCTGTAACAAATGTTTCTTCATCGCTAGCAGGAATGGGTGCTAATGTATATGTTCGCCAAACCTCGGCGCAACCAGGGAGTGATGGAGCTTCAATTCGTGTTAGAGGGGTTGGTACACTAAGTAATTCTTATCAGGCTCCGATCGTGTTAGTTGATGGTATAGAAAGTTCTATGGATATGGTAAATCCGAATGATATTGAATCTATCTCTATTTTGAAAGATGCAGCCTCTTCCGCTATATATGGATCACGTGCCGCTAATGGAGTTATTTTAATAACAACAAAGAAAGGTAAGTCTGGACAGATGAGATTAAATTATTCAGGGAATTTTTCTATTGCGGAGCCCAGCAATTTACATCGAATGGTATCTAATTATCCTCGTCGTATGCGTTTAATGAACGAGGGGTATACTAATCTTGGAAACCAACCTTTTTTTTCGGATAACTATATAGATGAGTGGGAAAAAGCTACTTTAAATCCGGATGCAATTAGTGAAAAGTATGGTATCCTCAATAAATTAGCGTATCCGAATACAGATTGGAGCGATGTGATTTTTGAAAATAATATTGTCCAAAATCATAATTTGTCAGCTTCTGGAGGAAGTGAAAAGGTACATTATTTAACCTCATTTGGTTTTTTAAACAATCCTGGAATTATGTCTAATACGGGGTTAAAACAATATCAGTTTCGTATAAATGTAGAAGGAAAGATTACCAATTTTTTAAAAATAGGAACTCAGACATTTGCTTCGTTGCAGAATTTGGAAGGAGGAGACACTAAAAAAGTATTTGAATTTTATAAACGGACAACACCAGCGTTTGTCCCTTATTATGATGGACGTTATGGGGGAACTCAGACACCTGATGAAGTAGGGAATAATTTATTGTACGATCTTCATCAAGGGCAAGGAAGTGTGCAGAAAAAAAGATTCAATACCACTTGGTATGGAATTTTGGAACCAATAAAAGGATTATCTATAGAAGGACGGTTTAATTATCAAAACTATCAAACCAATACACATTCTTTTAATCAAAGTTTAGATTTGTGGGATTTCGCGAATGAAACGATTGCATTAACAAAAACATTATTATCAGAACGAACAAATACTTATAGCAGATCAGATAGTTATCAGTATACTGCAGAAGTGTTAGGCAGATTTAATACGGTTATAGCAAAGCAACATGAAATTAATGCGTTAATAGGTTTTCAACAATATTATTATGATGTAGCTACACAATCTGCTACAAAAAGAGGTCTTTTAAGTGAAAATTTGACAACACTAAATTCTACATCTGAGATGGTTAGTATTTCAGGAGACGAATCGGATTTGGCTACTCGTTCACTTTTTGGCCGTTTAAATTATGTGTATAACAATAAGTATCTATTTGAGGCAAATTTCCGATATGATGGTTCTTCAAAATTCGCAAAAGAGAGCAGATGGGGATTCTTTCCTTCTTTCTCGGGTGGATGGCGTATGACAGAAGAGCCATTTATGTCAAGTATAAAGGATATCTTTCAGAATATTAAGTTAAGAGCTTCGTGGGGAAAGTTAGGAAATGTAACTTCTGGTTATTATTCATATCAAGCAACTTATGGCCTTGTGAATTATCCGTTTGGAGGAAATATATCAACCGGTTTACGTCAAGGTACTATTGCAAATAAAAATTTGCATTGGGAACATGTAAATTCAACAGATATAGGTCTTGATCTTGCGACCTTAAACAATCGTCTTTTGATAGAGTTTGATTGGTATCATCGTTTGACCGATGGAATTTTAACAACACCTCCTATTTACTTAACAATGGGATTGGTAGGAGCACCAACCAAGAATACAGCATCTGTGCTTAATCGAGGGGTAGAATTTTCCGTCAAATGGAGTGATAAAATAGGTAATGTAAATTACTCTGTGTATGGAAATTTATCCTATAATCATAATGAAGTAACAAAATATAAGGGGAAATTTGATGCGGGTTGGAAGGAGAGCCCGGATGGGAAAAATTCCTATTTTACCAATATAGGTGATGTATCTTCTAACAGTGGGAGTGAATATACATTGGAAGGGCATCCTATTGGAGAATATTATTTGCTGAATCGTTATCGTGGTGATCAAAGTTATAAAAATGCAGATGGAAGCGTTAATATAAAAGGTGGACCTAAAGATGGAATGATACGTACTCAGGAAGATCTTGAATGGGTAAAATCGATGATTGCAGCAGGGTATAAGTTTAATCCCGTGACGACGGTTGGGAAAGCTCAATTGTATTATGGTGATTTTATTTATGCTGATTCAAACGAAGATGGTACTTATGGAAACTCTAATGACCGTTTATTTACAGGAAAATCATCTACTCCCAAATATATATATGGCTTTGGTTTAAATGTTGATTGGAAGGGTTTTGATTTCTCAATGCATTGGGCTGGAGCAGCAGGAATGTATTATTTCTGGAATGAAAATTATACGAATAATTCATTAGTAGGTGCCCGAGAGTCTATGCCTTTACACGTTATGAATGACCATTACTATTATAATGAAGATAATCCGAACGATCTGGCAAATAATATTCATGGCAAATATCCTCGTCTGAAAAGTACGGATACACAGAATAATGTGGCACAAGATTTTTGGTTATATAATGCGTCTTATTTGAAGTTGAAAAATGTACAAATAGGCTATAATTTTCCTCAGGAATGGATAAATAAAGTATATATTCAAAATTTAAGATTATATGTGACAGGTGAGAATCTTTTGACAATTACTCCTTATCCCGGATTAGACCCGGAAATAGGTTCTAGTGTATCTTATCCTACTATGAGACAATATGCTTTTGGATTAAATATTACATTTTAATTTTATAAAATAACGAATATGAAAAAGATAATTTTATTTATTGCTATAATATTTGCATGGGGATGTAATGATGGCTTTTTAGAGAGATCACCTCATGGTTCTATTAGTTCAGGTAATATGTGGACTACGGACGATTTGACAGATAAAGGTGTTGGTGGTGTTTATCAGGTATTAAATATTGTGGGTATGAAATCTACAAGTTGGGGAGATATTCAACTTTATCAATTGGATGGATATTCTTTTTCCTCTGAAACACGGGATGCTGCTCCTATAATGATTGGAACAATAACACCTTCTCATTCTTTATTTTCAAACGCATGGAGAACTTACTATGAAGGTGTTCATCGAGCAAATGATGCAATTAGTAAAATACAAACTGTTTCACCATCTCCAGAAGAGAAAAGAGCAAGGTATATCGCTGAATGTAAATTCCTTAGAGCTTATTATTATTCTCGGTTGAATCAGTTATTCAAAGGTGTGCCAGTTTATTTGGAACCGGTTGAAAATGACGATTGTACACGTGGACAGGAATCTGAAGAAAAAGTTTGGGAAGTTATTATTCAAGATTTAACAGATTGTATCAATGAACCTAATTTTCCGAATAAATATAGCAAAGGAGATGCAAACTATGGTCATGCTACAAAAGGAGCTGCTTATGCTTTGAGGGGTAAAGCTTACTTATATTTGGAAAAGTGGAAAGAAGCAGCTGCTGATTTTAGTAAAGTGAAAGAATGTGGATACTCTTTATTTCAAGGTGGATATAAAGAGTTGTTCAAAGAAGCTAATGAACAATGTGATGAGATGATATTTTCTATTCAATATGTGGGAGAGTCAGGCTTCGGATCTAATACACAAGTTATACTTGGTTCTCGTTCAGTAAAAGGATCAGGTTTTGCTATATATACAGCCTCTTCTCGTGTGGTTGATTTATTCGAGTGGAAAGATGGTCGAGCGTTTAGCTGGGATGATGTAATTCCTGGATATACTCAGATGGATTCCAAAAAACGGGAAGTATACTTCCTTCGTGATACAGCAGATCTTTCATTGGAGCCAGCATCAACACAATTGTTTATACGTGACCAGTTTAAACAGAAAGCAAAATATTTAGATATGGATGAGTATATTTATAATGGGAATGAAAATCGTATTAAACAAATTTATGAAGGACGGGATCCGCGTTTGTGTGCAAGTGTAATAACCCCTTATTCATCTATTTTAGGACGGGTAATTTCTGGTCAAGAACAAATGTTTACTAGTCGTTGGCCATTTACTGCCACAACGGAGTTGCCTCCTACTCTTGACCATTATAATATAAAAACGGATCACTTTCGGTATTATCATCGGAAATTTGTTTATGAGGGTGATTCTGAAATTATTGATCGCGTATCGTGCCCAACAGACTTTCCTATTATTCGATATGCAGATGTTCTGCTTATGTGGGCGGAAGCTTTGGTTGAATTAAATGATTTAGATGGAGCTATTGAATTAATTAATCAAGTTAGACAGCGATCCAGTGTTGAAATGCCACCGCTGCAAAGGGCTGATATGTCTAAACCAACGTATGTAAAAGATCAAACAAATTTGCGTGATCGGGTTAGGAATGAACGCCGGTGTGAATTTATAAATGAAGGAATTAGTTTCTTTGATGAACGTCGTTGGAAAACTTGGCATAAAACGGTTTTCTCGGAAGGAGAGGGAACAAAACAGGTATGGGGTACTAATTTATGGAGTAATAAGTGGGCTGGAGATTATTTATATACTTGGCCTGTCCCAACAGCAGAGATAGAGAAAAATCGTAATTTAACTCCTACACCAGGATGGTCCTATTAAAACAAAAACAAATGAGAAGAGTAATTTTTATTATTTATTGCATTGGAATATGTTTTACGATATATGCTAATAAAAAGTACGATATTACTGGTTTTGGAGCCAAAGGAGATGACAAAACTATTAATACTCAGTATATTCAGAAAGCTATAGATCAGTGCTCTTTAGATGGAGGCGGACAAGTCTATATCCCGAATGGTATATTTCTAATGGGAACAGTAATATTAAAAAGTAATGTAGAATTATATCTGGAAGCTCAGGCTGTTTTGAAAGGAAGTCCTAATATGAGTGACTATTCGTCTATAAATACAGAGCGGGGAGCATTAATTTATGTTTATCGACAGAATAATATTTCTATATCTGGTCGAGGTACTATTGATGGCAATGGAGGACATTCGGTTTTTCAGAGTAAGGATAAGTTTAATGGATTACCTAATAGACCTTATCCTATTGCGATAAATCAGTCTTCTAACGTGAAGTTGAAAGATTTTACGATTAAGAATGGTGCTTTTTGGAATATTATGTTGGATCAATGTCATTATGTAACAATTGATGATTTGACTGTATTAAGTCGGATTGTTGCCAATAATGATGGTTTGGATATCGTAGATTGTCATAGTGTGAAAGTTTCCAATTGTTATTTTGATGTGGGGGATGATGCCATTTGTCTGAAAAGCCATTGTGATATTGGGGTAAAAAATGCGGTTATTACTAATTGCATTGCAAAAAGTGAATCGAATGGAATTAAATTCGGAACCAGGGGAGATGGAGGCTTTGAAGATATAACTATATCTAATTGTGTGATTTATGATACACGCTTATCAGGAATCACATTGCAAATGGTAGATGGGGGAATTATCGATCGAATAACGATCAATAATATTACTATGCACAATGTGAATGGTAGTATATTTATGAAATTGGGGCATAGAAAAGGAGATACTCCTGGGATATTGAGAAATGTAATGATATCCAATATTATTGCAGATGGCATAGGATGTTGGAAAGCAGATACATCTGTCTTTTATCACAAAGCAGAACATGATCAACGTATAGGTATAAGTATAGTCGGTGTTCCTGATTATGAAATGGAGAATGTTACACTGAATAATATTAATTTACAATTTGCTGGTGGAGGAACAGAAGAAGATTGGAGAAGAGAAATTGATGACAAAGTATCGGTCTATCCAGAATATTCCAATTATGGTGTAACTCCAGCTTATGGATTAAACTGTCGGTATGTGAAAGATTTATATCTGAATAATATTCAGTTGGATTATCTTGAAGAAGATGTGCGTCCTGCGATTTATTGTAAGGATGTGAGTGATATTTATATCCATTCTTTGAAAGCGAAGATTTCTGAAAGTGCACCTGCAATTATTTGTTTGAAAGATGTTAGTGGAGTTTTTGTGACAAATTGTAAACCACGAATGAACACATCCTTTCTTTTGTTAGGAGATAATGTGAAGGATATAAGTTTGATAGGAAATGATTTTTCTAAGGTGACGAATATTTTGTCTCCTATATCACATTCAACACTGAAAGAAATTAAAGGATTGTCTTCAAATATTAAACAGAGGTAATTTGAATTGTTTACAAATTTTATAGCTAATGTTGTGATATGCTTGTCAAATTATTCAGCGGTATGGTTTATTTCTTACAGATATAGCGTATGTTTGATTGATCAACTTTTCAAGGGCCGTATCTGAATGGAAGATATGTGCCCTTGTTTTCAATTACTTATTGAAAAGATGAATTTGTTATTATTGAAGTTGTATCTCGGATCAAGGATACTAAATAGAATGAATATTTATTGGGAGAAAATAATGATTGTCGGAGAATTATTAAAATAGCGATATCAGAGCAATATTAGTCATATCTTCCCAATAAAATCCGTACTTTTGTACTCCATTTTAATGCAAAGGTATGAATTATACAATAAAGTCTCCTGTTTCACTGAAAGCTTCCGTCAAGCTGCCCGCATCCAAGAGTATCTGTAATCGTGCGTTGATACTTAATGCGTTGAGCTATAGTCCGTATGAGATCCGTAATTTGTCGGATTGCGATGATACGGAGGTGATGGTGAAGGCGTTGAATTCGAATGATCGTGACTTTGATATAAAAGCCGCGGGGACTGCGATGCGGTTCCTGACGGCTTTTTTGTCTAAAGTGGTGGGCGAGTGGACGATTACCGGGACGGAGCGGATGAAGAACCGGCCGATCAAGATACTGGTGGATGCGCTGAACGCGCTGGGAGCGCGGGTGGAATATATGGAGAAGGAAGGCTATCCTCCGCTCCGCATTTTCGGAAGTGCGTTGCAGGGAGGCGAGATTTCGCTTGCCGGCGGGGTCAGTTCGCAGTATGTTTCGGCGTTGCTGATGATCGCGCCCCTGATGGAGAACGGGCTGACCTTGCATCTTGAAGGCGCTGTCATTTCAAAACCCTATATTAACCTGACGTTGCAGTTGATGGAGCAATATGGGGTAAAGGCGGAATGGAACGGGCAGACCATTCAGGTAAGACCGCAGGATTATCGTCCGATACCCTTTACCGTCGAATCTGACTGGAGCGCCGCTTCCTACTGGTATTCCATGATGGCGTTGTCGAGAAATGCCGAGATCGAGTTGTTGGGACTGTTTAAGAACAGTTTGCAGGGAGATGCCGCCGGAGCCGGACTGTTTGCGCAGCTTGGCGTGGGCACGACTTATACGGACCGGGGCGTTATCTTGAAGCACAACGGGAACAGGACAAAAAAACTGAATTATAACTTCGTAAACGAGCCGGACCTGGCTCAAACCTTTGTCGTGACCTGTGTGTTATTAAATATCCCTTTCCGCTTTACCGGTTTGCAAAGTCTGAAGATAAAGGAAACCGACCGCATCGAAGCGCTTAAGACGGAGCTTCGCAAGTTAGGGTATCTCCTGACAGACCGGAACGACAGTATCTTGGAATGGAACGGCGAGCGGTGTGAGCCGGAAACGCATCCGGTTATCGCGACCTACGAAGATCACCGTATGGCAATGGCATTTGCACCTGCCGCCCTCGTTTTGCCGGAAGGAATCGAGATTGCCGATCCGCAGGTGGTCAGCAAGAGCTATCCGCATTATTGGGAAGATCTGCGTTCTACGGGTTTTCAAATCGAGGAATAGACGCACGCCCTGCGTCAAATCGGAGTAAGAATTTAAAAGAGTATTAAGATATGTGGTATATTATAATCGGAATCATCGTACTGGGTATCCTTGCTGCCATTGCCGGTTATTTCCGGAACCGGAAACTACAGAAGATGCTGGAGCGCGGGGAGATTGCCGAAATCCCCGAAGCCCGGGAACTGACTGCGGAGGACGAATGTTGCGGACAGCATGAAACCTGCGAACGCGACAGTCTGTTGGCTGCGGTCAGCAAGCGGATCGAGTATTACGATGATGAAGAACTGGACCGCTTCCAGGGAGTCGAAGCCGATGCATATGATGAAGATGCCGTGAACGAGTTTCGTGATGTGCTTTATACGTTGCAAGAGATGGAGGTGGCCGGTTGGTTGCGCAGCCTGCAACTGCGTGCGATTAATCTGCCGGATGCGCTGAAGGATGAAGCTTTTTTAATCGTCGGCGAACGCCGTGTACATTAGGTACTTAGAGTTTCCTTGCCGTGGAAACGGAAATTCCCCGCTATGGGAACGGAAGTTTCCCGCTATGGAAACGAGAGTTTCCTGCCTATGAAACAAAAGTTTCCCGCCTATGAAACGAGAGTTTCCTGCCGGGGAACCATAAAAAAGGATATAAGAAGATAGAAAATGGATTTGCTTCAATATGGTTTTTTCCAGCATGCCCTTTTGGGTAGCCTGCTGACTGCGATCGCTTGTGGTATTGTCGGGACGTATATCGTGTCGCGGCGGCTTGTCTTTATCAGCGGAGGTATCACGCATGCTTCTTTCGGAGGACTGGGGTTGGGGTTCTATCTTGGGATGAATCCGATCCTGATGGCTATGCTGTTTTCCGTGCTCTCCGCATTCGGGGTGGAGTGGGTGAGCAAGACGCAGAATGTGCGTGAAGACTCGGCCATTGCCGGGATATGGTCGTTGGGGATGGCATTGGGCGTGATCTTCATTTTCCTGACGCCCGGATACGCTCCGAACCTTTCCGCCTACCTTTTTGGGAATATCCTGACGGTTTCGACGGGCGATATTATCTGGATTGCCGCTTTGGCGTTGTTGCTGGTCGTCCTTTTTGCCCTTTTCCTGCGGGAGATCGTGTATGTGGCGTTCGACCGTGATTTTGCCGTGACGCAAGGATTGCCCGTCAAGTGGATAGAATATGTGATGATGTGCTGCATCGCCCTGACGATCGTCCTTTCGATCCGTCTGGTCGGGATCATGCTTCTGATGAGTTTGCTGACGCTTCCGCAGATCACGGTGAACCTTTTTACGTCAGACTTCAAGAAGATCATTTTCGGAAGTATTGCCATCGGTTTCCTGGGATGTGTGGCCGGGCTTGTCCTTTCTTATTTTCTGAATGTGCCTTCCGGGGCGTTTATTATTCTTGTCCTTGTCCTTTTCTTTTTAGTAGTCAAGGCAATAAAAGCGTTTCTGAAGCGTTAAAGGGGAAATGAAGAAAGGTTTCTACTATATAATCGCATTATTGATTGTCTCTTTGTTTTGGTCTTGCAGTACGAAAAAGAATACTAAGGCAAGCCGCTTCTATCATGCCTTTAATTCCCGCTATAATATCTATTTCAACGGAAAGACATCGTTTGACGAAGCGCTGCTCTCCATGCAGAACGGCTACAAGGAAAGCTATTCCGACATGATCCTGATGTATCCGGTCAGTGCGCAGCCCAAAGACAAACAAGAAACGGGAGGCCCTTTCGACCGGGCGATCGAGAAAAGCAATAAAGCGATCAAGCTCCACTCCATCAAGGCAAAGCCGCCTAAGAAACCGGGATGGCGCAACGATCCCAAGCAACGTGCCTGGCAGGAACAGGAAGAATACAACCCGTTCCTCAAAAAGTGCTGGTTGATGATGGGGCAGGCGCAGTTCTATAACGCCGACTTCCTGCAGGCGTCCGCTACCTTTTCCTATATAGCCCGTCATTATGCCCATGACGAGGAAGTGGTGGCCGAAGCCCGTCTCTGGCAAGCCCGTTGCTATTCCGAGATGGACTGGTTCTATGAAGCCGAAGATATCTTAGGAAAGTTGAATACAAATGGCATTCCCCGGAAAAACCTGAACCAGTATGCGACGGTATATGCCGATTACCTGGTGAAGAAAAAACAATACGAAGAGGCGGTCCCCTACTTCAAGACCGCGATCAAAGCGGAGAAGAACCGTCGCCAGCGTACCCGCATGAAATACCTGTTAGGACAGATTTACGCCGAACAGGAACAAAACGGACTTGCCTACCAGATGTTCGGACAGGTGATCAAAGCCAATCCGCCGTATGAACTGGAATTTGCCGCCCGCATCCGCCAGACCGAAGTGTTTACCGGAGGAAATTACCAGAAGGTGGTCAAGATGCTCGAGCGGATGGCGAAAAGCGATAAGAACAAGGACCTGCTCGACCAGGTCTATTATGCGTTGGGCAACGTCTATATGAGCCGGGAAGATACGGTCAATGCCATCAAGAACTATGAGTTGGGCGTGGAGAAGAGTACTCAGAACGGCTTGGACAAGGCGATCTGCCAGATCAAGCTCGGCGATCTTTATTTCCAGAAGCGCGACTATGTCAAGGCACAGCCGAACTTCAGCGGTGCATTGTCCGGCATCCGGAAAGAATATAAAGACTATGAACGGGTCTCCAAGCTGTCCGCCATCCTCGACGAGTTGGTCGTGCATGTGGAGGCGGTCCATTTGCAGGATAGTTTGCAAACCCTTGCCAAAATGCCGGAGGCGGAACGGCTTGCCGTGATCGACAAGGTCATCGAACAGGTGAAGAAAGAAGAGGAAGAGGCCAAAGCGCTTGCCGAGAAAGAAGCCTATCTGGCGGAACAAGAGGCAAAAGGTACGGGCATCGACCGTCCGGGAACGGAGACGGGCGGCATCACATTGCCGACGGCATCCGGGGGAGCCGGTTTCTATTTCTATAATCCCCAAGCCGTGTCGCAGGGAAAAACCGCTTTCCAACGTAAATGGGGACGGCGGGCACTGGAAGATAACTGGCGTCGCCGTAAAAAGGAAATGTCCACTTTCAACGAGAATTTGGGGAATGAAAATGAGAATACACCCGAAGGGGAAACGGGTGAACCGGGCGAAATGGCGGCCGATTCGCTCGAAGCCGGTCTGGAACCTGTTGCCTCCGACGATCCGAAAACGCGCGAATACTACATCCAGCAGCTTCCGTTGACACCCGAAGATATCGAAGCCTCCAATATTATCATAGAGGATGGCCTCTATAACATGGCCATGATCTATAAGGACAAGCTCGAAGACATCCCGCTCGCGACCGAAGCCTTTGAAGAACTGGAACGTCGTTTCCCGAAGCATAACCATCTGCTGGAAAGTTATTACCAGGTCTATCTGATGGCGCTCCGTTCCGGCAACCAAGTGCTGGCTGCGGCCTATAAGAACAAGTTGATCACGGCTTTCCCTGAATCGGATTATGCGGTTGCGATTGCCGATCCCAATTATGAATATAATATCCGGATGATGGATCGGGTGCAGGATTCGATCTATCAGGAAACTTATAAGAGCTATCTGGCGGAAGATACGGTCACCGTCCGTCGCAATTACCGTGATGTCAGTGCCAAGTATCCGTTGGCAGACCTGATGCCCAAGTTCATGTTCCTCGACGCTTTGAGCTATGTGCAGGCCGGGGATGCCGAAGGTTTCAAGAACGCGTTGAAAGCGTTGGTTGAGAAATATCCGACCGCCGACGTGACGGAACTGGCGGGTGAAATGCTGAAAGGCGTTCTCCGCGGCCGCATGATGGTCCAGGGCGGCATCAAGGGGATGAGCTGGAACCTGCGTTTCGGTGTCGGTGACGACGGCACGCTTTCTGCAGCCGACTCGGCGCGTGTCTTTACCGCCGAGCCGAATACTTCGTACCGGATGTTGCTGATGTACCCGGCCGGAACGATCGACCGGAACCAGTTGTTGTTTGCCGTAGCCGCTTATAACTTCGCCAACTTTATGGTGAAAGAGTTCGACCTGAGCTTCGAGGAAGCCGGTCCGATGAGCATGCTGACGATCCACGGCTTCTTCAACTTGGATGAGATCCTACATTATTATAAGATGATCTACGGAGCAGACGGGTATGCGGCAGCTTTGGATAAGAATGTCGCCATCCTTCCGATCTCCGACGACAACTATGAAACGTTGATGCGAGGAAAGACGCTTGAGGAATATGTCGAGTTCTTCCAGGAAAACTTCGGCGAGGCAGCTCCTGAACTGGCCACCCGTTGGAAAGCCCGCATGACTGCCGAACAGATCAAGGAGGAAGAGGCGAAGGCTGAGGCGGAAGAGGCCGAAGCTCAGGATTCTGAAGATATTCCGGAAGAAACACCGGCTGCGGAAATCCGGGAAGAAAAGCCGGAACCCGTTAAGAAAACTGTCCGCCCGAAAGGACAACAGAAGCAGCAGGCAGCAGAAGAGGCAGTTGTATCGCCGGCCGACACGACGACTGTCCGTAAAGCAGAAACGATCCTTCCTGCGGATGCAGATACCCTTTCCGTACAGCCTGCGGCTAAAGATACGGTTGCTCTGACATCGTCCGACACCGTTCCTGCTGTTGTCGCTCCTGTCGAGCAACCGAAGGAACTCACGTTGAAAGAGATCGAAGAACTCCGCAAGCGCGAAGCCGCCGAAGCCGAAGCCCGTAAGGAAGAAGCCCGCAAAGCCTTTGAAGCCCAGCAAAAAGCCGAGAAAGAATTGCAGGAACAGAAAGCAAAAGAGAACGAAGAACTTCTGAAGAAGCAAAAAGCGGAAGAAGAAGCCTTGTTGAAAGCAAAAGCCGACCGCGAAAAACAGCTCGAACGCGACCGTAAAGCCAAACAGCAACAGGTCGAAGCCGAACGTAAAGCGAAGCTCAAAGCCCGCGAAGAACTGCGCAAGCAGAAAGAACGTGAGTACAAGGATCGCCTGAAGCAAAAGGAAAAAGAGCGCAAGCAGAAGGAACGCGAATACAAAGAAAAGCTGAAAGCCAAAGAGAAAGCCCGCCGCGAAGCCCAAAAGGCCAAAGAGGCGGCGGCTAAGGCGAAACGGAAGCGGTAAAATAAAAAGGCTTATTATGAGACATCTTTATATATTGTTATATCTCGTTCTGATCTCATTGCTCCCTTTTCAGGCAAAAGGTTCCGAGATGGTAAATGGAAGTGAGATTGAGGTAAATGACTTATCATTTTCCTGCATGGATAGTTATCGGAATGAAGGAAACGATTTCCTGAAATATACTCGGAAAGCGAAACTGCTTAAGGTCACAGGAGGTGTCAGCCTTGGATTGGGAGTGGGGACGTTGCTTTTTTGGGGCGCACTTCGTGCTGCTATAAATTCAACTTTTTCAGATCCCATAGATGCGGGTTTGCTGGTTACCTCCATAGGTTTGTGTGGAGCCAGTGTTCCGCTATTTATCTGTTCGTCAAAAAACAAAAAGAAGGCTCTTTCAATCGGTGCCGGTAGTCAGCCTGTGCCTGGTCCGGCTATGAGGAGAACAATTCGGCGACAAGAGCCGGTGATTGCTATTTGCTTTGAATTTTAAAGAAATGCCGGACGAAAATGATAAACAAATCGCCCGGCATTTCTTTGAATTATTGTATTCCGATGCTTAGAACCCGAAATACCCTTTCGCGTTATTATAACTGATATCTTCCACCATCTTACCGATGAACGGCAGTTCGGATGCTGGCAGCAGGCCGTCTTCCACTTCGCGCCCCAGGATGTTACACAGGATGCGACGGAAGTATTCGTGACGCGGGTAAGACAGGAAGCTGCGTGAGTCGGTCAGCATGCCGACGAAGCGGCTCAGCAACCCTAAGTCGGACAAAGCGTTCATCTGTTTCTCCATGCCGTGGATCTGATCCAGGAACCACCAGCCGGAACCATATTGCATTTTACCAGGAACCGTGCCGTCGTTGAAGCTGTAGATCGTTGTCATCAACAACTCGTTGTCGCGCGGGTTCAGGTTGTAGAAGATGGACTTGGCCAGTACGCCTTCTTCGTCCAAACGGCTCAGGAAACGGGCCAGCGGGGTAGCGACTTCTGCATCGCCGATCGCATCGTAGCCGGTATCCGGTCCCAGCTTCTTGAACATGCGGGCGTTGTTGTTGCGTGTCGCGCCATAATGGAACTGCTGTACCCAGCCGCTTTTGGCATCCATGACGGCAAACTCGTACAACATGGCGGAACGAAATTTGTCGATCTCTTCGGCTGTCAGCTCTTTTTTCATGCGGGCTTTCAGGAAGATCGCTTCGATTTCGGCGTTCGTGTACGGTTCGGCATAGAAAGTCGTCAGACCGTGGTCGGACAAGCTGCAACCCTGTGATTCGAAGAAATCGTGACGTTTCTGCAAGGCATCGATCAGATCCTTGAAGTTCAGGATCGACTTGTCGGCGGCAGCTTCCAACTTGGTCAGATATTCGTTGTACGTATCGACATTCTCGATTGCCATCGCCTTGTCCGGTCTCCAGGCAGGAAGAACCTTTGTCTTCAGGCTGCCTTGGCGGATTGCGGCGTGGTATTTCAGATCATCGATCGGATCGTCGGTCGTGCAAACCACTTCCACGTTCATCCGTTCCATGATTGCCTGGGCGCGGAATTCGGGGGTTTGCAGTTTGGCAGTGCATTCGTCGTATATTTCGCGGGCTGTCTGCGGGTTCAGTACCTTGTCAACGCCGAAGATGCGGCTGAGTTCGAGGTGGGTCCAGTGATACAACGGGTTGCGCATGGCATGCTGCATCGTGTCCGCCCATTTTTCAAACTTCTCGTAAGCCGGTTTGTCTCCCGTGATATATTCTTCGGGCACACCGTTTGCGCGCATGGCACGCCATTTGTAGTGGTCACCACCGAGCCATATCTCTGTCAGGTCGGCAAACTGATAGTTATCGGCTATCTGCTGCGGGATCAGGTGACAGTGGTAATCGATGATTGGCATTTTCGCTGCATGTTCGTGATACAGTTTCTGCGCTGTTTCCGACTGGAGCAGGAAATTGGAATCGAGAAAGGATTTCATGATTTATGATTTTAGATTTATGATTTATTGAAGAAGGTGTGTCAAAATATAAAATAGAACGCAGATGACACAGATTCAACAGATAACCGCAGATTTTTATTTTATTGATTTACTATAATCAATCTGTGTGAATCCGTCTCATCTGTGTTATCTGTGTTCTAATATACAGATTAATGACACACCCCCATTGTTTACCGATATTTTTGGATAGTAGCCAGCGCATCGCGGCAGAGTGTCGAGATGGCTTCCCAGTTTCCGGCAGCGATCATTTCTTTCGGGAACAGCTTGGAACCCATGCCTACGCAAGTCACGCCAGCCTTGAACCAGGCCGACAGGTTTTCTTCTGTCGGCTCTACTGCGCCTGTAGCCATAATCATGGACCAGGGCATCGGAGCTTTGATGTTCTTCACGAAAGACGGTCCGCCAACGTTTCCGGCAGGGAAAATCTTACACAGGTCGCAACCTACTTCCTGGGCGAAACCGATTTCCGATACGGAACCGCAACCCGGAGTGTACGGAACGAGGCGACGGTTGCAAACCTTCGCGATCTCCGGATTGAACAACGGGCCGACAATGAAGTTCGCACCCAATTGCAAGTATAAGGAAGCTGTTCCGGGATCAACGATAGAGCCTACGCCCAAGATTAATTCCGGACATTCTTTTGCGGCAAACTTGATCAGTTCGGCAAAAACTTCGTGTGCAAAATCACCACGGTTTGTAAATTCGAAAGCGCGAACGCCACCTTCGTAACAAGCCTTTACCACCTGTTTTGCAGTTTCTACATCTTTATTGTAGTAAACAGGAACCATTCCTGTACTGACGATTGCGTCAAGTACCTGCATTTTATTGAATCTTGCCATGAAAAGATTTAATTTTTTAATTCTTAATTCTTAATTTTTAATTATCTCGATACTCGCCCTGAAGCATCTCCCCCCATCAGTTTTTCGACTTCATCGACAGTTACCTGGTTGAAGTCGCCGTAGATCGTGTGTTTGAGGCAAGAAGCAGCAACAGCGAAATCAAGTGCTTTCTGGTCGTCAGTCGTATAAGTCAGCAGGCCGTAGATCAAACCACCCATGAAAGAGTCGCCGCCGCCTACGCGGTCAACGATATGCGTAATGTCGTAACGGCGGGACTGGTACAGTTTGCCGTCGGCATAGAGAACGCCGCCCCACGTATTGTGGTTCGCATTGATGGCGCCGCGCAAGGTAATGATCACTTTCTTTGCACGCGGGAATTTAGCCATCAGCTGTGTGCATACGGATTCGAACTCGGCAGCGTTCACTTCGCCGTTCGTGGCTGTCACGTCAAAACCTTCCGGTTTGATGCCGAAAACTTTTTCTGCATCCTCTTCGTTCCCTAAGATTACATCGCAACCGGCAACCAGTTCCGGCATCACTTCAGAGGCGGTTTTGCCATACTTCCACAAGTTCTTACGATAGTTGATGTCGCATGATACGGGAATGCCCATACGGTTTGCCACCTGGATCGCTTCGAGGCAAGCATCCGCAGCGCCTTGGGAGATCGCCGGCGTGATACCTGTCCAGTGGAACCAAGAGGCATCTTTGAATACTTCTTCCCAGTTGACCATTCCCGGTTGGATTTCGGAGATAGCCGAATGAGCGCGATCGTAAACAACCTTGCTGGCACGGGCTACAGCACCTGTTTCCAGAAAATAGATGCCTAAACGGTCGCCGCCGTAAACGATGTGAGAAGTCCCTACACCATATTTACGCAGATCCATCACGCAAGCGCGCGCAATGTCGTTTTTAGGCAAACGGGTTACAAACTCGGTCGCAATACCATAGTTAGCCAATGATACGGCAACGTTTGCTTCACCGCCACCAAAGGTAGCATTCAATTTATCACTCTGACAAAAACGGAGATAGTCTGGAGTGGCCAGTCTAAGCATGATTTCTCCAAAGGTTATTACTTTCTTATCCATATCTATGGTTTATAATGTGTTCAGGTCACAAAAATAGGAGTTTATTTTTAAATAAGCACAGTGTGTGCGCGAAAACATTGTAAATCTTCACAGGGTAATGCCAAAATCAGTAAATCGATTGATAGTGTACCAATGAAAGACAAACACAGAACCGTATTATATGCTGTTTTTCGCGTTTTCTCTGTCACTGTATCACTGAATTCTTGTTGTTCATTGATATTCAATCGTTTTATTAGTGATACATGCCCGTTTTCTCTATCACTCTTCTATCACTTTTCTATCACTCCTCTATCACTGGTTATTCAGAGGGAAAACGGTATTATGTTTGTATATGATTACATATAAGTATATTATAAGTTGTATGAGTGCTGTATGTTACCCCTTTAACACCCGGGTGTATAGGTTCTCTACATTCGGATGTGAAGAATGGCACATGGGGGTGTAAAGGATGGCAACATGGGGGTGTTTGTGATATTATGTAATTGCTTCTGCTAAAAAAAGCGATGGCTTTTACGAAATGAAGAGTCGTATTCGGCTTTTTAATACTTGTTATATTCGTTTTTGCATTTGTTTGTTCGAATGTTTTTATATCATTTTTTGAAGACGAATATGGTATTTACGTGATTGTCAATTATATATTAAAAATGCCCTATTTTAGGAGTGATAGAGAAGTGATACTGTAGTGATAGAGGAAAACATCCTGTATCACTACCTATATGCCTTGATTGTTAAAGTTTTAAGAATGATTCGTGATAGAGTGATAGAGGATTTACCGAAAACTTGGTTCTTCGTCACTTTCGGGGCAGTTCATGTGTTAAAGCTAGTAAGTTTATTGCAAAGCAAGGTAATG
>NZ_CABUOD010000006.1 GCF_902493135.1 uncultured Parabacteroides sp.
AAAAACTTTTCTCAGAATTCGCACCTGTGTCTACTGAAGAGTGGATGGCGAAGATTACGGCCGACCTGAAAGGGGTTCCGTTTGAGAAAAAGCTTGTTTGGAAGACAGGCGAAGGATTTAATGTGAATCCTTTCTATCGTGCAGAAGACATCGAAGGTTTGAAGACAACCGAGTCTCTTCCCGGTGAATTCCCTTACGTTCGCGGAACAAAGAAGGACAACGATTGGAAGGTGCGCCAGAACATCGAAGTCACCTGTTTCAAAGGTGCTAATGAAAAAGCCCTTGACATCCTGAATAAGGGTGTGACGTCTCTTGGCTTCATCGTTAAGGGAAGCGACGTAAACGCTGAAAACATTGTTACCTTGCTTGACGGTATTTGTCCTGAATGTGTGGAACTGAATTTCAACACTTGCAATTGCAAGGCTGAAATGTTGATCGGTATTCTCGCCGACTATTTCAAAAGCAAAGGCGCAGACCTGGAAAAATGCAAAGGCTCTGTAAACTACGATCCGTTCAAGAAACCTCTGGTAAAAGGTAAGGAAAATGAAAACTGGGTGGAAGCTGCCGCCGCTGTGCTCAAAGCGGGTGCTGCTCTGCCGGGTTACAAAGTATTGGCTGTAAATGCCTTCTACTTCAACAATGCAGGTGCCTATATCTCTCAGGAGTTAGGATATGCATTGGCTTGGGGTAACGAACTGTTGGCTAAGCTGACCGAAGCCGGCCAGGATGCTACGGAAGTTGCCAAGAAGATCAAATTCAATTTCGGTATCAGTTCCAACTATTTCATGGAAATTGCCAAGTTCCGTGCAGCTCGTTGGTTGTGGGCTGAAATCGTTGCCGCTTACAATCCTGCTTGCCAGTGTGCTTGCAAGATGCATGTTCATGCACAGACTTCGGAATGGAACATGACTGTTTATGATGCTCACGTAAACTTGTTGCGTTCACAGACAGAATCCATGTCGGCTGCTCTTGCCGGTGTCGATTCGATCACGGTTCGTCCGTTCGATAAGACCTATCAGACTCCTGACGATTTCTCCGAACGCATTGCCCGCAACCAGCAGTTGCTGTTGAAGGAAGAATGCCATTTGGATAAGGTTGTCGATCCTTCTGCCGGTTCTTATTATGTGGAAGTCTTGACGAACTCCTTGGCAGATGTTGCTTGGAAGTTGTTCCTGGAAGTGGAAGACAAAGGTGGTTTTGGTGTGGAAGTCGCTTCCGGAGAAATCCAGAAAGCCGTTAACGCTTCCAATGAAGCCCGTAAGAAAGCGGTTGCTACCCGTCGTGAAATCTTGTTAGGAACCAACCAGTTCCCGAACTTCAACGAAGTGGCTGCCGGAAAGATCAAAGAAGCTCCTTCCTGCTGTTGTGGTGGCGGTCACGATTGTGGCGAAGCTACTGTTACGGCCCTTGACTTCTCGCGCGGCGCTTCCGAATTTGAAGCTTTGCGTCTGGCAACGGAAAAGAGCGGCAAGACTCCGAAAGTATTCATGTTGACGATCGGTAATCTGGCTATGCGCCTGGCCCGTTCCCAGTTCTCAAGCAACTTCTTTGCTTGTGCAGGATATAAGGTTATTGATAACTTAGGTTTCGATACGGTTGAAGCCGGTGTTGAAGCCGCTGTTGAGGCTGGTGCTGAAATCGTGGTTCTTTGCTCAAGCGATGATGAATATGCAGAATTGGCTCCTGCAGCTTACAAGGCTTTGGCCGGAAGAGCAGAATTTGTTGTAGCCGGTATGCCTGCTTGCATGGAAGATCTGAAAGCAGTGGGCATCGACCAATATGTAAATGTAAAGAGCAACGTGCTTGAAACATTGAAAGCTTTCAACGTAAAATTAGGAATCGCTTAAGTAGAAACAATTATGAGACCAAATTTTAAAAACATAGATATAAAGAATGCCGGTTTTGCAGCTACTAATGCTGCCGAATGGGCAAAAGCCAATGGCATCGAAGCCAATTGGAAAACACCCGAGCACATCGAGGTGAAACCCGTATATACAAAAGAAGACCTGGAAGGTATGGAACACTTGAACTATGCTTCCGGTCTGCCTCCTTATCTGCGTGGCCCGTATAGCGGTATGTATGCTATGCGTCCCTGGACAATTCGCCAGTATGCAGGTTTCTCTACAGCTGAAGAGTCCAACGCATTCTATCGTCGTAACCTGGCATCCGGTCAGAAAGGTCTGTCTGTCGCATTCGACCTTCCGACACACCGTGGTTACGATGCCGACAACGAACGTGTGGTTGGTGACGTCGGTAAAGCCGGTGTATCTATCTGTTCGTTGGAAAACATGAAAGTTCTGTTTGCCGGTATTCCTTTGAACAAGATGTCTGTTTCCATGACAATGAACGGCGGTGTTCTTCCCGTATTGGCATTTTATATCAATGCCGGTCTGGAACAAGGCGCTAAGTTGGAAGAAATGGCCGGTACGATCCAGAACGATATCCTGAAAGAGTTCATGGTGCGTAATACCTATATCTACCCGCCCGAATTCTCCATGCGTATCATCGCCGATATCTTCGAATATACTTCTCAGAAGATGCCGAAGTTCAATTCCATCTCCATTTCCGGTTACCACATGCAGGAAGCAGGTGCGACAGCCGATATCGAAATGGCTTATACGCTTTGCGACGGTCTTGAATATCTTCGTGCCGGTGTGAACGCAGGTATCGATATCGATGCTTTCGCTCCGCGTCTGTCCTTCTTCTGGGCAATCGGTGTGAACCATTTCATGGAGATCGCCAAGATGCGTGCCGCACGTATGTTGTGGGCGAAGATCGTGAAGAGCTTCGGTGCCCAGAACCCGAAATCTTTAGCTTTGCGTACTCACTGCCAGACTTCTGGTTGGTCGCTGACTGAACAGGATCCGTTCAACAACGTAGGCCGTACTTGTATTGAAGCTATGGCTGCCGCTTTAGGTCACACGCAGTCTCTGCATACGAACGCATTGGACGAAGCGATCGCTTTGCCGACAGACTTCTCTGCACGTATCGCCCGTAACACTCAGATTTATATTCAGGAGGAAACGAAGATCTGTAAAGAAATCGACCCGTGGGCAGGTTCTTACTATGTGGAATCTCTGACAAACGAACTGGTTCATAAAGGCTGGGCTTTGATTCAGGAAATCGAAAGCATGGGCGGTATGGCGAAAGCTATCGAAACCGGTCTGCCGAAGATGCGTATCGAAGAAGCTGCTGCCCGTACGCAGGCTCGTATCGACTCCGGCGTCCAGACAATCGTCGGTGTGAACAAATACCGTCTGCCGAAAGAAGATCCGATCGATATCCTTGAAATCGATAATACTGCCGTTCGTAACGAGCAGATCGAACTGTTGAAAGAACTGCGTGCCAACCGTGACGAAGAAGCCGTACAGAAAGCGTTAGCCGACATCACGGAATGCGTTCGCACGAAGAAAGGCAACTTGTTGGAACTGGCTGTCAAAGCAGCCGGCTTGCGTGCATCACTGGGAGAAATCTCGGATGCTTGCGAAGTGGTAGTAGGTCGTTATAAAGCAATCATCAGAACTATATCAGGCGTGTATTCATCAGAAACGAAGAAAGATGCAGACTTCCAGAAGGCTTGTGAGCTGACTGCCGAGTTTGCCAAGAAAGAGGGTCGCCAGCCGCGTATCATGATCGCCAAGATGGGTCAGGACGGACACGACCGTGGTGCTAAAGTTGTGGCTACAGGTTATGCCGATTGTGGTTTCGACGTGGATATGGGACCGTTGTTCCAGACTCCGGCCGAAGCTGCCCGCCAGGCTGTAGAAAACGACGTTCACGTAATGGGTGTTTCTTCTTTGGCTGCCGGACACAAGACTTTGGTTCCGCAGGTGATCGAAGAACTGAAGAAGTTAGGACGTGAAGATATCATTGTGATCGCCGGTGGCGTTATCCCTGCACAGGATTATGACTTCCTGTACAAAGCAGGTGTTGCCGCCATCTTCGGTCCGGGTACTTCTGTAGCGAAAGCCGCAGTCCAGATCCTGGAAATCCTGTTAGGTGAATAATAAAAAACGTAAGTTTTTCCAATAAAAGCCGCGCAGTTTCCGTTTGGAAATTGCGCGGTTATTTTTTTCAATTAATACAGATATGACAATGAAACAGAAGTTTGCTTTAGTGAAAACGACGTTTGTCGTCCTCATGGGATTGTTAGCTGTCCTTTTGCTTGTACCGTCCTGTACAACGGATGATAAGGTTCCGGACCTTTCCGACGAAGGTACGAACGATTGGATCTATAAGATCATGACGGATTACTATTTATGGAATGAGGATGTGCCCGACAAAGGAAACTTGAACTTCTCACAATCTCCTGACAAGTTCTTCGAATCATTGTTGTCTGACCAGGATGGTGTAAAGTACGGAGACGGATGGCTCACTTTCTCCCGGATAGAGAAAAAGAAAGAGGAAACGAAGTCTGTTACGGCAGCCGATTCGTATGGTTTTGAGTTTGCATCATATAAAGACGGCAGCCTTTATTATGCCTGGGTTTTATATGTATTGCCCGGTTCGCCGGTTGCCGAGGCCGGACTGAAACGTGGCGACTGGATTGGCGGGGTTGGAAGTGACACTCCGAATGTGACGGATTTATCAGCTTTTTATAAAGGAGGTGCGACTCGTTTTTTGTTGGGACGTTATGAAAAAAGGTTTGTAGCCGAGCGGACTATTTCGATTGCAGCTTCCCGCGCAGTGGAAGATACACCTTTCCTGAAAGATTCTGTTTATACGATCAATGGCAGGAAGATCGGTTATTTAGTGTATAACAGCTTTACTTCCGGTCCCAATGATGAAGGTGAAGAGTATGACAACCGGATGAAACAGATTTTTGCGCAGTTTAAAGCGAAGAACGTTAGCGAATTTGTATTGGACCTGCGATATAACCAGGGTGGCTTGGTAACTTGTGCGCAGTTGATGACCTCTCTCTTGGCTCCGGCTGATGCTTTGGGTAAGACATTCTGCATCATGGAGCATAACGAAAAGCAATCTAAAAGCAATGAAACGCTGCTGTTGAAAAAGAATGCCGAATTAGGAAATGCCAACCTGGATCTGAAACGCATTTATGTGCTGACGGGAAGTGTGACCGCATCCGCTTCGGAGGCTGTGATCAACTGCCTGATCCCTTACCTGACCCGCAGCAATATCACGATCATCGGTGGAAAAACGATTGGCAAACGGGTCGGCGGTAACACTTTCGGAACGAAGGAAGAATATGGCTGGCTGTTGCATCCGATTACATTGCGCATTTATAATGCCCGTCACGAGGCCGACTATGCAAACGGTTTTGAACCGGACGTAAAGATCGAGGAACTGGCCATAGGAAATGAATTATTACCTTTTGGCGATACCAACGAGATGTTGCTGAGCGAGGCGCTCTCGCGGATAGCCGGATTGAAGAGCCAGCCGGCACGTGCGGAAGGCGAAGGCCGCATATTGCTCGTCCCGTCGTCTCTCGAGAGAAAACAAACAAAAGGCCTTATCTTCGAATCCGGAAAATAAGACCTCTTGTATCAGTTTATAACTGAAGATCATCTGCCAGCTTGTCCAACCAGGCTGGCATTTTGTTTAAATGGCTGCTTCGTTCGGTGAGGAAGTTCGGGGCGAAGAGATGTATCTGCAAGTCTTTGCATTTGTCTTGCAGGCTTTTTTCCACCGGATAGTAACTGGCAAGTACGGCTTGCGATATGTCGCCGCCGTATGTTTCCCGCACTGCATCTATCTTGTAAATATCATTTTGCGTGACATTGCCGGATTTGCATTCGATAAAGATCAGTTTCTGCTCGTTGTTCAACAACACATCGACCTCGTTTTTCGGATGCGTGTCTTTCTCGTTTGTCTGGAAAATGACGCTGCGCCATACTTCGGGAGAGTTTTCCCGTTGCATGCTCCAGTTGCGGACCTGGTTGGCGACCAGCGTCTCCCACCAACGCCCTTCGAAATAGAGCCTTGTTGCATTGTCCTGATGGAGGCGGAGTAAGACATATTCCCTTAAAGTGATCAGGATCGAGCCGTTCCTTTGTTTGAACCGCAGGTTGTTGGCAAAGATTTTGGAGGCCGGCAAGCGGTTGAGTTGACGTTTGCAGAATATACTGAAGAACTTTTGGATGCGGGCGTGTTCCTGCGGATACTGTTCGATGAATTGTTTGATGCGCATGGAGGCTTTGACATCTTCGTTGCTGAGTTCCTTCACGTCGTGATAAGCAGTGAGGATATTCCCGCTCAGGTTGAGAATCTCGTCATTGTTGAGCGTCGTATGCAACGGATGGTTCTCGAAACGGCTGAGGTGGACGACTTCGCCGTGTTGCGTCAGATAGAATGCATCGGCTCCCGATTCTTTGGCGACGGTGAAAGCGGCAAAAGCCATGACCTTTGTCCCTTCGGAGAGGTTATAGGTGAATTCTCCCTGATACTTTTGGTGAATCTGGCGGCAAACTTCGATCACGCTTTTCCCGTTGTAAGGTTCTGTCTTGTAACGGTTGCACCGGATGGCAGGAGGCAACAGCGGGTACATGGGCGTTTCGATATGGTCGGTAGCATCCGTGTAGAGCAGGTGGATATGATCCGCCCCGAACTCTTTGATGCCGTGATAGACCGAAGTTATGTCTTTTCCAAGTAGTATTATCTGGTGTTTCATTTGTTTTATTTTTGATCTACTTACAAAGATACTTTTCTCTTCCGGCAAAAGCTCATATTTTATCCTTATTTTTGCTCCGGTATCAATTAATTATATGATGGAAATGATAAATTGTTTTATTCCGTTCCTCTCTTTACCCCGGACCGGGCAAGCCGTAAAGGCGTTGAGGCAGTGCGACCGGGTAAAGAACATCTACCTGCTGGCAACGGAAAAGGTTCCCGGTGCGGTCGAGGGCTGTGAGATCCTGATGATCGACTCGCCCGCCAGTACCGCCACTATCCGGACGATCGCTTTGCATGCAGATACGGCCTATACATTATTATATACTAAATATACGGCTTTCGAGCCGGGGCAGTTCGCTTTCGAACGTCTGTCGGCTATTGCCGGCGATACGAATGCCGGAATGCTTTATGCGGATCGTTACCAGGTAAAAGACGGCCACTGCCGCCCGGCTCCTGTCATAGACTACCAGAGAGGAAGCCTGCGTGATGATTTTGATTTCGGTTCGCTTTTGTTCTTCCGTTCATCCGTCTTGAAGCAGGCGGTCCGGGCAATGGACGCCGATTACCGTTTCGCCGGACTGTACGACCTTCGCCTGCGTGTGTCGGAGTTGTCCGAACTGGTTCATGTCAACGAGTATTTGTACACCGAGGCGGAACCGGATACCCGCAAGAGCGGAGAGAAGCTGTTCGATTATGTCGATCCGAAGAACCGGGTGGTGCAGGTCGAGATGGAAGCCGTTTGTACGGCCTACCTGAAACGGGTCGGCGGTTATCTTGCCCCTGACTTTGAACCGATCGCTTTCGATGCCGGTGGTTTCGGGCAGGAAGCCTCCGTTATCATCCCGGTCCGTAACCGCATCCGTACGATAGAAGATGCCATCCGTTCCGTGCTGGCGCAGAAAACGACCTTCCGCTTTAACCTGATCGTTGTGGACAACCATTCGACAGACGGAACTTCCGAAGCGATCGAAAAATATGCCGCTGACGCACGTGTGATCCATTTGGTGCCGGAACGTTCCGATCTGGGGATCGGCGGCTGCTGGAACATGGGCGTACATCATTCGGCTTGCGGCAAGTTTGCCGTCCAGCTCGATAGCGACGACATGTATAGCGGTCCTGACACGTTGCAGAAGATCGTCGATGCTTTTTATGAGCAAAACTGCGCGATGGTGGTCGGAACCTATCGGATGACGGATTTCAAACTGAACGAAATACCGCCCGGCATCATCGACCATCGGGAGTGGACGCCTGAAAACGGGCGCAACAATGCGCTCCGCATTAATGGCTTAGGCGCTCCGCGTGCATTCTATACGCCTGTGCTCCGCGCAATCAACCTGCCGAATACCAGTTATGGAGAAGATTATGCTTTGGGGCTGCGTATCTCCCGTACTTGGCGGATCGGACGCATCTATGACGTCCTTTACCTCTGCCGCCGTTGGGAAGACAATTCGGATGCCGCGCTCGACATCGTGAAAATGAACGCGCATAATACTTACAAAGACCGTCTCCGTACCTGGGAGTTGCAGGCGCGGATCGCGTTGAACGCTCAATCGTCCAGGTGATAGACGACGAACGGGTCGTCGTGGTAATAGGTTGCCATGACCAACGTGCCGGTTTTAGGGTCCATGACGTTGTAGACGCAAAAGTCATGCAGCTTGTATCGTTTGACCGGGTTGCCGTTCCAGTCGTATTTCTCCAGAAACATATAGTTGTTGCCTTTCTGGGCTTCCGCCGCCACGACATAAGGAGTTCGTCCGGAGTGGGTGATGTAGACATGGTCCCGGGTTGCCATCACTTGCATATAATGAGTGACGTTTGCATCCAGCCCGTCCCGGATGGCCAGCGTCTTTTCGTCAAAGCCGGATTGCTCGAAGTTGAGCGTCCGGACGGTCTTTGCCTCCATGTCCATGAACTTGATGATCTTGGTGTACTTGTAGGCGAAGACCATCCGGTCTCGTTCGGGATGGGTGCAAAGCGCACCTGTCGTCGGTATGCCTTTGACCTGTTTCAAGCGCAGGTTATACAGTTTTTCGCGTTGAACCGAATCGTTCTCCAAAGAGACACGGTAGATGTTGCTGCCCATTTGGTAGACAATCGCTTTCTCGCCTGCCGGGTAAGCATGTTCGACATAGTCCCAGATTGACTTGCGGTCGAATGTTTTCTTTATAAAATGCGTCTTCAGATCAGGATCGAGTCCGTAAAGGTTGCCGTTATATCCGTCCAGCATATAACAAAGGTAGGCCGGGTCGAGAGATTCTACGGTGACCGGCAGCAGGAACTCATCCGGCCCGTTTCCCCGTTTGCCGATTGTTTTCATGTGGGTGAACGCCGGATAGCGGAAGGCATAGAACGGCGCGTCCATGCTGCCCATAATCAAGAGGCTGTCCTTGATCAGCATAGAAGGTTCGACCGGCTTGAAGATGAAAGTGTCCGGTTCCACGATATGTGTCCCCGTCAGTTCCGCCTCTTCGGGGAATGCTTCTTTCCCTTTCAAGAATACTTCTCCGGCTTCTAAAGGCGGAAGTTCCGGGATTATTTCGACGACGACGGTGTCTGCCGCAAGCGTCCCGTTTTCATCTTCGGCGGTTGTGTTTTGTTTTCCGCCGCAACCCGACAGGCTTAAGACGATCAAGGAAGAGAAAAAAAAGAGGTGTTTCATGGCAATTGAGACAGTCTCTTTTTTGATAACGCATTGTAAATCAAGCGTTGTTTTTGGGTAGAAACCCGAATCTGTACATGTAGGGGTACATGGACGGGGTTAATACTTAAAAATCTTGTCCGGCAAATATAGCACTAAATTTCGGAGTTTACCCCTCGTAAAAGGTGTTTTTTGCGAAAGTCTGTATATACAGAGAAATGTGCCGGATGGGACGTATCCTTAAAAGACTACACCGGAACTCAAACCATTGATTTGGTTGGGGTTCCGGTGTTTCTTTTGTGAATTTCATGGAATAGATATAATAAAGGTTGGTGCTTAGGGTAACTGGTTTTTATATAGAGGTTACGTCTCTTCGCTGTCCGGGGCATCGGTTGCCGGAGAGTCTGAGGTGTTGTCGTTGAAATGGAAATTCTTAGTCGGCGTAAATTGAAGGATTTTCTTGTCCGGAGCAAGTTCTTTTTGCCCGGTATTCATGTTGTAGAAGAAAGAGCCTTTTTTGTGCTTTACGGTAAAACGCCCGAAGTTGTTCAGATGGACTTCTTCGTCACGGCTCAATGCTTCTAAGATGAGATCCAACGCCGGTTCTATGATAGTGGTTAGTTCCCATTTTGGATAATGCACCTTTTTGTCCTCTTGCAGTTTTGCGGAAAGTGCGTCAATCAAATCTTTTTTGTTCATTACTATTTCTGTTTTATATTTTGACGATAGGTGGATGAATACAATTGTTTATATATTGGTCTGAGCAATGTCGATACTTTCCCAGATAGTAGCGATTTCCCCTTCGACTTCGCACATTATCGGCTTGGATGTGCCGAGGGATACCAGTCCTGCCAAATGGTGAGTACCCGCTTCGGATTTGTAGCCAATGCGCCCGGTAAAATTGACGGTTTTTGAAGTTTCAAATAGCTCGTTGAGCATTTGTTCTATGTTCTGATACCTACGGTCTATCGTGAAACGGAATTGCCTGCTTGGATAGACTATGACGATGCGGCCCAAGTATTTCGTTGTTATTTTTATCCCGTTCGGACTTTGGCTCTTTCTTCCGTATTTGCTGAAATCGAACCAGACGAGGCTTTCTTGCTGCAATGTTTCTTCACCGGAAGTCAGGCTGTTGATGTCATTACCGGACAATGCCCGGTCGAAAATGAGAAAGTTCTTAAAATACGCATCCAGTCGCTTTCCGATACATAGTTCCTTTTCCGCCTTTCCTTTGTAGGGTGCTTTGCATTTGAAAGAATCTTTCTTTTCCCCTTCCAGCCATGCGGACAAGATTTTGCCGTCATAGACTATGGCAATGGAATACCAACGGTCGGTGACAAACCCAGCTACCTTATATTCCGAGAACTTAATGGCACACCAATCTATTGCCGCAACGTAGAGCAATCCATCCATGATACCCATCTGAAACATATCCTGCTGTTCGAGAATCAATCCGTTCTGTGTGTTTTTGAAACAAACCGTAGTGAAGATTGTGAAAGGTTTGTCGCCTTTCAAAGAAAATTCAGGAACAGAAGTCGCAGGGATATAGGCATAATCGAATCCCACGATGCCGTAGCCTGTTATGAGGGCTTTGAATGCTCCCGGTATTGTTTCCTTCTCAGTCATGGCGTATCTTTCTGTCTTGCTGTTGTGATTAATAAATTAGTTGAATCTCTCTCGTTTGCGCTATTCCCCGCTGCGAGGCGGGGAAGTGCCTTATCTGACACCCGGACATTGACGCATGGCTGTCCGAATAGCTGTTTGCCGCAGGTTAGTTGACGGCAGGCGTGCGCGGAACGAGTATCGGGTAATCGGTGCCGGTACTGCCTGCTTGCCAGATATAAGTGCTGTTGGACACGTCTCTGTTGATGTCGTCGAGCAGGTTGTTCAGTTCGGCGATGCTGGTGAAGGGGTTGTTGCCGGTGCCCGTGCTGCCGCCGGTGTCTGAATTCTTTCCTATCATATCGGAAGTCCCTCCGCTGTTGGAGTCGCTGTTCCACGCCGAGTAGTTGCAGGTATTGCCATATAGCTTGCCTGCCAGACCGCCTGCTCCGGAATTGCTGGCATCTCCGCCGCTAATTGTTGCCTTAGCATTGGCAATGCAGCCGGTGATTTTTGAGATAGCCCCGACATAACCTCCCATAATTCCTCCGGCATAGTTCGACTCTTCGCTGTTCGAGGTGGTGGAGGAAACGGTACCGTTGAAGCGGCAGAATTCAATGGTTCCAGCCAGCTGACCGCATATACCTCCGGCACGACAATAGTCTGCACCTTCTACGGTAACCGCTCCCTCCACGATAAGGTTGCTGACCGTTCCGAACAAAGTTCCGAACAATCCGCCCATAATATTGGATTGGGATGTGATTGAAACGTTCATTTTGCTGATGGCGTGGCCTTGTCCGTCAAAAGTTCCATAAAAATTATCTATCGGCGTCCACGGTTTGTTTTCGAGGTTGATGTTGGCGTCGAGCTTGTAGTTGGCATAACTATATTTGGCTTTGGTGCAGCCCGTTATCACCGCTTCGGCTTTCGTGAGCGTGGCGAGCGCCGCCAGTTTTTCGGGGGTGTCGATGGTGTATTTGTAGGCTGTGGCATCGTCGCCATTTCCCTCGGTCTTTGCAAGGTCGAGAACATTTTTGGCATTGGGGATTTCGGCATCGTACTCCTCATCCGGCGTTGTCCAGTCGCTGTTGATGTCCACGGTCAGTTTCACGTCTTTGATGAGTTCCGGCTTTTCCGAAATCAGGCTTCCGGTAGCGTTGGTCTTGTAGTTGCGCTTGAGGGGGATTCCGGCAGGGATGTCGATCGGCTGCAACTTTTTATCCCCCGTCCCTGTAAAGGTCAAAGAAATACTGCCTAAAGTGGAAGAGGCATTGGTAAAGATATAGTCGGAGAAAAGAGTCTGCGGTTCGTTTGATTTGCCGCTGAGATACAGCTCAATCGTGCTACTCTGGTCACTATCGACTGTCCCGTTCAGTACATTAAACATGGCAGGTACGCTGTACTTGGCTTCCAGCGTGCTGCAATAGCTGTAGTTTGTAGCATCCTTTTCTTTTATCGTCAGTTTGGCAAACGGGCGGGTCAGTGCAGGGATAGAGGGATTTGTCACGGCTGCCGCGTCTTTCTTTAATTCATAGTGACCGAAGAAAGCATCCCGGACATCGGTGTTAAAGACGTATGCTCTTCTAATAATCGAGATGGCTTTCAGACCGTCGCTGGTGTTATTAGTGACATAAAACTTGTCGTCGTAATGTGTATAGGTCACGTCCCCGATTGTGGCATTTCCATTTGCGGCACCCGTTGCGATAAAGTCCGCCCAGAAAAGGCAGTCGTATGTGCCTTTATCTATCTTGAAATCGAATACTACGTTGTCGCCGGTCAGTCCCACTTTTTCTTCCCGGTATTTCAACGCAGGGCTTGCGTCTCGCGTCCATACTTCGAGGATGCAGCGGAATTGGTAGTCGGTGGGAGGCGTGGGCAGTGCCCGTGTCCCGATTTGCGCGAAATCTTCGGGCAGCGAGGCGGTGAGGGTCACGCGGTTACTCTCGGTAGCGGTTTGCAGCGCGTCGGTTTCGTCCTGGCTGCAAGAGGTCATCAGCCCCACGAGGGCGATAATCCAAAGGTAAAGATGATACTTTTTCATGTGCTTGGTAATTTTGATTTTTAATTTATTGGTAATTCACTCTTTTTATCAATGTAGCAGACCGTCGAGGTCAAAGTCTATATTCCCGTCAAATTCATCGTTGATGTCCACGCCTCCCTGCATCTCGTTGGTAAGGAAACGGGCACGGACGGTGGTGAGGTGTCCCCGTCGGTAGGGCACTTCCAGCCCCGTAGTGCGGCTGATGACGTTGCCGTCGCCGTCTTGTATCTCCATCGAGAGTTTGACGAACGATTCCTCACCGTTCACAAATACGAAGTCCGTTCCGATGGTGCATTCCTCCTGTCCGTCCGTGGGGACGGTGAGCGGGGTGGTATAGGCTATTCCCGTCCGCGAATCCGCAGGCTTGCCCGAAAGGACGTTGAACACCGTGGGGAGGTAGAAGCCATAGGAGAACGTGATGGTGAACGCTTCGCCATCGGTGCGCTGCTTCTTCGTCTTACGAAGGAAATCCTTCACGTCGGTAGCTATCAGTTCATACTTCGCCAATGGTCGCACCATATCCACTTTTACCTGAACCTTGGCGTTCCATTCGTCACGGTATTGCCGCAGGTCGAGGGCGGCGGTTCCATAAAGGCAGTCCCGATAGTCGGTGCTGCCCGTGTAGGGGTCGCGGCAGGCTACGTATTGCAAATCTTTGGTGTCATAATAGAGGTCGGTGTCCGTGCCTGCCGCCACGTAGTCCGTCCATACAGCGAGGGTATAGGCCAACGCGTGCAGTTTCAGACGGATGGGGAGCGAGATTTTCCCGTCGCCGTTTTCTTCTTCGGCGGTCTCCATCACCGTCACCTGCCGGGCTGTGGGCTTGCCTTCCCTCCACGCCTCGATGATGAAGCGGCGGCGGTAGTCCGTTTGTTTTCCGGCACGGGCTTTCGTGGTTCCGCTGCGTGCATTTTTCTGCGTGATGATTTCCAGCGGAACAAGTTCCAGATCGAGCGTGACTTCGGTATTGACTTCTACCAGCGTGGGGTCGATGCCTTCTTCGCCGTCTTCCGTCATGGACGGGTAATCGTGTACACAACCGGCAAGGACGATTGTCAGCACAAGGGCGATAAATCCTATCGTGTATTTCTGTTTCATAAGCCGTTATTTTTTAAGGTTGAAGCGATAGACCACGGACAGCCCTACGCGGGTGATGCCCCAATAATTCTTGGTGCGTGTGTCGATGCGTGCGCCGTTATCTATATTATAATAGGTGTCATAGCGCATGTTGGCATAGCCCGCGCCGAGCGTAAACTCGCCCGCCCAATGCTCATTAAAGGGCAGCAGATAACCGTAGCTGATACCTGCGCCCAAGAGCGGACGGTCGGTGTCCTGATAGCGGTCGCGGTTCCATTTCACATTGAACCAGCCCACGTGGGCATGTACGCCGAAGAAATGCCCCTTGCCGGGTTTCGATAGCCAGTAACGGGCTTCGGGCTGAATGGTAAAGGTCTTCACGGCGTGCTCGCTGCTCACGTACCACGGGCACCAGAGTACGGGCAATTCTACAGAGAAATGTTCGCTCACCTGCACATCGGCGGCAAGGTTCATTATTGTACCCGCCCATGCCGCGAGGTTGGTCTTGACGGCGAGGTAGCGGGGAGAAGAAGATGCGGTTTCCGGCGTTATCTTTACGGTTTGTTCCGGCTGCCGTTCCGGTTGTGCCGTTATCGCTTCTGCTTTTTCTTTGGCTGTGACGGTTTGTTGTTCTGCTTGTTGCACTTTAACCGGGGTTTCAGTTTGTTGCTGTTCTGCCACCGTTATTTCTTTTTTCGGGACAGGTGGCGCAACCTTTTCGGCTTCCGCTTCTTGCTTCACGGGTACGGGTTCGGTTTTCGCCCGTACTTCCGGTGCATCCGCGAGGGCAAGCCTGATCATGCCCTGCACATCGGCACGGCGTGCTTTCTCTGGGCTTTCCGCTCCGGTGTCTATGCCGCAACCCTCGAACGTGATCCGTTCCGGTGCAATGCCTTTCTTCACGAGGTAATTGCGCACGGTGCGGGCACGGCGCAGAGACAGTTGTTCATTGAACGCCGCCGTACCGCTTTCGTCCGCCCAGCCGGTAATGACAATCGGAGTGATGGTGTCGGACAATGCCCAGCGCAACATACGTCCGGCCTTTTTATATTCCGACTGTTCAATCCAATCACCATTGTTCAGTGAGAAATAAATGATGTCGGAGTAAACCGTCCGAACGCTATCAGCGATTTGCACCGGTTTGCCTGCCATTCTGTTTTGCGCCTGTAAATGGGGCAAAAACGAGCAAACGAATAGCAAAAGGACGAACAGACGACCATTCTTATACTTTACTATTTCAGTTGTTCCATTCATATTTAATAGTTTTATGTTTTGAAAATAATCCGGGGATAAAAGTAACACTGAGGGATTGCAGGAAACCAGTCGATTACTTTTGAATACGAGAGGTATGTGCATGACAAATCGCACAAAAAAAGATGAAACTGATTTTGTGAAACGTCTATAAATTAGTAAATTACGCGCGGAAATTAGGCGGCGCCCTGTGTGTGTGTGTGTGTGTGTGTTAGCAAAATTATCCATTTTGCCAAATAAAAACGGGGATTTTTTCGCATAACCAGTAACACTTTTCATCTTTTTAATGTTTACATTCCACAATCTTTCATGTCATTATGCCAAAGAACTTTTCTCCCAAACAGGAATTTTCTGGCATAAATCTAAGCCCCAACTTCCACTAATCAAAAAAATATAGCCCAATGCCGGGAATTATTTTCCCAATGAGCGGAAGCGTTTTCCGAATGATATTTTTCATCAAGAAACACAATTCAATGCTGAACTATTTTCCCAATGAACAGTTTTTTCTTCCCAATGACATTCCGATATTACCCAATGGTATCTCAAAACTTCCCAAGAGCATATTTATTTCCCGATGGAATGTTTTAGCTTCCCAATGACATATTCCGGCTTCCCAATGTTTTCTACTCCCGAAAGTTATCCTTGTCGCCTATTTTTATTATTCATCCTAATACAAGAACAACCATTTCCGGTTCTCAAAAACAGAAAAAACAAACATCAACAACTGCAAGCGGAAGCGCCGTAGCGTTCCCGTTTACTCGCGCCATAAAGTTAGGAAATGAAAAATTAACGGAAGTTACCTTTCTGCACTAATATGGGTATCAAAACGCATAAAATGCAGATATTTAGGTGTCAAAATGCACGGAGGGTATCAAAACGCATTTTTCAGAGCGTTTTTGTATCTTTTTTGGTTTTTTGCTGTAAATATTCACTCGGGAGCATTCCGGTATATTCCTTGAAATTACGGAGTGCTGTCGCCTTAGAACGGAAGCCTACTTTAAAGAAAGTATCTAATACGTTTACGTATTTATCACTGTCTGCAATTTTCAAAAATTCATCAATCCGGCGACGATTGATAAACTCCTTATAACCATCATAACCTTGCTCTTGGATTATCTGGGTGAGTTTATTGCGGTTTGTATCTAAAAGGACAGCCAGTTTGGTTATATTCGTGTCCGGGTTTCTCCAAAGTTGTTCTCTATCTATCAGTTCGTTGAGCCGTATCCACAAAGGATTTTTTTTATTTTTCTCCGGGATTATACTTTCATCCGGCGTATCAAGTGTCTCTGATGGTACAGGTATATCAGATGATACAGAGGATTCAACCGGGATTTCCCGGAGAGTAACCGGTACGTTTATCCGTAGAAATAGTTCCTGATAGGTGACGAACAGGCACAAAAGACTGCAATAAGCCATGTGACCGATAGCCATAGCCGCAGCACCTGTCAACAGATAAGCCACATAGAAGAAGCATATTCCTTGGATTCCTATTGTATAGAGAGCAATCCATTTATAATTTGCGCTACTCCGCTTATAATTATATGGGATATAAAAAAGCATTAAACTATAGGGGATGATACACAGTAGGATGATTAACCGAAACCAAACGTTGAACTCGGCTATATTTTCTATAATATCGTAAAAAGAAGTTAATTCCCTAAGCTGGAAAGGTAGAAATAATAACACCAGATCGAGCAATAAGCAGGGAACGAACAGAAAAACACCTTTTTTAAATGTGAGCCATCCCGGGCTAATTACTTCTATCGGATAAAGATAGAGCAACGACAATGAAGTCCATCCTCTACAAAGCGAGCTGATAGACAACACGGCAAGTAAAGAAGGCTCACTTCTAAAAATACGGACAGAAAACATGATGCCTGCCAGAAGAAAAGGAAAGGCCAAAAAGAGCCTTGAGCGATCCCCCGGCTGGCGACGCATCCATAGCAGAATACCACTCAGCAAGAAGATACATGGCGTATAATGAAACAATCCATTGATTAGTATTTTCTCTATTTCCATAAGTTGTTTAAATCACCAATCCTATAACTGTCTGTTTATTTGTATGTTATTCAGTGAATTATCCGCAAAAATACATATATTTTCACTTAAAACCGAAGAAAGACGGCACTTTCTTGAAAATTAATCTGTCCGTTCTTCTTCGGTATCTCTTTGAAAATCATTTTCCGGTTTATCTTTTGGGTTTTCCAAAAAAAGGAATTGGTCTAAAACCATTGGTTTAAATTTGCGGCTCACCGGAAATGATTCCTCATCAATGTAAACCGCATTGCCCACAAATTTATTGACGCATCTCTTGTTGATAATGTAGGAACGGTGTATCTGGATAAATAAATCAGGCGGGAGTTTCTTTTTTACTTCCGCCATCGGGCAGGTCGCTATCAGCTTATTCTGTTTGGTGGTATGAATATAGCAATAACTCCGGGAGGCTTCTATCCACTTGATTTCACAGAACAGAATCTTCCTGAAGAAATCGTTCTGACGAATAAATAAACCATCGTGAACAGAGTCGCCCTGCTCTTCTATCATCCCGGTGCCGGACTGCGGAAATCCGATTTGACACACTCCTGTTGGAGCTTCTTTTAGAAAACCATCGAATTCTGCCTGATTCTCAAAACAGACAATTTCAAGGTTAGCTCCGAATCCCTCCGGAAGCTGAACACATAATATGCTATGTGAATTTTTTAATACGACATACTTCATTTTGAAAATATTTTAATTATCCAATTCACAAGTGATTTCGGCTATTTCTCATTCAATACTAATGGAACAAGAGCCAACGGAGAAAGCCACACATCTATATTCCCCGTAAAGCATATTACAGAACGGCTAATGATACGTATGATATAGTTTTGTTTATTAAATTGTTGGCAAAAGTACATCATATCTACCTTACCGTCAAAACAAAGGGGAATTGTACCCGCATTTATCTTTTAATTTTAATTGTTTCCACGAAGTGTATTTCCCTGATGCCCTGTTTTATGAGCGAGGGCACTTTTATCCATAGGATAGCGACTTCGTTCCTATTCTCCTTCACATCGTCCGTGAAAACAAAGTAACCGTCATCTGGCAGAGAATAGAAATAATAGGGATGTCCGTTATGTTGCCGTATTTTCACTTTTCCCTCCCCGGCACAGATACCTTTGAAGAAATCACAGGCTTCCCGGTATGAATCGACGCGCAACATCCGGATGCAGGGTTGTCTGGATGTGAAAGGCTGCCCGATGATCTTTCCTTTGGGAAACAGGCGGTTCCTTATGTCGGCTTCGAGGGAATGGTTCTGGCTGAACGCACAGAAACAACACATTCCCCAACAGATGCACCAAAGACTTACGAGTTTCATTCCGCGTGCTTTTTATATGCTTGCAACAATTTGGCATCATACTGGTTATCTTTATAAGAAGGGCCATTGTAATGCCGTGCAAATTCGCCCCAGTTTTTATCCCGGAGGTATTTGTCCCAACCGTTTGTGCGTAAAAACACGGTGAACAGGTTTAGCTGTGTGCCTTCGTTCAGTTGCATTTCAGTGCAGAAATCAAATACCGTGTTGCAGCCGCACACTGCGTAATTGAATCCCATGATTTGCCACATTCCCCAACTTGCCGAACACAGGGCGGCCGTTTCGTTGATATTCTTTGCACGGTTCAAACGGTCGTATTCCGCCATGCCTTGCTTATAGAACTTTTTCGTCCAATTGGGGTAAAGTATATCTTCGTTTCCTGCTACATAATCTTCGGGATTCAGCCCCCGTTCCTTCAATTGGTTCCAAAAGATATGTCCCTCGAAGAGTATCGTGGGATAACCGATTTGGATGAATCCGCCCCGTCCGCCGGTTTCCACTTCCTGCACGGCTTTGATTGCGGCTACTTCGACGTTCAGGTATTCGGCGGCTTGCACATAATCGGTTTCCTTTAAACGGAAGGGTACAAGTTGCCGCCGGGCTTCATCCTGCAAGGTTTCCCAGGTTCGTTTTCCGACAATGCCATCGGCTGTCAAGCCTTGTACCTGCTGGAAATCGCAGACAGCCTTTTCCGTGTTTTCGTCAAATACTCCTGTCAGGGGGCACGCAAAGCCCCATTGGTTCAATAAATTCTGCAAGGTGAGCACTTCGTCACCTGTTGCGCCTGCTCTTAGTGTTTTCATATCTATCTGATTTATATATGTATATCGTTTCCTGTTGTTTTATTCTCCTTGTGCTGTTTCCGAATAAAACTTATTTTGATTTTCCACACGTGAGACACATTCGCCTGCATTTTTATGGTAGCGAAAGTGCCGTTTTGTTCCGGACATTCCTGCAACAGCAATGTTCCGGATGTTCCCGGTAATTTGCAGGTATAGAAGACCTGTTCCATGCCGTTGTGGGCTTCGATTTCACTGTTCAGGATTTTCGCCAGCCTCATAAAGAAGAGGTAAGCATCCGTGAAATCAGCGATTTCCACTTTCCATCTGTTTTTGCCACACCCCCTGCGTATGCGGTTGCCTGCATTACATGCCAGCCATATCGTCAGCCGTTTCTGGTAGAGATATAAAGAGCATTTTTCCCAGAAGACATAGACAGTCCGGAGTGCCCACCTCCATAGCATTAATAGTGTTACCATCGTTTTTTAGTTTATCGGTTGAACCGGCTTGTACTGTTTACCCGCATGTGAGCCCGGTCTAACTGTTGCAAGGCTTCGAGGGCTTTTTGCGACTGTGCCCGGTCGATTTCCAGATGCAGTCCGCAGGAGGGACAATCCAAACCACGGCAGGAAAGCAGTTCCGCAACAGTGGTGGGGATGAATTTGCCACATACGGGGCACATCAGTCCCGGTTCTTTTACCGTTTGATTTCGCTGGTTCATGGTTGCCGGTTGTTGTTATCGTTATTTTCTTCTTCTTCAACAGTCATATTGTTGGCCGTGAGGTGGAGCAGGTTTGCCAATCCACCCGGTAAGTCGGCCTGTTGCATTCTGACTTTTACTTTCATGTTGGCCGTCAACCCTTGTTGAAGGGTTGTCTTGGCAGTACCTTCACCGATAGAAGGAGCGATAGAGACACGCAGCTTCATCTTTTTATCATCCGTGCCGTCTTGTTGCACCTCACCGGTTTTCAACGAGAACGTCTTTTCCGCTTCGTCTTTTACAGCGTCGATTATCTGTATTTCGAAGTCGAAATCGGCTTCCTTCACTTGCAGCAGGGGAAGCGGGACAAGCGAAAGCAGTGGGATGCAGACTTTCTGCCGTGTCTGTCCTTGATGGCTGCTTTGCATGAAGTTAAAGGTCAACATCCGCAGTTTGCCCACTTCTCCCGTTTCCTTGCTGTAGGATTCAAAACCTATTTCAAAGAGGTAGTCCAGATATTGCCGGGAAGAAGCGGAGTCGGCCTCAACAGTTGCGATTAATGGTCCTGAAATCAAATCTTTCAGCTCCATCACCTGACTACTTATTTTTTTCGTGTTATCTCCCATTGCTTTTAATCATTATCTTCCCCGACATCCGTCAGATTCAACGGCATATTCCGGGGTATCACTTTGAAACGGAAGCTCTGTATGCACTCTTCGGGAAGTTTGGCCAGTTCGTCTGCCGCTACCGTCACATCGACGGAGGGGAAAATACGTTTCCGTTTGAAATTCACTTCTTTTATCAACTGGGGAATAATATCCCCCATACTCTTTTCCAAATCCGTATAGGTTTGTTTCCGTAATTTCTGCCCCTCGGCCCCTTCAAATAAGTTTATCAATTCGGGATGATAAAGGAGCTCTTCATTTCCGGTCTGCATCACGCAACTGCGAAGGACTTTCGAGTTGATACCCCCGTCATCCTTCAATAGATTGGTAAACTGACCGATTACCGAGTCCTGCAATTTCTGGTCGAGGAAAGAAGAGAACTTCCGGTTGATTTCCGTTTGGGCAGATAGCTGTTCAATCAGTTTTATCCTTTCCTTATCGGCAGCCAGAGGTGACGACAGAATAGAGTTGATTATACTTTCCAGCATGACTTTTGCCAATTGCGCGGTGAGTTTCCGCACAGTCTTCCGCAACAAAGGATAATTGATTTCAAATTGTATCGATTGTGCGGCTACGGCTTTGATGCCGTATCGTATTTCTAATTCCATTTCGCCGATAGCAATGGCAGGCAGAGGAAATAATTCTGTATGCCCGTCTTTGCGATAAGACTCGCATAAGGACATGGAATAGATGTTTGCCTCGTGTTGCGCCACCAGCACATCACGAAGCACGGAGCTGATGATAGATTGTAGTTGTGCCATGGTGCTATTGATTTACGGGAATAACCTCCAAGCCTTTATCAAGTATTTCGAGCATCTTGGCAAGTCCGGCAGGCATATCGTCCTGGGCTGCTTTGATAGCAACATCCATGGTGTACTCGACACTGTAACGGGATTCCTGTGTCGATTTTGAGTCCTTTTTGCTGGAGTAACTTGCCTGAAACTGGGTATCGAGGCTGAAAACTCCCAATTTTAGTTTGCCCTTTGCGGTCAGGTTCCCTTCATCTTCGGTCGTTGTCTTTTCACTTACTTCGGTTGCTTTCGAGGCGGTGATGTTTGCCTTGAAATTAATATCGACCGTCTTGACGGCCAGATAAGGAACCGGTACGATAGTAAGCAAAGGAATACTGACTTGCGAGGTCTGTCCCTGATGCTTAAATATAAAGGAAACGTTTACCACTTCCTTTTCGCCGGTTTGGGGATCTGTCTGCAAACCGACTTCCTCGATGAATTTCCATGAGGTTTGCGCGGCCATTGCCTGTGCCTCGATACATGCTTTGAGCGGGGCACCGATTATACTTCCGAACGGCAGGGATCGACGCGAATCAGCCGTCTGTTGTGATAAAGAATTGTCTGTCATCATAAATACCTCCTTCTGTTAATAGGTTTGTCTTGCGCTAAAAGTAAGGCAGAAAATCAAGATGGACTTTCTTTTTTTACCTAATGACAGAATCTATTTCCCAATGGTTTTTACCTCGGTTTTTAGCTTTTGGAAATACACTCGGTGGCTAATGAAGTCACTGGGAAAGAGAAAGAGTGACTTGGGTAAGATAAGTTGGGGCGGGTTTGTTCAGGCCGTATATTTGCCACCGTGAGCTTGCAAAAAGAAATAACACATTGTTCAACTTTTAAAAAATTAAAGTTATGGATGAAGTAAAAAAATTCGAGGTAAAGTACGAGTATGATTACACGGAAAACATCGACCCTGCAAAAATTAGCGAGGTTGTTAAAAATGGATTTGGGTTTGGAACAAATATCACAAACTCAATAGGAAACAAACAGACTGCAATTTTGAACTATGAAAAATTGCAAGCTGACAATCTTCTTGAAAAAGACACCTATTCTGATCGTCGTTCATTAAAAATTGAAGGCGAAAGCCATACCCAAGTTACAAGTGATGTAAACAAAGCGTTTGGGCTCGACATTAACACGCTTGGCTTTAAAAACACTTTGAAAGCAGTCACAAATAACGGTATGAAAAATACTGATGATTATGAATATGGCATTCGCATATTCCTCGGGAAAGCGTTGGGAGTTAATCTCAAACCTGTTACTGACCTTACCCCTTATATACAAGATAAGGCATTGCATGACATTGCAGGTATTGCTGTCAATGGGAAAGTTGAATATCCAACTGATGACAGAAAGAAGTTGAAAAAGCTCTTTGATATTTATGGTACTCATATTATAACCAAAGCAATCTTTGGATGTAGATACCAATACTACTATATGCGTGAGTCTATCAACCAAGAAACTGAAATAGCTACACAAGTTGATTGTAATCTGAGTGGAAAATTCTCATCAGAAAATGGTTTGGGCGACTTAGGAGTAGCATTAGGACAAGGTTACGATGAAAGTTACACATCTTGTAGAAAGGACTCAAACAAAAAGGAATATGTTCAAAGTATTGGTGGAGGGAACCTGAGTACTTTCGCAGAATGGGAAGCAGGAATGGACTTTCTGAATCCTACCACCATTGCTCTTATCGGGTATATTATGCCTGGCACGAGTAACGATCCCGGGCTTATTCCTATCTGGCAGATTGTCAGCGATTCTGAAAGAGTTCAAAAGTTGCAAGAAGCGTATGATGAATATCTGAAAGAGAATATCACTCCGGTTCGAAAAAGCAAAAAGGTTATTATTGATGTATTCGGCAGACATTTTAATAATAAAGGAGATGCTAAAGATACTATTAAAGAGACTGATTTCAGAGGTGTTCTGCGTACATACTATAAACTTGACGAAGAAATCATGCGCCATGTGAAAGGTTCGAAAAAAGGCGTCTTCTATTTCTATTACGCCTTTGCATATTCCAGCGCAGGTGGTTTGAGTGAAATCAAATTTGACAATAGAAAGAACGGCTATTCTTCTCCTTGGATAACACGTGGGAATCATGCTAATGAAGGTGTTACCGGTTGTTTGGATGACAATGTGATATGGATTTGTCCGGTTGAACAAAACGGACAAATAGATGAAAATAATCTGATTTCTGGATTCGGTGTCGATGTGGAAGGCAACAGACGTACCTCAAAAGATGCTTCCAATTGTACAAATTGGGCTACCGGTGGTTGTGACTGGTACAAAGGGCTTGTCCACGATAATGTACATTGTATTTATACGAAGGACAAAATCTAAGGAATAATCCATTTCGGGAGAGTACTCAGCACAAAAGTTGGGTACTCTTTTTTATGTCTATCCGGGAATATAGCCATTTACTCTTTTACATAATGCAACATGATTATACCTGATTCCGTATCCATTCCCCAACGTCTTACTTTCCATCTGGAACATGCGGTCTGCGTAGAGAAAAAACTTTTTCCCTTGCCTTCTAATACTGGATGAATGTAAATATCCATTTTATCTACCAGATTCTTTTCCAATAAGCCGGTTATTAATTTAGTGTTATTACGGGCAACGGCTATATATCCAGTCGTTCCTTTCTGTAATTTGCTCAGTGGATATAATACTTTCCCCGGTAAACCTCTGGAGTAAACCCGGCATCGAAGAGAAGGAGTGTCTTTTTCAATCACATATATTTTGGTCGTGGATGAGTTGTTGCAATAATTTGCCAACAGTGGAATGTCTTCTTTTTCCGCTAAAATTGCTTTTGCATTCTGGTAAAAAAGGTTCAAATGGCTTTCAATAAAACTGCAATCTGAGTTTGCCGGTACGTCAAATCCATCTATGGATAAGACGGCAAACAAGTGAATTGTTTTCATATTTCTATTTTTATATTTTAATGGATTTGCCAAATTAAGATTAGTGCAGAACGAAAAAAAGGCGTGAACCCACGTTGCTCCACTACGGGGTACTGGCATACCCAAGAATAGAAGCACGCAAATCCACGCCATACCAAAGTATAGCATAGACATTGCGCAATAGCCTCTATTCTTTTGAAAAGTGCCAGTTTCCGTAGTGAGACGTCCTGCGAACGTTATGTTATATAGTTGCAGATATCCATTGATATACTGCATCATCAACTTGTTTTCAGTCGCAAATATACAGATTAACACTGACATGACCATATTCGTCTATTATTTATTTCTCAAACCGGAACATATAAGTTGCTGAAAGAGAAAAGTATATTGAGAGTACAAATTTAAAACGAATATCGGGTACAGAGCGGTTTGATGTGAATTTCTATTCTTTTATCGTCTAAAATGCGGCGGACCGCCTGATAAATGGGGAGTTGTTCTACTCCGGCTATTTTCAGTGCTTCAACAATCATGGTGTTTTCTACCAGTTGGAGGTATTCGGTTTCTTTGATTGTTATGTATTTATATGATTCCGATTTTATTTTTGCCATATTCTTTTTTGAATTAAAATGCTTCTCCGGGCTTCACAGCAGGGAGAAGCGGGGTTCAAATTAACAATCTAAAATCAATCAATTTATTTTTCGTTGAAGTCGGCAGGGATTTCACCCCATAGCCGATTGTCCCAGTGTTTAACCTCGATGTCTTTTATCCCGGCAGCAAAGGTTTTGAGAAATATCTCTGCCTTTTTCAGAGCGGTAAGCCTTTTTCCGGATGCTGTTTTCCGGGCATTAAACCATGCGATAGCGGTCATGCTATCGGTGTAGATGATCCGAGGTTGATAGTTGTTAGTAATGATGTACTTCACGGCTTCGACTACACCCAGAAATTCTCCTATATTGATGGTTTGATTGCCCAGATGTACACAGAACAGTTCTTTGCCCGTGGCTATATCTACGGCCCTGTAACGGGTGAGCCCATTCTTTATTGAATGGGCCCCATCCGTTGCAATGCCTATTTGTGGGCGGTTCATTTTAAGGTAAAGTCTGGAACTATATACCCGTCGTTTTCCATTCTTCGGACAAGCTGGGTTGCTTGTCGGGTAAGGCTTTCGATTACTGCATCAGGATTCTCGATGTCTTCCCGTTGCCTGATCAGGTTAATCACTCCGGCTAAGGTACGGCTGGAAGCACTTTTTCCGTCTTTGGGGTCAAAGAAAATAGTTTTTAATCCAAAAGTAACCGTAACCTGGTAGATACTTTTGGGTATAATCAGAGTATCTACCTGCGCGTTGAAAAGTATGGGTGTTGCCGAAACGACCACATACCCGGAACCATTGTGCATGGCTTTCAACTCAACGGCGTATAGTTTGTTTGGTTGTACTGTGCCCTTAAGTTCTTCGGAAAGGACACATATTTTTTTACCAAAACGGGAGTCCTCACGAACACCCATCAATTTTTGAGTCTTGGAGTGACGGGATACAAAACCTATCAGCTCACCTGTGGACTCCGACTGCGCAAATTTAATCTGCGTTTTTTCTACTGTCATTTTTAAACCATCTGTTGCATCTTTTTTCTTTCAATTTACAAACTTGTTTTCTTTCAATTTTTATTCTAACGAAGAGCAAAATTAGGGTATTTACGGCAACTTGCCAAATATTTATTGCACTTATTTTCTGCATGTTACGGGTGATATATACAGAGAACGGAAGGGTTATCTCTGTATATATTCAGAGGTGGTAAAATGGGTGTAACGTTCGTCCGTTGTGGAAGTTCGCCAACACTTCCAATATCTATATGTGGGACCTGCCTTTGGATTATAGGGATAAATATCATTTTCTTCAAGGTAGAGGATGCCTTGTTGGGTAGAGGTGTTGTATTCTGTGCAACCGTCCGGAAGATTTGGGTTGGGCTGGAGATACTGTTGTTCGAGTGCCATTCCATAGACAAAGAGGTTTACGAGCCGAACGTCTGGATCAACATCGAACTGACGGGCATATCTGGCAAAATCGTAAATGTCAGTGTGGAAGAAATCGTGATTGAAATGTCCCGGTGCTTCTTGCAGCAGTTGCTTTTGCGCTTTTCTAATAGGTTGCCGGTTCTGGATTTCTTTCAAACGTTTTGGAGTCACGGTATTTGTGGTGTACCAGACCAGTTCAAAACCGACCCTGGTGGAATCGATCAGGTATTGACGGTCGTAACATTCCCTTTGTTTCATATTACTAACGTCCATAGGGTCTTCCTTGGGGCCGACACATTCTTTGACCAGTCCGATAATCACAATGAGTATAATCATGGACGTGGTTCCGCCGAGCAGTCCGACTAACAGACATCCTTTGTTGATAGCTTCGACTAATTTATTCATCTTCTTCTATGGCTATATCGGTGATATAATTACCAGAAATATCCCGCATTTCGGATATGCAGACAGCATATCCTTTGTCGAGCAGGAGATTTGAGTATTCTTCCTGTTTTTCCTGTGGGAAAATGGCCGTCATCATGTCTTCTCTGACAGCTATTCCCAATCCGAGTTCACGAGCTATAATTTGCGCATCTTTTTCGTAGGCTTCGAAGTTGTCACCATTGTGGAACAGGATAATGGTGTCTTTTCCCCTCCGTTCTTTCATTATAGCGAATGCTTTTTGGGTGCTATGCTTTTTCATTTTTAGGCTGATTGATTTCTTTTGCTATGCAATTGTCACAAACACCTTTGCTGCGAGTCCACTTGTACTTACTGATGCCTGTTCCGCAACGGGTACAAAATTTTTCTTTGTTGCTGACAGTGGCATAGATGATATGCTCGATACCGCTTTTTGATATATCATATTTTATCATCAATGCCGAGATTATCTGTTTTTTCTGGAATTTTCCCTCTTTTACAGCATCTTGAAATTCCCTCTCAATGAGTATCCGGCGTACTTTTTTTACGTCTAAAACAGATCTTACCTGTATCAGAAGTTTTTCGTCCACTTTCAAAATCGTTGAAAGCAGAGAGAGTTCTTTGGTCATTAGCTTCTTCTTCATTTCTTCCATATATACATTATATCAGCACTTATTTGCTTGCAAACGAAAGAGTTGGTTCAATTCTTTCATGCGAAAGGATAGGCAAATATAGTGCTTTTTTATGAATTTATTTACTCTGTTTCTAATTGGTTCTTAATTAGTTGCACCAATTCTTCGGTGGTATTGATTTTATTTCTTTTCCCGGTGGGATTGGCATGTCGCATTGGGGTAAAATAAAGCGAGAAGTCATTTCCTTCCGGGGTGGAAAAACCTCCCACCGTAGTAATGCCGACTTTGATTCTATAATAGCCTTTTATCGGAAAATAGGTTTTCGGATTGGGTATCTTAATTTTGTAGCCAGGCATTTCTGCTGCCAAGCTACGGTACACCGGGATAATAACTTCGTCCTGATAGCTTGGAGAAACGGGTATTTTCTTTTTCTGCGCACCACCAGGCAATGCGCAGATTGTTTCAATTTCTTTGTGGAATGCTTCGAGTCGTTGCCGGTAAGCATCAATTAACGGGTTAAATTCCATAGTCGTTTTTTTTGTTTGATTACTGGTTATGCCATTCTTGCAAAGTCGTTTCTTCTCCTGTAAAGTTATAATCTTCAATGGGTGTATAACTTTCGCAAGTCATCGGAATTTCTTGCCGTGTGATAATCGTACCAGCATGATTGACTGTTACTTGAGGTTCGATGGTAGCCAAGTTTTCGCCCTCGTCATCATAACGAATGTCGTAAACGAAAAAAACAGCCGGGACCTCTTTTCTGTTGATGCGTCCGTTAGAGAACAAGGTTTCGATGTCGTTGATTTCTAAAATTTCGAAAGTTTCTTCCTGAATGTTTGTCATAACTGTTTTTTTAAAAAGGTTATTAATCATATTTGATTGTTGTCCGGGGTGTAGAATACGGATGTATTCTTTCAAATCGGTGAATAAGCTCTATATTTTGTTGATTATATTGCCCCGCAGTTCTCGCCAAAGGCTCCGGCGGGGAGTATCCACGGTTCATCCGGTGGGAGAATAACCGGTTGGTCGTAATTGTAACCGATAGCCAACCGTTTTAATTCCTCAGTGATTGTTTGATAGGGAGTACCGGAAGCGATTAAAGTAGGTAGATCGGTGTTACGCTTGATGGTGCAGTTAAATTCCTTTTCGCAAGCAACCACTTCGGCAATCTGAGCGGGACTAATCAGTGCTGCACTGGCAAACTGGTTTTTATTGCCAAAAATGCAAAATTTGCAGGAACAGCGTGCCCAGCCCAAGTAATAACAAGGATGTACTCTTATCCTGTATCGTTTGATGATGTCCCATACCTGTTGTTCCTTCCAGTCCCGAATGGGACGCAGGCGGTCCACATGCCGGGTGAATTGCTTTCCATTACGAAGGTCTGCCCGGTCAGGTTCAAAAATAGGATATTTAGCCCGTGCTGCGGATTCTTCACCCCGTTCCCCGGATAATATCAGGGTACGGATACCCCGGAACCGGGATTGGTTGATGATAGCAGCAGAGCAGACATCTATTTTGAGATAACCGGAACACCAGCGGACTTTTAAGTCGGGAGAACACTGCGGGAATTTGCGGCGGGTAGTCCGTTTTCCCCGTTTCCCTCCCACTTTGCCGATAGTACCGTCGGGACATTCAAAACAGTTGGGAGCTGTCAACGTGTTTTCACGCATAAGTTCCCGACGGAAACCGCCTTCTTTCCATTGGTAGTAGATTTTAACTCCAAATGCTTCGGCAAAGCGACGGCAGTAGTCAGGAGTAATTTCCCAATCGAAGTATGTATCGTTGCGTCCGTCCACATCCTGATGCCAGAGTTCGATTTTCTCCAAAGGAATGCCATTGTCGAGCAGGTAGAGGAAGCAAGCTGTAGAGTCTTTTCCACCACTGAAGGATACGATGTAGCGGTCGTAGCTATGGAGATTGAGAGTCTGATTCATCTTTGATGTTATTTAATTTATTATACATATCCTCAATATTCCCTCTGATTCGCTCAGGATGCAGAAGGTTCTCGAACATTTTTCCCAATTCTTCGTCTGTCATGCTACTTATATGCTCTTTGAGCACACTCACGGCAACATTAAAATACAGGGCTACCAGCGGCCCTTCTTTAAGAAGCGCCTTTATCCGGTCGTCCATTGAAGGGCGGCGGCGTACTTTTGCAGTATTTGATTTTTTTGCCATAACTTTATGATTGATAGTAGATAAATCGAACCCAATACACTTGATCGGCGAACATCTCATCGTTACATTCTTCTGCAAATTCATCGGGAGTAAGTTTTCTGGTTGGAATATCATGCTCTTCATCACTCTTCCAATCTGCGATAATATCTTCGTCAGTGGCATCACGGTCCATTCGTTCTAACGGGTATAAGAAAACAGACAGTTCCTTACCGGGATGTGACATAGCGGATGTTGTCAGGAAACAACGTTCGTCTTTAAACAAAAATAAGCGTAGGTATTCAGCCGAAAATTCCTGAATATCATCTTCACGAATATCTTTAACCCGAACAATGCCGGAATCAAGTTCGGAACCGCATACTTCCAACAGCATGGTTTTACGATACTCGGCAGGAGCATCACCAAAACCTCTTCGTATCTGCTGTATGGCTTCTTCGTTCAAACATACTAAATCCCCTTGCTTAAATCCTGCGCAAGACGGTTTTGGAAGAGGCTGGTCAATATCTTTATCGGTAGCCAGTTCTCCGTACCAATTCAACACAGTCATTAACCAGTCAATATTGATTTCCGAAAGATGCCGTTCTGTGTCATCTTCATTGGTAATTGTATTTCGCAGCGTACAACTACCGTCCGGTTTGAAATCGACAAGCCGGTATGCGTTGTACACAGGTGCGCCATGATTGTTTTGGTCTTCGCTTTCTTCTTCAACAAAGACGAGGTGAGGTAACCAACCGTCAGGACGGTCCGTGATTGCCGATAATTTGGCGATAACGTCATTCTGTAATTGATTGAATCTTGTTATTAATGTCATATACGTTGTGATTTAGGAATCATTGATAATATTTCTTTTAAGCGGTAAGGGCCTCCTGTACGTTATCATGTATGCTGTCGAGCCATTTCAGGCTTTCAAATGCCGGATCATCTTCATATATTGTAATGGGGGCGCCTTCGTTTTCGACTTTAAGCGAGAGTTCTTTGCCATCGTAACAGATTTCTAATGCCTGCCCTTCGTGAGGGTCGTTGTCGTTATCGTACCAGATAACATAGGTCGGGTCGGTGGCATCACTGATGTTGAGTTCGGTCAGATTGTTATCTTCCAAAGCTGCGATAATGGAAGCCCGGATTTCGTTTCTAAGTGTTGAGATTCTTTTAGCAAAAGAGGGAGCCGGGGTATTTGAGTCTGGCGTAATTTCCGGTTTAAAGAAGTAAGAGCCACTCCATTCGGCAGTGTCATTAACACCTTCCATGTAGGCTTTATATTCTTCTTGTGTGCGGAATGTCCTTTCATCGACTATTCCGCCATTATCCATCAGCCATTTATCGGAAGGGATTTGACCAGTGGTTTCAAATTCTTTTACGGTATCTTCGCCGAATATTGCTGTTACTGTTATCATTGTATTGCATTTTTATCATGTAAATCATATCGTTAATAAATCTGAAATAATCTGCATAGGAACCATGTAAGTGGATAAAGTCGCTAACCTCAAACCGAGGGTTCAACTTTGACAGTTCACAAAATTCAGATGTCAAGTCATAGGAGAGCTTGGGCAGATAGCCACATTCTTCTATTGTGGTAATCAGCCCTGTGAATTTCACATATCCTTCATTGCGGTCAAGAATGGTTGCCCATGTATCAGCATACAGGAATCGTTCATTTTTGATGATGTTATTGAAATAATCAGGATATTTTTTCTGAAGTGCAGATAACGGCAAAGCCATATCTTCTGCATCGGGAAAACTGTGTGGACGAGAAAAAAGGTCAAAGAAATAAACATATATATCTTTACCGAGGATATATACCTGATTTTTCCGTTTTCGAAAGAGTATGGTAAAGGCCGGTTTTATTCCCTTCAAAGCCGAAGGCTTATGGATTTTAGGTTGCCCCCAAACCCGGTAAACATCTAATTCGACCTTCATCTATTTTCTAAAAAAGTTCACGTAAGATTTGTCGAGTGTGAACTCGACGTAGAGGGGTGCGCCACAGCCCCAGTAAGCACCGCCTTTATCATAAGCGCCGTCGATAGGAAGATAAACCCGGCGACAGTAGATGCGTTGGCCGGTGATTTGTGAACGGTCGCCGACATTGGGGCGTCCCATAGGCGCACCCCGGCTGGTATCGACTTTACACAGCAGTTCGTTGTAAATCCGGGTGCTGGGACTGGGGATTGATTGTTTTTTGTTCTGTTTCATTTATTGTTTCTTTTAAATCGTTGATTGTACTGTAATGCGTTATTACTCCGTTTATTTTTGCCACATAGCCTGTTTCCGCACCGAGCAATGTGTTGCGGTATATAGTAAGTCCTTTGTAGTTTTCGACTTTTTCAATCCCGTAATAAGCATTGACCTGGTATTCTTTTAATCCTTTAGCGATAACCGGTTTGGTAAAACACGGATCGTAATCGGCAATGAGCTTTTCAAGCCATGTGGAATGATAGGTGCCGATAGTGCGGTCGAAGACTACTTCAGGGCGCATGGAATAAGGGGTACGGCGTGTCATTATCAGACGGGATGGTGAACCGTAACGTTCGTGCTGATAGATTCCGAGGTAGCAATGTCCCAGCTTGCAATACCGATAATTTCCCTTGTTCGACCTAAGCGACTGGAAACTGGTCTCTCCGCCAAAGAAGCCCTTCGGTAATCCGGTTTGCTCGATGAAATCCGTGTAGAAGTGTTCAGGGATGTGCTGATGTGTGTATTCGGAATCCCTAAACATTTCTTGCGCCTGTTCAAGAGAAATCAATTCCGGACGGACGCATGGCAAATTGGATAAACATTTGTCGAGTGCCTTATACACGATGTCACGAGTTTGCAGGTGAGCGGGCATCTGTTTGAACCAGTTGAAAGACGAACCATATTGCAGGCAGTATTCAACAAAATCGGGCGTCCAAATCGTTTTAGGAAATTCGGGATAGTCCCTGTCTTTACGAATAAATGCCTGACAAACAGATTTGGTGAACAGGTGTCTGTAGGAGTTATCGACAAGGTTGTAGCCATAACTTCCGGTAAACGAATCTATTGCCAGTATAAGGCGTTTAGAGGTCTGAAAATTTTTGGGCAAATCTTTGAAATTTCCGGCACTGACAGTTACTACCCGGTCGGCCATGGTATCATCCATGCAAGCAAGCATGTACGATTTTATAGGGTCAGAAAGCAGAGTGCTTATGTGTGTCTGGGAATTTTCCGCCATCGCTGCCATAAAGATTTCGTAGCAGTAATGCTTTTCTGGAATCAGGCTGAATTCCCGGGTAGCCATTTGTAAGTAATATGGGCGCGATTTGTGTTTTAACGGGGTTATCAGGTCGATGTGTTCGGAAGCAAGTTTCGTATTGGTAAACAATCCATAATAAAATTGCCGGTTCTTGATTGCTTCCGGGACGAATGTCAGGAATGCCTGAACCATTTTGATGTCGTTTGTACCGGAGGTGTAATATCTTCCCCGACTGTTGTAACTTTGGCTATGACAGGAATAGGCATCATTTACTCCAGCATAGGCAAGTGATGTGTCCCATAATGTTTCAGGCATCAGATGTAAATACTTAATGCCTTTGTCGATGTCCGACACTATTTTTTTCAGCATGAGTTGGCTTCTGTATTCTGCCGGTACGTCGGGAAAATTACTGAGGTCCTTATTAACAGCAAAGTCAGATACTTCCTGCGTGCGAAGTTCTACCGGGATGCTGGAAAGCTCGAAAGACTGCCAACTGTATGAGTTCTCATTTTTCTTAATGATGCCAAGGATTATCTCGCTGGTGAGGTATTTGTGAGGAAGATGGTCGAGCAGTTTTATGTCGCCCTCTTCAATACCGGCAGCCGCAATTTCAGGAGTAATGAGTTCCTGGGGCAGGTTAGCAATCGCTTTGTATATTTCTATATTCTGTTTCATTTCTATCGATTTAGGGGGTGGTTGATGGTAGTTACCAGCCTATCGTTCCGAAAGGCGTAGTAAGTTTTCTTTTCTGTGATAGCTTTGATCTGCATGTCTTTCCAACTTTCGGAATGGATTGTATGTACGCAATTGAATGAACCGTTTTCTGAGAGTTCGTACAGGCTGATATTTTTGAAAGCATCTTTCTGACTGGAAAAGGTTACTTGTACGGATGAAAGAGGTTCGAAGCCGTTTTGGGTTTTGAAGTACCAACGACCTTCCATATAGAGGAAAAGCCAGGCATCAAGACTGGCGTATGCTTCAAGGTTGTCGGCATACTGTGGCAGATGCTTTCCTTTTTTCTCGCCGTCGTCCCGGATTTCGGCCCGGCAGTTTATCATGTCGCCGTATCCTTTCCATTTCTTGTAGGGTGATGGTTGCAACAGGACCAGATTACCGAGGTTAATCAATGCTTCGACCCTGGCATCCGTGCTGTAAAATGTTCCCAACATCCGGGGAACAGCATTGTATTGTTCCTCGTAAGGTAAGGCGATGTACCTGACAACGCCATCGTTTTGAAGTTTTCCGATGTATAAATTCATATTTTCCTTTATTTTTATTGTGTAGATATTTCTCTAATCATTGTATCTGATATATCCATATTCAGTTTGGTATGTCTTTTATCTTTAAATTCTCAATATTATTTCTTTATCCATTTATCTTATTTAGAGGTCACTTATTCCTTTCCAATATGATTTTGGCAAAATCGGCAATATGTTCTCCATCAGATATTCGATATTTATGCGCTTGGAATAGCTATTCATACAAAAACGGTAAATGATGGGGTTGCAAGAGTCATTTGTCCTCTCCTGGCAAAAATTGGGAGGTGATTGCTTTTTATCCTTGAATAAAACCCTGCACGCTTGTTGTGCATTGCAGTTGTTGGCTTTCATCAGGTAGTTTATATCATGCAATACTTGCAAAGCATCCCTGTTTTCCTTTAGAAAGAGCAAAATCTGTTGTGTGCTATTTCCATTGTCCCTGGCCTTAAACTTGTAAGACGTACCTCTTTGAATAGCTGCCGCTCGTTGCAATAATACATCCTTGCTGTCTTCTTTAAAGTGGTATGTACATTTATATCCATGTTCATTGACTACCTCAGCAACGCACATATTAGTTTGTACCATGTTATACCAATTGCATTTAACTTTCCTGTCACCAAGATATTCAGCATTATCTATTATGTTCGCTATCTCTTTCTTTAAAGATATTTTGCCCTTCATAATCTGTTCCTTTCTTGTTTTTAAATACTGTATATTTTTTATACCGGCGAGGCTTGACAATAACCGGTTTCAGGTTGAGTATTTTCCTTTTTGGAAAGAACTCGTCTTTTTAGTTGTCTGTATATCAACATACTATAAAGAAAGCATTTCGTTGGCGTCAGCGAAATGGTTCTGCCTGACTCTTAACCAGAGTTATTTCCAAGTGCTTTATTCAGAGCCGAGGTTATCCGGTTATAGTGTTTCCGCAAGTACCAGTTAGGTTCGTTCTCTTCAAGCAAATTAGCCACTTCAATCAAAGCGTTCAACAAATCCGGAGCGGCGCTAACCAGATTTGCATTTGCTTCGACTTCTTCTTCAGTCATGCCGTAACCACCAGAATACAAGATTTCACACAGGGGTTGGAAGTTGTTCCCGGTGACACCGACCAATCTTTCTGCACCTCCTCTTTTTATGGCTCTATGCCACTGGCCTTTTGTGCCTTTAAATTGTTGTTGTTCCATAATTTTACGGGTTTAATGATTTAACTTACTTGTTGTGCGCCCCACCGGATATGAAAATGTCCTTCGTCATCCTGTTCCCGCCGAAAGAGTGTGTAGATAATATCGGGTGATATATCGAACTCGTCGAAGATTTCGGATTCTTCCATGACGGAACCGGTCTTGATGAACTCGTTGATACGCTCTTTAGTGAGCACGAGTGCCATCAGGTTTTGCTCGATAGAATCCTCATAGGTGAGGAAATGTACGTGCCGCATCCCTTCGGAGTCGAGGCGGATGAAACGGAAGTAGAATTGTTCCATGCGTGGGATATTCCATTGCAGAGATTCAATAATAATATCTTCGCAACTGGGGACGTTGGCAGAGCTTTTCAAACTTTGTTGGGTGCAGACCAAAATACCGTTTTCCGTTTTCTCAAATTTGTCGAGGATGCGTTGCCGTACTTTGAAATCAACGTTTCCCCGGATAATAAACAGCGGACGATCCGGAAATTTCCCGGCCAAGTATTCCTTGTACATTCCCACGGCATCGAGAGAGGTGCAACCGATAGCCACTTTGCCGTTCATCTCGTAACGGAGCATCTGTTCTATTTTCTTTGCCTTGCGGGGATATTGTTCGCCGAAATAGCCTTTCATGTATTGAGGAATGGAGCAGGCTTTAATCAGGAGCATTATTTGTCTGACCAAACGAAGTTGCGACTCTTTCTTCTTGTCTTTCATCGGGTTGAAATAAAGATAGAGTATTTCATGGAACTTTTCGAGAATGGTTTTGTACACTTCCTTTTCTCCTTCACTGGGTTTGACCGTCCGGGTAACGATTTCGTATTTATCACCTGCAAACTCCTTAAATTTGCGGGTAATAATGGTTTTGTTTATCAGTTCGGTCAGGCACTCTTGGTTGTAGATGTCCTGATTGTGTTTCTCGATGCCGAATACGGTAGCCTTACCCGGACAGAAACAAGATTTAAACAACGTAGCTCCCCTTCTCGCCGGGAATGGCTGGAGGTAATAGGGATTCGTTTCTGTTTCGATTTCGCGTTCTTTGTTTTCGTAATAAACATCCCGGGCTAAACAAAGCATGTTGATAGAGTTGTTGTACATTAATTCAAATTGGCTGTACAATTCCCCAATGTTGTTCCGTGTGGTGGTCCCGGTGGTGAGCAATTTGTAACGTAAACGACGGAAAAGACTTAGCGCTAAACGTGTCCGTTTGGTTGCAGGATTCGTAATTTCATCAGATTCGTCGAAAAGCAAGCATACCTTTTGTGACCGCATTTTGAGGAACCGTTTGAATGATTTTTTCAAATCGCCCAACATTGTGAGTGCCACCAGAACGAAAGTATCCTCCGGCACATTATCCAAGTGTTCGGGTTTGGTTACCACGATATATTTCTCGTTGTGGCGTTCGAGGAAAGGAACCCATGTCAGGTGAATGGCAATGGCCGGGGCCAAAACGACAACTCCCTTCACCCGACCTTGTTCGTAAACGTGTTTGCCGTAATAGTAAGCCACTGCTGTTTTGCCACTACCTTGCTGCCAGTTGAGCAGGCTGTAGCGTTTTTGGAAAATCAACCCCATATCATGTTGTTGCAGTGGTGTGAAATGGCAGATTTCCATTTGCTTGTTGTAGAACGTCAGGGAACTGATTTTGGCATCAAGTTCCGGTTTCCGCTTCATTACAAGAGTTTCCCGGCTTTGAAATTCGTAGTCCTTTATTTTGCGGGCTATGAATTTACAAGCAGTATCGTATTGTCTTCGGAGCGCCGGAGTCATTTCGGGCGGTTCGGGTAGTTTCTCTTGACCGATGATGAGCTGGTTCAGGGAAGCATACTTCTTCTTTACCCCGTCGAGCAGCCGGGGCGCATAGCCTTTGAGCCGAAAGCCATAATTTGTTTTAACCAGGGCAACTTCTTTCCGGGGAACGATATTTTGACGCCTGATGTAAGCGTGGATGACGGAAAGGACTTTGCCGTATGTGAGTTTCTTTTTCTCCCATACTTTTCGTTCTTCCGTCGTGCAACATTCGGGTGGTTTCTGGTTATAGAATCTGGTTACGAGCGCGGTGGCTTTGTCGTAATGCTTTCGCAGATGTGGATGTGCCTTTAACTCGTAGAGGTACTTTTTGAGCCGGAACTCAAAGGCTTCCCTTTCGGCATTAGCTTCGGCACTGGCTTCCTGATAAAGTTTCAGTTTCAGACTTTTACGGATTTTTTTGGCAGCGACAATCCGTTGTTTCAATTCGTCCATGGTGACAAACTCTTCAGCCTTGTAAGGCTGCATGGCGAGGTGCTGTGAGGCACGCATAAAAAGCATGACTTTGGTGTCGAAATTGCGTACTCCGACCGATGCGAAAGCATTAGGGTCCAATTTAGTCTGCCCGATGAAAGAGAAGTCATCGTTTATCACCCTGATTTTCGATTTATCCCAAAATTCACTCTGCAAAAAAGAGCAGGGAACAATAAACATGAACAAGCCTGTAGGGTTGAGCATCCAATAGGCTTTATTGGTATAGTAAAACTGGGATAGTGTGCCATCTAAATCGAGATTGAAAGGTGGATTTCCGATTATGATGTCGAATTTGACATCTGATTCGTATGTCCGGATGTCGGCGGTTTTAATAGTGGCATGGGGGTATAAATGCCGGGCCACCTTGACGGCATTCCGGTCGATGTCGAAGCCATAAACATTGTACTGGTTAGGCAGGTAATTGAAGAAATTGCCCATGCCGCAACACATATCCAAAACCATGTCAGTAGGTTCGGGTGCTATGGTCTCAACCATTTGACGGCAAATATCATGGGGCGTGAAAAACTGCCCCATTTCGATTTCCTTCTTCGCTTGTGCATATTCATGGTAGGAAGGGTAATCTTTCTGTTTTAAATGATGCAGACCGCCTATGCCAGTGTAGCAGTTGTATATTGTTTCTGCCGTTACCAACTCTTTGCCGGTGTCAATGCTAAACAAAATTTTCTCGTTTATTTCGGCTCGGCGACTCTGGGGTATTTGTTGGGGTATTGCCTGGTACATAATTAATTATCTTGAAAATTGACTTTGTTTAGTTGCAGTCTTTTATAGGCGGCCTCGGCGGTTGCCTTTGAAGAAAAGTGAACGTCGATGCGACCGTTTTTGTAGAATTTCATCTTTTCGGCTTCACCGGAAAAAAGGGAATACGGTTCGGTGATATTCATATAGTCAGTATTGAGTCCCGAAATGATGCGGGCACTTCCATTCAAGCTATCATTACCGGTCAAGGCGATTCCCTCACAAAAAGTATTAAGTCCGGACTGGTAGCTATAACTTAGACGATACTGTTGGTAGTTCTGATAGTAGAAATCATCGAAACGAACGACATCGTAGAAAATGATTTTGTTGTTTTTAAGTTCGGGCATTTTCTTGTAGCGACCGAGCACTGTTTCATGGAAACGACGGATGAGCTCTTCCTCGGCTGTTTCCCGGAAGCCACGGCCTCCCAAGTGGTCGATAACCCGATCAACATAGGACAGGTAGTTGGGACGAAACTTAACAGGTATGTGTTTTTCGTCGGGTTCATCCTGGGGGATACTCAGTGAATAAGTGTTGTTAAAATAGGAGATGATGGCCCGTCCGAAGCGGTTGATTGCCCTGAAACGTCGTTCTACCAGCTTATTAAGCGTATCGAACGGACGGAACTCAAATTCGTGATAGTTGGACGGATAATCTTCGGTGGGAGAATACGGCGGATTGGTTTTCACCGTACCGTTCTCAGCAAAGGTTATGCGATGGCTCTCCTTGTATTGCTGTACTTCCTGAAGAAAGAAATTGTACCATTTGTCTATCTGGTCGAGGGAGTCGTCGAGTAACTGTTGTTGTTGTTCGCAAAACTCCTTGTCGGGAAGGGAGATTTTCTCTTCGTTGTTGATTTGGATGTTGTCGAATACGGCAAGCATATCCATACCATTGATTGTTGCTATATTGTTCATAAGTTGTTGCTTTATTGAGATTAGAAATGAAGGGAGTTATAAATCGTATTAATATCGTCCTGCACGTAACCCATATAGATTAATGTGGTCTGTGGGTTTTTGTGATTGAGGATTTTCTGAATCAGCGAAAGCGCTTTCATCGTTCCCCCATTCGCCTCGAATGTGTTGCGGGCAAAAGTTTTGCGGAACGTGTGAGTGGAAAAGTGTTGTATCTTAACCTGATACCGGACCCGGAAATATTTCAACCGACGGTTGATGTACTCCCGTGAGAATGCCTTGCCTGTATGGGAGTTCCATATTATCGGCAGAGAGAGGTCGGGAGAACCGACCAGTTCGTACATTTGAGCGATGTTCTCAATAATTTCCTGATTGAACGTAATCAGGCGACTTTTCTTTGTTTTCTGTTCCATTTTTATCAATTCGCTTTGGTGGAGTATGTCTTTCCACGTTGTTGTGCGAACATCTGATATCCGGAACGCCGTGCAATATGAAACCTTACAATAGGCTTCCCACTTGTAGAGTTTATCCTTGTGAAGTCCGTCGAAGAGTTTCTTTAATTCTTCAAAAGGAAGGTAGTCAGAGGTTGTTGCTTGTCCTTTACGTGCCATGGCCTTATAATTTAGCTTGCATGATCCGGGCTTCAATGACATCCCTGGCTGTTACTCTGTTTCTTTGATTGCCCCGGCGACGATTTATCATTGCCGCACTCCGCAGAATAGTGAGACAATCGTCGATACAGGTGATACACTCCAATGTTTTTTCGGTGTCGCAGCCGTCGTTTTTGCAAACTCTTGCCATAACACGCACCTCGTCGATGGTCATGTTGTTCAGACCCGGAAATTTTTCTTTTGTCATAGGACTTTATGGATTAAAAAAGGCGGTGAACTTCCGCTCACCGCCCGATTACATTTTATTTCTCTAAGTAGTTATTCTTTATCTTTCTCCTGTTTTTTTTCAGCATTTGACAAGGAAAAAATACAGAGGTATTTGGCTACCGAATATTCTGATTCAGAACCAAAGAATAAATTTATTTCTGTTAGGGCTTCTTTGAATCGGCCTTCATCCAACAAAGGCTGTATCTTTTTCATACATCTATTCCCTAATATGGTGTCTATATTGGCAATAATATTTTGAAGTATGTTATAAATTGCCATCAATTGATTTGAGCTTAGAATATTCATTATTTTATTAAAACGATCTTTTTTCTTTTTCATGTTACGATTAGTTTTAGTTGTTTAATTTCCTTTGCATTAGCTGAACGACAGAGTTTGATGCAGGATACGCCCATTGATTTTTCCGCCTCTATCAGCATACCTTTGGACACCAAATCTTTGTACAATTCATGGATGTAGGTTTCGCAGGGATCACCGGAGGACACGCCGATGGTATGCTCAATTGTTTTTATGCGGATTTGGTTAGCAAGTTGTTCGACTACTTTCTGCTGCGGTTTGTAGAGGTTGCGACGCTTGGTTGAGAAAAGGGAAAGCAGTCGGGTTTGGATACAATCATGGTAGGTCTGCCGGTAGTATTCGATTTCCTGTTCGCGATTGTACGGATAGACTTGTTCGTATGTATCGGTACACCGATGTTTGAACGTGGTTCCTTTGGCGAGAATCGCTTCGATTTCCGGGATGCGGCTTTCTTCACAATAGCCGGAGAGGTCCATCGGGTGACAATAGAGGTCAGTAAACTCTTTGACAATGCCAGGACATTCGGTATATTTTATTGACTTGATTTCGTAACCGGCTTCGCTAAAGAGCCGACGAGCTTCAGCAAAGAAAGCATCTTCTTTTTCCTTAGACATGCCGGGGTGGTCACCACCCCAAACATAGCCGGAGTCAAGGCGGAAATAGACATTAACCAGTTTGGGGACATTGAGCAACTTAGCGGAATGTGTCAGGCTAATATCGACCTCGGCATCGTCCGGCTGGCGCATTATATCAATGTGCGTATTCAAAATGCCATACTGTTCAGCATATTTCTCGAAGTGGACGATTACCTCGTCGAATGTAGAAGCGCTGCAGACTGTATGCGTACCGATTTCGGCGTCTTTATCCACATAAAGTTCGTACCATTTGTCCGTGTTGGCATCTGCTTCTTTTATTTCCACGGAAAATTCAATCCGTAGGGCACGGATTAGTTTTTCATATTCTGCTTTCATATTTTACAAGTTGTTTGGGTAAGAATAGAAAAGGCGATGAATGTTTGTTTTCACCGCCTTGCAATTATTTTCGCTTACTAATATTTAGGATTAATCAGTTCATCATGGCATTTATTATCTGAACGTATCGTTTTCCGAACTTCTGTTCGATATATCCGTCCATTGAACAAGTTTTTCCCTGATAGAGCGCTAATTCGGGTTGGTATTCGGGATCTCTTTTCCCAAATTCGTCATCCATCCCTATAATGTCTATCTGGTACATTCCCAACCATGAGAGTATCCCTTCCGTTTTTATCAGTTCAAAAAAAGCAGCATCGGTTTCCCGGCATAACAGATGCTTTGCCTTCTGAAAAAGTGTATATCTGGAAAGTAGGTTTTCGAGAGCGACAATACCGGCACATTTCGTTTCGGCATATATGATAGAACAATGCCGACCGTATTTTTCATGGATATACATTATTTCCAGCCATGACAGACCGCTCCACTGTTCGGGTATCTCTTCATTCAAAATATCAAAAGCCTTTGTTTTTTTATACCCTTCGCCGCTGATAAAATATTCAAAGGATTGGCCTTTGACTTCATGGGGAAAAGTATGCGGAAAAAATAGAATTTCTTTTTTCCGTTTTACTTTTACTACTTTCATATTATTTCGTTGTTATAAGGCCATTCTAAGAGGCAGTGATTACAGATTGCTACTTCTTCGTCGTCGAGGATTTCAATATCGGTGCTCCCACATTCGGGACATACCGGGGTTGACTTGTTGTTTTCTTCCATGTCAGTTACAATTTTCTTATTCTTATATAATTCTGTCAAATCAGCTTGTTGTCAGGAACTACTTTATAGACTTATGCACGGGGCTTCATCGGAAGTGAGAAAGCCATGTTCCAGCAGCCAGTGGACGAGTATAATTAATCCCTCGACCTGCACATTCTCAATAGGTTCATCAAAGTCTTCGCCCGCTTCACCATTAAGGGTACATAGTAGCTCTGATTTCTCGTTTATGAAAAGGTCGTAAACCGTATTTCCTTCATAACCTCCATAACAGCCATTGAATGTATTGCAAATTGCTACAATTGGTGAGTTTTGATACTCTTCCTCAATATTGGCATCACGATAACGGATACCCCGGTTGGTGTAAAATGTACCGATGACTCCATTTGCTTTTTTGACAGCTTTCCGGATGAGGGCGATTGTCTCTTTCCGTATCCTAACGATTTGTAATAGCCGGGAATCTTTTCTAATGCGGGCATACACTTCCTGTTCTATGTCATCAGAAACTTCGTCGAAAGGTGAAAAGCCATTGTATTCTTCTATGTATTTGTCTTCATCAAATTCGTACTCCCGACATATAATTCCCTGAACACGGAAAAATTCTTCACGTGCCAAGGTATGTATGGTATCATCATCGAAACTCTGCGGGAAATACAACGGGGCAAGGTATTGCAGCATCACCTCGTATAGGTTGTCAAAGGGAAATTCTTTTTTCATATTCTTCCTTTTATTATTAAATTCAATATCAATACTGCATTCTATTTGACCGGATTTGCATAGTCCACGGTCTTTTCTCCCTTATCGAACAGAGAATCGGGAGCCAGGGCACCTAAATTGTCCCGTATATATTCGACAGCCTCTTTCGCATCGGTGGCTTCGACTTCTACTGTCGCATTGTAAATCATTGTCAGGGTGACAACGAATTTCTTTTTGTCGTCCGCAGTAAGTTCTGTTACTGTTTCCATTTTCCAATACCCGTAATCGGAACCATCGCCGGGGTGAGCACCAAAATAATATCCTTCGGGGGCATAGTTCTCAAGGGTGTCTTCCAAATTTTCCAAAAGGGAAATAGCATCTTCACTGTTCCACCACTCTGCGTTGCCGTCTTCGACAGCACGAGCGGGTACGACATTCAGCAGTTGAACGTATTCAGGAGTATCCCGAATGACATCCATGTACCGGGGTATCAAGTCCTGGAGCCGCATGGTCCCGTGTGATACGCTGGCATCAAGGTCAGCATGTATCGTGTTGAGTGTTTTTTCGTCGGTGAACATAGGCTTATTATTCAATTAGACATAATGGAACCCAGATAGATGACTCTCCAAAATCTTCAATTGATTTGGCGTCAGCTTCAATCGGTTCGCAAAGTGCGGCAATTGATTCGGGTTCGATTTCAAAGAATCTTTGAGATTCCGGCCATTGAATAGCCCGGAACATGCTGTTCGCTTCGGGTTCTTTTCCAGTATGCTGCCGATAGAAATGCTCGGGAACGTACATAGCTCCATTGTCCTCGCAGTTGAAACACGGATAACCTATGTCGTTGTTTTCATAGAAAGAAGTATCTTCCGGAAATTCCACTAATACATAGCGACCGGTGGGCTCTTCTTTTTTCCATGTGTTTTGACATGAAAAACACTGATAGGTTTTATCGAACGGATCGTAGCGGGATGCTTTTTTGCCACATTTAGGACAAATATATTTAGGGATTTCTATGCTGTCTTCAGCAATAATTTCCATACTTATCGAATATAGTTGTTCACAGTAATCATCGCCTAATTTGTCTGCCAACCTTGACATCTCGGAATCTGTAACGTTTGAAATATCAAATCCTTTCCCTTCCAAATCGTCACGGCAAATGTGAGAAATGGGGAAATAGGGCAGCTCACCCGTTAATCTTGTCAGTAAACTGTTTTCATCGGGTGTGGGGTTTGTTTTCTGTTTGAAATACTGGTGCAGGTCTTCTGTTAGTTGTCTATTCATATTCTTTGCTGTTTATTGATTTCATTTTTGTTGTATTATCCTGCAAGAAGTGTTTGTTTTATCCCAATGGATAAGTCACTGATGCTAATCATGGATTGCATTTCTTCATCTTGCATACCGAGGAAATCCGCAAAAGCAGTGCATTGGGCTTCTATCTTTTGTTCGACGCTCTTTTTTGTTGCTTCATCTGATCCCTCTAAATAATTTTTCCGAAGGTCTTCGATTGGTTCGTCAAATTCGCCAAAATCATAGTTTGCCGTGTGCATCTCGGATAGTAATTCGATTCGCTTGTTGTTCGGCAGCATGTAGTAAATCTTAGTTTTGAGATAGTTTAAGGCGATCTTGAAAATCCAATCTACGACAGTAGCAAAAGAGTCGTTTTCGTCAGGTGTTTGCAAAGGGACACCTTCATTGATATATGTCCAGTCATCTGCAAAGAACGATGAATCTGTTTTGCGAACAGAGACTTCAATTGTATAATTTTCATCGCGAAATTTGTTTTCTATATCGTCTATATCATAACGCATCCAAGCGAGTACGAATGAAATACCACCTTTAATACGACGGATATATACTGTACCATCATCTTTCGCTAACATCGGCTTTACACTATCCGCAATCCATTTTCGGGTATTTTCTTTTGTTGCTGTTCCCATGTATGTTCTTTTAATTAGTGTGTTTCAAAATAGAGAGGAGTAGCCCTTTTTTCGTCTACGTCAAATTCCTGCGAGAAATCATTATCGACGGTTTCAAGCCGTAATGTAAATCCCCGGTCGGTAAAGGATACGGTTATGTCTTGCATTTTATGCAAAGGAACCGATTCACACTCCAAGCATCTGGCAAAGAAATTGTTTGCCGCTTTAGTGTATTGGCTGGAAAATTCTATTGCTTTCATTTTTTAATTATAATGCAATTATTTAGTTCTATTCATTTATATCTATAAGCGGTCTAAGAGTTCATATACATCAGTCAAAATAAACTCTTCAACACCAAAGTCGCATAGCGATTTAATACCATTTAAAGAGTTACAGTAGTAAAACAGCAAATCGTCCTGGTCATCTAATTCGTTGTTTAGCTTGATTGTAACATCTGCGTGTGGACTGTTATCCAGATATTTTACGCAACAGGAGGCATAGAGAGGTTCTTCTTGCCTATGTTCCTTCAAGAATGCTTGAAACAACCTGTCAATCTTTTGCTGGAGGTGGTTTTTATTCTCTTCCAACATAAGGTAAAGTATATTTGCCAACTCCTCAGTGTGAAAGTTATCTAACTCCAGCGTGAAGTTGTCACCATCGAAGTCGGTTCTCACCATCAGTTTTCCGTCTTCAAATACAAAAGATTCTATCACGCAATTGCTCCCGGTCTCTTCTACGGCTTTGTATGTTTGACCATTTACGGGTTCAACTTCTCCACCGAGCATCTGTACCAACAGAATCATCGACTTCTTTATCTTTTCGTGTTTCTCCTTAATCTCTGCTTTGAGAGACTGTATTTTTTCTATTTCGTTCATTGTTATCATTGATTTATGTGAGGTCGGAATAACCCTGCAATGCGATGTCAATCACTTGTTTTGTAAGGTCATCGTAGTAGGTTTTACCACTGTAAATAATGTGGTGCATGATTTGAATTTCCTGCTTTGTCATCTGAGATTTGTTACCACAAAACGGACATCGAGCTATTGTAACTAATTGATTATTTATAATTTTCTGCTGTACGATTTCGATGACAAAATATCCTTTTACGTTCTGTAGGTCTTGAAATGGTATCTCCGTTTTTTCATCGCCCGGACAGGGAAAATTGATGCCGAAAGAATAGCCGGATTTGTGTTCATGGCGTATGTAGAAATTAGTGTGTCCGACGGACAGTTCGCCTTCACCAAACAGATGCCGGGATATGGCTATTTGAAAGCCCCGTTCAAAATCGTCATAGTGTCCGAACAGTTTCTGGTGGTCCTCGTCGGGAAATGGGAAGCGATAACAAAAGTGGTATTTGGGGTCTAAATAGTTTTTGGGGTTATAGATTTCGCCTTTGCTTACTGCAAAGTGAATTTCCTTCTTCAGTTGATGGTAGGTAGTGTGATATAGATTTTCACAGCATCCGAGATTAACTGTTCCGTAATTGGTATGTTTAATAGTTTCGCTCATAACTAAGTTGTGTTTATATAAAACGGACGTGTTGCCCGGAGGTGTTGAAATAACCGTCATTGCAATAGGCCGCAAATTTGTCGGGAGTGAGTTTTTGGGTTGGTTCGTCCTTGTCCCAGTTGTTTTCGTAATCGGCCAGAATTTCCTCGTCGGTTGCGTTACGTTCGAGACGTGATGCCGGGAAAACGTAGGCAAAAAGTTCTTTGTCAGGTACAACGGATGATGAGCTACGCCGTTCGCTGCCGTTATATACTTCACAAGCCCGATTCACCAGTAATGTCCGGCTATGCACGGAGAGTTCAGCATAGAATTTCTCGGCTGCACCGTACACCGTAGGATGGGTGGCTGCGCACCATTTTTCCCAGAAGTGTGGGTAACTAACGGAAGCGAATACGATGCGACATTCTTCCTCGCACCAAGCGTTCCACATATAGTAGAAGAAGCTACTGACTATATTTTCTGATGTTCTCATATTGAATTATATAATTATTAATGACGTTTGATTGTTTTATGATATGCGATTTGCCGTCTCATTTCTGCAAAAACGGACCTACTTATTTTTTCGTCATGGGGATATAACCTTTAAGCCTGTCATAAAAGAATACTGTGATTCCATTCTCAATGTAGGAGCAAAAACATAAATTTAATATTCCAATAGAGATTGCAATTATTTTCATGGAAAGAAACTTTGCTTCTTTCTCATTGTCTATTTCTGCATAAAAGCATTTTGCTACTTCGTCATAATGCCAGTCTAATTTTGATATTGATTTTAATTGCTCTAAAAAGCCTTTAGGCATTCTACCATCATTATTGGCTACCAATATTTTTTTCATATTTAACTTTTTATATTATTTTGTATTTTACTTTTTCAATCCACCCAGAAAGTTCTGCAATGAGGACAACGGTTCCCGCACGGGAAGTTGTTGTCGTAATAAACATCCCGGTGACGGTTCATATTCATATCCCCGGCAGAGCAGCCGCCAGCCTTGAATGTTGCCGTGTATTTGGCTTCCTGTTGTATGTGGGCGGCCATTTTACTCGACTTAATAGACTTTTTGATTGGTTGCGTTCCCAGTTCCCACTGGGTGCTGTCACACCAGTCATGGCACATGCCGCAGACTTCAGAAGCATAGGAATAGCGTACCTGAGAGTCAACGAACAAGTTGTCCCGGTTGAAAGGAAGGGTGATATCTAAGGGCAAAGTGGTGTCGAAGCCTGAACCGTTGTGGCTGTCTGCTACGGCAACCACAACATCTCCGTGAAAGTGAATTGTTTTAAAATCGTCGTTATCCTTACTGACCAATTCGTTGAACATCGCATTGAAGTAGATACGCAATTCTCCACCATAGCTGGCGTTTTCTACGAGGTCAGAAATACGGTCATCGAATTGCCCCTTTTTAAGTTTGAGGGCACGCCTGATCTTATAACAAGCCATTGCTTCGGATTCCCCCCGATAACTTCCGCACCAATCATCGTGATAGCCGTCAATTTCGACACCAAGAGAGTAGAACATGTTGGTTGTGCTGGTATTCTTAATAAGGTCTGTTACCGGATCTGTATCGTTCCGTTCGTAGAGTAAATCACAAATTTCGTCTTCATGGGCGTCAAATTCTTCTTCACGGCCATCGGCTGACATTTTTTTACGGATATTGTTGAGCTCTTCATTACGATACTGAATTTCCTGCTCTCCAAACCAGTCATCTATTTTTTCGTATAGAGGGACGAGGTTGTTGTCTTGCAGACATTTTTGTTGAAGGTCTTCATGTTCATCCAAGTCATCTTGGTAATCGACATAATAGAGGCTGACTCTGGACGGGATATAGGGTAATATTGCTGCTTCCATAGACTACATATTTAGGGCTTGTTTGACGTTGTTGATTTTGGACTTGGAGAATATCCAGCCGGGACCGCAGGAAAGGCGGCCATTGAATGAACCGCCAAGATCACTTAGCGTTTTCTTTATCGGCTTGGTATCTCCGATGATGGCAAAGGATTTTTCAGAATAGTCAATTAGTTCCAATCCTTGCACAGAGATGGTTTTACCGGCAGTTTTATTCGTTTTTACAGATTTGGCTTCTTCTTTAATTTGGGGGGAATAATCCTTTTTGTATGTCCGTTGATATATTAAAGTCGATACTGTATTTTCTTTTTCTACTACGTAATCTTCCATTTGATACTCTTTGCCTAACTCTTTGTTGAGCAGTTCGAGTTCCTGGCTCCGAACAGCATCGCTAATATTTCTACTGGTAGAAATATAGCCTATGCAACCGTAACGCTGATTGAATGGAGTGTTAATCGAATATGACGAGTCGGTCATTCCCTCCCAGCCTTCATCTTTAAAGAGGTGGGTTATCTCGCTTATTTGTTGCTCTGTCGGTCCATCTTCCCAGCTAACCGTATAAGAATTGTAGTGATATTTTTTCACGGAGAATTTTGTTGCTGGAAATTTTACTTTGAGCAGGGTACGAAGATTGTTTGCGGCAGTCTTTTGGTCGTACTTATCTGTGGTAACCGTCAGGAAACTGTACTCTTTTTCGATGCGTGCTTTTTCCTCATTTCGTAACCGGGTGGTTTCTTCCTCCTTTTTGATGCGCTCTTCTTCGGCTTGTTCCCGGGCTATACGCAGACGTTCGCTAACCTTATCACAATCAGCTTTCATTGATACCCTATAATGTGGCAACAGACCGGTATAACGCATATAATCGTAACCTTGGGCATCCGCTGTAATAGCACGCCCGGATGGTGTACGGATGAGTGTGAAATGGTTGTAAAAAGTTTCTCTTTCAAATGAAGAATAGCTGCAATCCTCACGGTTTTCTGCAATATCTTCCGAGTAACTGCCGCCTTTGTCTCTCAGGAGATTTGTATTTTCGGAATATTCCAGAGAGTCAAATTCTTTTTCGCTCACGTCTATCACATCAACAACTTTACCCAATTGCAGATATTCCTTGTAATCCTTCTCCATTTGCAAATGGGTTTCAAGCATATCTGTCAGGTCTTGGTGTTTTGACCCTTTTAAATAACAGTATATGAAATTGCCAACAGAAATCTGTCCGGCAGTTTTAGGCTTGTTTTTCTCGGCTTGTTCCCGGTATTTCAAATAATTGTCCGATACTGGACGAGGCATGAATATGGGGTCTCCTTTTTCACTGGTTCCATCGAACCAGTAAATACGCTCCCATTGGTCGAACGTCTCGTTGATGTTCGTTTTTAACAACGTTTTCATGGTTTCACTGTCCAAACCTCCGATATTGCAGTTACCGCTCATCAAAAAGCAGCATCCATTACCCCACGAGCCTTGTGTTATGCCCAGGTTGTGCCCTTTGAGAACCAGTGTGCCATTATCGAAATTCAGATAATACCGTTTCCTTTTGTGTGCAAAGATTATCCGACCCTCTCTGATGGAATCGACGATTATTTCACTGATGCTGGTTGCAGCAAAACTGTTTACCTTTATAATGGTGAGCTTGTCACCGGCTTTAACTTGTTCAATCATATCATAGTCCACTTATAACCCTGAGTGGAACGGGTCAAACTGTTAGAAAGTATAGGTAAATTGAAGGGGTAATGATTAACGATTGCATATATCCATAAACTCCTCAGTCATCTGATTGCGCTCGTATTCATCACAATTGAAGTCGAAGAACATACCTGATGCGGCTAACAGATTATAACTGTCCTCGTAGCTCATGCGATTGTCCGGCTGGTATTTTTCAATCATATCCCAATGTGCTTGTTCTTCGGCGATATGTATTCTTTCTTTATAGGTTTTATACCACCCCAGAAATTTTTCTTTGGGTATTTTGTACTCGACTTGCAGGTCACGGTATCGTCCGGGAGGCAGCAAGAGATGTTTGTCTATATAGGCTTTGACTTCACCGATAAGACCTTCCTTGTTAAAGGGACGATGGGAACGCGCAATGAAATAAATATCATCTCCTGTATAAGGATGGGTAAATTTGACATGCACACCGCGTTCTTCAACATGCGCAACGATGAAAATCAGAAAGTCTTCATGTTTTTGCCGGTCTGCCTCTTTGTAAGAATGGGGGAAGATATGCAAATAAAAGTCCTGCCTTAGCCCACGAAGGAACCTTTCAAGCTGGACACACCGCTGATGAAATAGAAAAGTTCCTCCCCGACACTGGCCTCCCCGTACATCATGGTAATAGTACCTATACTGTTTTTGTGTGCAAGCAAAATGATCCGGTACATCGTAATATGTCCGATATGTCCTGTCGTTTTTACAGAAATCATATATTTCTTGAAAGGTTCTCATAGATTTACAATTTTACCGGTTCTCCATCGTCTATTACCCGATAAAACTCATCCCCGTCAGCCCATTTTCTTGCTGCAATATTCAGATCGAAGGCTTCTTCCATATTCAGCCCCCTGGCTGGTATGAAAGCAAGAAGTTCGGCCATGCAAACATCACTTTCGTGATATTCTGCCTGGATTTCTTCTAAGGTCAGTTTGTCGCCTGATAATTTTGCTTTTTCTTTATTTACTTTCTTCATCGTTTTTTCTGAATTTAATCGGTTATGAAATAAATAGTCTTTGAGTGCTTGTTTTTCAGATACAAGGTTGTGAGAGGAGCATCGGACGGTCTGAACGCCAGCCAATCCGGTTGATTATTCGGAGTGCAATCGCACCATTCTGCGTAATCACACTCCGGCAATATTGAAATCAGATAGTCTGTTTTAGGGTCGTTATAGGGAACTGCATTAAGTTTCAATTCTCCTTTTTCAATCTGTTCACAGATATTTATCGACTCTTGCAAAAATACTTGCATACTATACTTTGTTAGGGATTTATGAATTGGAATACTTCGGGATTATGCTGATAGAGAAGGGCTAAGTCGGCGATAACCATAGGGTAATTTACAAACCCGCTTTGGCGTTGATAATTTGCGTTTTTAGCCAGTCCATTCTCTTCGAGAAATCTCAATGCGTCAGGGTGGTTGTTGCAATCTACAAATGTACGGGCCGGTAATCCAAAGGCATCCGGATCACCAAGGTTAGTAGTCAAATATTCATAATCGTCTGAATTTCTTGTGTTTACCACGCTAATAGCCAGCCAACCATTTCCGTAAATGGCAGGTTCTACACGGACTTTACGACCTTTGTATTTGTAGATTTTCTTTCTATAAGACATATCGGGAGGAATGATTTCAAATTCATCTTCTCCTTCTGTGAAGGATAACATCGGGTTATCCACGCAGTAATATGTTTCTTCATCTTTCCGGCATAGATAGGTACAATTGTCTGATTTGATGATTGCAAATTCAAAATTCATATTCGTTGTTGTTTGATTGTTAATATTTGGTAGGATTGTTCCGGTGATTAGGTATGGGTTTGCCATCCTTTTGTCGGAACTAACTGCACGCACATTGATTCATCGGGAGTACCGTGATAGACTAAACCGCCCACAATTCCTTCTCGCCCATCAGGATAGCGTTGCACAAACAGAAATGAAAGTGGAGCAAAATCCCTGTGTAACTCAATCTCGCAAGGATGGTCAGGATTGTTTGTCTCCCAGCTTTTTAATCTGTCAAGGCACTCTTGCAGTGTAGGATCGTTGGTTTCTTTGGCATGTTTCATTGCTTCATCATACCATTCCTGGCAAAATATTTTCATGGTGTTTTATATTAAATGGTGGGTACTTATTAGTCTTTATCGAAGAAGTTGGTGCGGGAAATCAGGTCTTTTAGCAGGCTTGCGTCATCGCAAATTGACTTTAAGCCGGCAGCCAAGTTCATCAGCTTTTCCTTATCCTTGGCATACACGCAGAACATACCGCATTCGGAATCATACACCAGCTTCGAGTCATTTTCCGACGTTGTTCCATTAAAAAAACTTATTTTCAATGGCGTTGAACCTATTATCTGATTGAAAGGGTCGTCCGGCATTTTTTCTGATATAAACTTTTTGATTAACGCCTCGAAGTTGTACCCGTTTCCTTCGGGATCATTCGGCGTTTTTCGACATTCACGGAAAGTCTTTTCGTATTTGTTGCCCTCGTGCAAACACAAGGAGTACAAGCCGTTTTCGTGATCGAAGATGTGAAACGGAACTATTGATTTGTTAAATTTAATCAGTTCTGTTTTCGGAGAAGGTTGTTTTTTACTTGTTGTCATATTATTCGTCTATAAAAAAAATGAATTCTGCACAGTTTCCGGGCAAAGTACCGGCATCGTTGCGCCGGTAAAAGCCTTCGGTTTCAAAGTTCACACTGACCGGACGGCCTTCTGCTGTTTCCAGAAAATCGTTTATTTGCTTTTCTTCTTCATCACTAAGACCTGTATAGTCATCGTTTACAAGAGCACAAGCCCAATAAACCGGCAAGAGATATGTAACAGGACGCGCCATATTTGATTATTCTTAGAATGTAAATCCCACGTAAACTTCTGTTTCACCCTTGCACAGCCGTTCATGGTTCACATCGTCGTACTTATAGGTGCTAAACTTTTTTTCTAACGGAACATATCCACCTCTGACCCATACCGGGGCCGTTTCGGAATCTTTCAGGCGGAAGAATTCTCCCTTTTTAAGTTCACCGATGCTTTTCGTCACAGAAGGTTCATGGGGACTTTTTTCATCGTAGGCAATCCGTATGATTTTCTTCACTTCCCGAATAGGTAGTTTAAATTCTTCGTCGGTGACATAGTAAGCAATCTGATTGTCAACGGCTTCAACTTCGCCGGGGACCTCAGCATCAAATAACCCGTCTTGCTCCAAAGTTTTTTGCAGCGATTCGGTGGCAATTCGGATACAACCGATTGTGCCGTCCATCTCGATATAAGCGGAGGGATATTCCACTCCCTTATAGATTATCGGATTTGAATTTCTCATATCAATAGGTATAAACTTCCAAATATTCAGACTCGTACACCTCAAAATTGTAGAGGTTTTCTTCATCGCTGGCAAGGTTTTGCCAGTAGTCGTTCACGAAGGAAAGAATGATTTCCAGGCAGGCTTTTGTTTTACGCTGGAGCAAGTCAATAGCCCTGTCTTTCCACTGGCCACTTTCAGCAAGTTCTTGTAATTGTTCTTCGCTCATATTCGTATTTTTTTTGCCTACACCTTTCTCTATTGCTTTTTCCCATCTGGCGATGTCGAAAAACATTTGTAGGATTTTATCTGTCATAATTCAAAATTTGATTATTCGTGGTATTATTTTTTAGTGAGTTTCTCTTTGAGCGAGTTTGTCAGTTGGTCGCCATATTCATAGCCGTAGAAAAATGTTAGTGACTCGTATTGCTCCAGCTTTTCCTTGCTTGTGAAATACTCGTACCAAAACGCATTGCACATCTTATGTCTGTTGGTCTGCCGGAGAACGACGTAGTTTTCGCCTAACCATGCAAATCGACGAAGCACTTTTGTTTCTATGACGTCATAATGGGTTGGAGCTTGCCAATTAAGACGGTTTATATCACTGACATTTGGGGGCATTTTGGCTTCTATCCATGTTGAGAACCCCTCTTTGGTTACACCTGGAATTTGCTTTTTGACGGCTGCCCATTCTGAATCATGCGTTTCTTCAAGGGTTGGAAAACTTTCAGGATAGAGTTCCCGGTCGTTTCCATCTCTGAGTTGTTCGTTCCAGTTCTTATCGCAGACAATAATCTCAACGGCTTTACTGAGGTGGCAGTCCGGTTCGCAGCATCCATACGGGGCGTCACACAGGGCACTCCAAAGGCGGTCACAGCAACTCATGTCCCGCCCTACATATCGTTTGGGACTACCTTCTTCTGTCTGGACTTTCCATACTTCAAGGTAAACACCGTATTCAATATGGTGGAGCCTTACTTTTATCGTTTTCTTGTCTTCTGGCATGGTGATTCTGTTTTTTGATTGGTAAATACTTCTTCCTTAATCGAGAGAGCCACCATCCAGACAATGTACATGATAGCTATTTTTCGAGAGGGCAATTCGGGATTATCACAGAGGCTTTTTACGGCATCGAACAGTTGTTCATCCGTGACTTCTGCAAGTTGTTTTTGCACATACTTTTTGTCAGCAATTACAGAACAGGCATCGTCTCCGCTTCCGGATTCCGGGACGGACTCTATATCACTACGGGTTAATCCGACTTCACGGTGCAGATAATCGAGGTAGTAATAGTTAAGCCTGCTCATATTCTTCGTAATATTTAATTTTCAACTTCTTGCATATTTCTTTGATACTATATCCACCCGTGGCATCTGTACTGAATAATTCCCCACTTCCAAAATAGCTGATGAAATCGCTCACACGTTGGCACATTGTTAGCTCTTTCCATTCTTCCCAGCTACTTCCAAGGAAATCCATAAATGATTTAAGGTGTTTTACACCCCAGCTTTTCGTGAAAATTTCGTCGAGCGTTTCTTCATCTACCCAGCCGTAGCTATATCGTGTACTGCCCGGAGGACATTCACACTGGTAAATACACTGCCAGCTTTTCTGTTTAGGTTTCCACCGCATAAGCAGACCGTATTCAAAAAGGCTGGTCGCTTTATTGACATCGGTCCCATGAAAGGTCGTATTATGTTTTGCCATAATCTCAATTTTTATTGTTGTAATTAGATTAGTTGATATTAGTTTGCATCGGTTAAACTCAATGCGTTTTTTTTCGTAGGGGCATGAAAAAGCCGAGATTCAGGCAGAACCCCGGCAGAAACAGAAAAGACATAAAGCGTTATATATTATATCTTTACTGTGTAGTTAGAAGCCGAAACATGGCACTCGTGGGCAGGTAAAAACAAAGTAGGCAGCTACCGCTATACCCAATAATCCCGTCACAAACACGATGTTTGAAATCTGGTCTTCGTACTTCTTGATAAAACAATAGATTTTTTTCATGGCTTTGTTTTTTTAAGGTTACTTGATTTTTGCGGGTTTATTCTCAAATCACTGGTTGATAAGTGCCTATCCAGTCAGAGAACGCTTCTGTAAAGCAGTCCACCGGCAATTCATAGATTTTGCAACATTGATTTTTGACCTTACGGCGAACCCCTTCGATTTTTTGTGCGATGTGAGGTGCTTTGGGAGATGCCGGTACATGCCATTTTCCGTAATAAGTAGCGGTATATTCACGTTGCATTTCATTGTTTTTATAGCAGCAAACCAGCACTGCCGGGTTTTCACCAGAGAGTTCGCCTGAAGCGATAAGTCCGTTAAGCGTACCTTTGGCAGCTTTGAAATTTTCGAAGCAGCCCAGACTCATGGTACGGTCTGTACTGAATATTTCTACCATATATGTATTATGATTTTGTTTTAGTGTTTATGTGGGGCATTAACCTCTAATAATAATTATTCTCTTGTCTTCTGGATTTATAAGTCCAAAACTTAATCCATTCCCAATGCGTTTTATGCCGCACAGTCTAAGTATTCGATCCATACGTTCGATGGGAACCATTCTTTTGTATGAATGATTTGCTACAATTTCAACAACCCTATAACCACAACCTTGTAGGCTTTCAAAGCCCATTTCGTACATAAACAGTACTTCTTTCATTTCTTTTCTCATTGCAAATATTTTTATAGAATTTATTTTTTAGGCGATTTTGAAACTACCGTGTATTCCTTTTACTTCATCTATTCTTGTCCTGTCAGGATAACAGCGGAACACAGCTCACCCAGTTAAGTGTGATTTGGAAGCAGCCCTGCTGCACTGTGTTAACCGTGTTATTTTAGAGGTAGGACGAGCGTCATCACGACGCAAAGAAGTAAAGTTGAAGTTTATTTGAAGTGTGGACTATTCAGGGTACAATCCTGACAAAGTGTATATTAAAGCCCGTGAGAAACCACCGGAAAATGACATATATTACACGTTGCCACATAAGAATGGCATATAAAAAAGTAGCAGATAGCAGGCATATTCCAGCCCACTACCTGCATACTGACCAGCTTGTCTGACCGCTTCCGTGCAGTGGTGCTACGGTTACAGTGACTTGCGGTTGCCTGGTCGCTTTTTTTTAGTCGCAATTATCCCCCTATCTGGATGCTGGGAACTCTGGCGGGTGTGAGTAAATTCATGGACTTGTTTGCCACGAAAGTACATTCAAACCCATGCTTTTGCGGCTTTTTATGTGCGCTCCTTTGTTGCCCTTCCTCAAACATCTTCGATTTATAAGGACGTGAATAATTGGGTATCGGGGCAGGTTTGCGGTCGCGCACCTTTGGCGCAAACAATTTGTTCCATGTCTGTTTCCAATTCTCCCATGTCAGCGGAGATACTGCCCCGTTGCGAACGTGTAAAACAGTGCCCCGCTTCATGGCAGCCCCGATGATTTGCCCCAGAAGTTTTGACGCTTTACGCAGGTATAACACATCCGCACCGTCCGGGGAAATTGTTACGAAATATTGCGTTTCCGCAGGGTTAATTTCGGGCATAGTTACCCTATACAACCGACAATAATTGTCGAGAATATCTTTAGCTTTCATTGCTTTACAGTTTTTTGATTGTGAAAATTTACATCCGAAACCACTTCATGTTAGGGCGTACTTCTCCCGTAATTCCGCCGGGGAAAAATTTTTGCGTAACATTTTAATGCAGTATGTACACAAAAAAAGCAAACACAGGTGAGATGAGTAGGTATAAAAAAGCAGACCGCACCTTTTTGGGTACGGTCTGCATGAGGCAAACGGCTTGTTTTTAAACAGCGGGTGCGGCTACCATTGCGGTGGCGGTAGGGACAAAAGTCGCTCCGGTTGTCGTTTCTTTGCGCTTTGTCGTCACTTTTGTAGGCTGTTTTTCGGTTGTTTCGCTTTGCGTTGCATCCAAAGTTTCGGCTTTTTTAACAATCATGCGCAGATACTCACATTGCGACAAAATCGCTTTTGAATGCTGATAGATGGCAGCTTTCAAGTTTTCTTTTTTGCACATTGTAATAGTGTGATAATCTTTTACTTTTAGTGCTGTTTGGCTGAAAGGTACTTCCGAAACAAGCGCATTTGAAACTTTGCCTTCCGAATTGGTACGGTAAATTGTGTTACCGCTTAAAAATTGGTTGAACAACTTTCTTTGCTTGATATTGGTATCTGCAAAGTCCTTTTCTAAATCTCTACAAACAAAATACTCTGCAATACAGTATTTTAACAGACTTTGAATGATAGTCAAAGCATCCGTTTTTTCGACTTTGCACACCTCTATATAGCGTACATTTGTAGTCGTTTCACCCGTTTTTGCGTTGGTTGTTGTACTCTGTTTTGCCAACAAAATAACATTCGGGCTACATACTAAATCGTTAATTGTAACGTCTTTAGATACATTGATAACTAATTGTTTCATTTTCTTAAAATTTTAGATTGTTAATAACTACTTTTTTTATTTCTTCGCAAAAGGGTGTATTTTCCCCTTTGACGTTTTTATACGTTTTTTTTGGATTAGCAAAATTTTTCAACTTTGCTAAAAAGAAATTTTGTCAATCGTAAAAACATAGGGACAAAACAGAGCGTATCAGATACAACTCGTATAAGATTATAAACCTTATAACGGTGTTTTGTGTGTGTTCACCTTGTTACGGGTGATTAATTTACTGTTTGTCAAAGAGCGTTTTTCGTATCAGCTTTTTTATTCGCTTTTTTGATACTGTTTTAAGTCCGTTTGTTTTGGGTAGTTGTTTCCCGTTGGACTTGTTTAATGATAATATTGATTTTTCTATTTCCAAACTTTTTCCAAAATATTTTTTTTAGGGACGGTCAAAATCCTTTCTAAAATGAATGAGAACACACGCGCACGCGAAGGGATATTTATAAGTCATTGAATATCAATTACTTAAAAGAAATATTATTCCCCTTAAATTTTTTTTTAATCGTTTTTATCCGAATAATCAAGTGTAATTAAGTAAAACTGATAGCAATTAATTTAAAATCAATTAGTTACAACTAATGTAATAGGGTAAACAGAAAGAAAATATTTTTTTTGGTTACAAATTGAAAGTTGTGAAGGTGATTAAAGAGTAAAAAGGTTTACTTTGTACAAAAGTAAACCTTATAATTAACTGATAATCAGTATATGTTTCGGATTGAAAGAAGAAAAAAAAGACGAGGGAGGGTATGCTTGCCGGTGCGGATGGCATACGCTTCCAAAGCCCGAATTTTCAAGTCTCGTTTTGGAAACTGAGCGATTATGTACTGAGAAACTTACTTTTTTTCAGTGAGGAAATTAAGAAGAAACGACTTGAAAAAATGGTTCTAAAAGGGAAAAGTACCTTATACATGGTGACAGAGATAGGAATATATGTATGGGTTATATAAGGTAAAGTGTTGATGTCGGGAATATTTTGTCTCGAGGGAATGTATATACTATATTGTAAATAGGAGTAGCTATATTATATATGAAGAATACTGAAACTTGTTAGACGTTGTTTGGATTATACTTATTTGCTTAGTTTAGTACGAAAATCAATAATGATTAATATAAAATATTGTTTTCACTCTATTGAGGTTGCGGAAATCCATAATTATTATTTCCACAACCTCATTATAGGCAGTTTTTTAGAATTTCTATTTGTCTAATTAACGATTACTAATGATATAACAATAATCCATGTTCGACCACCATGTACTGTTACAATCAATTCCAACTATATTATCATTTACATCTATTGAGACTATATTATTAAACGCTGTAGGTACACAATTTCCTTCAAATTCAGCAGGGTTTATTGCGACAAAGAATCCCTTACATTTTATAATTGCAGTTGCATGTCCTCCTCCGACTCTAATAGCACCAATCAGCGCAATATTACGTCGAAGTTGGAATAATTGTTTTATATACTCGAAAGCATTTTCATCTATATTATCTACACAATTTAATAAGGTAAGGTAGTCTTTTCCAAGAAAATTAGTATTCAATATAAAGTTTTGGACTTGGGCCGGGGTTGGAGCTGCAACATCAAGATTATTTAGCTGCAAATCATTTGTCATATAGTTATTAAATTGGTCCTCAATTGGTCTGCCTACAGGAGCAATAATACCAAAATTAGCCATTGCCATTTGTAAACATGCGGAGAAACATGAATTTACATAATCTTGCGGTTTAAAATGAAAATTAGGTGCTCTTAAAGCCCAATCATGATCTTGTGGCATAATATTAATTGTAATTGTTCCTACTCTGTTTATTATTAGGCTTTTCGGAGACCGCCCTGTGAGTTTGCAAGGGGGAAGGTAAGGAATTAGAGGGAGAATGGGAAATGAATTTTCCGAATGACCGAATGGTCTTCCGAATGGAAAAAAGAGAGAATCCGGTTGGTGTGCCGGATTCTGGATGGAAGAAATGAGTGGGGGTGTTTAGGAAATAGCACTGGTAGCATCAGCTTTGTCGATGTCGTCGGGTGGTTCGGGTTCATCGACTTCGACGGAGGGGACGTAACCGGTGGCTTGCTTGTAGGTTGGTTCGGGGTGGTTGCCGTGGGCGGATTCGTTGTGTTCCGGGGCGTCGGAGTGGTTGGTGAAGGGGGGCATGACGAGGTAACGTTCAATCCAGTCTTTGTATTTCCAGGCTGAGGTTTCCCGGAACCAGACTTCATAATCCACCCAGTACGCCTGGAGCATGTTAGTGGTTTGCGGCATGTCGAAGTAGGTTAAATTACAACGCTCGTTAAGTGCGGGTTCGTGGTTTTTAGCATCCTGAATAGCAACATTCACTCTCTGAAAAACATCGAACGGAATACATTCCTGTTCCGGGTCGGAGTTATTGAGGTTGTTGAGGATGAAACGTACCCGCATGGTTGCCCGTCCTTCGCCGATGCGCTGCTGCTGGACGAGGTAGCGGACATTGACGAAATGGACGAAGATAGCGGGGAACGCTACTTCCATTCCCATGTTGGTGTCCCGGATGATACGAAGGTATTGTCCGTTGTCTATGGCAATGGTTTTGAAGAACGGGGGCGATAGCGGGTTTTCCGGATCTTCCCGGATAGTGAGTATCGCTCGTTTAACGGCATAGTACATTTCTGCAAAAGGATTCTTTTGCACTGTTTCGGGAGTCTGGATAGTCGGCTGTTCCGGCGATTCGACTGGCTTTTCGGGTTGTTTCTTATCTTTAATCATTTGGGAAATCCATCAAATATTTTTGGCACGAATAATTTGTTTATAGCATCAAGCAGTTTGGGGCTGTGCCCTATAAATTGTCTATGCACCGGACGTTTGAGCGAGTTTTTACGCACTGTATATAATCCGAACTTCGGATCGGTGTTGTGTACGGCTGCGTAGTTCTTGTATTTTCCTTTTTTCTTTCCACGATGCCCATCCATGGTCTGACTTTCTTCTTCCGTCCAGATGTCGTAATGGTAGCGTCGGCGGTAGTCCCGTTTTCCGAACGTGCTGTATGCACCGAGTTCGCTTTTTTGTCCTTTGATTTTACTTTTCAATTCTCCACTGTCAATCAATACCGGATGCGTGAATTTCTTTCCCCACTTGGAAGTACGGGGTGCCCATTTTGTTCCGCTGCCGTAAAAACCACCTTCGGCAAAAGAGGTACGAAAACGACTCAGGGCATATTCTCCGGCCAGGGTGACAAAATCCTCGGCATTCTTTGCCAGCAGGCTATGGAATGGACGAACATCTTTGCCACGGGCCCATTGGTTACAAAATTCATCCAGTGTTATTGCAGGCATACTATTCCGAATTTGTTTTTAATGCGTTGTTTGATTTTCAGAGCTTCTACCGGCAGTGTATGTGAGAAATACGGGTGAGCCGGTGAGAATATCCGTCCACCCGTTGCCAGACTTTCAGCGAATATCGGGTTTACCTTTCCCTTAAAATCGGGCTTTACCAGAGCACCATAAACAGAACCGAAACCATTTGCTGTCAAGAAGCACCGGCAACCCCATTCTATCGGTGGAATGAGTTCGGGCGGAAATTCACTTTTAGGATAGGATACTCCTTCATGCGACAGATGCCAGGGCCTGACCCGTTCGTCAGACTGCGTATTGAATGTAATAATGGTTTCGGCAGAGGTTCCCATCCACCATGCGGCGATAGTGGCCGCATGAAGAACCTGACTGTTCTCTGTTTCCGCATAGGTTTCGTTATATTTCCGACAAACTTCTTCGTAAGTTTCCATATCATTCAAATCAAGTTCGTCGGGCAACTCCCGCATCATAGCTGTTTCCTCGGCTGTGGCGAAATCGACCAGATTGTCGATAGCGGCTATCAGGGTGTCCCGTTCGGATTCTTCCCTTGCCGTTATATGGTTGTTGCCCCCTTTCAGTATTTCCAAAGCCCGGTCAAAATCTATCCGTAAACCGGAAAGTGCCCGGTCAATCAGGAAAGATGCCCGGAAGGTAACGATGTCATCGAATACCTCCCAGCGTTCGGCACTGTTCTCGAAGTTATAGACCATGCGGCGGAACGCATCGAGAATCAGCAAATACTCTTCCCGGCTTTTGTCTTCCTGTTTTATTTCTACTCTTTCTGCCATGTAATTACTCTTTAAGAAAGTTGGCTATCCGGCTGCCTCTGGAATGACCGTAGCGCCTAAAATACTCTTCGTCCGACATAATGCCTCTGTCATGGGTTCCTCCAGAGGGAACAGGTGTTCCGGTTCCTGCTGCCCCCATTGTGGGGACGACGTTGAGTTGTTTTCCCACGTTGATACCGAACTCTTTTTCAATTTCGTCGGCACTGACTTCGTATTTATCTGTGATTAACTGATAGAGCTTGATTCTATCTTCGTTATTCATTTCAATCCTGTTGGAATACTTAAATTCCAATCCATCAGGAATATAGTCCATTGCGACCAGACGAGGTATAATTTCTTCGTTCATCACATTTTCGATAAACCTGCGATATACCTCGATCCTGTCTCTGAAAATGTCCTGATGGGCTTTCGTACTTCCAACGTAACTTTGCATACCACCTGCCATTGATTCAGAACCCAATATCAAATTGGCAACTTCTTTATTGGCAAATTCAATCAGCGAGGTATAAATTTTCTCGCTGTTGCTCATTGTGAAGGTCTTGATGTCTATCTCGTCGTCTATCCCCGTGATTACCACTTTGTTTTGTGCGGCGTTGGCTATATCGTTCGCCAGGCGTTTACGGTCGCTGTTACTTTCTGAGATGGTCTTCCCATGGATAATCGGTTGCCCATACGTGCTCCCAAAGTTGACATAATTTGCGACGGTAAATTTTTTCGCCAAGATAAGAGGTGTTGTTGCTGAAAATAAGCCGATTGTGCCGGAATTTATCAAAATGTAGTTTTGATTATATGCAGGCGAGGCTATATTCCAGTTGGGCAACCAAATGCCTTGCCGTTTGACCACGGTGTACTGGTCGGGCAGTACGTTTCTCCGTTCAATCAGATTGACTTCTGCCAATTTTCCGGTCTTGGGATCGATATAAGGCATTATCTCTATCAGCGTGTAGCCGTAGAGTTTGGATTCAACGATTCCTCTGACAATTTTATCGAATTGTGTGCCTTGAATTTTCTGTGTGTATTTTACGTCTTTGATGTATTTTCCTTTTTCATTGATCCGGGCCAGCATGTACCGGTCTCCTAAGATTTGGGATTCCAACGTCTCTACGACGGAGCGTATATGTGCGTCCTGTTCGAGGCAGGCTTCGTAGAGGTCTATTAACCGGGAACGGTCGTCCAGTATCGTTCCTAACGTAATGTCTTGTCGAACTGACTTATAACGATTGTTCCTTTCGATTTCGCGAACGTATTCGACGATAGTTTTTTTGGAAGTGCGAAAGATGCTTTCCAACAGTTCTCCATTGAATGAGTTTTCGGATGTAACTACTTGCATTTATTGTTATTTCGTACAGAATACCTTTATCCGAAAAAAAATGTTGATGGCATTATTTACTTACACATCGGATTGGTTGTATTCCAGTCGGAGACAGGGTGGGAAATTTTCATTTTGTATGTACATTGAAATAGTATCATTGTGTGCGTTATTGTGCTATAATTAGCTGAAACACAAATATTTAAAGAGCTAAAAACTTAAATTTATTACGTGTTTTTATCTATATTTGCAGCAGTAAATTTAAAACAAAGTGGAAGTTATGAATGAAAGTTAGAACAAAAGCTCCATTTACTGTAAAGTACATGGAGTTCCCGGAATTGCTTTTCGGAACATCCGAAAAAGGGTTAATCTATTTTGACGCAACGACTTACATCGCTGAAAAAGGTGACAGTAAGAAGCATTCGGCAATTGATTTCGCCCGAAAGTTTTCTTTTTGGTTCGAGAGTGTAAAGGATATTTACGAGATACCGGACTACGAGATTATGGTAACGGATGAGGCAACGGGGCACGTATTAATTGATCAGTCTTTGGCCTTGCTTTTCGTCGGCTATATAGATCCAGCTTTCGGGGTTTATATGACAGAGAGGATGTCAGAACTATTTCTGGATGGTGTTACTCTTTCGGACACTCGTATTGTACAGGCAATCAGAAACAGATTAACGAAAGACGAATTACTTAAATTGATAGACGAATGAAGAGAAGTCCATTTCATCAACCTAAGCCCGTTCTGATATTTAACGGGGCTTACATCTTAGTCGGTATAACCCGATCTATTCGAAGCGCCTCAGAAATATCCAAGACTAACGCGCAGGCGATATCGTTTGCCTGTACAGGAAGATATATTTCGGCAGGCAGTTTTTATTTCAGACATATTCATCCGGACATTGAGATTGAAATTACGGATTTGGATACGTTGAAATTGCAGGATTATGACCAGATGTGTCATGTTGAAAGACGCTATCATTCCGTCCGGGAGATGGCAAGACGTAAAAAGATAAATGACCAGAAATGTAAAAACAACCATATTGAAAATAACGACCATGATGACAAATGATATTTTAAAGAGCTTGATTTTTGAGGAGTCATCCATTCGCGCGATACTCCATGAAGACGAAACCGTTGTTTGGCTTTGCCTGAATGACCTGTTGAAAGCATTAGACCGTGTATGTATGATGGATAGCGGTCAGGCGATGCGGATTTGTAGAACCTCTTTCCGAATAGCTTTCAAAGAAGGGGGGCGTAACCGCTGGGGAGTGAAACCCTACGACGTGCATAACCTGCTTCAGGTTATCCGAACGGAAAACGGTAAGATTGCAAAAGTATGTGATCGTATGCAGGAATGGATTAATGGATTGCCTGTAGGTATGGAATCGAATATATCAGTCAGACCATCCATTCAATCCCAAACGAGGGAAGCAATCATTTTCAACTATCAAGACAAGTTTCCAATTACTTTTAAGACGGATGGCGGAAAAACGATGATTAATGCCACGCAGATGGCCCGTAGTTTCGGTAAGTTACCAGCGGAGTGGTTACGTCTCGCAGCGACACAGGAGTTCAGAGAGGCACTTGTACGTCGAGGAGATTCAATTTCTTTGGGAAGTCAGATTATGACTACCCGTGGAAACACCGGGGCGACCTGGATTGAGGAATCGCTTGCCATGGAGTTTGCCCGTTGGTTGTCCCCGGATTTTTCTGCCTGGTGTAACAGTCGTATCGAAGAATTAGTAACCAAGGGTTACGCATCGATGCCGGTTCATCGCAACCGTTGTTCCAGTTTCAGTGAGGCCGTGAGTAATTTCCCCGTTCCACAGAATTTTGAAGAGGCTTTGATGTTGGCTGCGGACCAAGCGAAAAAGATTCGTGAAGACGAACCTAAAGTTGCTTTTTATAAGGAGTACGTGGAAGATCGGGATTGTTTTAAGAGCGGGCGAATTGCCGAGGAGCTACAAATTACAACTGTCCAGTTGCATCGTTTTCTGGCAGAAAATAATATCGTGAAGTTTGAAAAGAAGCAATGGGTGGTTTTCACTCCTTATCAGGCTTTGCAATGTGACGTGCCGTATATGTGGGAGAAAAAGAATGGTAAGGTTTATCCTACCGGTAGCGTTAAACGGTGGACTCCTGCCGGTCGTGAGTATATTCTTGAGTTATGGCGCTCCAAACATCCGGAAGAATATTAATATGGGGGAAAGTATCATTCATAAAATAATCCGTAAGACGGGACGCAAACCCAGTGCCTGTAAATGTGAGGCTTGCCGTAACCAATGCCGTACTCCTTGTTTAGGTACACCGGAGGATATATTACGGTTGATAAAAGCCGATTACCGGGATAAACTTGCTGTAAGTTTCTGGTGTGTGGGTATGCTTTTGGGACGGATGAGACACCCTATTGTCATGGTGCAGATTGTCACGACAGAGGAAGGCTGGTGTGTTTTTTATCACGATGGATTGTGCGAACTTCATAATAAGGGCCTGAAACCTACGGAAGGACGCTTATCTCACCACTCAATCACAAAGGAAAATTATAGTTTCAGTAAAAGTTTGGCTTATAATGTGGCGAAAGAATGGCTGGCAGAAGAAAATTTACCTGTGATTGAAGAGGTATTCAGTTATTTCGAGGATGGGTAGCAATAAAAAAGTTCCGGATTAAACTAATTGCTCCCAGTTGAACTAATCTTGCCTTAGTTTACACTAATTAAATTCAATGGTATGAAACTAAAGCGAACAATGACGTATGAGGAAATGGCCGCACACATGGCTCAACATTCCTTTAAGCACATCAACCGGGTGAACGTCGGGAAGTATGCCCGTATGAAAGGGTTTCAGGTTTACAAATGGATGGTGGACCGGCAGCGGCATTTCTGTTATGTGAATCCAAATTTGCAGGAATAAGGGAAGGCGATTTCAAAAGGAAAGGAGATGTACGGCAAGGCTACATCTCTTTTTTGTAACATACTGGTTGATGGTATTATATTCCGATTACCTTAATTCCGGGCCCTGTCCACTATTTTGTGTAAATAGAAAACTTCAGGATTCAGGTTTTATACTTGGATCCTGTTTTCAAATATAGTTATAAATTGGTTAAAAATCAACGCCCAATTCCAAATAGGTTGATACCATTTCTTTTCGATTTCTGTAATAGCCAGATACACAGATTTTTTTAAGGCCTCATCATTTGGGAATGATAGCTTATTTTTAGTGTACTTTCTAATTTTTCCATTTAGGTTTTCAATGAGATTAGTGGTATAGATAATCTTTCTAATCTCAACTGGAAAGTCAAAGAATACGGTTAGTTCTTCCCAATTATTTCTCCATGAGCGTATTGCATAGGGATATTTACTGCCCCATTTTTGCTCCAAGTTATCTAACTCCATCTTTGCAGCTTCTTTAGTGGGTGCATTATAAATGTTCTTTAGATCAGAAGTGAACTCCTTTTTTTCTTTCCAAACCACATAGCGACAGGAATTTCTGATTTGATGTACCACGCATATTTGGGTGGTAGAGGCAGGAAACACACTCTTGATGGTTTCTGTAAACCCATTCAGGTTATCAGTAACAGTAATTAGAATATCTTCTACGCCACGGGCTTTTAGATCCGTTAAAACTCCCATCCAGAAAGCAGCACTCTCGTTTTTACCAACCCACATACCCAGTACCTCTTTTAAACCATCCTTATTCAGGCCTATACAGAGATAAACAGTCTTGTTGATAACCTTGCCATTTTCCCTAACCTTGAATACGATGCCATCCATCCAGACAATCATGTATAAGCTCTCCAGAGGACGATTCTGCCACTCTGAAGCAGCCTGGCTAACCTTATTAGTAATAATAGAGATGGCAGAAGTGGAGAGATTTATACCGTATATTTCCTGCATTTCCGACTCAATGTCAGCGACGCTCATGCCTTTGGCATAAAGAGAGATGACAAGACGTTCGATAGATAAACCGCGGGATTGGTGCTTAGGAACTACAACAGGCTCAAAGTCGCCTTCCCTATCACGGGGAACCTGAATAACAGATTCACCCATCTCTGTTTGAATCTGCTTCTTATAACTACCATTGCGGGAATTGCCACTATGATCTCCTTTATTGGAGTGTTTCTCATAACCTAAATGATTATCCATCTCTGCTTCCAACATTTGCTCATATACACGAGTATGAAGCTCTTTCATGAAAGCGGTTACATCTTCACCTGTCTTAAATTGGGACAGAAACTCTTTACTTAAAAATTCTTTGGGAATGTCCATAAAATCTGCTTTTTATAAAGTTAATACATAAATAAAAAAACCACGAGAAAAATCCCGTAGTTTTCTATTTACACAATCAGATGGATAGTCCCTAATTCCGGCAACTACCATGTATTATATATATATTATAATATTATCTTTATAAAAGGAACTTATAAAATCAATACAACCAAATAGACCGCAAGGGATATTTGGTTGTCATTAGGGGTATAAAAGTATAATCTGAACGAAGTGAAGATTATTACTTTTATACCCCTTTCTCTCTTCTCTTTCTTCATAGTTTCCACTTGTGGGAACTATGAAGGACTCCTTTTGAAGTATTCTTGTTATTACGAGCTTCAAGCCACTTCCAGTATCACACTTCAAGCAGAAGACTGCTAAGGTTATTACTCAAACCAGCTATTTTCCCAGGTTCTTAAAAAAGTCTTTTTCTTATTCCTTTCCGTTCCTGACGTGCCCGCGTCCACGTACCCACGCTCCTCAGCTTCCCGAAAAAACTTTTTTGTTTTGAAATGCCTATTCTGCCGCAAAGTAAATTTATGGATACGGAAAAATTTAAAAACATAGTCGGTGAAGCTAAAAACGGGGGAATCGCGACGATCCGTTTTTTTGGCAAAGTAACAGAAGACTCTACCACCCAGTTTAATTATGAATTTGATTATCTGGAGAATGTAGTCCGTCCTTCCCTAATCCGGGTACTTATCAATTCCGAGGGCGGTTCTGTGCTGTACGGCATGGGTACATACTCTACCATTCAGAACTCGACGGTTCCCACGGAGTGTATCATCGAGGGTATGGCCGCCTCTATGGGTTCGATTATCTGGGCAGCCGGAAATAAGTCTTTGATGCGAGATTATTCCATTCTAATGATTCACAACCCTTTCCAGCCCGATGGCGAAGAAGAAAAAGAGCCTTCGGAACTGGTGAAGGCTTTTACCAAGCAAATTGAAACCATTTATCGCAAGCGCTTCGGTTTGAAGGCCGAGCTTGTCAGGGCAATCATGGACGGGGCGGCAGAGAAAGACGGAACTTTTTTCGATGCAGCCGGAGCTGTCCGGGCGGGAATTATCCCGGCAGAGAGTGTGTTGCACACCTCCAAGCAGATTTGCGAACGTGTAAAAAACGAGTTATCGGGGGTTGAAGATGTTACCCGCATTCAAACTTTGATGACTGCAATCAGTGCTTCCCTTCCGGCGGAAGAGGGCAATAAACTTTTTGATGAAGAAACCACTAATCTACACGAAATTAATAAGAACATGAGTACAGAAAAGACAAATTCACTGGAATACGCTGCCGTTGCAGCTACGCTTGGGTTAAAAGACAATTATGAAGTGAAGGATGTAATGGCCCGTCTGAATACTCTGGTATCGGTTGAAGCGAAGTTGAAAGAGACGGAAAAGTCCCTCACGGATGCCCAGACCGTGATAGCCGGAAAAGATGCCACTATCACCAATTTACAGAAAGACCTCACCACCGCCACGGCATCGCTTTCGGCTTACCAGCAAAAAGAGGCAGCCGAAAAGAAAGCGAAAAACGAGTCTGTTATCGAGGCGGCTATCGAAGCCGGTAAGATTACCCTTGAATCGAAAGAGGGTTGGCTGGCTATGGCCGAGAGCAATCCGGAACTGGTGGAAAGGACACTGGCTTCCATTCCGAACCGGGAACAGATTTCGAAAGAGATTGCCAATGATCCGGCGAATATCCAGGCAGCGGCAGGCGCATTGAAAACCGCCGAGGACAAGATAGCTGAAAAGGTGACGCAGGTCGTGGGTGAAAACTTCGAGTTCAAGAAGATACAGTAACTTCTACCTTTATTATATGACGTGTTGCCCGCTGGCAGACACAACACACGTATTGGCGCATACGGTAGTGCAGATTAAGCTGAAGATCAACGAATAATCAAAAAACTACCATAACAATGGCTGATACAACAACTTTTTTGCAAAACGGGTATAATGGCGAAGTCTTAGAAGATTTAATCTCCTATACCGCGCAGGGTAACGACACTTTCAGAGAAGGTCTTATCCATATCAAATCGGGCATCCAGCACAAATACACGCTGCCTGCCATCAAGTTAGGCGACATTATCCAGGATAATGTTCCGACCCCTACCAGTAACCACGGGAAGAAAGGTGAAAACGGAGAGAACGAATACACCTTTACAGAGCGTTATCTGGAGCCCTCCGATTTTATGATTTATCTCGAATTTAATCCCAGAGACTACGAAAAATACTGGAAGTTCGCCCAGCCCGACGGAAATCTGGTTTTCAGGGAATTAGACCCCAAGATTCAGGCTACGATGCTCCGTTTGCTAATGGATAAGAAGAACGAGTACATCGGAAATGCTATCTGGACGGCGGCTAAAGGTGGAGCGGCAAATGCCGGTATCACTGCTCCGGCAGATTCTATTCAAATCGGCAGAGGTAAAGAAAAATATTTCGACGGCATCATTAAACGAATCATTGATAATGTCAATGCCACGGATGCTGCAACTATCGCGGGGGGACAGTGTATCGTGTCCGGCAATACGGAACTGACCGACGGTGCGGCTGTTGAGAAGGCCCTTTACGCCATGTGGAAAAAGTGCCCTAAACAGATCCGCAAAAAGACAAGCCTTGCATTTGTAATTGGCTGGGACGCTTGGGATGCCTACGACCAGTACATTTCCGACAAGCAGGTGAAATATTCTGAAAATACCGAAGTGAACCGTTACCGCTTCAAAGGCAAGAGAATCATACCGATTGTAGGTATCCCCGAACATACGATTACGTTGGGAGAGTTCAACACCGGCATGGAGTCGAACCTCTGGATGGGTGTAGATTTTGCCAACGACACTGAAGTCTTGAAAGTAGACCGTCTGCAATCCAATTCCGAATTATTCTTTTTCCAGCTTAGGATGAAAATGGACGTAAATATCGTGCGTCCGGGAGAGATTGTCATTCATACGGCTTACAAGAAAACAGTCTAAAACCATTTTATCAAATTCTTTAATCACAGGGAGGTGGAGCAATCTCCATCTCCCTTTTTTAATTCATCATTTATCATGGCTAAACAAAAAAATCCCATAGAAACACAGCTCCCGGAGGGGGCTGAATCCTTTCAACCAATTGACACCGATACATCAATTCAGCCGTCCGAACCGCAACCGCAAGTTGTTCCACCCGCTGAAAAAGGGAAAGAGAAACCAGGTGAGCCGGAACCGGATAGCTTCGTTCTTGGCGTACTTCAATCATTCCCGGCTCACGAGGCATTGTACGTGGACCGTCACGGAGGAGCCTATACTCCCGACACTCCCGCCGCTATCCGAGGGGATGCCGTACTGTACAAAAATCCATTCTTCAAATCTAAAAATCAGTAATTTATGGCAATAGGAAACGTAATTATAAAAGACACCGACGGGAATATCCCTTACAGCGGTGCATCCGGTCAGGAAAAAGTGACCGGGTTGCTCTTCGACGTGTCTATGCAACCCGACCTTTTCAGGGAAGGGTACGGCAAGAATAACGAAGGGAAGTTGAAACTCAATGATGTACTTTACATCACGAACTTCAAATCGGCCATTCAGGATTTCGGTATTATCGAACGTGTTGAAACAACGGAAGAAGACGAGAATAATGTAAACTTTTTCCATGGTATTCCGGCATATCACATCCGTGAGTTCTTCCGCATGAGCGGTAATGTCGATGGCAACGGGAAGCTGTACGTCATGTTTGCCGACTGTTCCGCTTCGTGGGATGCCATCGATGTTATGCAACGAGTTGCCGGTGGGCTGATTAACCAGTTGGGTGTATGGACCGAGCAACCGCTCTGGAAATTGAACGGTGCGGAAGAGAAGTACAATCTGAATATTGTCAAGACGCTAAACGACAAGGCTGTAGCAATGGCCGACCTGCACCAGCCTCTTTCGATTGTGTTGTGTGCCAATCCGTCTAATACCGGCAGTGACACCAGCGACGGCAAGCAAATCGACCTGAATAAAATACCGACCGCAATATGTGAAGCGAGCCGCATCAGCGTGATATTCGGTCAGGCCCGTTGCGCTCCGGTTTCCATGATGCAAAAGCGAAACGTGAATAATACTCCGGTAGGGTTCCTTGGGGCTATGATGGGAGCAATCGCCCGTGCCAATGTTCACGAATCGGTAGCCTGGGTACGCACGTTCAATCTGTTCGACGATAATTTCCAGAATATCGAGCTTGGTTTCGGAGATATTAATCTGACCGCCGATGAAGATTTCACGAGCTTGAACATGTACGAATCGCTTTCGCCCGTGTTACTGGATGACCTGGACGAAAAGGGGTATATTTTCCCGATAAAATATTCAGGGAGAGAAAACGGTATTTATATCAGTAAAGACCAGACCTGTTCCGTGGGGGATTATCGCACAATTGCCCGTAACCGTACTATCAACAAAAGCCGCCGGGCTGTTCGTGCCGCTTTGTTGCCTTACGTGAACAGTCCACTTATGGTTAATCCGGCTACCGGATTTCTGGCTCCCTCTAAAATCTCCTCTTTCAAGACTTTAATCGGTGACATACTGGCAAAGATGCAAGCGGCACAAGAAATTTCTGGTTATGCCGTGAATATCGACGCTAATCAGAATGTGCTGGTTGACGATACGCTGCGCATCAGCTATGTCATCGTGCCGGTCGGTGTCGCCGTGAAAATCTATGTCGAGGAAGGCTTATCACTAACCGCTAAATAATCGCAGAATATGGCTATAATTAATAACGTTGCGTATAGCTGGTCGATGATTACCCTTGCATCGACAGCCCTCGGTATCGAGGAAGGAAGTAGTACGCTTGAAGGGGTTTCCGGTATCAAATGGAATAAAAAGAGAAAAATCGAGAGCAATTACGGCATGGGCGGAAAGCCAGTGAGTCGCGGGTTTGGAAACATAAGTTACTCTGCATCAATCACTATGGACTATGCTACCCAGCAAATGCTACGCAGCACTTACGGCAGTTTGATGGATATAGGCGAATTCGATTTGATAGTCAGTTTTGCCAATCCGATGGCGAGTGACGATTGGACGACAACGACGGTCACGTTGAAAGGTTGTATTTTCTCGGAAGACGGTTTAGAGTCGCAGCAGGACGATACCAATATTACGAAGGAGTTCGATTTGAACCCGTTTGACATTGTAATCGGTGATGGGGACACGATTTAAAGTTAAAACTGGGAAGCGTTACTTTTTTACGGTAACGCTTCTTTTGTTTATGGAGTAAAAAGGCTACTTTTGCAGTCTTTTGAAAATTAGCAAATTATACATTTATATATGGTAGAAATTACTGAAGAAAATTTTCCGAAGTTAATCGGTTCGGAATTGCCCTTGGTCATTGACTTTTGGGCTGAGTGGTGTGGTCCTTGCAAGGCTCTTGCTCCTATGATGGAAGAATTTGCCCGTGAATATGACGGGCGGGTGATTATTGGTAAGTGTGATGTGGAGGAGAATAATGATTTGGCGGTACAGTTTAAGATACGGAGTGTGCCGACGATATTGTTTATCCGGAACGGTGAGGTGGTGGATAAGGTTGTTGGGGCGGTGAGCCGGGAAGAGATTGGAAAGAAAGCAAGAAATATGAGTTAGATACAAACATCATACAAGCCAGGCTGTCTCTGATAGGATGAGACAGCCTCAATAATTACAATGCAAAAGTGGGAGATTTATTTTCCCCACATTCTTGGAGAAGTACTAAAAGTCACACAACATTTTATTCGACGCTCAAGCTCCTTTAGTACAAAATCTATATAAGGAACTAATTCGCTTTTTGCGACCGTTCCGCAACCTCTAAATTCAAAAATAGGCCAATCTCCGTTTTCTGAAAAAGTGTCCCCTAATGCAGAAATACTAAGTTTTTCACCCATTGCATTAGCCAAGTACGTAGGATCATCGGATACTTCTTTTGTTCCCTCATTTAATTTAATTAAATATTGATAAAGCTCTCCTATAGTACCAGCATGTTCGCTTATTTGTTTGGCTGAATAGTAAGATAATCCGGACAACGCCTCTATAATGATAGGTTGAAGTTTTTTATCAAATTTTGCAAATATAGCACCAAAAGAAGTTCTATTCATTACATACATCTTTTGTTTTGGGTCACTCTTAGCTGGAACTGGTCCACACCCCTCAGTCATTTTTTGGAATAACAAGACAAAACACATTATTTGTTTATATTGGATTCCATTTATGCCTTTTGAGTTTAACACATGGTATGCCCCCTCTACTATACTTCCCTCCATAGTCATATAATCCGTTTCGTATATAAATTCCAACGGACAGCTACATGTAACATGTACCATTAGTTCCACTTTTGTTTTTTTACTGGAGGTGGTAGCCGTAATTTCTTCTTTGGTTTTATACGGGAGAGATGACAAAAAATTATTTATATCAATTCTGTCAATTTCACTTGCTAATTCTGCTCCAAAGTTCTTTAATCCTTTAACTGGAAAGAATTTATGGTTTAAAACCAATTCTACTACCACAAGTTCGTTGCCCCGTCCGCTAAATCCAGTCCGAGGGTCCAATGTTACATCTACTTTTTCGTCTAATATTTTTCCCAAAGAAACTCCCTTAATAACCCCCTCTTCTACTGGACCAGTTCCTAAATTTAATGTTACTGTAGGCGTAGATAGTTCGAATTCCATCCCTAAACAATCAGGTACAGTTGGCATAATTTCAAATTTTAAGTTTTCCTACTCTATCGTCGGCTTTTCGGAGGACGCCGTTTGTTGTGTGAACTTACGGTGGGAAAGGTAGAGAATTAAAAGGAAAGAGGGAAAAAGGATTTCCCAATGATGGGATTTTCTTTCCGAATGGATGTTGAAGGGTGGTCGAAAAGGATTGAATAAACTATTGAAAGGGTATTCCTCTATTCTGTGCCAAAGAATAAACGGAAAACAGATAAATGGACGTAACTTTTGAAGGAAATTCGAGTACCGGCAAAAATGAATGGCTGACACCGCCGGAATTATTGGCAAAGCTGGGAGATTTTGACTTGGACCCTTGTTCCCCTATCAACCGACCGTGGCCGACGGCAGCAAATCACTACACGATTAAAGATGATGGATTGAGACAACCGTGGTTTGGACGGGTGTTTTGCAATCCACCCTATGATACGGCTTTGATTGCACAGTTTATAGAACGTTGTGCCGAACACCGGAATGTGATAGCACTGACCTTTGCCCGGACAGAAACGAGGTTGTTTCAGGAATTGATATTCAAAAAGGCACATTCAATTTTATTCATTAAAGGCAGATTATCTTTTCATCATGTAAGCGGTGAACGTGGCGGAACTGCCGGAGCACCGTCGTGTTTGATTTCATTTGATATAAAGAATAGTGAAGTACTAAAGAATTGCGGTATTCAAGGAAAATTTGTTTTGCTATAAAACTTTTTTTCCGGAAAGCAGGTAGTCTGAGGCTGAATCATAATTTTAGAAACAATGGAAGAAAAAACACTCACGCTCGCTCAGGAAGAGCAAATCAGAAAAAAGGCTTTGGAAATCAAAGCGGAGAAGAAACTCAGAAAAGTCTATCCGATGGTGGTCTGGGGCGATCCGGATTGTGAAGAGAAAGAAGTGTATGTCGCTTATCTCGCCGAACCGACCTTTCCCCAGTTCTCAAAATTTATGGCCGCTTCCAAAAAGGATGAGGTGACTGCCATGCGCAGCCTTGCCAGAGATTGTTTTCTCGACGGGGATAAGGAACTGGTAGATAATGAATCGCTGTTCCTGTTCGGTTTAATGGGACAGTTATCGGAAATCATCACTACCCGCCAATCCACGCTGGTAAATTTATCCAAAGCTGGGAAGTAAAGGATGAACAACGGATACGCCAGCGGGCGATTTATATCCGTCACTACTTTCCCGGCGTCAATTTGAATACCATCTCGGATGAAGAGTTTGCGATGCTTTCCGAAGAGGCTCTATGGCTCCATCAACAGATGACCGTAAGCCGGATGACAAACGCTCTTACAACAACAGCTCCTTAATTTATTTCTTGCCAATCCCCTGTCAGCTTTTTTTAGCAGGCAGGGGATTTCTTTTTAATCGGAATTTGCTGTAATGGGCTATTCTACCCGAAATAAAGAAGTATGTCCCAAGAGCAAAACTATCAGGTAAACTATACCATTAATGTAGAGGCCACCGAAGGTACTAAAAAGGTGCAGGCGTTTGCCGATTCGGTGAAAAGTCTGATTCTGGCTAAAAATGATTTGACTCCCGCGATCAAAAACATTCAGAAGATGGTGAATGAAGTTGATAAGATTTTCCGAACAAAAGGCGGAAAGAAGCGGGATTATACTTATAAAATGGATATTAACACGTCGGGAACGGAAGAAAAACTGGGACGTGTGAAGACTTTACTCACAGAAATCGGGGAACTTTCCAAAGGAATCAGTCTGGTTATTAATGCCGGACAAGCCCCATTGGATACCAAGAAAATAAAGTCGAATGCCAAGACTCTTTTAGATAAAAAGTTATCTGAAAGCCGGAAAGCAGAAATTGAAAAAAGTGCGGCTGCATCTGTCAAAACAATGATGGAGACGCAAAAACGCATTACTAAAGCGGTCGGAAAAATCAATGCTGCCCTGGTAACATTGGAAAAAGGCCGTGAAGTCAATATTAAAACGGATGTAGCGAAAGAGCGGTTGAAAGAGTTACTGGGGCTGATGCGCCAGCTTAAAGGTGCTTCCAAAATGACCATGGGTGTGCAAATGGGCTCACCTTCATCCGGAAAGGGGAATGTCCTTGTAGCTCCGCAGACAGCCAATACCCTTTTTCATCCTCCTTTACTATATAATCCGGAAAAGCCTTACGTATTATCGCCGAAGGCTTCGGAGAAATTGCAGGAAAAGCTGGCAACAAACCGGGAATTAGCCAAGCAAAAAGCGGAGCAACGCCGGGCGGACGAAGCCGTCCGGCTCACGACTCAAAAAGCCGTGATTGAAGCGAAGGGGAAAGAATGGGATCGCCAGCGGCAGGTCAAGGCGAACGAAGCTGCACAACGAAAAGCCGCCAGCGATGCGGCACGGGCCATACGCGAGAAAACCCGTTTGGAACAACAAGGCGCCGCCCGTGCAGTGACGGCAGCGCAACGCCAACAGCGGGCTGTCGTCACTGGGCAGACTAATAAGCAGCGGGCAGCTATCAACCGCCTGCAATACGTGCGTACCCCTTCGATCCGTAACCTGCCGATGATGTATATGCTCAACGGCTATGCCATGTACGGTTTCCTGAAATCGGAACTGACGAAGGCTGTCGAGTACACCAACATAATGACCTCCGCCCAGAGTATCCTCCGGGTAGCGGATAATGATTTAACCACTTTCGAGAACCGCTTCACGAAAATGGCTTTGTATGTCCGTAAAATCGGAGTGGAAACCAAATTCACGGCGGTTGAGGTTGCCGGTGCGGTAAAATATTTGAGTATGGCGGGCATGGGAATAGACGCTATCAATGCTTCTATCCGTCCGATTGTCAATCTGGCATTGATTGGCGACAACGATGTTTCCCAGATTGCAGACCTGGCGACCAATATTCAAACAGGCTATGATATTAAGAATACGAGCATGGGCTCGGTGGCTGATATTTTGGCTTCCACTGTTTCCCGGTCGAACGTGAATGTCATGGAAATGGCAGAGTCGTACAAAATGGCCGCCGGATATATGCGTATGGCCGGAGTGGAATTTACAGAGAGTGCGGCAGCTATCGGTATATTAGGAAACATGGGTGTAAAAGGAACCATGGCGGGAACCTCGCTTCGTGCCATGGCGACCCGTTTTGCCAAACCCACCCGTGAATCACAAAAGGTATTAGACCGGTTGGGCATAAAATTCACGGAATACCGGGATATTTACGGGAAGCAAGTAGAGAAACTCCGTCCCCTTGCCGACATTTTCGAAGACCTGAACAAGAAAGGCGCGACCGTCGGTGACATGCAGGCCATTTTCGGCAAAATCGGAGGTAACGCCGCCATGATGTTTGTGCGTAATTACGACCAGTTGCGTACACTTACCGTACAGAACCGGGGCTCACATGGAATTTCGAGCGAACTGGCTAAAGTGAAGCAAGACAATACAAAAGGTCTGTGGGCTCAGGTCACTTCACAGCTTACCGAAAGTTTCATGCAAGGGTACGAAGTCCTGGAGCCGATTATCAAATCGACATTACGTGACTTCCTTGCAAAATTCAGCGCCCCAGAATTTGCCCGTGGACTGACATCTATCGGTCAGTCTATCCTGAATATACTTTCCCTTTTGGGAAGTGTGGCAAGCTGGTTCACCCGCAATTTTCATTGGATTGAGCCACTCCTATTTTCCGGATTTGTAGCGACAAAGTTATTCAAACTGGCCGGAGCACTTACCAACATCGGAATTGCTTTAGGCTTTATCGGTAAACAGTCGGCGGCAGGTTCTGTGATTCAAATGGTGGGCGGTCTGATGGGAGGTGGTAGAGGAATGTCATTTGCAAGTAAACGCGCTATTGTTTCGGCATTGAGCGCAGCCGGGGTTACAGGCAAAGGAGCCATGCGACAGGCATTGCTATCCACCGGCATGGGTGGTATGGTGTCGCGGGGAGCTTTGGGCTTGTTCTCCACGCAGGTAGCTACCGGTAACGGGCTGGTCGGAGCCGGTGCTTCCATCGGTGCGTTAGGAACCACTGCCGTAGCTGCCACAGCCGGGATAGCAGCCTTAGTAGGCGCTCTGGGTTGGGTAGCCTACAAGACGTGGAAAGTGAAAGAGGCGAAAGATGCTGTATTGGAAGAGATTGATGCGAACCGGAAGTACCGTTATCCTTCCATCGATGCACTGAATAAATCTTTGACGGAAACCTACAAGCAGGCCATGAATGCGAAAAAGGCAGTTGAGGAACTGACAGCCGGGAAGTCGATTGAAGAGGCATCCGGTCAGAAGATCGGTGCATTTACCGGGAACTGGTGGACGGCTTTTCTTTCTTCTTTCGGTGCTGCCCATTCCGGACAGTACGGCGGTCCGCAATACGACGATTTTTACAACTTTTCCGACGCCAGGCAGGACGATACCCGTGAAGCTATCCGGACACTTGCCAAGAAAGACAGCCAAGGTCGTGTCAATTCGGCTTATGCTGAATTAGGAAAAGCCCGGACGGATATAGAAATCGGTGCGTTTATCCAAAACATCCGAAATAAGTTCGGTCAGGATGAAAAGAACCTGGATAATACCCTTTGGACGAAAGACCGGAACGGCAAAATCATCTACAAGAAAGGTGTCGGTGAGATGAAGGAAGCGGATGCCTACAAACTGTATGATTATGCGGTGTACATGAATACGAAGGTAGTGCCGGAGATTTCAAGGATAGCCGAGGAATACCGGAGAATCATGTCGTCACCGGCTAATGCTGAAGCTACTTTACGAGCCAACGGCTTTGATTTTGACCTGCTTACCAAAAATGGTTTCTATCAGGATAAGGAAGGCCGTTGGGTACAAAAGGCTTTGGGAAAGAAAGCTACGGACAAAGAGCGGGAAAATGCACTCGCCGGGTATCAGGAAGTCCATAATGCGGTTGTGAATTTCACCTCTTCCCTGCGTCAGACCTGGGGCGGTTCGGCAGAGATAGCGGAAAATATCATGCAAAAAGCGGGGTTCACGACTTCGCTTACTTCCAATGAGCCGGATGAAGCCGATCCCCAACCTTTCAATGCGAACGGGTTCAGTTATCATTCCGGAGCAGACGACGGGCTGGCCGGTGGAAATTATTCCGGTACGGGAAAACTCTCCTCGGCAGCGCCGAAGCAAGTTATCGTGAATATCACCAATTTGCTAAGTGTGGAAGCTATCAATCTATTGAAAAGCAAGGAAGGACAAGGTGAGGAAGTACAGAATCTGAAAGAACAGCTTGCCCAGGCGTTAATCGATGTCGTCCATGATTTCGACAGCAGTTGGAACGGTTAAAAAGTAAAGACAATGAGTAGATTATTTAATATAGGAAAGTCGGTTCTCCTAAGCGGGGGAATTATCAGCAACGGATCACTGGGCGGCTATATCAGCGATGCCGCCCGCCGTGGTTTGGGTATGGGGCTTGCAGAGTTCCAAGACGGTGCCGTACATTATTTTTCAAAGGATAAAGAGATATTGAAAAGAGCTCTTATTCAAACGGCCTCGCAGTTGGCATACGGCGCATTGCGCTCGTATCCCCGATTCCTGCAATACTGGGAACAAAAGGAACGTGACCAGTATCTGCAAAGCAAATCCCAGACGAGTATTGCAAATAAGACCGGGCAATACTACCAATTAATCAGTGAGCAACAGGCCGTAGCGAAAAAGAAAAATTACACGGATTCAATAGTCGGTCGTGTGGTGCAGGATTACCTGGAGCTTGTTATTTCAGAAGAAGGGAATTACTTCGATACCGCTACCGGCAAAGTGGAGAAAAACAGCAAATACGGGCTGTTCACTTTCGTGGATTTACAGCCCATGGTACAGGTGAGCAGCAAGAATAACGTTGTGATGACACAGGTACAAGGCCGTGATTGCAGCCGCAAAGAATATATCAGCGGCGGCGACCTGGAAATTTCCATTAGCGGAAAAATCACGAGCAAGTACGCCGATGTTTATCCGGAGGCGGAAGTCTCGAAGTTTTTAAAGCTGATGCAGTTTAAGGGGGTGATTGATTGCGAGAACACGGTACTCCGGCAATTCAATATCGACAAGCTGATTGTGCTGAATTATTCGCTTTCCGCCACGGATTGCCGGAATGTGCAGCCTTACAGCCTTTCGTGCGTGGCTGTTGAACCTTCGGAAAGCATACAACTGAAACTGGCAGCCGAGGAAAAGGTGGATGTTGCTATCAAGCACTCTAACAAATGGATTAAATACGCAAAACTGGGAGCTGAGGCTATCGATCCGGCTTCCCTCTTAAAAGTGTCGAAACTATGGCTATAGATATGATAGATGTGTTATGCTGCAAAATCACTATCGGGGATGCAGATTCCAGTAACCCGCTGGTGATTAAGGACCCCATTGTGCTGACCGAAGTGGAAGAGGTGGAGATTGTCGAGACTTATAAAAAGTTGATTGGTACGGCAAAGATTACTTTTCCTAAAGGCACAGTTTACCAAAGTACGGTTATCGGGAATGCCACTATCGAAGGCAAAGATGCCAGCCGGATAAGTACGGAAATCATGCAGGACGGTGTAGTCATTGAGAAGCGAAGTTCCCAACAGGCCATGAATGATGTGAGCTTTAAAGTCGGGCAACGGGTAAACATTAAACTCGGCTACAACGGAATATTGAAAAATATGTTCGACGGGTATATTTCAGCCTATAATTCCGCATCCAAATTCGAGATTCAGTGTGAAAACATGGCCTACAAATTAAAACTAAAACAGGCTCCGAAATTCGAGACTCAATCGTCGGTCAGCGTGAACGATGTATTGGGTGACAAGTACGGGTTACTGAAAGATACGGGGTTCGCCATCCATTCCGAAACCAAACGGTTTGATATTCAGATTGGAAAAGTGAAGATTACGGATAATTTTACCGTAGCGGATGTATTGTCGGAATGGAGCAAGTACAAAGTTTACTGTTTTCTCAAATACGATGAAAATTCACCGGACGATATGCCAACCATCGCTATCGGTCGTCCTTATTCGTCCTCCAAGAGCCAGCCCGTTTTTCCGAAGGACAGCGAGGCAAAGCCTTTCTCCATTTATTTCAATTACCATGTAGCGGAAGACGGTTTGAAAGTGGTGAAAACCAACCCGAAGTTTTTAGCGGTGACGGGAAAAGCATTGGGTTCGGATGAAAAGTTTTTTGAGGTGACTATTCGCATGAATCCTGATTACGACCCTACGGTGGCAGGCAGCAAAGAGTTTCAAACAGTAAACGCCACCCAAATCAGCAAGAAGACGCACAAGGTAACGGGGAATACGACGGCAGAGGGGGCGAAAACCAAGACTAAGGTTGATTTGAGCACTTACACTATTGTGCCGTATATGTCGCCCAATATGAAAATCGATTCGGATAAACTGGTTGAAGAAACCATCGAGTATTTCAGAAATTACAATTTGAACGGGATAACCGGCAGTCTGACCTTGTTCGGAGACCTGGCACTCAATACGGCGGTGCAAGTTGAATTGATTGACGAGAGGAATCCTTCAAAAAACGGAGTTTACATCACGGAAGAGGTAACTACCACCTTCGGGGTGAATGGGTATCGTCAGAAGATTACAATACCGTATAAGATTAAGTCGGTGGATTAAGAGATGAAAGAGATTATCTTAACTAATAGCTCGAACATTCACAATCCCAGTTATTTATTTCCTAATTTTATTTTTATATATTTCTGTTCAAATTTTCAATTTGTTTTTTAGAATTTCTTTTCTAACATAATATTGTTTTCAGTGTAATATCGTATTTTTGCAAAAAAGCATTATGAAACAGAGTGAAATTCAGAGATTTGTTAAACGCAAGAAAAAACTAAGAAGGAATAGAAATAGAAAAAAGAAAAATATTCCTTTGACACCAGTGAAAAAAATAATTGTAAATAATAATAGTATGGTAGGAATGACAAAAGAGGAAGGCATTAAGCAAGTATATAATGGAGGAGGACATGTGGTAATATTAGGAGCTGGAGCCAGTATTGCTTCTTCATTACGCAATCCTGAAAAAAACGGCAAGAAGTTACCATCAATGAATAACTTCATAGAGATTGTGGGATTACAAGATATTGTAGCCAGAGTCCCGGATAATCTAAAAGCCACAAATTTCGAGAAACTGTATAGTAATCTTCATAATGATAATCCCAACTCTGAATTTATTAAAGAAATAGAAAAAAGAGTCTTTGATTATTTTAGTTCAATGAAATTGCCTGACGAACCTACCATTTATGATTATTTAGTCTTATCTCTAAGGGCTAAAGATGCTATTGCTACCTTCAATTGGGACCCTTTTCTATATCAAGCATGGTGCAGATGCAGACAATATACTGATGATTTGCCTCCTATATTCTTCCTACATGGGAATGTTTCTATTGGCTGGGATTCGACAGGAAAAAGATTTGGACCAACGGGGATGTATAACCCAGAAAATATGCAAGAGTTTATTGCTTCAAGGTTATTATATCCGATAACTCAAAAGAATTATCAACAAGATGAGTTTATAAAGACTCAATGGAAATATCTACAAGATCATCTTTCCCCTGAGTACAAAGCCGTCAGAGCTACTATATTCGGATTTGGTGCGCCTGCAACGGACGTAGAAGCCGTAACACTATTGAATGATGCTTGGGGAACTGGTGACGAAAGAGTTATGGAGCAATTTGAGATTATTGATATTTCACCAGAAGATGAGTTGAGAAACAAATGGGATAGGTTTATTTGTGGTACACATTATGATATTGCGAGAAGTTATTTTGATTCTTCTTTGGCATGGAATCCACGCAGAACCAGTGAAGCCTATTTTTCTGCGTATCAGCCTATGACGCCATCAGAGGCTTTCCGAAAGCCTAATCCTATTCCTCAAGACATTAAAACTTTGGACGAGCTATGGCAGTGGCATAAACCATTAATAGAAGCAGAAGATGCTAAACGAAAAACACAATAGATGGATTTAAGAGATTTGTTCAAGAATACCTATTTTATTAAATCTTATTTGTACCTTAGCAAAGTATTTGTGACAGAATGGATTAGTGCTATATACACTTGCGTTTATGCGCTAATTCGCCTAATTAATTTAAGGACAATAAGATATAAGTAGTATATGGCTAATGATAATATACAGGAAAGCCTGGAAGGACAGTTCGGGGATGTACAGAAAATCATCCTTTATCATCGTACCCGTGCGTTACAGAATGTCAATGAAGAGAACTTACGTTTGAGTTGGGAAGTAGGAAGTTATGTTTCTTCCAAGTTAAAAAGTTCAGAATGGGGCAGTAAGGTTGTCACACAGTTATCTGAATTTCTACGTCGTAATGACCCGTCACTCAGAGGATTCAGCCGGAAAAACCTCTACCGGATGGTTTCTTTTTATGAGACCTATTCCAGTGCTGAGTTTGCGGAGCAAATTGCAGCTCTTCCATTTGTAAAGTCAATTGTGTCATCAGAAACGACACAATTACAAATACCTGATAACCAGAACGATGAAATTGTGTCATTTCAAATGACACAATTAGAGCCGAACGTAAGTTTTCCCCGTATTTTACTGTTGGTAAACTGGACGAGCCATGTAGAAATTATGGCTTCCTGCCGCACGTTTCCGGAACGGATTTTTTATATGCTTTATGCAAATAAAGAACGGTTGAACGTGAAAGAACTCGGTAATGCTATAGCTAAAGATGCTTATTCCATAGTCCTTTCAAGTCCCCGGAGTCAGTCTGTGGGATTTAAGCAGATTTATCCGAATAACGGTTATGATTTTAAAGACCGGGCCATTCTGGATTTTTTAGGATTACCGGCCAAGCATACGGAGAAGCAACTACAAAAGGGTATTCTGGAACACATGAAGGAGTTTATTCTGGAATTAGGTGGAAAGGACTTTATTTATATGGGTAGCCAATACCCTTTGGAGGTGGACGGAGAAATTTATAAAATTGATTTGCTCTTTTTTCACAGAGGTTTACAATGCCTCACCTGTGTGGAGCTAAAATCGACTCCATTCAAGCCCTCTTACATGGGGCAATTGGAATTTTATCTGGAGGCTTTGGATAGGGACGTAAAACGAAGCAATGAGAATCCGAGTATCGGCATTTTATTGTGTGAGAGTGCGAAAAGGCAGGTTGTTGAATATGCTCTCAGCCGTAGTCTAAGTCCGACAATGATTGCCGAATATAAACGACAGTTGATTCCGAAAGATGTATTGCAGCGTTCGTTAGATGAATTTTGCAGTTATCTGGAAAATCGAAAGTAAGTGTAAAAAAATAAGTCATTATTCCTACCGCAGTGTTTCCACATTGCGGTATTTTTTTTGCCCGATAGATTTCCCTGATTCAACCTCCGGGCTGTAATTGAACTATTCTTCGACTAAAAGAAGAAGAATGGAAACGAAGAACAGCCAACGGATGATTAGTGAAGCTATCCGAAAGATAGCTTTGGGGCGTAGCATTGACCGGGTGGATATGTCGCATTGCGGTACGGGCGGCGTAGGAACAGCCCGACTGATTCATGGGTATGTTGCAAAGGTGAATAGTGATGACGATGAATATCTCGGCACTATTGACGTGGGTGAATTTCCCGACGAGACCGCCAGTTCGGAGCCTATCATTCATAAAGGCGTGCTATTGTCAGGCTTACAGGATAATTCCGGTGGGTTCCTGATTATTCCCACCTTGTTTTCAGACGTTACAATCGTCACGGATGCGGCGACCAGATGCGCCTATGTTGTCAATTTCTCCCATGCGGACTTTATACAGATACTCGCTCACAAAGAGAGCGTGATCGGGGTGGCAGAGACCGAAGAACTGGATGCGGAGAGCAATGACTCGCCCGATTATGACCAGTTGGAGAAGACCGGCAATGAAAGTTCTACCCGATATACAGCCGAAAACATTCAGACTACCGTCAAAAATAAAGACGACAAGCAAGCCGAGATTACCGTTACGCCGGAAAGCATCGCCCAAAAGGTCGATAAATCCCAGCTTAACCAGACTACGGATAAGATTGAACAGAATGTAAACGGGACAACGGTCGTGGTAGCGGATAAGAAAGTCACCATTGGCGGTGAAGACGCAAGCGAACCGTTGGTGTTGGGGAACGCCCTTGCCCAACTAATGCTGGATTTCATCACAGAGTGCAGCAAAATAATGACACCCACTCTGATGGGCACCATGCCTGCCATTAACGCGCCCAATTTCCCCTCGCTGGCCTCTAAGATTCAGAAGTTCCTATCCCAAACCGCCTATACGAAATGAGTGTCATCCTATTACCCGATATTGAGGAATTAGACCCGAACAGCCTTTGTTATTCCATCTATTCCGAGTTGTACCACAATTTCTTTAATGCCCAGGATAAGAAAAGCGAGGATAACCCTTACGGCATCGAGGAAGGCGACGATACATCGATCCGTTTACGTAATACCGCTTATAACTTTGCTTCTGCCATAGCGGGAGCGGTTGCCGGAGAAGGCGGAGAAGGCGGTGGCGGTATTTTGCTGGATTACCTGAAAAAGACGGGCGGAAATATGACGGGGGCACTCCGGGCGAATTATGGCTTTGAAGCCGGTATGGGAAACACCCGGTTATTATGGGCCTATGAAGAAATCGCAGAAGACGGTGTAACCCCTGTTTACGGCTTGCAGGTATCCGGGGATATTCATATCGGCGGTAGCAACCTGTATCTTGGTGGCCGGCAATTTATCCGTTACAGTGCCGGGGATGGAATAGCGATCCTTGAGAATCCCGTGCTTTCATTCGGTAGTTCCAGCCTTTTCAGCCGTGGCGAGATGGTCTTTGGAGAGAGTAAAGCCAAAGGGGTGGCACTTTCACCGGATACGATCTATATCAAAGGTAAGGAAGTGTACCATGCCGGGAACGCCAATCTTGCTACAGTCAATTGGTCGATGCAAAATGCTACGGTGACTGGAACCCTTCAAGTTTCGGGCAATGTCACCCTCTTGAGTGAACTCTCGGCTTTGTATGGAGTAAAATTAGGCTTTGACGGTAAAACAGTCCTGCATATCCGTCAAGAAGAGGCACTGCTAAATGGCTTTCTCACGATTAACAGTGGGTACGGTGTAAAGATTGGTGATACGCCGGTGCTATTCCGTGTAAACGAAAGTGACATTCAACTTTCGTGTGATTACGGGCATTTGCTATTGGGAAGTGAGAATACCCAGCAGCTACGGCTTTTTGCCGGGCTGACCGATATAGACGGGGATAATATATTAATCAGTAAATACGGAGCGGCTTATTTCCCGGACTCCTTGCGGGTAGCCCATAACTATGGGGCAGATTTACTTTCCACCTACCGGGAAAACGATGACAACGAAGGTCTTGTCGTCCACAAGAGAATGCGGTTCGGCAGCAAGAGCGGTATGTTTCTATCCGGGGATGGGGAGAAAGTTTTGTTATCCGGCTTATCAGACCAAGCGGCTTTCGGATTCCGGGCCTCAACTTCTGTTTTCCAGTTACCGGAAAGCGGCTCACGTTCTTTCTATCTCCAGACCGGTTGTGATTTTATCACTTTCGACCAGGCGATAGAAGCAAAAAAATCGGTTGGAATTGACGGATCATTCACCCGATTGACAGACAAACACCTATTCTTCACCAGCGAAAACTACCTGTTATCCACCAGTGACGGAATTAAGCATTTTGGGAATGCCTATTTCCTGAACAGCCTCAGTTCGGAGCGTTTCTCTTCCGGCTTTGCCGGTTATGGTTGGGCGATACTGAAAAATGGTATAACAGGAAATATCGCGGCCACTTTTGACGAGTTGACCATCCGCAAGAAAATGCGGATTTACGAATTGGAGGTACAAAAAAATACGGCTACCAACGGTTCGCTTTGGGTCAGTGATTCATGCAGTGGTGATAACGTGGAAAGAATCAGTTAAGGATGTCAAAATACAATTATGCAACATATAAGATCATTATTGCCCCTGACTCGCATAAGACACAGGGATTGCAAGTTGGTGATGTTGTCCGACGGCAATACCGGGATGCGAACCTATTGATTTATTCGCTGATGATTGTTCTGGAAACCGGAACCGATATTATTAGTAGTAAAGAATCCCACTACTTTATCGGGGCACTGGTAGAAGGTGATGTTCCCCAAAACGGGGAACTGCTGGATTTTGTACGGGTTACCAATCTGTTTGACGAGCAGCGGAGCGGTGCATTATACCTGACAGCTTCCGACTCCAATTCTCCCTACCTGGATGTTATTGACGGCCTGGCAACGGAACGTTCGCTTTACCTGATGGATAAAAGCCGTTGTATCCATGCCGGTGAAATATTTGAGTTTCCGATTACGGACCGGGTTGCTTACCCTGAACGGATGGTGATTTCTTACCATATCCGGGCTTCCAAACCTCTGGCGAATGTTGCTCTTTCTTTTGGTTATTCGGACGGAAGCGAGACAGACGGCACGGATGCCGTAGATATATCGACCGAGTGGCAATATAAGCTAACCTTGATTACGGTCGACTATCCTCCCCAGTACGACCGTAAACTTACGATAGCCCCGGTTCTATCCGGTGAGGATTGGTGTGAGATTTCAGACCTGAACATTGTCCGTTTGTCGGATATTGCCACTTTTTCAGATTCGACTAAAACCCGCATCGGAAAAATTACGGGTATCATTGATCCGGTTTTCGGAATACTCAACGGGTATGGCGCTTATTTTCAAAACCTTTACGCTACCCGTAATGTGAATATCGCCGGAACACTGACAGCAGGAGATGCTAACGGCTACGCTTCAACTTTTTATGTGGGAAAAATTCATAAGAATGTTATTCCCGACTCTGTGGGTTGTCTTTTTTCCGGCGGCGTGGTTGTTGAAGAAAACAGCCCGGTTGGTATCGGCCATGCTATCCGTGTGGATAGAGATACGGAACTTACCGTACAATCCGTAGCCTGGCGGCGTGACCATGTAGGACAACGGTATAGTTTCTCCATCTGGATAAAATCGGATGCGGGGAAGATTTCTTTTTATCAGGACGAGCATTTCATCCGGGAGATAGAAATTACCGTTTCCGGAGAATGGCGACGGCATAAAGTCTCGTTTATCGTATCAGCATCCGAGCGTCCTGTTTTTACTGTTGGGATGAAAAGCGGGCTGAACGGGATATTGCTCACCGCACCACAAATGGAAAGTGGCGAAACTATTACCCAATACCAGCCCACGGATGCGCAATTGTCGTACACCGAAGATTACGGGGCATGGTTTTGCAAGGGCGGTATCGGTGGAACGATCCAAAACCCTTTGCTTCGTCTGAACGAGGATGGTTCGATTTGTTCCCGTGACGGTTCTTTTGTCATCCATGCGGACGGAACGGGGCATTTTGCCGGAGGCAAATTCAAATGGACGAAAGATGATATTGAATTGACGGATATGACTATTCGTTGGGGAGAATTGGATGAGGTGGCAAAGGATCAGATATTGTCTCAGGTCAAACCATCCAACATCCGGGCTTTTGTATCTTCAAATCTTCCTACCACTCAGATTTATAACCGTGAAACAAATGTATGGCAACCCAGTTGGGGGAATACACCTCTTTTGCTTACCCCTTCCCTGTACATTGACCGTTATGGGGAAACTGACCTGATAACGGAAGTTGCCGATTTGAGTTCCGGCAAACCGGGAATTAAGCCCGGTTCGACCTGCTGGTATAAAAACGGGGTGAAAATAGTGAGTGGACAGGATAGCTGTACGGTTGAAGGCTCAATGGGCAAGTATGTTCTCCGCATTAAGGCTAACCATATCGGTCCACATGCCCCCCAAATCCGCTATGCTTTTCAAGCAATCTGGCTGGATGGCAGCGGCAGTGAATATCCGATAAATGCAGATTTACAATTTACCCAATTGGTTAATCCCGGTTCTACCGTGGTGGCGGTGGCGTATGCACCTGACGGGAATATATTCAGAGATGGTGCCGGGCAGTTGCGGGCGCATTGCGATTTGTGGCGTGGAGCTAAAATAGACAATACGAATGTTGATTACCGTTGGGGAGTGAAAGATGAATCCGTTTTTGCCAATGCCCAACTTTCCATGTCGGCAAAAGCCGGTTCTTACACGATAGCCCTGCGTTCTGTGGCTAATATGATACCCGGAAGGACGATATACCTGATCGGCCACCATGCCCATGTGATACAATCGGTAGATGTTCAGACGAAAACGGTTACTCTCACTACACCACTTATCCGTGATTATGTGGTGAATGCCATTGTAACCACCCCTTTCTATGATTCCCTTTTAGGTCCCGGTTGGGCTTTGTTGAATGAAGAAAATCCCCGTGGGACCGTATCGGGTTGGAACACCAACGAGCTTGTGCTTTCCGCTGATGCGGTACGGAATTTTGAAACCTTCAAGTGCTCTATCAAAGATACGGACATGAGTGCCGGAAATGGTTTTGCCGGACAAATTGTGTGTGATATTCTTACGTTTACAGACCTTTCAGACCCTTATTTCGTGGAGATTACAGGAAAAAAAGGATTTATCGTCAAGAACGATGGAAATGATATAGAGGCCCGTGCCGTTGTGTACCGTTCCGGAGATGAGAAGGATGTAAACGGCATGGTATATCATTATAACTGGAAGCTGTTTAACGCAGAGGGAACGCAGGTTGTCCGAAGTTATCAGGGCAAGCAAATCACCGTATCCAAAGATGACATTAGTGTCCGGGGTGCCCTGATGTGCGAGGTGTACGACGCTCAAAGGCTAATCGCCCGTGGTCAGGCTTCCCTTAGTGAGTTATCTGACGGTGAGGATGCTTACTCGGTACAAATCCTGACGGACAACGGGACTAATTTTATCAATGGGAACATTACGACTACACTCATTGCTTATGTCTATCAGGGTGGAGAGGATATTACGAACAGCCTTAGCGACAATCAATTCAACTGGTTTAGAATTTCCAACAATCCCGACGGAGATACCGTCTGGAACGAGCTTCATGCCGGAATTGGCCGGAACGTAGCCTTAACCGATGAAGATGTGTTCCGCCGGGCGACTTTTACGTGTGAAGTAATCATTCATTAAATCATTATAAATTATGGCAGTTATTTCAAGAGGACAAATCACGATTGTGGATTTAAACGATGGTAAATCCATTAATCTTTATCTGGGCAGCAATGTAGCTACGACTCAGATATTTAACAAAGAAAACAGTAGTTATACTCCTTCCTGGTCAGCTTCCCCTTTCCTGGTGATTACTCCAGAGATCTATGTGACGGGCGTCGGTACAAACCAGGTATCGAGGCTGAAAGGAACACCCGTATGGAAAATAAACGGTTCAACCACTCTTTCCACTTTCGGAGCGACAGCGGCAACAGTTTCCCCCTATGCTTTAACTATCAAAAACAACATGACCTCGGTCAATCAGCTTCAAGTGGAATGTGAGGTGACTTATGTCGATCCGGATACGGGGGCCGAAACAAAAGCAAAAACCTCTATCACTTACACAAAGACCATAAACGCCGGTCAATTGATTTGTGCGATAGCTTATGCCCCGGAAGGGACTGTATTCAAAAACGGTGCATCCGCGACTTTGAAAGCTCATTGTGACATGTGGCGAGGTTCCACTATCGACAATACAAATGTCACTTATAAGTGGTATAAGCTGGGTAGTGGAAACTGGACGGAAATCACCTCTGCCAATGCCGGAGGCATTACCGGATATACAACGAATGAAATCACCATTCCCGAATCGGCGGTATTGAATTTCGACAGCTTCAAATGCACAATCAAAGATACGGATGCTGCCAGCGGTACTTACAATACCACAGTAAGCGATATTATCTCGTTTGCGGATATGAGCGACCCTTACCAGGTTGAAATCACCGCTCCGGCAGGGACTACCCTTACCTCGGGACTAACCTCTACCATCCTGACCGTGAATTGCTGGCAAAACGGAGAATTGCTTCCGGATTCTTTTTTTACGGGAGCAACCTGCACTTGGCGGAAATTCAACAAACTGGGTGTACAAGATACTGCCTGGGGGACATCGGGTATTAAGACAGGACGTACCCTGACCGTCACCCGTGATGAAGTGACTGTAGCCGCAACATTCACCGTAGAAATCAGCAAGTAAAGTATGGCACTGATAGCAAGGGGACAAATTACGATACGTGTCGCAGTTGACACTTATTCCGTTTATCAGACCATTGATAAGGCGGCTATTGCGTGTGACCATACGGGAAAGGTATTGAGTTCGCTTGTTATCCACTCGGTTATATCAGTACGCCAAGGAGAAACCCCGGTAAGCGGATTCAATATCGGGGCTATCTCCACCCCAACCGGATTTACCTCGATTACCGTCAATCAGAGTACAAAGACCGTTTCTTATACGGTATCCGGCGGAAACAGCACATTGGCAGATACAGGAACGATAAGCATTCCGGTTGTGGTTAATGGTCAGACTTTTACAATTTCTTTCGGCTGGTATAAGGTAAGGTCCGGAGCACCGGGTAATCCGGGTGTGGATGCGAGCCTGCTGGATTGGGTAGCTGATTGGAACAGCGGTAAAACAGTCATTGACGGTCAAAGTCTTATTACGCCAAAGATTTTTGCCGGGATGAAGAACAGTAACGGTACCGTGACGGGAATGGCAATAGGGCGTTTTGCCCTGAGTACCCGTAACGCTTCGGGTACGATAACCAAAGAAACGGTAAACGGTATCTATGGATTTGCGGATGGAAAGAAAACATTCGCAGTCGAAGCCAGCGGGAATGTACAATTGGGCAATGGGAATGAGTACATTAAGTATAATGTATCGACAGGAAAAGTGGAATTCGGTTCAAACGTGAGCCTGAATTGGGTTAATGCTATTAGCCAGGCCAAAACAGAGGCTATTAATAGTGCCGCCAATACTGCACAAGTTAAAGCGGACGCAGCCAAAGCTGCCGCTATTTCAACCGCTGCGTCCAATACAGATACAAAAATCAGTGAACTCCAAGTAGGTAGCGACAATCTGCTACCGAACGGTGATCTGCGGTATTATTCCAACAATAATAATATTGGCTGGGATAACGCACTGAATGGAACTTATGTAATTCAGAATTGGGGTTCGGGTTATAATAGCGGGGTCACTGCCCCTACAACGGGTTATCATGCGCACCTGAATATTTCTAAATTTGGTTTTTCCGTATTGGAGTTTATAAATAAAAACTCTATTTATAATCAGACAAAACGTTGGATGGGAATCTCAACTGCTGTTCACCAGAAAGAGAAACTGATGCCGGGTTGCCGTTACACTTTCTCGGCAGATTTGATGGTTGATACAGCGGGGATGATTATCCACGGAGGGATTTACAGCACTAAGGTCGGAAAGACGGCTGCCGCTTTCAGCAGTGGTTCTTACTCCCTTGGTCCGTCCCGAATAAACCAATGGCAACGGGTATCCTATACCTTTACCCTGGATGCCGAGATTGATTTGACGAAACCTATTTCTTTCTATATTTACGGACATTCGGGTGCGGAGGGTATCGCCCATGTAAAGAATATCTCCTTACAATTAGGGACGAAAGGTTCATGGGGGCGTTGTCAGGCAGACATAGAGAAAGATGTAGCCGATGCTAAAAAAACCGGAACAGATGCCCGTACTGTGGCCGATGCCCTAACAAATAAAGCCAATACGGAAGGCTGGGCTACAAAATTGACCTATATAGGCTCTACCGGCATCTTTACAGGCACATTGTCTGCCAATACGGTAAATACCATCCGCATCAATGCTTCACAAATTACGGCGGGAACAATCGCCGCCGCCCGTATCGATGTGAATGCGTTGAAGGCTTCGCTAATCACGGCTGGAAATATTGAGGCTCTCACGCTGAATGTCACCAAAGGAAAAATCGGAGGTTGGTCGTTAGATGCCGATTCGATTTTCAGGGGAACAAAAAACAATGCTTCGGGAGGTTATACTTCTGCTTCGGGAAGCATAACCATTGGTTCAACGGGTATCCGTGGAATGAAATGGCGTTTGGAATCAACCGGCGCCGGGGCTATTGCCGGAAGTAATATTGTATGGGATGCAGCCGGGAACGTGACTTTTTCTGCTGGTGTGAGGTTGTTGTGGAGCAATGCTGCTGTTACCGCCGCCAATAGCGGTAAACTTTATGTCCGTGGCACAGGTCTGAATCATTCGGCTACCCGTAAGGTGGTGTTAAACGGCACTGTCGTGAATGAATCGAGCGCAAGAGGATTAACCTTGACCGTCATTGCCCGTGATACGCTGGTAGTCAATTCGACAACGAATTATGATGTTTACAGTAGTGATACGAATTGTAATACATTGGCGACTGCTTTAAATGCACTGGGGGCAGATAAGATTGTGATATTGACCTCTTATGATGCTATCCGGATTAATGCCGCGCTAAACACTGCCATCCAACGGTGTGGTGGTAGTGACCGCCTGATTACCGATGCCCGTAACCCGTTTGCTTTTATCGGTATTCCGGGTATCGGGAAAAATAACGGGTTGTTTGCCCTGTATGGCCTGGAAGCAACAGAACCTTATGCCGAGTTATCGACGCTGGTGGTGAATGGCATTCCCCAAGGCATCTCCGTAAACGGACAACGCAATACTTTTATCAACGGTAGCGGTATTTATACGGGTACACTGAACGCCAACCAAATCTCTGCCGGAACGATTGACACTTCCCGCCTGAATACCACAGAATTGAAAGCTACACTGATTACTGCCGCCAATATCCAGGCTTTGACTCTAAATGTGACCAAAGGTACTATTGGCGGTTGGACGATTGGTAGCACCACCTTGTCTGGCGGACAGATTGTACTGGATAAAGCTAACAAGCGTATTGCCGTTTTCGGTGCTTCTTCGAGTAGTACCAGCGGTCACCGGGTACAGTTGTATTATAATAGTAACACGGATTTCGGGCTTTATGCGACTAATTCAGCCGGGACGATTGTTGCCCAGATAGGAAGTACCAACCGGATTGCAGGTTGGGTATTCGACACGATACAAATTTACAAGAATAATGTTTATCTAAGTTCAGACGGCAGCATCTATAATGGAATGAAATGGCGATTAAATAATGACGGTTCGGGTCGGATTGCCAATGGTAACATTATTTGGGATGCTGCCGGGAATGTTACTTTCGGCGATTCTGTTTCTTTGAAGTGGAAGAATGATATTGAGGCTGCGAAGACTGCCAATTATGGTTATCGTTATTACAAAAAAATTGTGATAAACGGTGAGTCAGGAAAGTATTATCCGGTGGTGTTCAAAGGAGGAGACCAAAGCCACAAACGAACTATTCTTATTCGCCGTGCTTATTCGGAGCAAGCCCCGTCTGACTGGGACAGTAAAAGTGCTACCCACATGGGCGGCCTGATTTTGTCCATCATGGCTAATTTCGGTGGTTGGGGCGGTGCTTCGTACTCGTGGGACATTTATGAGTTGTCGGAGTGTTATTCCCGTATGTTTGCCGGTGCCGCCATTTGTGGAAATAGCTGCATGTTCGCTATTTTTCTGAGAGGCGGTGGTACGACGGGAGCCGTTTATCATATTTACTCGGACCAGACCATTGAAAACGGTTCGTATAGTCCTTCGCCTATTCCTTCCGCTCCACAAATAGCTTATGCTTCCGATCAGATTTTTCAGTCGGGAGATTATAAGGCTTATGCACCGGCTCCCCGTACATTAACAGCTTCGGTGGAGGAAGAAATTCGCCGTCACCGGTTTATTGTATTGGCACAAGGTAACGATTCAACGTTGACCGCTCATCCATTGACATATATCGGCAGTACCGGAATTTATACGGGAACGCTGACCGCTAATCAAATCAATGCCGGGACTATCAGTGTTGACCGGATAGCCGCAGGCAGCATTACTTCGTCCAAACTGGATGCGTCCAGTATTAAGGCAAATATAATTAACACCTCCTATATTAACGGATTAAGCTGCACATTTACCAAAGGAAGTATCGGTGGCTGGACGATTGGCAGTGATAATATTTCAAATGGCAATCTGGGTGTTGTAGGTGCTACGCCTATCCAAATCCGGAAAGCTGCGGCAGGTAGCGGTTACTGGTACACGGGTGCTTACAAACCTCTCGGTATCACAATGACCTGGCACCAATCCAACAATGCGGGGCATATTGTATTCGGACAGGTCGCCGCTTCGGGCAGTACTGTAAAAACCGGCTTTATCGGTATTCAGATGATGTCCTGGGATCATCTGGAATATTTCTGTTTATCTGCCAATTACAGCCGTTCGGGGAGTAAAGAAGTCTATAACCGCATTGCGGGATGGGCTTTTGACAATCAAAGCATCTGGAAAAACAGTGTTTATCTGGGCTCGGATGGTAGTCTTTATAATGGAACAAAATGGCGTTTGAACAACGACGGGTCCGGACGTTTGGCAAACGGGAATATTGTCTGGGATGCCAGTGGTAATGTGAGCTTCGGCTCGTCCGTAACATTAAACTGGACGAATGCCGCTACGAATGCCCTGAATCAGGCAAAGAGCTATGCGGATACCAAAAAGACAGAAGCAATCAACAGTGCGGCCACAGACGCCACTAATAAAGCCAACGCAGCGAAAGAGCTGGCTTCGGCGATGGCATTTGGCAAGATGTTATACCGTGATCCGACATTTTACAATGGTCAGAATGGCATAAACGTGTATAATAACAGCGGTAACGGCACGGTTACGATAGCCCGTATTTCTGACAGTACGGCCCCAAATGACAGCAAATATGTATTGAGGATTGTCAATACCGGCAGTGCTTCTCCGGGTTGCGGTGGTTTTTATTTTGGCAACGGTTGTTCGTACCGGAAAGTTTTTATCGCCCGTATCATCGCCAAAATCCCTGTGGGAAGAAATATCCAATGGGCTTCAAATGCTATTGGCAGCGGAGGTTCGTCGAAATGGCTGACTTCCAGGGCAGGAACGGGTGATTGGGCAGAATATGTGTATAAAGTGACTTGTGGAACCAGTAGCTTTTCTTCAACTAACTTTTTTTATATAGAAGGCTCGGCGACATTGACTTGGTACGTGGCTTACGCGACGGTTTTCGATGTGACTTCGACAGAGAAATATACGACGACCATTGATGCCAACGGAATTTACACTTCCACGCTGAATGCCAATCAAATCACTGCCGGAACGATTAGTGCAGACCGTATTGCTGCGGGAAGTATCAATTCAACGAAGTTGGATGCTGCCAGTATTAAGGCAAACATCATAAACACAAGCTATATAAATGGTTTGACTTGTACGTTTGTCCGTGGAAGTATCGGGGGGTGGAACCTCTCTTCAAGTTCCATCGCAGCTTCTTCTCCGAGTTCGGGGCACCGGGTGGTATTTAGCAGTAGCGGATATATGTACAATGACAACCCATCTACGGGCATTGATTACTGGGGATTAAAGTCTGACGGTTCGGCTACCTTCGGCTACGGGAAAATATCTTTTGCCGCCGACGGTTCCGGTCGTCTGGCCAATGGGAATATTACGTGGGATGCAGCCGGAAATGTACAGGCCAAAAATGCCATTTTTAATAATGTTCGTATTCAGGGAAGCGTGCGGAATAAGTTTGTACTGAACGATTCTTCTATCTGGATAGGTGGCGACACCTCTACCCAGGAGAATTTCAACAACTACGATAATATCGTGGCAATCCGTGGCTCCTGGGACGAGAGCATCGCCTTACCGTGGTCATTGGAACAAAGCGGACGAAGGGTGACGCTGGTAAACTATAAATGGGGAAGTAATACCACAGTCGGCTATATGACAATAACTGCCCCCAGCGGAAAATATTTTTTTGAGGATGGTATTCAGAAAACATCCATCACTTTCTCCCGTGAACTTGTCGAGTTGCTCGGTTACGGTGACAATGCCACTTTTTTCGGCTGGATCGTCATTAATCGCAGAGATATGATGTGTACGGGAAAATACGGCAGTTTTCTTCAAGTGCTGGCTTCGGGGATTGTCACTTTATCGGGGACGAGCGTTTCATTAAAACAGAAGACTTTCGACGGCTCAAGAATGTCCGTCAGCCGTACCGGAACCGGACGTTATACTGTATATCTGCCGTGGAGCCTGAGTAGTAACTTTTTCGTTCAAATGACCGGTTACTATACGGGAACTCCTATATATGCCACCATTATGGGAATTTACAGCTCTTATTTTTATGTACAAACACAAGACGATTCCTCTGCAAACGAAGGTTCATTCTGTTTTCAAGTTTTTAGCACGGCAGACTGGTCATAAGATAAACTTTTTATGTGAGTATGCTCTATTCTGAATGAAATCATTTTTAATTATGAATATAACAAATACTGTTTTAACAAAAACGGCGGAAGAGACGACCGCCAATGCGACTTACATCATTGAGTATGTACTGATTAATGAAGTGCTAACCCGTATCCACGCCACTGTGCAAGCCTTTCAGCCCGACGGAATAGAAAAGCTGGATGTCGGATATATCACTTACGAGAACGGGAATATCTTTTGTAATCTGACCGAGCAAGGCAAGCCCTCCCTCTATTTTCTCGATTTTGAGAAATTCGTTGAGAAAATCAAAGAGAGTGCCGGAGAAATGCAGCAGCCGGAAAACATTTCCGACAGATAGCCACTATTCGTTTTAAGTAAACCATTAAAAAAGTAAGCATGGAACTAACAGTAAAAGACCGGCTGTATATCCCGGCACTATTACCTAAAGAGGGTAACTTTAAGCAATTCAATCTGAAGAAGGAGATTGCACGCAAAATCGAGATTTCAGATTCCGAACGTGGGGAGATTCATCTAAGAGAGAATGCTGAGACCAAGCGTATCGAATGGGACGTTGAGAAAGAGACTCCGCTTTCTATTGAATTTTCTGCTGACGAGGGCGAATATCTGAAACAGGTGTGTGAAAAAATTTCAGACGAGAGTTTGCCGGATGATATGTGGGCTACTGTCGAGAAAATTTTCGATGGTCTGACTGTCTAAATTAAACCATTCCTGCCCTTTCACTCTATTCTTCGGATAGAGTGAACTTTCCCGGTCGCTCAGACAAAGCAGCCGGGATTTTTTTTTCAAACTATGGCAAGACAAGATATACAGATTGACACGCAATACGGCGAATTGAAAACGACCGACAATATTGTCGGTAAAACGCTCTATGACCTTGTATTGCCGGATTATGTGGAAGGCGCTGATAACGATAATTATATTTATGGCGATGTCTTTCTTCCAAAAGGAAGCGAGAAGCGGGTACAGGATGGCTTTCAGGCACACGTCTATTTGCCTTATGCCCCGCAATATAAAGAACTGATGCTCCGGTTCCGTATCGGTGATACAGACGATAATCCGGAATATGTGATAAACCGGACAACCAACCAGCTTTGGTATCCGGTTGTTTTGCCCGGTGGTGAAAGTATCCGGTTGGCGGAGTTCCGGCGATTGAACAGCGAAAACTATTACAATCTGATTTTATCTAAAGGGCGGCTTGAGTTGTATAGCGGGCATGAGACGGACTTGCTGATTAAAGCCTCGTTGCCGCAGAACGAAACCTTTTTGTTGAAAGCCTCTGCGGGAACTCTTTACCAGCATCCCTTGACGGGTGTCGGGCTGATTGATTACCTGCATGGGAACTTTGAAAATACGGGACTGGCAGCCAAGCTGCAAAGTGAGTTTGAGGCGGACAATATGATTATTGTCAATGCTTATATGGATTCAGCGACAGGAGAATTATTACTGGAAGTAAAAGAGAAAAATGGGTAGATACAGCGTTATTGCAGGACAGAACCTCTACGATGTGGCCATCCACACCTACGGAGCCATTGAAGGAATTACCGATTTGCTGGTAAATAATGAATTCCTTTCGCTGGATGACGATTTACAATCCGGCGACGAGTTGGTTTATACGGATGATTACCAAATAGACCGGGAAGTCGTTGCCTATTATCAAACGCATGGCATCACTCCGGCTTCGGGAGAATTGCATGTCTATCCCAAAGTCTTCACACTTCCTTTGGCTATCGAGCTTTATCTGGCGAATACGGAAATCAGTGCCGGTTTTTCCATATCGGGCCGGGGAAAACTGGAAATTGACTGGGGGGACAACTCCGCAGCCGAGATAATCCCGCTGACGGGAAAGGCGGTACAAACCAACCATCTTTTTGATTGTCCGGTAGGTGGTAAACGAAAAATTTCACTGTATATGGAAGGTTCATTGCAATCCTTTGACCTCACGGGATTTCACCCGTCGGAACTGTATATATTAAAACCTCTTTCCGTGGAACGGTTTACCCTGCGGAACGCCGTATTATCCATCGTCAGCCTGCCCATGTTCCCAGGAGTGTATGATGTATGCCTGGACGGGTTGAAAACGGATGTCCTGACTCCACTACTGGAACTGAAAAACCTGATGAGGCTTTCGCTGTGCGGAACGGTTTACCGCCAGCCCACGATAGACGCTTACCTGACGGGGTTAGTTACCCGGCACGACAACCGGCGCAGTTGCCAAATAACGCTTCAATGCCAGCCTTCGGGCACGTACCGGGAACCTGCAAAGGATGTAAACGGGCGGTATGTAATCGGCTCAGGCATGGAAGCCATTTGGGTACTGACGCATGAAGAAGCCTGGAACGAAGGTTCACCCTGGGAATTTATTATTAACGGTTTAATTTATAAGTATGAGCAGAACGATACAGCAAATATATGATGAAGCGGTACGGGAACGCAATAAGCGCCTTGAACTTTCTGAATTCGCAAGTGATTCAAAACTTTCTATTCTGAACGGTATTACGTGGACTTTTGCGGCGGTGGTATTCAGTTTCGAAAGCCTGCTCGATGTTTTTGCCATCGACATATCGAATATTCTGAATAACCGGATTAACGGAACGCCCACCTATTATATCAACGCCTTACTGCAATACCAGCAAGGTGACGAACTGGTGATGCGTGAAGACGGGTTGGCATTCGGATATAACCAGACTGACCCGACGAAACAGATTATTACGCAAGCCTCCTATATGGAAAGCCATGATGACGTGAATCTGGATAATAAATTGATATTAAAGGTTGCCACGGGTGACAAAGGGAACCTGCACGCTATCCCGGCAGAGGAACTGGTACTGATTCAGTCGTATATCAACCGGATTAAGTTTGCCGGAACCCGTATTGAAGTAACCAGCCAGGAAGGGGATATTCTGATTCCCCGTTTGTCGGTTTACTATGACGGTGCTGTTTTGGAGTCGGATATTTACGACTTGATTGAGGAACAGCTTAATACCTATATGCTGAGTATCAAATTTGACTCGACCATTTATGTGTCGGATATTATTGCAGCCATCCGTAAAGCCGAACATGTAACAGACGTTTATATCGATGCAGCAGCGCAACCGGAACAAGGAGTTTTTATCGCTCCTTATGACAGTGACGGTCATTTGACACCGGCCCGGCGTATCGGACGGATGAGCCATACCTTTTCGGGTTACTTGAAACAATCGGGTGGAGAAGGTGAAGAAAAAGGGATTCCCAATTTCCGGGAAGCTATCAAACTAATTGTAGACCATAATGAAGAGGTATAAACTCCCTATCGACAAACTGGTAAACCGGCTTGTGCCTTATTACCTGAACGGACGCCGGTACATCCTACTTCTGCAAAGTCTGGCTTACCCCTTGCAAACGCTGAACGAGCGTTTTATGGCTTTTGCCAAAGATAAGCATATTGAAGCCCGGATGACCTCGCAGATTATTTGCTTTGAGTGGTATCTCAATTATAAGTTCGGGCGTTACCTCGCTGATTCCACCGACCGTATTTTTCTGTCGGAAAGCGTGTCGCTGGGTGTGGATTTATACCATGAAAACGCTGTACATGGCCGCCCGTTCACTGTCTGGAAAGAAGGTGAGGCTGTCTTGGCTTCCAATCCACAAGAAAAGCCCAGGGAGTTTTACCGTATAGCGGAAGAACGCGCCATCAATAAAGTGAGTTTTATGGTAAACGTTCCCCCCATTAAAATACCCACGAAAGAGTTTGTCTACCAGCTTTCTTATGTGGTAAACACCTATAAGGTAGCCGGGAAAACGTATTTAATCAAGATTGACGGAGAAGAAATTGCACCTAATAACAACACTAAAATATGAAAGAATATATAGCAGAAACCGGCGGAAGATATACCTATTCGGACGATGTGCTGAATTTGCAGGAACTGGCGTTGAGCTTGACCGCCCTTTTTTCAGAATGTCCGGCCTTTGTCATTTCCGGCTGCCAAACCGAAGGCAATACGATTACCCCCGGCTACGTGTGGCTGGGTGGCAAGATCCGCCATTTCGAGGGCGCGAATCCGGCAGGTTTCCCATATTTCATTTATGAGACCAACACGAACGAATCAATTGTCTATGCCAATGAAATCAATAAACGCGGGCGTTGTTGCTATCTGTGTGCCGGAGGAACCGCCGTGCCGCAAGTAACCGATCCGGTAACGGGATTGCCGCCTCAATATCTGGAACTTAGCCGTGAGTATGCTCCCCGGCTCAACGAGAAGTTTGTCGGACGATACGCCTTGTTGCTGGATTCCCCGGCTTCCCGTCAGAAAGTGAAAAAGGATGTTACTTTCAGCGGGGAAGTAACGGTCGAAAAGACGTTGAAATCAACCAAAGAAATCAGCACCCAGGGAAGTGGCGGTCGCAGTCTCCGCAGCCGGGTAAAGGAAAACGGTGAAAGCTCTTTAGGAGCCTACCTGAATGAATTGCTGACGGCAGAAATCGTGTTGAATACGGACGGTTCGTTTTCTTTTCTGAAAGGAACGACGGAATTAGCCCGACTGGATGAAAACGGATTTTGTTGTGATGCGATGAACCTGAAACGGGGACGAATCGGGAGTGGCTATTTATACCAAAACCATCTGATTAATATTGGTGACGATACCGATGACGGTTCTATCAATATTAACCATTGCGGATATAACCAGACTACCAGCCGTTTTCGGAACTTCAACGTGTACGACGGTAAAAAGTGTTCCATACCCTTGTTTCAGGTAGAAGGAAAGACAAAGACAGTTTCCGTGAACGGCTCTTTCCAGGTTTGCGGCAATGGATGTGGCTATGTCTTGCGTAATACTTCCTTTGCCAAAGGCGATCCGGAGCTGACCGCCATCATTGAATGGCAAGACCGGGACAAAACGCCCATCGCCTCGCTGGGATACCTCACTACCAGTACAAATGATTTTACAGTGAGTAACTTATTCGGGAATCTGGTTTTTCTCCCGAAGGGATTTATAGACCTTTCCGGGGAAGTACGGATGAAAGGGACGGATATTTATTCGATTTTTGTCACCCAAAAGAATTTTGATGATGCGCTTGCAAAAAAAGTGTCGGTGGTCAGCGGTAAACAGTTATCAACAGAAGATTTTACGACTACATATAAAAAGAAACTGGATGCCATTTCGAACGGTTCTATCGGTGATGGAGGTACGGGTTATGTGACTGCCGACGATGTAGCCGATGCCCTGAAATACAAGTTGAATGTCAGTAGTAACCTGGATGACTTGTTTGACAAAGGCGTTGCCCGGATGAATTTATCTGTCTACTCCAAAAGTGAGACAGACGGTAAATATTTGACTATTAAAGGTAAACTTACGGAGCTTATCAATCTTTCAGCGGATGAGATCAACGGCATGAGCCCCGAACAGGCTGCTGCCCGTAAAGCGGAGAAACAAGCTGAGATTCGGGTAAACCTTGATGCGGAGAAACGAGGGACGGGAGATTTAAAGTTATCCAAAAGCTCCAATTTGTCGGATTTACCGGATAAGGCACAAGCCCGAAAAAATATCAGCGTGTATTCGACTACCGAAATTGATAAGATGCTGGAAGGCAAACTAAGTTCGGACGGCGCTTATACGGGTGCGATATTTACCGAAACGCTGAAAAAGAAGCTGGAAGGAATTAAAACAGGCAGTTTTGCCTATACAGACAACACGGGTGCCAGCTATGCCCAAGTAGAGGGGTATGTGCCGACCTCCCAAGTTGTCAAAGAGTTGGCAAAAAAAGCCAATCGGTTACTGGACGGGTATAATTCTTCGGATAAAGATACCATCGCCGCAAATTTGGGTTTATATACCAAAAGCGTATCGGACAGTCGTTTTGCAGTGGTTGAAACGTTGTTCCAAGACTACATTACTTTTCTTGTGAAATCGGGAAAGACTACCGCCCAAGCGCAGCAAGCACTCCGAGATAAATTCGATGTATTTTCCAAGAAGGAAGTAACAGACAGTTATTTGCGCAAGGACGGAAAGCTATCGGATTTATCCCTGCCAAACGCTGATGCCAAGAAGTTGGCGTGCCGTAGCCTGGGGGCGGCTTATGCCGATGACTACCAGACCAAGATAAGCGACACGGGGTGGTTGCAGATGAACAATTCCGGTAGCGGCACGGACACCCGGCAGCTCTTTATCCGGCAAATCGGAAATATCGTCAGCATCCAGGGGATTATTAACACCGCACAAAGGGACGGCAGCAACATGGGCGGTGTAGTGGCCGTGATTCCCAATCAGATACAACCTCCCAAATACGGGTTGCGTTGCGCTTTATGCGATTACAATGATGACCACAAATATAACCGGGGTTCGTCCTTTATTATCCGGGCCAACTCCCGCAGTATCCAGCTTTACGAAAGTGGTTGGTATAACGTATCCACAGAAATTAATTTCACCTATTTTGTGTAAATATGAAACGAGTAAACATTCAACAAGACGTGGAGAGCCGCCAGCGTATTGCGGCAGCCTCTCCCAAAGTATTTCCAACGGAGCAAGTAACCGGAAGTGTAAACCCTGAAATCGTGCAGCAAAATGGCAAGACCACAGAAGTACCGGGGGACGAGAATCACGCAACCGCCCCAGCCGAGCCTGTCCCCACGTCGAAAAGAGGACGGAAGGCCAACGGGGACGTACAAAAAGTATAGGTTTGAGGAAACCCGTCTCGGCTTTTTGTTGAAGTATGAAGCACCGGCCGTCTTCAGCATCATTCTTAACCTGACGCCCAGGAGTGTTTTTCCTGAGCCGAAGGTGGAACTGATTGAGCAGGTTTGCCGGGCTTCGGGTGATCCTTCTTTGCGAAAGCCTAAGTTTTTCCGTTATCTGGAAGAGTACCGTGATATGGGGATTTATTGCAGGCGACCGAAACGCCTTACCCCTGAACGAGCTTTGTATTATGAAAGATTGCGGAAGAAGAAGCTGGAGTGTTTTATCAAGGAGAACCAAGCAACGATACAGCAGGAGCTTCGGCGGATTAGAGGTTTGCCTATATAATTTGGATTATTAGCCGAATATTTGATTTTAATTCACTGTAAAACAATTGGTTTTAATTGTTTTTGAAAAACAATTAAAAGGGAATTTGGCTAATTAATAACAAGGCTCTATCTTTGCAGCCTATCAGTTTCTCTAACTGACATCATTTTGATTGAGGCACCTGATGCCGAGCGGACACGGGAGTTCTCCCGTCTTTTCCCTCCCATATTATTAGTTGAATGCAGGCGGTGAAACCGAACCTGTCTGCTGTTGAATTAGATTGCTATTCGGGCAGTTTAATTTTATTGTATTACAATTATGCAAGAGAAGCAAGAGGAAAAAGACCTTCAACAATTGTCGGTCGAGGAGTTGTTTGTTGCGGCTCAGGAATCTTATGAAGAGGCCCAGCAACGTGCGCTCGAAGAGAACAAGACCTTTACGAAAACGGAGTATTACAGACTTGACAAGCTGGGCATTTACCGGCTACGGGTGTTGCCTATTGCCCCGAATCCTGACGGCACAAGTGACCGTCGCAGTTACGAATATCCGGTGCGCCAGTTGTTGATGGAACTTGAAAAACCGACTACGGGGAATGCCAAGCCGACTTCGATGTATGTGACTGTTCCCCGCACAACGGATGCCGGTTACTCCCTGGACTTAATCGACACTTACCGCAAACTCGCCGTGGCAGAAGCGCAAGACCGTGGGGACGACAAGCTCGCTGAAAAAATCGGCGGTGGTAGTTTCGGCGGTGGTCTGAAATTCAACTACGGCCATGCGATGTACATCCTTGACCTGAACGAACGTGCCAAAGGCATTCAGTTGCTTACCCTTTCTCACTCCCAATTTAAGGAACTGGACGAGCGCAAGTTTAAATTATGGCAAAAAAAGCTGGCTAAGTCACCGGGATTCCCATGCCCGATTTCTTCTGTTTACAATGCTTATCCCATTGAAATCGAGAAGAAGAAAAACGGTGGAAAGACCGAATATCTGATTGAGATTGATAATGAAGCGGAGAATGACGTACTGACTTCGGAAGAATTGACTAAATTGATGAATACCAACCGTATTCCGAGCATTATTTATCATTATAGCCGTTACCAGTACGAAGCGACCATCGAATACCTGAAACAATGCGACCAGAAGTACGGCATGTCAATTATGGACGAGGAAGAAATGAAGCAGGCTATTGAACAACTGGGTTCGGAACTTCCCAAAGAAGACACGAGCAGTTTCTCTTTCGACAAACGAACTAAGGATGCCAAGGAAAACAGTTCAAACGGTAGTGGTATCCTTATCGATGACCTTTTCGCCCGCTATGACGAATTGCAGGAAAAAGGGCTTTCGGACAAAACAGAAGAAGGCCAGGAGTTGAGAGGATTGATCCGTTCGTTTATCGAGCAGGAAAAATTGCCGGTACGTGTTACCCGTTCGACCAGCAATCAGGAGTTGCTGGACTTAATCGAAGCAGCTTTGGACGCTGCCCCCGGCGATGAAGAGGCTCCGGCGCCCACCCCGGCACCGGCTCCCGAACCGGAACCGGAAGCACCGGCAGAGGCTCCCGCCCCTGAACGTCGCCGCAGACGATAAGCGGAAATCATCTATTATTTATTCATCCGAGGAACGGAAAAGGCAGCCTTTCAATCTGCCTTTTCCTCCCTTTTTACACGCTTATTATGGCTAAAGAAATTTATCCTTGTCTTTTGTTATTCAATGATTTGCATGTCGGGAAAGAGAATATACCGGAATTTGTCGCGAACTGGAACGAGGCACTATGTATCTGTGAACGGTTAGGAATTACAGAGATAGCCCTGGGAGGTGATTTGTTTCTTTCGCGTGCCGCCCAGACACTTGATATACTGTTGGCCGTTCACGATGTTTTGCTGGCAACCGCCAAGAAAGGCATCCGAGTTACCATTGCCAACGGAAACCATGACAAGGTTGCCCCTGAATCGGAACGGGGTTACTGCCATATCTTCGACCAACATCGAAATGTCGTGGTGGCGAATGATTATGTGTCTTTGCCCATTGGTGACGGGCAACACGCTTTGTTGCACCTGATTCCTTATTTTCCGGAAGACGGCAGTTTTACCGAGAAACTTCAAACGGTGAAAACACAAGCGCTGGATTCCACAAAACTCAATTTTTTATACTTGCATGAAGGGATAAACGGGGCTTTGTCACAACCCAGCGAAAAAGAACTTCCCGCGAATCTCTTTGAAGGGTTCGACAAAGTTTTTGTCGCCCATTACCACAACCGTTGTGTTATCCCGGAGACAAACGTAGAATACATCGGCAGTAGCCGCCAACATAATTTCGGCGAAGATGAAATGAAAGGTTATACGGTGTTATACAATGACGGAAGCACTGAATTTATCCAGAATAAAATCAATCTCCGGTATAAGGTAATTGATGTGGATGCTGACCAAGTGGATATACATCTGACTGATTTACTGGACGAAATGAAAGCAGACGGGCATTACCGCACCAAGGTACGGGTTCACACGACTTCCGTCCGGGCTTCCTCCATCCCCAAAGAAAAGCTACTCCATGCGGGAGCCTCTAAGGTGGAAATCATCACGGAAGAGACGGAAGCGGCGGACGTATCGGCTTCCAGCCTTTTTGAAAAGTTCGATACCCATAAAATCAGGGAAACCTACGAGGAGTTTTGCCGGGAAAAGGAAATAGCGGAGGTAGAACTCGGATTGTCTTATTTATCTAAAATAGATAGTGTATGTGGAAATTAAATAAAATAGCTGCCCGTAATCTCTGTGCCTTCCGGGAATTGAGTTACGTCCTTCACCAAGGGGTTACTACCCTGATTTTCGGGGATAACCGGGACAATGAGAGCCAACGCAGCAACGGATCGGGCAAATCGGCCTTACTGGAATGTATAGCGATTGGTGTTACCGGCTCCCCGCTGCGAAAAATCAAGAACGAAGAAATCATCAACGATACAGCGGATGAATGTTATGTGATGCTGGAATTCAGTAATACCAGTTGCAATGAAGTTTTTACCGTGGAACGGGAAATATACCGCAAGGGTGCTTCTCAGGTACATTGTTCTATTGAGCGGGACGGTAAGCCGATAGATACGGACGAGGCTGTACAACATTCGGTGGATGCCTATGGAAAATATATTTTGGAAAAACTGGGCATTACCCGTGACGAGCTTTTTAACAATTTCGTGCTCTCGAAACATAAGTATGAGGATTTCCTGTCTTGTTCGGATAAGGAGAAGAAAGAAATAATCAACCGTTTCAGTAACGGCATTGTGGTGGACGAGGCTATCGAAAAGGTGTCGGAAGACATTGCACCGATTGAGACCAGATTGCGGGATGCAGAGTTGGAACTTTCAGGAGTGGACGGGCGTATCGCAATGCTTACCGAGCAGATAGAGAAAGAAGAGAACAATAAGAAGGAATGTGCCAGGAGTAAAGCGGAAAGAATAGCAGCCATTGAACAGACTATTACCGGGAAACGGGCATTTATCCGTGAGAAAAAGTCGGAATTGACTTCGTTGAGCAATACCAGAACTGATATATTACAGACCGATACTGAAATGCAGGGTTTGGAAAATTCAGACGAACCGTTGGATGATATTCTGGAGCAGGTGAAAATCATGGTATCGGCTTACGGTACATTGACAGACTGGAATAAGGTCATAGAATCCAAGAAAATACAGTTGTCATCTGTCGAAAAGAACCTTGCGAACCACCAGACAAACCAAAAAAATGCGACGGACAAACAAGCCCGCCTAACAGATGCGTACACAGCACTCGAATCGGAATACGCTCTTTTTACAAAACAGTATCAAATCCGTAATGAGGCTGTTGAGGAAGAATTGAAATCCCTGGGTATAAAGCTCCATAATTTAAGCCGTACCGGTGAAGAACTTCGTACTAAACGCCGCAATTTGTCGTCGGCCGTGGAATCATTGAAAAACAAACTGGCCGGGACGATTACCTGTCCGGCTTGCAAACACCAATTTCTTGTTGCTGACAAGGAGTTTGATGTGATTGCCGGGCAACAGGAATTGTCAAAGAAGCAGCATTCGCTTGTCCTGATTGGGAATGAAATAACCGAGGCCGAACAGCATTGTATTACAGTGGAGAAGAAACAACGCACTATAACTGCCGACCGTCAGGCTATCCGTCAAAAAAATGATGAATGGCAACAACAGTTGTCTACAGCCGGGAAGGATTTGCAGACCGCCACTTTTGAATTGGAAACAATGTCCCGTAAAGAAAAGCAAATCAGAGAAACAATCATTTCCCTGCAAAAGGATATTGAGGGGGTACGCCGTAAGATTTTCGATGAAGCCTTCGAACTGATCGATGCGGCTTACCGCACCAATGAACGAAAGAAATTGACTATTAATGACGAGGTTACGGCTGCCGAGTCATCTATTGAGACGCTGCGTGCTACCCTTTCTGAAATCAGCAATTCCTCTCCGGACGAAATCATTGAGTCGCTGCGTGCATCATTAAAGAATTACCGGAAGAAATCGGCAGAGATATTGAACGCCAAAGATAAGATTGAACAGACGTTGAAGCAATTGCAAGAGCAGGAACAACGTTTCAACCAGTTTAAATCGTATCTGGCGAATACGAAAATAGAAGCTCTTTCAAAAATAACGAATGAGTTTCTGGCAAGTATCGGTAGCGATATACGGATTCAGTTTTCGGGTTACACGGTGTTGAAGACAGGCAAGTTACGGGAGAAAATTTCGGTGACGTTAGTCCGTGACGGGGTGGATTGCGGCAGCTTCGGCAAGTTCTCGGAGGGGGAAAAAGCAAGAGTGAATTTGTCCTCCATCCTGGCTATGCAGAAGCTGGTGAACAGTAATTGCGAGGGTGACAAGGGACTGGACCTGTTGGTGCTGGACGAGATACTGGCCGCCGTGGATGAAGAAGAGAATATGAAGATGTTTGAATCGCTGAACCGGTTGGGTATTACAGCGCTGGTCGTGTCGCACGGGCACGTGAGCGAAGCCTATCCGCATACACTTGTTATCCGTAAAGAGCATGGTGAATCAAGGATTGTACAGTAAGGGGCCTTTGACACGCGCTGAGGTGCTTGGGTTGGATATAGCCACGATGTGCGGCTATTATTCCACCCATGAATGTGGCGCCTGGAATTTCTATGAATCAAAGGCTCGCAATGACAATAAGCAGCATAAGGCGTTCCGTGACACGCTGATCGGGTTTATCCGGCAGCATGGCATCCGTCAGGTGGTTGCAGAAGATATTAACGTGAACAATCATTTCACGGATATGCGCAAGTTGGCGGAGTTTCGGGGGATTCTACTGGAGGTGTGCGACGAGCTAAATTTGCCTGAACCGGCATTTGTGAACGTGGCTACGGTGAAGAAGTTTGCCACGGGCAACGGGCGGGCGACGAAGGTTGATATGATTAACGCCTGTGTCGCTAAGTATGGCTACCGTCCCCGGACGGACGACGAGGCGGACGCTTTCTGGATTTATACCTACTACTGTCATAAATACCGGATATGACACACATGCAATATTGTATTGTTTTACCCTGACAAACGGATGAAATAATACAATATTGAAATAAAAATGAATTTTTAAGATTATGAATTGACGCTAATTAGCTGACAGATTGAGACGAAGTTTAAGTTCAATTTCATGTTGGCAAGAGCGTGAAAAAACAGACTTTACCATCCGAACGTGATTTAGATCCGGAGTCGGTGAAACGACGGACGGAACTATTCACCCGATATATTTTACCGCATAAGCGATTAATATATAGTATTTGTATCAAGTTTACTTTTGAGGAGTGTGACATAGAAGATAATTACAGCGAGGTGCTGGTGAATTTTTACCGGTACATCGAAACTTATAATCCGGAGCGGCCATTGAAAAGCTGGATTTACGCGGTGGCTCAACGCCACGTGTATGATTTGAATAAGCGGAATACGGGTTTGAAGGCAAGCGATAACGTGGATGTATCGGATTTGCCGGATTTGAACGAGGGAGACCAGGTGAGTTGTAATTGTATGGGCATGGATAATTATGAGCAGTATTACAACGATGATATTCTGGAAGCACTGGATCAATTGACCCCTATTCATAAGGAGGCTTTGCTGCTGCAACAGGCCGGATATAAGATGGAGGAAATCGTGGAGATTTCTTTCCAGAACGGGAATTTGAAGACTAAGAATATGGATACGATTAAGAGCCGTATTTTCTTAGCGAAGAAGCAAATGAGGAGTTTACTAACCCGTGACGGTCATGCAAAGCAACAGTAAATTAATGAGCCGTTTGTTTACGGTGTTGATGCGCCGCACGGTGTTGCCGGGGTTTGTTTTTCCGGGCGGTAAGGTTGCGGAACGACGGGTTGATGCTTGTTTAGAGTATCTATCGCTTACGTTTGGAACGGTGGGGCTGGAACGCATTGTAGATTTTTGTATTTGCCAGGTGTACGCTGTTTCAAGGTTTACACCGGACTATTTGTTGAAATGGAAGTTGAGCCATTCTTTCGGGGAACGTGCGTGTGTGCGTTTTGTCACCCGTAAGCCCGGACAGAAGTATTATGAAGACCGATGGCTGAAAGAGCACAGCCTTACGCGTGAGTATTTGCTGGGACTTATCGAAGACCGGCAGGTGCATCCTTATTACCGCTTTATCAATCCTACCTGGGAAGAGCATACGAAACGGCGTGCCGTATCGACGGAAGCCGGTTATTATATCTGTGCCGCTTCGACATTGCTTTGGACGCCTTTTTCTGTTGCCTGCCGGATGTGCCGTTTTTCGGATGCCTGCCAAAATAGAACCCGGCATTTGTACCCGGAGCTTTACCGTATCCGGGCAGCCGAATATCAAGCAAAGGAGGACGGGAATGAGTAAGACGAAAAGTAATCCGTTGAGCGTTGAGTTTCTGTATGAGCTATACTCAACCGCCATGTTGCATGAATCGGTGTGCGGCGTGCTGGTGCAATATATGGAGAAAGAGTATCTGCCGGACCGTTCTTTCCAGCGTATTCAAGAAGTGTTGGCGAACCATTTCCGCAATTACAATATGCCGCCCTCCTATGCGATTTTGTCGCAGGCTTTCCATGAGGATTACGATGCGATAGAGCTAATCAATACTTTTCAGGAGTATGAAGCGGATGCCAACCCGGAAGTGGTGCTCGACATGCTGGAAACTTATATAAAAGGTGTCCGGTTGCAATCGGTGTACAACGAGGTAGGCAAGTTGTATAACCAAAGCAAGCAGGACAAGGCAGAGGCATTATTAAGGGAATATGCAGAATGGTTGTCGGGGTTTACGCTGAAATCCTCGGCATTTGTGGATGTGGGTAAAACTTTTGTAGCCCGTTTCCGTCAGAACCAGGCCCGTGAGATGGAGGAACAGCAATCGGCTTTGCCCCAAGTTACCCGGTTTTATATCCCTTACGTGGATGCCCTGAATGCCGGACGAAATTTGCGGGGACAGCTTACGTGCTTCTTAGCTTCAACGGGCGTGGGAAAATCGCATATCGTGAAGTATATCGGCACCCGTGCTAATGTGGATGACGGATTGCATGTACTTCATTTCCAACTCGAAGGTTCGGAAGAGGAAGCGCTCAATGCCTATTCTGGAAGCCTGATAGCCAAAAATGCTTATTACTTTGAGCGGGGAAAAATTTCAGAGACCGAGATGCGGCGCTATGAAAAGATGGTCGAGGCATTGAGCGGCAGCATAACGGTGCGTTGCTTTCCCCGGTTCAATGCCAGGGTTTCAACGCTGGATATAAAAAACGGTATTGTGGAGTACCGGAAGAAGACCGGGCACTCTCCGGACGTGGTGATTATTGACAGCATGGATTTGCTGACGGATGCCAGCCGCCGGGTTTGGAATGCCGAATATGAACGGAGTAAACGGATTGCCGTTGCGAATGATTTGAAGGACCTCGCGGCAGACGAAAAAGTATGGATGATTGTGACCTATCAAGCTACTATTGAGAACCGGGACTGGTTAAATGACGAAAAAAACGTGCTGACTGAATACAATTGCAGCGAGGCCAAAGGTTTGTCCCGTCCCTGCACCCATTTGATTAGTCTGAACCAGTCGTCTGCAGAACGGAACGAGGATGTGATGCGGTTACATATTGCCAAATCCCGTTTTTTCAAAAAGGGAGATACGATTAAGATTGCTACGAATTACGACGATGAGGTATTTTTCGATGCCCAGCGTAGTTTAACCTTAAACCGCTGACGACATGGCACTATCGAGACAAGAAACCGATTTCCTGGTTGAAGAGATAAGCCGCCATCTGGGAGCCAAACGGGACGGTGCGGGTAAAAACCTGATAGCCCGCTGTCCGTATTGCGGGAAAGAAGGCAAGTTCGGCGTGTATATCGGCAAAGAGACACTACGCAAGAAGCCTTTTATGAGCCACTGTTTCAGTTGCGGGCGTTCGACACAGACACTCGAAAAGTTGCTGGAAGAAATCGGGCGTCCGGATTTGATGGTGACACCGACGGCAGACCTGACCACTCCGCTCGACACGAACCTGTTGTTTCCGCTCGATATGGAGGAAGAGGTAGATGATACACTGGGGATTGTGGAATTGCCGGACTTTTATACACGGGTGTACACGCATCCTTATCTGAAATCGAGAGGGTTCTGTTATGACGATTACGATTATTTTGAAGTCGGTACGACGGGAAAACTAAATTTCCGGTTTACTGATTACGTGATATTCCCGGTTATTGACAGTGGCGATGTTGTGGGTTATGTTGCCCGCCATGTCTGGCCGAAAGATGAAATCGATATTTATAACCGGAAAGCTAAACGTCGGGGCGAGTACCCGATCCGGCGGTTCAATAATTCCACGGAGAATGATTTTGTCCGGTTGCTTTATAACTACGATTCGATTATTGAAAATGAAACCGATACGGTGATTATCGTGGAGGGTATTTTCGATGTGGTTGCCCTGGTGCGTAAACTGGATTTATATGACAATTCCCCTATTGCCGTGGTTGCCACTTTCGGAAAGAAGATTTCCCTTACCCAAATTTATAAGTTGCAAGTGAAAGGTGTCCGCACGGTGGTCATCGGCTATGACGGGGATGCAGTTGCGGCCATCAAACAGACCGCTACGGAATTAGCGCCCTATTTTGAGGTGTTTGTAGCTGATATTCCCAACCCGGAGAAGGATTGGCAAGACCTTTCTTTTGAAGAGATATTCGAGATTTTTGCGGAGAGGTTGAAAACACCTATTGAATATAAATTATCCAAATTACAAGAATAATGGAAAAATTAACAGCATGGCTGGATGCTAACCGAATAGCGTACCGGCAAATAGATGACGAGGTGGTTGAGATAGAAGATTTCGGGAAGGTGTTTTTAGCAGACCTTTCGGGAGTGAGTTCTATATTCAAGGGCGACGAGGGGAACATCCGTTTTAATTTAATGGAGAACCCGGACGTACTGATGGAAGAAGACATTTTTTATGCAGCCTTTGCTTTTGGCAAGAACTGGTACTATTTCGATTTGCGGGAGGAGTTTCGTTTCAACCTACTGAAATATGTAGGTAAACGTCAGCCTACCCGGTTGAACATACCGTATGTCAATCTGGGGGTGCATACCGGTTACGAGTTGTTGAACGGTTCTGGTGAACTGGCAGACTGGGTACGTAAAGCGAAATATCTCGGTCATACGGCTATCGGTATCTGCGATTACAACACGATGGGCGCCACGTTGAATTTGCAGAAAGAGTGTTCCGCAGCCGGATTGAAACCTATTTTCGGATATTCGTTCCGGCTTCGCCACGGGGATGAAACGGTTGATATGAAGTTATATTGTCAAAGCAAGGAAGGACTTCGTAACTTGCTACGGATTCAAAAAGCGATAATGGTGGATAGTGAAGAGCATACGCTGACGCTCCGACAACTTACCGACCATGCCGGGGGAAATGTGCTGGTGTTCGGGAAATGTTCGGGGGACTGGCTGAGAAAGAATCCGGATGTCGTTCGGAAACTGAAAACAGCTATGGGGAAAGAGGAAGGTTGCAGTGGGAAACTTTATTTCCAGGTTGACCTGACGGAGTACAAGGCGGAACGCATTGATGTGGAAGTATTAAAATCGGTAGCTTGTTATTTTGAAAATTTTGCTGATCCGTTCACCTTTTCATTCGAGATAGAACCTATACTAATATGTGACAATTACTATCTGGACGGGGATGATGCCCGAAATAAGATTGTTCTGAACAAAATAGCTACCGGTGCGGCGCATGAGCAGAGCGACGAACAGTTCTTTAAGGATATAGACGAACATTTTTCAGTGATTGAGCCGTTGTTCGATAGTGAGAAATGGAATGTAAAAGCCTTGTTTGAACGGATGTGCCGGAATACGGTTGAGATTGCAGAAGGAGCTGATGCGGGATATGAGACTGATCGGAATTTTATGCCGAGGTATGATATGACAGCCGAGGAAAAAACGAAATACGGCGACCGGCACAGCATGTTTCTATCCTTATTGGAAGAAGGCTTTCAGCGGTTAGTCCCGAAAGGCGAAGAAGCCGTTTACCGGAAACGGTTGGAGCATGAGATTTACATTTTGGAATCGACCGATAATGTGGATTACATGCTGGTCCAGTACGACACGGTAAACTGGGCCCGGAGTAATGGCATCCTTGTCGGCTGCGGGCGTGGTTCTGCGGGAGGATGCCTGGCTCTTTACCTGATGGGGATAACCCTGATAGACCCTATCAAGTATGACTTGCTTTTTGAGCGTTTCCTGCTTCCCGAACGTGCCGGGCTTTATCCTGCCCAAGCGACACTACTCGCCGGAGAATTGCAGTCGGAGGAATATGTGGAGTTTGAACTGGAAAACGGTAAAACCGTGCGTTTCGACCGGGATGCGCAATTGCTTGTCGTGCGGGATGAAGAAGAGATGATAGTATATGCCGATGAATTGAAAGATGGTGACGATGTAGTGTTCGACCATAAAGATTATTTGTGGACGATTAACTATATAAACCATGTTCCATCCGACCGAGATAGACAATAATACTTTTTTGTATCACGGCGACTGCCTCGAAGTTCTGCCTTTTCTGGCTGACCGGGGAGTGAAAGCCGATTTGATTCTCGCTGATCCCCCCTACGGCACAACCCATTGCCGTTGGGATTCAGTGATTGATTTTCCGCTGATGTGGAATGCCATACGCGGCGTATGCCGTGACCGTACTCCGGTGCTTCTTTTTTGTCAGCAACCTTTCACAAGCGCATTGGGAAATTCAAACCTGCGACGTTTGCGGTATAGCTGGGTTTGGGAAAAGACTACGGCTACTGGTTTTTTAAATGCTAACCGGATGCCCCTGAAAAGCCATGAGGACATATTGGTCTTTTATCACAAGTTACCTCTTTATCATCCTATCAAAACAGCGGGACACAGCCGGAAGGTGGTGGCTTCCGTGCATCGTCAGAAATGCAGCCAAGGTGACATCTACCGGGAACACGGGTTATACACGGACTATGACAGCACGGAACGCTATCCCCGGTCGGTATTGAAATACAGCACGGACAAACAGACCTGTTACCTGCACGCTACCCAAAAGCCGGTTGCTTTGCTGGAGTATTTTATCCGCACCTATACCAACGAAGGTGATTTGGTGATTGATTTTGTGATGGGCAGCGGCTCGACGGGAGTTGCCTGCCGGAACACGGGCCGACGGTTTATCGGTATCGAGAAGGAGGAGACCATTTTTCAAATAGCTAAAGAAAGATTGACCTTATGAAGATAAAGCATGTAAGTATAAAACAAGAAACGAATCCGGTTCAGGTGCTGGATTGTTCGGTAAGTGACGGTTATCGTCAGGGTCCCGGCGGTACACTCGCCGATGTGGATATTGACTTCCAATCCGACCGCCGCCAGGAAGTGAAGGAGTATCTGGAACGGCGTTATAATATCAACGGGAAACAGCGGGTATTTTCTGCCGGGACTTTGACTACCTTGAAAATCAAAGCTGCCATCAAAGATGTGGCACGTGTACACCGGGTCCCACTGAATATTGTGAATTATATCACATCGATATTCGATGATGACAAGATGACCTGGACGGACTTGTTTAAACTGGCGTTTACCAATAAGAAGGTGAAGAAGTTTATTACGGACTATCCACAAGTGATTGAGGACATCCGCCCTTTGATGGGGCAGCCCCGTTCGGGTTCTATCCACGCCTCGGCTATCCTGATTACGCCGGAGCAAAAGGATGGTGAAGAAATGGAATGTTTCGATTACACTCCCCTAAAAAAGGTAGACGACGTGTTGGTATCGGAACTGGACGGCTATTCGCTGGATGAAGTGGGTTTGCTGAAAAATGACTGTCTGGGAATTAAGGAGCTGTCGAAAATCCAATCGACTATAAACGAATGTAACCGGGTATATGATGCCGGATTACGGTTTGATGATATTGTGAAAGGCGGACTGGACGACGAGAAGACTTATCGCCTGCTTTCAGACGGGTTTACCCAGAATGTATTTCAGTTTTCATCAAAAGGGATGACTAAGTTCCTGATGGATATGAAACCGACGAATATTCACGACCTGATTGCGGCCAATGCGCTTTACCGGCCTGCCACTCTCGAATCAGGTTCGGCAGAAAAATACCTGTTATGTAAATGTGGTGATGTAGCACCTGTGTATTTGTGGGGTACATATAATGCACTGAAAGACAGTTGCGGCCAATTAACTTTTCAAGAAAGTCTAATCCAAATTGCTCGGGAAGTGGGTAACTTTAGCATGGGGGACGGTGTGAATTTGATGAAGCTGATTTCTAAAAAGCGCATCGACAAGATACATGCCATGAAAGAGAAATTCATGCAGGGGGCCAAAGAACGGGGATGCCCGAAGGAGGATGCGGTGCAAATCTGGGATATGATTGAATCGGGCGGTTCTTATCTTTTTAATAAATGTATCAGTGGCGGGGAAACGATTTATCGTCCGCATGGTGGACGGTGGAAACCCACTATCGGGGAGATGTACCGTATCCGGCATGACCGGCAATATGCCCGCTGGACAGGACATGCGGATTTGTATTCGAAATATAACCGGAAAGGCTACGGAATAGGATTCTCACTGAATGAAGACGAGCGATTGGTAAAGAACCGGATTGAGGATATTCGGTATGTAGGTGAAAGACCACTTTATCGTATCACACTGGAAGACGGCAGAACGCTGGATGTAACGGCCAACCATAAACATCCTACCCAGCGGGGAGAAGTCCGAACGGATTGCCTGGTTGCCGGAGAGGATTATATGTATGTGAATATCGGGTATATACAGCAGGATACCAATTACCGCTTTACGGACAAAGGTTGTTTGAATGATGATATGTACCATGATAATTACGGTGTAGGTAATTATGAACTGAATTCCCGACCGGGGCATTCCGGTTTTGTAGAGAAGCCGGAAAGTGAATATGTACGGCTGGAATATTACCGTAAGCACCTGATGCTTGAAGCGTGTGCCCGATGCGGCAAACGGAACTGCCGGCTGGAAGTGCATCATATCAACGGAGACCATTCACAATGCGGAGAGAATTTCGATAATCTGACTACGCTTTGCGCTTCATGTCACAAGAAAGAGCATTATCGCATGGGGCGCCGGAAGATGGGTGAACACGGGCTTTACACAGAATTGCGCAAGGTGGTATCAGTCTCGTATATCGGTTACGGTGAGGTTTATGATGTAGAAATGTCAGCCCCCAATCACTCTTTTGTAACGGCTGGTGGTATGGTGACATGTAACAGCCATGCAACGGCTTATGCCATTACTTCTTATACGGGCGCCTGGCTGAAAGCGAATTACCCGACGGCTTTTTACACGGTGGCTTTGCAGTGGGCTGATGATAAGGAGATTCCGGCTTTGATGTCGGAAATGGAACAATGCAGTTCGGCTATGATTGTACCGCCGGATGTGAATGTATCGCAGGCACAGTTTTTTACCAATTATACCACCGATGAAATATTCTGGTCGTTGACACGGATTAAGATGCTGGGCAAAAAGGCTGTGGACTGTATTATCGAGGAGCGGGAGCGCAACGGAACTTTCCTCTCTATCGAGAATTTTATTTTCCGCATATTCCGCTACAAGCTGAAGAAATATGAGTTTTGGGATGATCCGGATAATGCCGAAGAATCTACCCGTGTGCCCGTGAATGCAAGGCATGTCAAGAATATGGTTCTTGCGGGATGTTTTGACAATATAGAAAAGGTAAAGTCCGTGACAGATCGGTACGACATTCTCAGCCGTGCTGCCCGTGAATTGGGGTTTGAACTGGCAGACAAGGATTTTCCGGACGAGTTAATCAGCAAGCATTATTTCTGGTCGATGCAACAGATTGCCGTTTCGGGTATCGGTTCGATAGATTACCGGAGGATATTCGATAGCTCTGACCTGAAAGCGAAAGTGAAGGGGAAAGCCTCTTACATGGAATTGCGGCGGGCTTTTGATTCTGATAATGAGGGAAAACGAATTGTTGTCTGCGCCACGGTCAGCGAGGCCGAAGAGAAAGCCTATAAAGACAAGATGACAGGCGAACAAAAGAAGTTTGCCAAAATCACGCTTCAACAAAATAACGATATGATGGAACTGGTATGCTGGTCTGATTTTCTGCAAAATTATCCGGCCCCTATCGGAAGCCTTAAAAATAAAGTGATTATCGTGTCGGTGGTTATCAAGTATAGTGATTACTCCGGCGCAAATAGTTTGACGACTTATAAATCATCTTTAATTCAAGTAATGTAATGCAACCTACGATTATTGCCGTTGTGGGCGCTTCGGGTTCGGGCAAGACCTATCTGTCGAAGCTGCTCCAAGATGAATTGAATGTTTTTAGTATTATCAGCCATACGACACGTCCCAAACGGGCGGACGAAACGCATGGAAAGGATTATTATTTTATCCGGAATATCCAGATTTTCCCGTTCTGCGATATGCTGACACATACCAAGTTTGGAGGGTATGAATATTTTGCATTGCGCGACCAGGTTCCTCCCGAAGGGTATTGTACATACGTTGTGGACGAAAGTGGTGTGCAGGCGTTGAAGAAACTTCACGGACATCGTTTCAGGATTGTTACGGTACTGGTGCGCAGTAACTATGAAACGTTGGTTGCCAGGGGCATCGACGAGGATCGGATTTTCCGGGACAGAACCCGGAAGCAACTGCCGGAAGCCTTTTACGATTTCGTGATTGACAATGACGGTTCTTTGATGGAGTATGAAGAAACGATTCGTGACATGTATCAAAAAATACGTTTATGGCAGCCCCAAAAGTAGAACCGAAAATTTATACCGCCGTTGTCCTGGACTTTGAGACGGGCGGGCTGAACTGTGTAGACTGTGCCTGTACGCAGCTTGCTATGCAGGCTGTCCGGCTGGATAACTGGACGGTGCTGGAACGGTACGCGAAGTATATCGCTCCTTACCGGAAGCTGGATATAGGCGGCGCACCGAAACGCAAGGTACTTAAAACCCGTCAGGCTCTTGTTCAGGAAGAGGCCGGTATGTCGATGAAGTATGAACCGGTGGCATTGACTTATTCGGCTATTACGATGGATATGCTTTATAACCAAGGGGTTGATTTGAAGGAAGTGGCGCAGGATGTGATTGAGTTCGGCAAACGTAATACCCTGTCGAAGGGACAACAATGTAAACCAATACTGATAGGTCAGAATATCACGTTTGACATCGGGTTTCTCCAACAATTGATAGCCTACGCCGGGCTGATGCCGGAATTTGAGAAGGTGTTTGCCGGAAAGGTGGATTTCTACGGGAATTTCCAACCGCACTACGTGGATACGATAGACCTCGGCAGGTTCGCTTTTGCCCATCTGCCGGATGTAACCTCGTACAAGCTGGAGATACTTTCCGAGCGGCTCGGTATCGAGTTGGACGATGCGCACGATGCCGGAGCCGATGTGACCGCTACTTTAAATGTGGCGGCGGTCTGCTCTGCCCGGTTACGGCAGGAAGGTGGCGGGGATATTTGTATTCAGAAAAAGGAAAAGACACGTGCTCACTTTAAAATTTAAGTCTTGTGACTTTTTTATATTTCTGTCTTCTCTTTCAGCAGAGAATATTATTTTTTTAATGTATAACTGATTGTATAATACTTACATAATGGACGAACAACAGAAAACGGAAGATACGGTTGTCTTCAAGACCGACGACCGGATGACCTACGGAGCGATGAATTATGACGGTACGGAACTGATGGCCGTGATTTCGGGTTATGACCTGAACATTGCCTTTAACATGCGTACCATTAATTCACTGGCTGATGCAGAGGCCGCCGCCAACGCATTGGCCGATGTGTTTTATGAGGTTCTGATGGAGCAATTGATTGAAGAAAAGTCGTATCTGGTTAAACCCTCCGGGGGAGAAAAGACTATTCCGTGATAAAGAAACATACAGTCTCTTATCTTATTTACAAGGGGCTGTTTCCGACGAAAGAATAATCATGGAAGAACAAGAAAAAGATATAAAGCTGACAGATGCCGAAAAGGAATTTTGCGAGTTGTTCGTCAATGGGGACAAAGAATTTGCCGGGCAAGCAACGGCGTGCTACAGGGAGGTGTTTGGAGAAAATAAGAAAAACCTTTCCCTGGCTGCACGCCGTTTGCTTGCCAAATCGCATATAGCTTCTTGTATCAGTGAATTGCTGGAAGAACGGAAGATTGAAACGGAAGCTATTGCCGTAAAACTGCAAGTGGCTGAAACGCTGAAATCGGTGATGGCAGAAACCGCCAAGAACGAGTATATCGACAAGTTCGGGGTTGCCCTTTCACCTGCGCCACTTAGGGCGGTTTCGGTGAATGCCGCAAAAGCATTGATGGAACTTTATCCTATCAAGCATTCGCAAGAGGATAAGAAGAAAGGCGACGGCGGCGGTAATATCATTTTTAATGTCGTTGTTCCTCAAACCCCACCGCCCCATGAAGAAGATTAGCAGGCGGAATATGGAGCGGATTATTTATATCGCTCTAATTATTATCCTGGTGATATTCGGGATATTCAAAGATAGCGCAGGGGCTGAAATGCTCATCCGGGCTGTTAAAGATGCTTTTTCGATTTTAATACAATAATTACTTATGACTACAGTCAAAGATTTTTTTGCAGACAATTATCGCTCGCTGTTCGTGATATTCTCGTTTATCATCACGATTTACGTGCAGCATATCACTAACACTTCCCGAATTGCCGAACTGACAGACCGGTGTTCTACACTGGAAATTAAAATAGAAGACCAGTACGAGAAGATAGACGCAATCAAGCTCGACAAGGCGGTATTCGAGGCCACGATGACGCAGTTCGTGTCCATTCAAGCCGACCTTCGGGAAATGCGCGGCGATATAAAGGAATTGCTGAAACAACGATGAAGGCTGCGTTCGGTATTGTTCTCTGGCTGGTGTCGTTGCCGGTGTTTTCCCAGTCGGTGTTTGAACAGTCGGTGGATTGTATCAAACGGTACGAGGGACTACATACAGCCCGGCATCATCCCTATGTGGGTTACGGACACAAGTTGGTGGCAAATGAAACGTTTACGGCTGAAATGAGTGAGGTATGTGCGGATTCGTTGTTGCGTGCGGATTTATTACACCGATGTGCCGTATTCCGCAGTTTTGGACGGGATTCACTGCTTCTTGGCATATTGGCTTATAATGTGGGTGAAACCCGCGTGATGAAAAGCCGGTTGGTAAAGAAACTCCGTAGCGGATGCCGGGATGTTTACCGGGAGTATGTCAGTTTCCGACTGATAAAAGGAAAGGTGTCTGCGGTTTTGGAACGCAGGCGGAAAGAAGAGTTTAAGCTATTGTTTAATGATTAAAGAAGAATGGTTATGATAGTGGAAGGTAGTCAGATTACTGTTATTCCCTCACCGGAATTGACCGAAATCCACCTGGATGGTTTGTTGGGTGAAACGGGTATTGTCCTGGAAGACCTGACAGATAGCGTAAGGAAATGCAAGGGGTACATGGTTTTGTTCCCCGAAATGTATAAAGATGAATTTGTCTGGTTTGTTCCTCAAAAGTCGGCTTATGAATAGAAGGACAGGTGTATTATTGGTAGTCGTAGCGGCGCTCGCCGGTATGGTGTGGTTGCAGCAACGGAAGGTTGTCCGGTTGAAACAAGAACGGGACCGGCACGAACAAAACAGCGATGCCCTGCTCTCGGATTTAAAACGGTGGCAGGTGGATTCGGCAACCATGGCAACGGATGTGAAGACGCTCCGGTTAAGCATGGATGAATTGGAGCGTTACCGGGCTGATGACCTGGTAAAAATCAAACAGATGGGGGTTAAGATTAAGAACCTCGAAGCGGCTGCCAAACACCAGATTGAGATTGATGCCCCGATTCATGCTACGGTGCGTGATTCGGTGGTTATACGTGATTCAGTGGTTGTTCGTGTTCAAGCTGTGTCGATGATGAATCCTTTTATCCAGTTGCACGGGGTTATTGAACGGGATTCGCTGATCGGTTCGGTTCACCTTCCGGTAACGTTGAGGCAGGCCGTGTGGATTGAGTATAAACGACGGTGGTTGTTCTGGAAGAAGGTGAAGGCGGTGCATCAGGTTATCACAACGGATAACCCATACGTGGAAGTGAAGTATTCGGAATTTATTCATGTTCAAAAATAGGTTATACAGAAGAACACTTACCTTACTATATTGAAAGAGCAAAATATAGACTAAGTCCAAATTATCTTTTGGAAATAAAAAAATGCCGTCTATTTCCCTATATATTAAAAAGTTACTATCTTTGCAAAAAATATCTGGTGTTAAACATTCTAATACGCTATTTAAACATAAATGCTTGTTATTGAAGATATTGAAAAATGCTTTGGTGATGTGTCTGTATTATCTGGTGTGAATATATCGATAGAGAATGGACAGGTCTATACTTTAACTGGAGGAAACGGGTCTGGGAAAACGACACTTTTGAACATTATTTCAGGGTTCGTGAAACCAACAAAAGGTTCCATCTCTTTTAAAGGGTGTAATCTTATCGGTCTCAGTCCTTATAAAATAAATCGTATGGGTATTGGGCGTACTTTTCAAGATTTACGTTTGGCTATGCAAATGACAGTTAAGGAAAACGTGATGTTGTCGCTGGAAAAAAGAATGTTTGAAAGACTGTCTTCCAAACAACTTTCCAAAGTAGATGAGATATTAGAGAAGATGTCTTTGACTGATAAAGCCAATGAACTTGCAGGAGAAATATCTTATGGACAACAGAAATTGTTAACTCTTGCATGTTTGTTGGCTAATGATGCCGAATTATTACTTATTGATGAGCCAGTAGCAGGCATTGATAAAAATAATTTCACAAAAATAGTTGACATTATATTGGAATCAAAGCAAATAGGTAAAACTATCATTCAAATTGAGCATCATCCCCAATATATAGCTGCAACCAGTGATGTGATTTTACACATGGAGAAAGGGAAGATAGTATGTTAACAGTACAGCATTTAACTACGGGTTATGGTAAGAAACAAGTACTGACGGATGTGTCTTTCCATATAAATGCAGGCGAAATAGCTTTGCTTACAGGAGGAAATGGTTCGGGGAAGAGTACTGTATTAAAATCAATTTACGGTCTTTTATCTCCTTGGCAAAATGGAGGTCGTTTGAGAGGTAAAATCCTCTTTGAGGATAATGATATAACTAGCATACATCCCTACAAATTACTGAAATTAGGGATTGCATATATGCCGCAAAAGAAAAATGTGTTTGAAGATTTCACTGCAGAAGAAAATTTACTAACTGCGGCTAGTATCTATAGCAAGGGGGATGCTAAGCAAAGGATTAAACATGTTATGCAAAATATACCACGTCTTGCTGAATTGCGAAAAAGATCCCCTTTTTCAATGAGCGGTGGAGAAAGACAATTACTGGCGTTTGGATGTGCTATGCTTCATTTGCCTAAGCTGATGCTTTTGGACGAACCTTTTGCGGGAGTGGATGAAAAATATTCCAGATTATTACTTGCTATCATTAGACATCTTTATAACGAAGGTATAACTTTTCTTATTATAGAACATAAAAAGTTTTTGTTTGAAGTTGTAGACTATCGGATAATAGAGTTGGAATTAGGAGAAATTAAACACGAAAAAATATGAAAAAAAATCTTTTTACATTAGTGATATTCTCTTTTTTAACATGCTTTTTTTCATGTAAAGAAGATGATTCAATTAAAATAGGAGTAATATTGCCTTTAACAGGTGCAGCTTCTGAAATTGGCAACAATATTCTTGATGGTATCATAATATCCTCAGAATATTATGATAGCATTTCTTCTAAAAAGTTTAGCTTGATCATAGAGGACAGCAAATTAGATGCGAAACAGGCTATTTCTGCAGCTAATAAATTAATAACAGTTGATAAAGTAAAAGCCATAATAGGATTAGCTTCATCTACAGAGGCATTAGCAGTAGCACCTATTTGTGAAAAGAATAAAATACCAATGATTTCCTCTACGGCATCTACGCCTTTATTGTCAACAGCAGGTGACTATGTTTTTAGAATTTATCCCTCCGATGTTTATGATGGTAAAATCTTAGCAAATTTTGCCAACGAGATTAAAAAACTTAAAACTGTCTCCATTTTATATTTAAATAATGATTTTGGAGTAGGATTGAAAAATAATTTTATAACTAATTATATTAATGGTGGAGGTAAAGTAGAGCAAGTAGAAACCTTTTTGCCCAATGATATAGATTTCAAAACCCAATTAACAAAAATTAAAAACAAAAATTCAGATGCCCTATTGGTTATAGCGATAGATATGCAATATTTGAATATAATTAAACAAATTAGAGAACTCAATATTAAATCTCAAATATTAGCTCCTGTAACATTTGATAATCCTATATTGGTAGAAAAATTAGGTAATGCTGCAGATAATATAGTTTATTCCAGACCTAAATATACCACAGACCAAAAAACTTCGCAAGAAAAAATATTTAAGGAAAAGTATTTCGAACTAAGGAATTCTGCACCTCCTCTTCTTACTGCATTAGGATATGATACTTATTATATACTATGCGAGGCTATGAGAAAAGTTGATTTTAACCAGCAAATGATTAAAGAACAATTATATAAAACCAATTGTGATGGAGTTTCCGGAAAAATCAAATTTGATGAAAATGGAGATATAATTCCTGAAATAGAGCTTATGATAATAAAAGATACTAAATCAACTGTATATGAATAAAGATTGTAAAACTAAGACAAAGGAAGAGCAGAAAAAATTGTCTGCTTTAATCGAGAAGCTAAAAAAAGAGTGGAATATTGACGAGATGGCTAAAAGAGGTGCTTTTTTTATTAATAATCCAGAAAGCCTTTTAGATGCAAAATTAATTAGTCAGAAATAGGACGCATGAAAGTATTATTAGCCAATATACCACCATGGTTGCCATTTCAGCCATATTTAAGCATCCCTCTCTTAACTGGGATACTTAAGAATGATGGAGTTGCAGTGAATCAAATAGATTTGAATGTGAATTTCTTTGATCAAATGCTTTCTCCTGAGGAATTGAAATGCCAATTAAACTGGTATAATGACGCTAAGTCAAATAGTGAATTCAGAAAACAGTTATTATGGGAGCTAAAAGATTATTTTATCCATGAAATCAATTCATTAAAAGAGAACGTTCGAAAATATGCCAATTATGAAGATCGAGAATTTGTACAAGATTCTTTTGAAAAAATAGAACTCGCATTAAAAATATTTTCTTTGAATTTTTGTGATATAGAGTTGTCTATTGGTGATGTTAAATATCTATTTGATAGCTATAATATCGAAAAGATATTTCACTATGTATATAGCGAAAATAATATTTTTAGCTATTATTTAAAAAAGTATCAATTAGAATCAATAATTAATTTTCAACCTGATTTAATTGGTTTTAGTGTAACGACTTCGGAACAATTAATACCTGCTTTATCTTTCAGTTTTGTTCTTAAACAGAATATGCCCAATATAAAGATTGTATTTGGAGGTAGCTATGTTTCACGTGTGCACAGAATCTTAAATAATTCTAATGACTTTAATAATTTAATTGACTTTATTTTACGTGGATATGCAGAGGAATCAATAGTTTCATTAGTATCCCTACTGGAACAAAATAAAGGATTAGAAAATGTAAATGGGTTATCTTATAAACAAAATGGAAGAGTAATTACTAACTTTTATACAAAATTTCGTTTTGTAAAAAAAGTTCCTATTCCTAATTTTGATGACTTGCCTTTTGATAAATATTTTTCTCCTATAAGAAAATTGCCTATAGAATTGACAAAGGGATGTTATTGGGGCAAGTGCTCGTTTTGTGAATTAAAAGGACAAATATATACAGCAAAACAAGCTGATAATATATATAATGAATTAGAATACTTATTTAAGAAATATAAAGTTGAACACTTCTCCTTTGTGAGTGCTTCACCTTCTCCTAAGTTGCTATATGAAATAGCTAAGAAAATTATTATCAATAAACTGCCTATTACTTGGTCTAGTATGATTAGACCAGAGGCTTATATTGATTCTTCTTTTGCTAAAGTACTGTACGAAGGAGGAATGAGATTAGCAATGATTGGATTTGAATCGGGTTCTCAAAATATTCTTGATAAAATGGAAAAAGGGCTTAATATTTTAAATAATAAAAACATATTAAAGAGTCTTTATGATGCTAACATAAGTGTGCATGGCTATTTTATGTTTGGTTATGATGGAGAAGAAATACAAGATATTGATAAAACATTAGAATTTATAAACACACATTTATCTTATATACAATCCATATCAATTTCATATTATACAGAAACTTGCTATCCCATAAATAGTTTGCAGATTTATAAACAGCTTAATTTGGATGCTAAAAAAAGAATGCAAGCAATTTTAAAAAGTCATCTTGACAAAAAAAATACAAATAATTATTTTATCAATCTTAATTAGAATGACTTATGGATGAAACAATACAAAAATATATCAATGAATTCACTGAATTTTGGAGAATTAAATCTGATGAGCATGACTTTTGGAAAGCTTTAGCCATTAGCTATATTGAGCAGGATTTTAAAATGGATAAAGCACACAAATTTATAACACAGATATCTTTTTATCCTAAATTGATAGAGACTCTTGTTCGTGTGTTAAAGAAAATGAAGGAGGAGAAGAAAGTGGAAATTAATTTAGAAATAACTTTCTTTTCAACACTATTACCTCGACATTATTGGAATTTTCCTGTAATGTATAAAAATAACAATGATATTCATTCCATTGCAGTTGATTTTTTGGACGACTATAGAGCTCAAATTCATAATTGCATTCAAGAAAATGGAGAAATATCGGTTAATATAAAAAGAATTTTATTTTTAGCACAAGATAGTTCAATAAAAACATATAAAGGAGAAAGTCGATTGTTTCTTTATAAGGAATTTGAAAAAGACTTTCATTATTACTGTCCGGAAAAAGCAATTAAAAGAAAGTGGAAAGAAATAATTGCAGAGAAGCAAGAAAAACTTACGAGTTTGGAGGAGTATTTATTTGATATGGATACAGCTACGCTGATTGGAAATATAAAAAATGAAGATCCTTCTAAACAAAGATGGCAAGATGAATACCTTTATCTTTTAACAAATAAACAAAAGAAGGGGCGATTATCTGTAGGTGATTATTATATAAATCAATTGCATAGTAAAGATACAGAGGAAAATGCTAGATATATAGTTGTATGTAATAAACTTGCAATGGAACGGGGGACTCTTAGAAAAAAAGGATATTGTTTGGAAGAAAATTTGCCTTCGATATCGCCAGATTTGTCATATATAAAAATAACAACAAAGGAAACAGATGGTAACCCAATATCCACCTCATATATCCTAGATACATATATGGATATTAAGCAAGGAATTGTAAAACTTCAAGTAATTAAAGATGATGAAAAGGCTAAAGTTATGTCTGAAGCTATACATAAAATTATCGGCTTATCAATGCCCATAAAAAATAAATATACCCATCCCAAGAGAAAGAGTGAAAATATAGATAGAAATCAAGCTATTAAAATTTTAAATGATTGGAAAAAGACTCTTCCAGGTGCAAGTGGAGTAGTAGAAACGGTGTTAAAACTTATCGAAAAGCCGAAATATAGTGCTGAATTAATTAAAATTGTAAATGGTTCACAAGGTTCTTATGAGTTAGTAGCATCACAACTAAAAAATATAGAGAATAAATTATGAAATGGAGTGTATCAAAATTAGAGGAAAGAATATATCCTCGAGTATTTAATAAGAGGTATTATAGAATATGGGATCTTTTATCAATCATTCTTATCTCAATATACACTAACAAGTTGGCGGGAGAGAATATCAATATCCATTTTAATGCGGATTATATTAAAATATTTAAGTATATACTCTCTGCATATTGTATCATCAGTTTTGTTCTATTGTATTATTATTTATTAGATTTAGACAAAGATATTCAAGACAGGATCTCAAAGAACTATATTGATAATTATGACTCAACATTTAAAACTCATCTTTCTCATGATAGAATCAAGATAAGATTTTATTTAATATCAATTTTTGTATCATTATTTATATTTTGGTGTGTTTAATAATATAGTTTAGTTATGCAGATAATTGTTAATATAATTCTTACAATGATGATTTATTTATTAATTGCATATTCTTTTTCTATAATATATGCAACTACTAAATTTTTTCATATTGCTCATGCTATAACTATAACAATGGCAGCATATTTTACATATTATTTTTCGAAAAATTTATTTGTACCGCTTTATTTAGCTATGATTCTATCTGCAATTTTCTCAACTTTCTTTGGGGTATTATCCCATATATTTATATATAAACCTTTGAGAGAGAAAAATGCTACTTCAATGGTTTTATTAATGGTTTCTTTAGGACTATATATTATCTTCCAGAATATTATTTCGTTGATTTGTGGTGATAGTACAAAGAGCTTTAGATTGGAAAAAATTATAGCAGGTCACGAATTATGGGATGCCCGTATTACAAATATTCAAATAATTACAGTATTATTGGTTGGAATAATAATTAGTGGTGGTGTGTATTTTCATAAATATAGCAAAATAGGAAGAAATATTAGAGCAGTTTCAAGTAATTCAGAATTAAGTGATATTTTGGGTATAAACTCAAACGCTATTATTTTGTGGGCATTTGGGATAGGTTCGTTTTTAGCAGCAATTGCAGGTATTTTAGTGGCATGTGATACAGATATGGTTCCATCGATGGGATTTAATTTATTGCTATATGGAGTGGTTGCTATGATCATTGGAGGGATAGGAAGTGTATGGGGATTGGTGGGAGGATCGTTTTTATTAGCGGCAGCTCAACATATTTCTTCATATTATATTGGTAGTCAATGGATGGATGCTATAGCATATATAATTTTGATTATATTCTTATTATGTAAGCCATTAGGTATTAGTGGTAAACGTTTAAAAAAGATTGAGATATAGTTATGGAATATATATTACATTTATTAATCTTAATTGCCATTTACATTATGTTATCCCAAAGTCTAAGTTTATCAGCGGGGTTTGGGGGGTTAGTATCTTTGGCACATGCTGGATTTTATGGAATTGGTGCATATACTGCTGCTATTTTATCTGTAGTTTTTCAAATTCCATTCGGCATTATAATAATTATAGCTTTAATTTTAAATGGATTAATAGCTGTAGCAGTTGCTTCTATAGCATTAAGAACAGTAGAAGATTATTTTATTATTTGTACTTTAGGAATCCAAGTAGTTGTTTTTTCAATTATGAATAATTGGATTTCAGTGACTAATGGACCTTTGGGTATTCCAGGAATACCAATATTAACTGTATTCGGAATTTCGTTTGCTAATAAAATCACCTTTTTATTACTCACTTTATTTTTTACTATTTTGATTTACTTTTTATTGAAATATGCAACTCATTCAGCATTTGGAAAAACATTGCTTAGTTTAAGTGAGGATGAAATTTTCACATCATCGCTTGGTAAAAATGTTTATTTAACAAAATTAACAGCTTTTGCTCTTAGTGGAATGTTAGCTGCTATTCCAGGAGTATTATATGCTTATTATATTTCTTATATTGATCCTAGTAGTTTCACAGTGAATGAATCCATTTTCATTTTGTCAATTGTCATTTTAGGAGGGATGAAGAACTTTAAGGGATGTATTTATGCTTCGGCGTTTTTAATTATTTTGCCTGAAATATTAAGATTTATTGGCTTCCCTAATTCTATAGCCGCTAATTTAAAGCAAATTATCTATGGTATTGCTCTAATTGGAATGATGTATAGATATTGTTTTTTAATGAATAGAGCAAATGCTCAAAATCAATAGACTGGAACTGGTGAACTTTAGTGAGTAGCGAATGTATTTAACGCAATAAAATAATAATATGTAGCATACTATATAATATTTATAGCATATCGTATGCTACATATTATTTATTTGTTAATCTTTTGATTGCTCTTCTTTATATTGGGCTTTTGCTTTGTTTGTTTCCGCCTTAAATTTTTTCGCAAGAGCTTTAATTTCTTCTTTGGTTGGATTCAAATTCTTATTCTTAATCAATTCATTAAAAATGAGTCCTATCGTATAAGTAAAACTAAAAGCTATAGCAGGTCCAAGCAATTGTTTGACGAAAGGAAAGATCGAGGAAAGGTTTAAGAATACTGTATTTCCTGCAAATCCCAATCCAATAGTACTTAAAAGTCCGGCTGCAATAGATTTTGTTATTTTAACTCCCTGAATATTTCCTATATGAATTATCATACCAACTTGAACAGGAGCGATAAGAAATGAATCAATTAGAGGAATAGGCTGAAGGCAGATAGCAGCGGCCGCACCAGCATAATATTTTATTATAGCTTTAGCCTTCTCTTCCAAAGATATAGCATTTCGATCCAGTATCAAAGACAGAATTTCTGGAAGTCTATCATTAATAGCTTTTTTAATATTATCGACGCCATATTTCGGATCACTTTGAAATTCTCCCGCACAAAAAGGGAAAATTAGCTTCGCATATTTATATTGACTAAATACAGGAATTGTAGATAAATAATCTAAATAGCTTTTTATAAATGCCTCTTTAGCTGATGATGGATTATCCAAATTTAATTTAGGAGGAAGAGGTTCTTTACTTGGTTTTGCACAATCAATTTTGTTTATGACAATTAATACAGGAATGTTAGACAATAATTTTTCAGCGTTCCATTTATTCAGAAATTTTTCTTCTAACTCCAAGGCTTTATCATTACAAGCTAAGACCATAATGAGCAGATGAGCATCTGAAGCAATTTTATTAATATTTTCCATATAGTCCATGTTATCAATATTTGGAGAATTAGCTTCTCCAAAGCCAGGTACATCAACTATAATCATATCACCCATTTCTGTAGCGAATATAATTTCTTCATTCTTTTTTGTACAAGGTTTTGCATCTTCAGCTACTGGGCACAAATAATAATCGGTAATTGCATTTATTACAGAACTTTTCCCAACGCCTGTTTTCCCTGCCATCACAATTTTGAGCTTGGGAGTTGATTTATTAACATTTTTCCATAGCTCGTCCATTTTCTTCTCATCAAGTTCAATGTTTTCCATAAGTATATCCAATTTATTAGTTAGTAGTACTATTTTATTATAAGAAAATCTTTCTATTTGTTGGTTTTCAACAATTTAGGCTTTCCTTGCAAAGATAGTAACTCTATTTTATAAATAAATGGATTTAACTGAATATTATTGGTAAAAAAACAACAATCAACATTTTTACAGTCGGATAACTATTCTGCGGATATAATCTAAATATATCCAAAGATGAAACTTTTGCTGAAACGAAAATTCAAGGGGCCGGATTATACTATCGGCGACCTTTTTATCGACGGGAAGTTCTTTTGCAATACGCTGGAAGATACCGTCCGCATTTTACCTCTGCTTTGTTTTGATACGGCGCAAGGTATCAAATGCCGGTGCAAAGAGAAGGAATATGCCCGCACCGCTATTCCCGCTGGGTGTTATAAAGTGAGTATGACACGTAGCCCACGCTTTAAACGGGTATTACCTTACCTGCACGATGTACCGCACTTTTTGGGTGTTTTAATCCATCCGGGAAACGATGCGGAAGATACAGAGGGTTGCATATTGGTAGGTAAGAACAGTGTAAAGGGGAAAGTCCTGGAATCCCGTGCCACTTCTGACAAGTTGAATGAGATTTTAAGCCGGGAGAAGGAAATTACTATCACTATTGAGTAATGGGGAAAAGCCGGAAATTAAAGGCTCCTGAACAGCTTCACATTGACTTTTGCCCGTCCCCCAAGCAATACGAACTCTGGAAGCTGTTGCAACCGGAGTGTCCATTGTGCGGGGGCACTATCCGGCAACAACTGATTGGTTACGATATAAACCATAACCCGCAATACAAGCCGTTTTGTTACCAATGTAACAATATGAATGTTCCTCAGCTTGTGCTGGGTGGCGGAGCCGCAGGCGGTGGTAAATCGTACATCGGTAGTGTCTGGATTGTGAGTAGTTGCCTCCGGTTTGAAAATATTCGAGCCGTGGTTGGTCGTAAAACGCTGAAATCGCTGAAGGAATCGACGTGGAATACTATCCGGATGATTATCAAGAAATGGGGGCTGGTGGAGGATGTTCATTACAGGGTGAATAACATTGAGGGGACACTGACATTTTGGAATGACTCAGTGATTATAATGAAAGAACTCGCTGACATTCCCAGTGACCCCAATTTTGAAAGGTTCGGTTCTTCGGAATACACTATTGGATTTATCGACGAGGTGAGTGAAATCTCGCAACGTGCCGTGGAAGTCTTGTTTTCCCGTTTACGCTGGCGGACACACGAAACGTTCATGGTATCTAAATTACTACTGACGACCAATCCTACGACAAACTGGGTGCGTAGCCGATTCGTGCAGGACGACAACGGGGATAAGGCGATTCTTCGGGAAGGTGAGTTTTATGTGCCTTTCAGTGTGTTCGACAATCCGGACATCGCTTTCCGACAGACCTACGAGGCTGCCCTGAATAAGATTTCAGACCAAGCGACGAAAGAAAGACTATTGTATGGGAACTGGGATTTCGTGGAGTCGAACGATATGGCTGTTTACAACAAGTTTGACGGCGTTAAACATTTGATTGCCGGTTTAAAAGAACGTGTGTACGATCCGACCAAACCTTTGATTACCGTATGGGACTTCAATGTAGCACCGCAGATGTCCGTGTTGCTTGCACAAATCGATTACGAAAAGAAGAAGGTGTACATCCTGGAGGAGGTATTGGGCAAACCACAGGATAAGGAAAATAACACTCCTGCACTGGCCCGACGGATGCAACAAAAACTATATCGGGAAAAACATATCGGCGGAGTGGACGTAACAGGTGATCCTTCGGGATTGCAACGTTCTACGGCCACAGAGGACGGTATTAATAACTACACGGTTATTCTCGATACTTTGGGTAAAGGCGTTCTTCGTCCGAAGCTAAAGTTACTTAAAAAGCAACCCCCGCAAGTGATTCGTTGCGGATTTGTCAATGAGGTATTTACAGGATATAACGGATGGACGGTAGAAATAGACCTGAAATGCCGGAAACTGACCGAGGATATGATTTACCAACAGAAAAATGAAGACGGCACTAAGGCGAAGCATAAGGTAACAGATGCGAAGACCGGGATGAAGTTCGAGAAATACGGTCATCTGTCGGACTGCCTGGATTATCTGCTATGTTATTATCTCCGGGATAGCTGGTATAAGTATAAAAGCGGCGATAATAACAGTTCAGTGGTTACTACCGCCGTAATTCAAGAAGGATTTAATTATTAAACGAATATGTACAGACGATTTTTAAACGATTCAGACTATCTGGGAATTATCACGGCAGAAGCCCTTTCCCAAATGACACGCAATAATCCGGAGCGGTTTATTCAGGCGGAGGAGTCCGCAGAAATGAGTATTACCGAATATCTCAGCGAGAATTACGAGATAGAACAGGAATTGAACCGGGGGAAATACATCGCCGAATACGACCGACGGATAACCTTTCCAGTAGGCGCCTATATTTATCAGGAAGGGCGTATCTACGAGGTTATCCGCTCGATTAGCGGCTATAAAGCACCGGCTACAATGATATACTGGGCAGAACACGACGATTTTAATCTCAATGTGGATGAAGTGGTCCGGTATTCGCAGTTTGCCACTTATCATACCGGGGATATTGTGAAATACAATGATGTGGTTTTCCGTTGTATGGAAGATAACGGGTTTCAGTTCGGGAATATCCGCATTCCAATGGTTGTCGGGTGGCAGGAGAAAGAAACCGCCGAATGGTTGCCGGTTCCGTATGAAGTATGGGATGTGGTGTCGTTTGAGGGGGCTTTTTATGCGTTGCTGACACTGGAAGGGTTTGACAACAATATCAACCCGATGGAGTCGGATTGTTGGGGGGCTGTAGCTGATTATGATCCGAGTTATAACGATTATGAACTGGAAAGGCACGAGTATGTAGTTTATGAAGGCCGGGTATTTTATCCGGGTATGGATGTCAATGCCGATGTTCCTATCGTAGGGCATAATATCGCGTTGAATGATCCCCGAAATTATAATATCAAAAAACACATGGTACGGTTGGCTGTGTACGAACTGACAAAGCTAATCGCCCCGAATAATGTGAGTGCCGTTCGGATGAAGGATTATGAAGATTCAATGAAATGGTTGAATGACGCTTCCAAACTACGGCTTAATCCCCAGATACCTCGTAAATTGGCCGAAGACAAAAAACCGATAACAGACTGGCAGCTAACGACGTTTCAGACTGATTTCGACCCTTATAAAAATCCGTGGCTGACTTAATATCCGGGATTAATTGCCTAAATTTAGCTGAATTGATTACCTTTGCATTGTAATTGAAAAAACGGATGCTTATAGAATAGATTTCGAAACAAAAACATACGAATTGCTGTTTAACCTCCCAAAGCGACCAAGAAAATGAGAGAAAAACAGTAACAAGGCATTAGACAGCACGTGTTAGGGTATAGCACGGAGCTGGCTTGTGTCTTGTGGGTTGCTTGGTCGCACCTGGGGAGGTCTTGTTGGTTCCGTGCTTTTTTATGACTTTCCTCGCAGTTCTAATACCCTAAAAGACCAGGCAAAGATGAAGATTATAAAGGAAAAAGCGGTTGCCTTTGTTGGCAACGGTGACTTGATTACCCCCGATAATGTTCCAGACCGGAATCTGGAAAATGTAATCCGGACAGAATTGTTTTATGTCATTGAGGAGTTATATAATGAAGGGAAAACTATTTTTCTTTCTGAAGCAAGGAGTGGCTTTGAAATGCTGGCGGCAGAAGCTGTTCTGGACTATGCCCAATCCTATCCGAAAGTCCAACTGTATGTTGTGATTTCATCCGAAAAGCAGCAGGTAGATTATTCTTATAAAGACCAGTTACGTTATAAACGAATTTTAGGGAAGGCAGCCGTTCGTGTAACTTTGGATGGATTTCCCCATAGGGCTGATTTTCTGGCTTCGGAAGTCGTTGTTTATGGAAACAGCCAGGAACCAATAATAAAACATCTTTTGGAAAGAGCCGAAAAGGAAGGCATGGAAATATGGAATATGTATGACGGCATAGAAGACTATTTCTCCATTCAATCTCCGGTGAAACAATTTCTTCAAGAGTATCCGGATGTTTCCAGTTTTAAATACGGTCGTGAGGGACTGATTTTCCGGGGAAATAACCAGCCGTTCCCTGTGCCGTTTTCTGATATTACCCATGTGGAGAGAAAAAATAATCGTTTGTGCTTCACGCTGAGGGATGGTATGGTAATTATGGCTTCGTTGTTATCGGATGACTGTTATGTCAGGTTGCCACCGTCTGATTTTGATGTCAGACCCTTTTGCTGAGGTGTGATTTTTGATTTTTTTAGTCTCTGAAACCCTTAATGAAGACAGTACTTTTATTCTCTTGAACAATAAGAAGATAACAGTATATAAGTATGTATATATTAATCGAATAAGGCTTCTGGCGGGCTGTTTTTTAAGGAGTAATCGGACATTATTTTTCCATTTAAAGTGCTATCTTTGCGCATCTAACTAAAAAACTTTAAAAAATGACTAAAGCAGATATTATTGATAAAATCGCTAAATCAACCGGAGCGGAGAAAGTTCAGGTTTTTTCTATCGTTGAAGCGTTTATGGAAAATGTGAAAGGCTCTATGGCTTCGGGTGAAAATGTTTATTTGAGAGGGTTCGGGACGTTCCATATTAAGCATCGTGCGGAGAAGGTGGCACGAAATATATCGAAAAACACTACGATTGTTATTCCGGCTCACAACGTACCGGCTTTCAAACCGGCAAAAGAATTTGTGGATAAGGTTAAGGAAAGCAAGTGAATAATATAGCGAAATATAATCTGAAAACTTTTGCAATATCAGCCATCGGGTTGATATTGCTGTTTTGTGTGCTGACTTATATAAGCGCTCCGAAAACCGATGGGTTTGAGTTCAGTTCCATTAATCCGTTGGGCTTCCTGGAAGGTGCTGTGTTTGCGCTGGGCTTTGGTCTGGGATTTCCGCTTTGGCTGTCGGTAATTGTGATTAGTGCCGTTTCGTTTCTTATTTTCATGGCGTTTTTGTGGCTTTGCCGCAGATATATTAAATGATAAAGGACATCATTTGGATGCCCTTTATCGCTTTCTGGTTCTTTAATATCCGTATGCCTTTTCTACCTGTTTGTCTATTACATCTTCTGTCGTATTTTTAAAGTAATGCTTGTAAATGGTGTTAGGACTATTACCAGCCATTTGAGCTACAATTATGGGGTGGATATTATTGTCTATCATCTTTGAGATAAACGTACCACGAGCCGAATACCACGTCAATTTGCCTTTGTACTTTATTAGCCCTTTCACTTTTTTGAGTGTCTTGTTTACTTTATCACATAATCTTTTCAGGCGGCCTCTTTTTTGTGCCTCTGTTTGATGTTTGTGGGAGAATACCGGCAATAAATAATCTCCATAGCACTTGTCTTTGTAGCGGTCTACAATAGCCTGAGCTTTCGCTGTGAATTTCATACGAGCCGTTTTAGGGAATTTGATACGCTCGTAGTTGAGTCTGCCGTCTTGGTCGATGCAATCTTTAGTCAGATATGCCACGTCGATATTAGCCATACCGCCCGTGTAATAGCTAAACAGAAAGAGGTCGATGTGGAATAGTTCTAACCGGGAAAAAAGACTTCTGTCGATGTTTTCGATTTTAGTGATTATATCAGCCGGTAAAGTTTTGGGGACAAAAGGCTTTGCTTTGGCCTTTGGCTTTGACTGTTCAAAAACAGTGAGGTCTATATCCGGAATGCGCATTTTGTCTGCATAGAATAGTAAACCGTAGAATTTACGCATACGGCCATATAGATTTCCCTCGTTGTGCCGTTCTGCTGCCCGCTTCTGAATAAAGAATACGTAATCGTTTACGAACTCGGTGGTGATTTCGTTGAAGTAGTAAGTAGAGAACGCCCGTTCGTATTTCTCAATGGTGAACTGGTTTAAGGTCGTGCGCAAGTCTTTGTAGGAACGAGCCGTACCAACACTGGATAACACTTGTCCGTGTTTGATACGCTGCCTCTTACTTATCTGTTCAATGATAAGATCGAGTGCTTTCGCTACAGAAATTACTTTTACTTCCTGTTTTTTCTGTTCTTGAACGTCGAAGTGATGCGACCATTGTACAGGAGCCCAAGGTTTGTTTTCTACTTCCCAGTCTTCTGCCACTTTCAGGTATTTTGTTTTGAGGTCGAGCAGTCGTTTGTTTTTCTCTACCGCCTCGGACGACTTAGATGTGAAGCACTGGGTTTCGTTATCCCACTCACTGAATGGTCCCGTGATGCTTAATACTTTCGGAACCCTGGCATAACCCGTTTTGAAGAAAATCATTTCCAGTTTGACTAACTGGGGAGATTTGGGGTTCTCCTTACCCTTGATTGTTAATGAAAACATAACGCATTAATTTAATTGTGTCCATTTGGCATCAGTTGTCCTTAATTGTCCTTAGTTGACCTTAATCGGACTACATGAAAGCCTACATCGTAGAGTAGGAGTTTCTACCAAAAAAGGGTTATTTTGCCTTTAATTAGCTTTTTGGGCTATAACCCTGCCTTGCACAATTTAATTAATGCGTTATTGTTCAGTAAGTTACGATAATATCATCGTAAATAGTCAAAAAGAGGGGTATCAGTTGTTGAGTTTTCGTTTGTCCAAAGATATGCATTTTTCGATGAATAGTTTCTTCTTTGTCTTTTATTTTCATCAACCGCATCATTTATCCGGTATCTGCCGCCAGGCGGTGGACGATCATCTGCCGTGAAGCAGACGGTCATCTGCCGTGAAGCAGACGGTCATCTGCCGT
>NZ_CABUOD010000007.1 GCF_902493135.1 uncultured Parabacteroides sp.
ACTTATAATATAGACTTTTATTTTTTAAGCTGTGCTCTTTTATTAATTAAATACACAAAAAGTAACCATACAGCAAAAGTGAACAAGACCCTTTGAAATTTCCCTTGCGGATAATATTTATTAATAATCTTATACATCGTATAACGCTGATTATCAATGGTGCTTAAAAATGCTCATTTTAGAGGGGTTATTGTATTTCCGTTAGTCGGTTAATCTATTTTCTTCATACAACAAAGATATAAATTAACCTCAGCTTTTTTCTTTACGCAAACTTAGAGTTGATTTTTTATTGTAATCGAGTAGTGTTGACTCCGGTTCCAGAAGTGTTATTTGTATGCTGTCTGGTCTTTCGTGTACTGTCCAATATTTATACATCGATGTCCAATAATTAGACACTCTGATGGTTTGCCTTAATGTGTATTTGTTTGATTATTACATTTTTAGTCCGTTTGGCATACTTTTTGAATATATTTCATTATAATAATGTATAGTGAAATCAAAAAAAACTACAAATATGAAAAACTTGACAATTGCTGTCCACTCGCTTTTTAGAAAAGGGAGACACAATGGAATTAAGATTTTATCATTGGGAGTTGGCCTTGCCATGGGGTTGGTGTTGATTGCCAAGGTTTGTTTCGAATTGTCTTATGACGATTTTTATCCGGATGGAGATCGTATTTACCAGATACGGGAAAATATGGAATTGGGTGAAAAGAAGTTGGAAGATGGAGATCATGTCAGTGGAGGTATTGCTCCAGGTATGAAAGCAGAGGTTCCGGGAGTCGTTGCTGCCACTCGCGGTCAACAATTGGGGGAATGTGTGTGTTTTACATCGGACAAGAATCGGTATGAAGGCGACTTTATTATGGCGGACGAATGCTTTTTCGATGTTTTGCCGCGTAAGGTGTTGGTAGGAAATGCGAAGGAAATACTTTCGAGACCTTCATATGCACTTGTCTCCGAAAGTATGGCTGAGAAGATCGGTCAGGGAAAAGATGTTGTCGGGATGACATTCGAAATTATCAATTTTCCCGGTAAGAAAATCAATATCGGAGGTGTATTTGAAGATGTTCCTGAAAATTCGCACCTGAGATATGATGTGATGCTTTCACTTTGCTCCAATAAAGAAGTTAGGGGATGGAGCAATGAAGAGGGGTGGTTTGGTGCTGATAGCTATAAGGCTTATGTTAAAGTGCAACCCGGATTGGAGCAAGCCAGCCTTGAAGCTGAAATGGCAAAAATGCTGGATCGGCATGTCCCTTCTGAAAAATTGGAGGAAATGGGGCTTGAATATAGTTTGACGCTGAAACCCTTAAAAGAAGTTTATGCTACTTCTTCTGCGGTGAAAGGAATGGCTGTGATGCTGTTGTTGATCGCGTTTGCCATACTGTTTGCCGCTTTGATGAATTATATACTGTTGGTGATTTCATCGTTGGTGACACGTTCGAAAGATGTTGCTGTTCATAAATGCTACGGCGCTTCCACTTGGAATATTTCGGATATGATTTTCTCTGAAGCGTTTCTGAATCTTATGGTATCTCTGATTGTTTCCGCCCTTTTGATACTTGCTTTTCGCGGGATGGTCGAAGAGCTGTTGGGAGCATCGTTAGGAGGATTGTTCACGGTTCAAACCGTTTTACTTTTGGCGGGTGTTTGTGTACTGGTATTTTTGTTTGCAGGCTTGCTTCCTTCCCTGCTTTTTTCGCGGATACCGGTTGCTGCCGCTTTCCGTTCCTATAGGGAATCGCGACGGATTTGGAAGAAGGTGTTATTGTTCATCCAGTTTATTGCAGTCGGCTTTTTGGTAACCCTGTTATTGATTATCGGTTTGCAGTATCACCGGATGGTAACGGATGATCCGGGTTATTCGTATGACCGGGTTATCTATTCAAGCATTCCGGGCGTGAACGGCACTGCAATACAGACGGTGATGGATGAATTGGCTAAATTGCCGGAAGTGAAGTCCGTCGCAGCTTCTAACAGGTTACCGATCGAGTCTGGTAACGGCAATATGATTTTTCGTCAAGGAGGGGATGATGCCATCTTGCATATTTCGGATATGGGATATGTAAATGCTGATTATATTCCTTTAATGAACATTAAAGTTATTGAAGGAAAAGCCTTTGACCGTTCGTATTCGGATTCGGCACGTGTGGCTATGGTTAGCCGGACAACGGCGGAAAAACTCGCGCTTATATTGGATTGGAAAGAGGGGGTTGTCGGGAAAAAGATATACCTGAGCGGACATGGGATGCCGAACGATTTTGAGATTCTTGGAGTGTATGATGATATTCGTGTCGGTGCCATCAGTTCGGAAATTATGTCTCCGACAGTCCTGTTTTATTCAAGTCAACCGGGGCGCATGGTCTCTGTCAAATTACATAAAGAACTGACAGTCGAAAATATGAAACTTGTCGAGAATACCCTGAAAAATCTTCTTCCCGATAAAGACATAACCATAGCGTCGTATGATGTAAGTATAAAGAATCTGTATTCCGAGTCCCGTCTGTTCCGTAATTCCATCATGTTGGGAGGTATTGTAACATTCCTGATCACCCTGATCGGATTGATCGGTTATATTTCGGACGAGACGAATCGCCGCAGCAAAGAGATAGCGATCCGGAAGATAAACGGGGCGACAGTCGGTAATATCTTGGTGATAATCTCGAAAGATGTGCTCTATATGGCTGTTCCGGCTGTGATATTCGGGGTGATCGGTTCGTATATAATGGGAGAAAATTGGTTGCAGCAGTTCTCTGAAAAGATACCGTTGAGCGTGTTTATCTTTGTTGGCAGCGCATTGGCGATCTGGCTGTTGGTGTTGGTAACGGTCGTACTGCGCACCTGGGAGATTGCCAATGATAATCCGGTTAACAGCCTGAAATCCGAATAAAATTTCAAGTGTCTAATTATTGTACACCATTGTCAAATAATTGGACACTTTTAAAAAGTGATAGTGTCTTTATCTGTCTGTATTATAGGTTGTTGATCCTTTTGGCACGCTTTTTGAACTTTAATGGGCAGAATATAATAAATACACGATATGAAAAATTTGAACATAGCATTACGTTCGCTTTTTAAGAAAGGCAGAAGTAACGGGATAAAGATCTTATCCTTGGGAGTCGGATTGGCGATGGGACTTGTCCTGATATCGAAAGTTTGTTTTGAACGTTCGTTTGATAAGTTTTATCCGGACAGCGACCGCATTTACCGGTTGCACGAAAACATTATCCGGGATGGTGAATATAAGTCTTACGGACAGGTGAGCGGAGGTGTGGCCACAGCCATGCAGGTCGAGATACCGGAGGTTGAAAAAGCAACCCGTCTGACTTATATCGGGGGAGACAAGGAGTTGTTTAAGACAAAGGATGGAAACCGTTACTCCGCCCGCTATGTCATGATGGGCGATACGAATGTTTTCGATCTCTTGCCGCGTCCTATCCTGATCGGTGATCCGAAAGAGACTTTGTCCCGTCCGGGATACGTCATGATCTCGAATCGCATCGCCAAACTGTTGGGAGGTGCCGAACAGGCTCTGAACAAGGAATTCGAATTTGAATCCAGTCCGGGACAAACCTATACGATAGGCGGCGTGTTTGAAGATGTACCTGAAAATTCCCACTTGCGTTTTGAGATTGTCGCATCTTTGGAAGGCATGAGCAAATGGAGCCGCGAAAACTGGCTGGGGAATGACCGCTATCTGGGGTATGTAAAACTTTATCCCGGCACTGATCCGGAAAGCCTGACGACTGCCATTCGCGAAATGCAGGGACGGCATTGCGATCTGGAAGAGGTGAAAAAAGCGGGGATCGATTTGACTTATAGCTTGGTTCCGTTGATGGACATGCACAGTAACAGCGACGAGGTGAAGAGCATGAATTCCCTGTTGGGCTTCCTGGCTTTTGTACTCATTTTTACGGCTGCGATGAATTATGTGCTTATCGTGATTTCCACGCTGATCAACCGGACCAAAGAGGTGGCTGTCCATAAATGTTACGGGGCTTCGGATAAGAACCTGTTCGGCATGATCATGTCGGAGACGTGTTTGCACATGCTGATTTCTTTGCTGCTTGCCGCTTTTCTGATCGTTTTGTTCCGTACGAAAACGGAAGAACTGTTAGGGGCTACGTTGGGGGCATTGTTCTCGACACAGACCATTGTGATACTGATAGGAGTCTGCATCGTGATCTTTTTCATTACCGGCTTGATCCCGACCTATATGTTCCTGCGCATTCCGGTGGCTGCCGCATTCCGCAATTTTAAGGAATCCCGCAGGTACTGGAAACTTTGCCTGCTGTTCATACAGTTTTTGGCGACAGCCTATCTGGTGGCGTTATTGTCGGTGATCAATAAGCAATATGACTATATGGTGAATGTCGATCCCGGATATGCCTATGAGAAACTGGCTTATTGCTCGACACAGGGAGTGGAAGAATCCGTCCGTAATACGGCCATCGAGGAATTGCGCAAGATACCCGAAGTTGACAAAGTTTCTGCCTGCTATGACCTGCCGATTTCAGGGATGTCGGGAAATAATGTTTCACTTCCCGGAGAAGACCGCGAACTGTTCAACATTGCTGATATGTATTGGGTAAAGGATGATTTCTTTTCCTTGATGGAGATTCCGGTTATCGAAGGAGAGGTGTTCCGTTCTGACGGGTCGGCTTCGAACAAGGTGATGGTCAGCCGCTCTTTTGTAAAGAAGATGGAGCAGGTGGCTGGCTGGACCGGGAGTGCGATTGGCAAGAATGTTATAATTACGGAACATAGCCATAATGGAGAGCCGTTTACCATCTGCGGTGTGTATGACGATGTTTGTATCGGCAGTACCGGTAATCCGGATACACGCCCGACCGTCCTGTTCTATGATAAGTATGCACCGATGATCCTGATCAAATTCCATGAGATGTCTCCGGAGAATATAAAAAAGGTACAAAAGGTGCTGGAAGATATGATGCCCGACCGAAATGTTACGGTGACGGCTTATTATATGGATATGATAGACCTGTATAAGGATTCCCGCACGTTCCGCGACTCGGTTATGATCGGGGGTATCGTGACGTTGATTATCGCTTTGATCGGCCTGTTAGGATATACCAGCGACGAAACGAACCGCCGTGGACGCGAAATTGCGATTCGTAAAGTGAATGGGGCGACGGCATGGGATATTTTGAAGATGATTTCGAAAGACATTTCCTATATTGCGATTCCCGCCATCGTGATCGGCATGACGGTCGCCTACTATTCCGGTACGGGATGGTTGGAGAAATTTACGGAAAAGGCGCCTATCGGATTCTTCATCTTCCTGGCCGGAGCGATGATGGTCTATGTGTTGATCGTCGCTTGTATCCTGTACCGTGCATGGGCCGTGTCGAATGCTAATCCGGTCGAGAGCTTGAAGTCGGAATAGATATTCGGCGGGATGTTAGGATTGCCGGATCGGGGTGTCTTTATATCATAGATAATATATTCAGTTATGAAACAACTATTTTATACAATCAGCTATTTGAAGAACGCGTGGGGGAATAATCTGATCAAGGTTTTCACCCTGACGTTGGGGTTGGCGATCGGTTTGATCCTGTTTGCCCGTATCGCGTTCGATGTGAGTTATGATAAGTTCCTGCCGGATGTGGAGAACATTTATCAGGTGCAAATGATCTATACGACCGGGGTAGGGACCGAGACCTCCCATTCGACCGAGCAAAGCTATTCGTTCCAGCCGATAGCTCCGACCATGCCGCTCGAAATACCGGGCGTGGTGGCCGGGACCAGCACGACCGGAAACGGGGAACGAGTGATATTCGAAGAGGAAAACCGCTATGCGGTCCGGGGCATTATGGCCGATACGATGTTCTTCAAGACTTTGCCGCTCAAAATCCTTTCGGGTGACGAGATGGGATTGAAGACTGGCGGTAACGTGTTTCTCTCCGAGTCGCTTTCACGCCGTATTTTCAAAGGTGAAGACCCGATCGGAAAGATACTTTTCGGTGACAAAAGGCACCGGTCGGTTCTAACGGTGGTCGGGACGTTCGAGGATGTGCCCGAAAACTCGCATCTCGATTTCGATATCATCTATTCGATAGCCGACAACAGCCGCAACAGTTGGGACGGGGGAGACGGCTATGTCGGATATGTCCGCCTGCAAGCGAACGCCGACCTGAAGGAGATCAATGAAAAAGCGATTCCCGCCATGTTGGAACGGCACATGGACCGCGAGTCCATGAAGAAAAACGGGTATATGTTCGATTGTTATCTGAAGCCGGTCACGACGCTGCATACGGACAATAAGGAAACGAAACTGACGCTGCTCGTCCTGTCCATTTTGGCGACATTGATCTTGGTGTCCGTTTCGTTGAACTATGTGATGATGTCCATTTCCTCCCTGGCCACCCGCTCCCGTACGATGGCGATCTATAAAAGCAACGGGGCCAGTTCGGGCAATATCTTCATGATGAATTTGTCCGAGACGGTGATCCTGATCCTGGTTTCGCTGGTTTGTACGGTGTTGCTGATCCTGGCCGGAGAGGATTGGATTACGGAGTTGACAGGAGTGACGCTCGGTTCGCTTTTTGCCGGACGCCAGTTGCTGCTATCACTGGGACTGGTCCTGTTGGTGGTGTTGCTTTCGGGCGTTGTGCCGGCCCGTATTTTCTCGGCTATCCCCGTGACGCAGGCGTTCCGTTTCTATAACTATAGCAAGCGGGGTTGGAAGCAGGGTTTGCTGGGTGTCCAGATAGCGTGTGCCGCTTTCATGTTGATGTTCTTGGCGATTATCCTGATGCAGTATGACCGGATTTTGGACAAGGACATGGGCTATCAGCCGGACAATCTGGTGTTTTGCAATCTCGACAGCATACCGGCTGCCCGGCAGGAGATGGTAAGGACGGAGTTGATGCGTTCTCCGGAGATCGAGAATATCACGTATTCCGGACAGTTGGTCTGCAACTTTTTCAGCGGTACGCCTCTTATCGATCCGGAGACACAGGAGGCATTGACCACTTTGCGCTTTGAGTTTGCCGACTCCTGCTATGTCAAAACATTAGGCTTGACTATCATGCAGGGCGGGAATATCCCGACACGTCTTGGCGGAGATCCGATTCCGGCTTTGGTCAACAAACGTTTCCTGGAAGTCCTGCGCTGGGAAGGCAATCCGGTCGGCAAGGTCTACAAATGCAAAGGGCTGTTTGATGTCGTGATATCGGGTGTGTTGGATGATTTTATCGTCGGCTCGGCCTTTACCCCGCAGACCCCGGTCGTGATCGTCGGGTTGGGTGGCTGGAACTCTTTCTATATGAACATCCGCCTTCGCGAGATGTCTCCCGAATCTTTCACGATGTTGGAAAACCGCCTGCGCGAGTTGCTGCCGGACCAGGATATCGTGCTGACTACCTATCGCGACAAGCTGCATGAGTCGTATCGCGACACCGAGCGTTTCCGCAATTCGGTAGCAGTGGCGGCCGTTTTCATGCTGCTGATTACGCTGATGGGGCTTGTCGGCTATGTCTCGGACGAGATACGCAGGCGCAGCAAGGAGATCGCGATCCGCAAGGTGAACGGGGCGACGGCGGGCGATGTGCTGAAGTTGTTGTTGCACAATATCCTCATGATCGGTCTGCCGGCTGTCATGATCGGTTTGGCCGGCACGTATCTGGCAGGCGGCAAGTGGCTGGAGAATTTCCCCGAAAAGATATCGTTGAACGTCTTCATCTTTATCCTGGGCGGTTTGGCGTTGCTGGCCGTGATCGGATTCTGCGTCGTACTCCGTTCCTGGTATGTGGCGAACGAGAATCCGGTGAAAAGCATAAAATCGGAATAAACCGGGACCTTGTTTGCCCGGCAGGTGAATCGGAAGTACCCGGTAGGTGAGTCGAAATGCCTGCCGGGTATTTTTTTCAATCCTCATGTTACGTTTGTCCGGGTGGCGTGTCTTTTAAATAGAATGGAACAAGAACAGTTTAAAATAGAAGTCGTACCGCTCAGGGGGAAGTTGTCGGGATGCGCCCGCCGCTTGCTGGATGACCCGCAGGAGGTGGAGGATGTCGTGCAGGAGGTTTTCCTGAAGATGTGGTATATCCGCGATGAACTCGAACGCTACGACAGCGTGGAGGCGCTTGCCGTGCAGATCACGAAACATCTTTGCCTGAACCGTCTCCGGGCGTTCCAGTACAGGCCGGAAAAGTTGTCCGGCTCGGCGATGCTTGCGGCAGACGATGATCCGTATATCGCGTTGGAGCAGAAAGACAGTGTCAGCCAGGTGATGCATATCATGGAGCAGCTTCCCGGCCTCCAGCAGACGATACTTCGGATGAAGCATGTCGACGGCTTCGAAGTAAAGGAGATTGCCGAATTGACCGGCAGTACGCCCGAAGCTGTCCGGATGAACCTCTCGCGTGCACGTAAAAAAGTCAGGGACCTATTCTTACAAATGTAACAAGATGAAAGCAGACGAATATACCAATATCGAGAACCTGTTGGAACGTTTCTTCGAAGGGGAAACCACCAACGTCGAGGAGCAGGAGCTATATGCCTTCTTCGCCCGCCCGGATTTGCCGGAGCATTTGAAAACCTACCGTCCGGTATTCGGTTTTTTTGAAACCGGGATCGTCCGGGAGGTGGAAGAGGGGCGGAACCCTCCGAAGCCGGTCCGCAAAGTCCCTTTTTTTAAGAGGTGGATAGGGATAGGAGGAGCGGTGGCCGCTTCTTTGTTGCTGTTCTTATTCTTGAACAAGGAAGACGGCGGCAAGGAAGAGGAGTTCAACCCCTATGCCGGCAGCTACATCATCAGGGGCGGAGTGAAGACGGAGATACCCGAAGCGGTGGCGCGGGAACTGGACGAGGTGATCCGGCAGGCGGAAAAGAAACAGTACGAGAAGGAACGGCTGGCGCTGCGTTCTTTGCGGCAGTACGAGAAAACAATGGATAATATCCAAACGAAAGAGGACGAGGTCGAACGGTTCGAATCGGATGTGGAGAGATTGGAAAGGAAATATAAAGACAAATAGTGAAAAAGTATGAAAACAAGAAATCTTATTTTGACAGCCGCCCTGTTGGTGACGGGGAGCTGGGCTGGCGATCTGCTGGCACAGGCGAATTTGAATGCATTGATGAAAAAATGCGAGTCGATGGAAAAGGTGAGTGTCGACGTGATCTACGACAAGGACCGGAAAACAAAAAAACCGGTGAAGGAAGTGACCACGATCACATTCTCGAAAAAGGACAATCCGAAATTGCTGGACGAGTTTCTCAACGCCTTCAGGAAGGACAAGGAAGCCGCCTATAAGGTGATCGAATCGAAAACCGACGGCAAGGTCATGCCCTCTTTCTACCGCTTTGCAGTCGGAACTTCGGACATCTCTTTTTCGTTGGATGATTTGGACAAAAAGTTCAAAGGGAACGAATATCTGCTGCGGAACGGAGAAATACAGGTGACGAAGATCGAACGTTTCGACTTCAAAGAGGAGAGCGAATGGGGATAAATTTCTTCGCGGTTGCTTCCTGCGAGTGTCCAATATCTTTACACCACTGTCCAAAAATTAGACACTCGCGGAAAATATCGAAATAGTTAGGATGCTGTAAATAAATAATTTATGTACTTTGGCACGCTGTTTGCCTATAAGTAGGCAAGAAAAGATGAAATATCAATAAAAACAGATACAGTCATGATTAAAATTGAAGGATTAAGTAAGTTTTTCCGTACGGAAGAGGTAGAAACGATTGCATTGAACGGCGTGTCGATGGAAGTGAAGGACGGTGAGTTTGTGGCCATCATGGGCCCTTCCGGTTGTGGCAAGTCCACTTTGCTGAATATCTTGGGTTTGCTGGACAACCCGACATCGGGTGACTATTACCTGGCAGACAAGGAAGTCGGCCACCTGAAAGAAAAAGAACGTACGCAGGTACGTAAAGGAAATATCGGTTTCGTGTTCCAGAGTTTCAACCTGATCGACGAACTGAACGTATTTGAGAACGTGGAGTTGCCGCTTACCTACCTCAAGGTGAAGGCAAGCGAACGCAAACAGATGGTCAACGACATCCTGAAACGCATGAACATCAGCCACCGCGCCAGCCACTTCCCGCAGCAGCTCTCCGGAGGACAGCAACAGCGTGTCGCCATCGCCCGCGCCGTCGTTTCGAACCCGAAGATCATCCTCGCCGATGAGCCGACCGGTAATCTGGACTCCAAGAACGGCGCCGAAGTGATGCAGCTCCTGACCGAACTGAACAAAGAAGGGACCACCATTGTTATGGTAACACACTCCAAACACGACGCGAGCTTCGCCCACCGGGTGATCAACCTGTTCGACGGCAGCATCGTATCGTCCGTAAGTGAATTCATTTAATTTTTGTAAGTAACACATAGACACATTCAATTGTTTTTTGCGGATATATCCGGCTTGGGAAAGTCGGATATGTCCTTTTCTGAGATATGGATATGGAGTGATGAATTATAAATGGAATACACTATGAACAATCTGTTAAATATAAAATCTTTCCTGAAGTTCCTGAGCAGGAACAAAGGATATACGGCGATCGACGTCTTCGGGCTGTCCGTTTCGCTGATGTTCGTGATCCTGATCGCGGTGTATGTGGAACGGGAGTTGAACATCGACAAACAGCAAGCGAATTACGAGCGGATCGTCACCGTCGGCAATGAAATATTCCTGGAATCGGCCGTTCCCGTCCCTTATTGGTTGGAGGAACGGTATCCGGAGATCGAGAAAGTCTGCCCGGTCGTCATAGACCAGGGGAAGAATAAACAAATTCTTTATGGAGACAAGAAGTTGACGGGCGATATCGTGTATGCGGATTCGACGTTCTTCGACCTCTTTTCGTTCAAGGTGCTCGATGGCGACCGCGACCGGCTTTTGGATGATCCCTACAGCGCGGTTGTTTCGGAAAGCTTTGCCCGGAAGGCCTTCGGTACCGACACACCGATCGGGAAGACCTTGCACATCAACGATTCGACCAATGTCACGGTGACCGGCATCATGGAAGACATCAACCGTTCGGTGATTCCGAGCACGGACCTGTTAGTGCGTATCGAGCGGGTGTCGGAGTTCAACCAGTCGTTGTCGAAGACGAATCCGGGCAACGCCGGCTCGTGCGTCTCGTTCCTGTTGCTGAAGCCGGGGATGGACTTGAAGGCCCGGACAGACGAAATAATGAGCTTTTTCAAGGAGCGGTATTGGCTTTACAAGATGGAATTTGCAAAGGAGGTGCGCGTCGTCCCGCTTTCGGAGATCTATTTCGGAAACACGGAGTCGCACAGCTTGAACCAGGGCGACAGGCGCTTTTCATTGGTCCTGATGTCCGTCGGCATCCTGATCCTGATTTTCGCGATCATCAACTATATCAACCTGACGGTGGCACAGGCCGGGCAGCGGGCGAAGGAGATGGCGACCCGCCGCCTCTTGGGTTCTTCGCGTGTGGAACTGTTCCTGCAGTTGATGCTGGAGGCCACCTTCCTGACAGTCGTTTCGTTTGCCATCGGGCTGTTGCTCGCCAAGGCGGCGCTGCCGTTTGCCAATGACCTGCTGCAGGTGCGGCTGACGTTCGACGTGTTGGCGACGCCGCTCTGGATGGGGGCGATCCTCCTGTTTATCGTGCTGACGGGCGCCTTGTCGGGATTGCTTCCGGCCGTGATGATCTCATCGGCCAAGCCGATCGACGTGGTGCGCGGGACGTTCCGCCGGCAGACGAAGATGGTGTTCAGCAAGTTCTTCATCACGTTCCAGAATGTGATCACGATCGCCATGATCACCGCTTCGCTGACGATGTACCTCCAGATCGACCATCTGATCCATGCACCGTTGGGCTACAACACGACGAACATCATCGAATCGGAAAACTCTTTCCGTACGGAGAGCGAGATGGAACGGGCGGAAGATCTGTTGCGCCAGCTTCCGATGGTCAAAGCTGTCGGCCACAGCAACGGGACGCCTTCGAGCGGGACGAACAACCTGAGCGGGATATACGAAGGCAAATCGCTCAGTTTCCAGCAGGTGCAGGTCGACAGCGCCGCTTTCCATATCTTCGGTTTCGAGATCAAGTCGGACAACCGGTTGGCCGATGCCGACGGAGGCTGGTACCTGAACGAACTGGCCTTTAAGCAGATGGAATTGCCGGAAGATGCCCCTTCTTTCAAGATGAACGAAGATATGAAGCCTATCTTAGGGGTGATCCGTGATTTCCAGTTGAGAGACATCACGCAGGAAAATTCGCCGGTGATGTTCCGTTTCCGGAAGACGGAGTCGGGCTGGTGGCCGTGGAGCTACGTGATCGAGGTGCAGGGCGATCCGATGAAGGCGTACGAGTCGGTGCGCAAGGTCTTCGAGGAGGTGGCGGGCGTTCCTTTCGAAGGGCAGTTTATCGACCAAGGCATCCAGGAGCATTTCGAGTCGCAGATCCGTCTGACCAAGATCGTGGTGATCTTCGCCTGCATTGCGATCCTGATCTCGCTGTTGGGGCTGTTGGCGATGTCGACCTATTTCATCCAGCAACGCTCGCAGGAGGTGGCGATCCGCAAGGTGTTCGGTTCGGACAACCGCGGGATCCTGGTACGCCTCGTCGGCACCTTCCTGACGTATGTCGGGATCGCGTTCGTGATCGCGACGCCGCTGAGCTGGTATTTCATGCGGCAATGGCTGGCGGACTACAGCTACCGGATCACGCTCACGCCGCTGATCTTCATCGCCGCCGGATTGTTCTGCCTCATCATCTCCTTCTTGGCGGTATTCTTCCAGAGCTGGCATGCGGCAAATGAGAATCCGGTGAACAGCGTGAAGAACAATTGAAAAATCGGGAAGACAGGGGGCGGTGGCGCGGAACTGTCAAAATCTTGGACACACCTGTCTATAATTTTGACAGACGTAGAATGAAACTGTTTTGGTATAATATTGTTGTTCAGCTGTTTAGCTCTAATGGCATAATTTTTGCATAGTATTAGGCAAATAAAAACAAATACAATCAGTGATGAAAACACTTATGCGTAATTTCATGAGTATTATCAGGCGATTTCAGATGGCCATGTTTCTGAATGTTGCCGGACTTTCCGTTGCCTTTGCCGCTTTTCTGGTGATTATGATGCAGATCGAATATGAGCGCAACTTCGACCGTTGCCATCCGACGGCCGACCGGATTGTCCGCCTGGACAGGCAGCAGATGGAGGAGGATATGTTTGCCCCTATTCTGCCCCGTGCCTTTGCGGATGCCGTCTACCGGTCGTCGCCCCATATCGAGGCGGCCACGCTGCTGACCATCGATTACCGTAGGCAATACATGACCGTCGGGGAGGAGAACGGGCGGGAAGGGTTCACCGAATTGTTGAGAGGTTGCTATCCCGGCCTGGCTGAGGTGTTCGGCTTTACGATCATCGACGGGGATGCGCGTTGCCTGGAACAACCCGAAATGGCCATGATGCCGGAAAGCATGGCGCGGCGGATGTTCGGCGAAACGTCGGCCATCGGGAAGAGGCTGCATCTGGAGGAACGGGTTTATTTTAAAGGAGACGTTCGCGACCTGACGGTCGGAGCGGTCTATCGGGATTTTCCGGGGAACACGCAGTTGGATAATTGCCTGTACACGCGGGTGAACAAGATGTTTGAGAATGATTGGACTTCCCAGAATTTTATCGGCTATATGCTGCTCGACAGTCCCGACGCGCGGCAGGTGGTGGAAGACAACTTCAACCAATCGTTCGATTTCAAAGGGCATGGTTGTGATGAGGGCACTCGGATAGAACTGGTTCCGTTGACGGACATTTATTATATGCCGGGGCAGTTGCCGGACTTTTTCGAATGCGGGAATGCCGGTACGGTACGCCTGCTTTTCTTCGTCGCCTTGCTGGTCATTGCGATTGCGGGGATCAATTTTACCAATTTCAGCACGTCGCTCGCTCCGATACGAATGAGAAGCATCAATACGCAGAAGGTGTTAGGCAGTTCGGTTGCCGAATTGCGCCGGTCGTTGGTGGGCGAGGCGGTCTGCATCAGCGTGCTGGCCTCACTCGTCGCTTTCCTGCTTGTTTTCTTGTTGAACAGATCGCAGTGGCTGTCGTTTGTCGAGGCTGATACGTTGCTTCAGAACCATCTGCCGTTGATGGGCGGCATGCTGCTGGTCGCCGTGCTGGTCGGGGTGGTGGCAGGCGCCTATCCGGCCTGGTATATGACCTCTTTTCCGCCTGCATTGGTGTTGAAAGGCAGTTTTGGGCTGTCGCGGAGCGGACGGAGGATGCGCACGGTGTTGATCGGCTTCCAGTATATCGTCTCGATCGGTTTGATCGTCGGGGCGATGTTTGTGCAGTTGCAGAACAACTACATGCGCACGTTCAACTTAGGGTTCGACAAGGACCAGGTGGCGATCGTCGAACTGCCTCAAACGATCGCGAAGCAGCATAAGGATGTGTATGTCTCCAAATTGAAGGAATATGCGGGGATAGAAGATGTCGCTTTCGCCGCGTCGGTCATGGGCGGGTCGGATGCCTACTCGATGCTGCCGATGGAGTATGACGGAAAGGAGTTTTATACCTATATGATCCCCGTGTCGTGGAATTTTCTCCGGGTGATGGGAATCCCCGTTACCGAAGGGCGCGATTTCATGGAGGCGGATGCCAAAAGGGATTCGGTGGACACTTATATCTATAACCGTTCGGCTCGCGAACGTATGCAGATGGAGGTCGGGCACGAACTGTCCGGAAATGGCAACGGGTATATAGCCGGTTTCGCGGGCGATGTGCGGGCCGTTTCTTTTCGCAAGGAGGGGCCGGAGGCGGATGTGGCATTTGTCGTGAACGACTGGCCGATGCATGTTTCCTACATCCGCTTGAAAGGCGGCACGAATGTGGAGGAGGCGGTCGGGCATATTCGCCGTACCCTTTCGGACATCGATCCGGCTTACCCGTTCGACATCCGTTTCTATGACGATGTTTTCAATCACTTGTACCAGAAGGAACAATACCTGAAGATGATGATCAGCCTTTTCGGGCTGTTGGCCATCGTGATCTCGATCGTCGGCGTGTTCGGGATGGTGGTCTTCGAGACGCAGTACAGGCGCAAGGAGATCGGCATCCGCAAAGTGCACGGGGCGACGGTAGGGGAGATCTTGGCGATGTTCAACTTGTTTTACCTGCGTATCGTGGCGGTCTGCTTCGTCATTGCCGCACCGCTCGCGTGGTACGGTGTACAGAAGTGGCTGGAGAATTTCTCTTCCCGCACGCCGGTTTACTGGTGGACGTTCGCCCTCGCCTTCTTAGTGGTGGCCTTAGTCACCGCCCTGACCGTCACCTACCAGAATTGGCAGGCGGCGAATGCGAATCCGGTGGATAGCGTGAAGGAATAGTTACTTTTGGATCAAGCCAAAAGTAACATATAATATAAGAATTAAAAATAAAATAGTGATGAAAACACTTTTACGCAACTTCCTGAGCGTCCTCAGACGTTTCCGGATGGCGGCCGGGCTGAATGTCATAGGCCTGTCTGTTGCCTTTACAGCATTCTTGGTGATTATGATGCAGGTGGACTACGACCGGCGTTTCGACCGTTGCCATCCGAAGGCGGGGCGGATCTTCCTGGCCGAACTCTGCGACAGTGTGATGGCGAACGGACGCGTGATCTATCCCGGCGCTTTTCCCGACGTGCTGATCGCCTCTTCTCCCCATATCGAGGCGGGGACGATGATCACTCCATATGACAAACGGAACTACCTCTCGGTAGGCGAGGGGAGCGAGGCGGAAGGTTTTCGCGAGAAGGTGACGACTTGCCATCCCGCCATCGTGGATGTGTTCGGGTTCTCTTTTGTCGAAGGGGACAAGGATTGCCTTGCCGATCCCGAAAAGGCGATTATCCCGGAGAGCATGGCACGGCGGATGTTCGGAGGCGAACCGGCTGTAGGGCGGCAGATCCATTTCAAGGAGAACGTCTGGACGAAGGTGGGCCGCGACCTGACGGTGGGGGGCGTCTACCGCGATTTCCCGGAGAATACACAGCTGGGTAATACGATCTACTCCGCGATCGACGCCCCTTACCGCAAACCTACCGAGTGGGGCGGGTCGAACTGGCTCTGTTACTTGCTCCTCGATAGTCCCGAATCTGCCAGGGCGGTGGAGGACAATTTCAACCGGACGTTCGATTTCTCGCAAATCTGGGGATGCGAACATCTGCACCTCCGGTTGCTGCCGCTTGAAGATCTTCATTATATGAATATGCAGGACGTCTGGGGAAGCAGTCCGCTCAGGACGCAAAGCCCGGAGACGGTGCGCTTGCTTTTCCTCATTGCCTGGCTGATCCTGCTGATCGCGGCGGTCAATTACATGAATTTCAGTACGGCGCTTACCCCCATGCGCATCCGGAGCATCAACACGCAGAAGGTGTTGGGGAGCCCGGACGCGACGCTCCGCCTGTCATTGCTGGTGGAGGCGGCGGGGATTTGCCTGATGGCCTATCTCCTGGCGCTCGTCTGGGTCTGTTTGCTGGACAGGGGACAATACTTGTCGTTCGTGGAGGCGGATATCCGTCTGCTGTCGAACCTGCCGATTGTGCTGTGGACGGGGGCGATCGCTTTGGCGGTGGGTCTCCTGGCGGGTATCTATCCGGCCTGGTATATCACCTCTTTCCCGCCCGCGCTGGTGCTGAAAGGGAGTTTCGGGCTGTCGCGGAGCGGGCGGCGGTTGCGCACGGCGTTGATCGGATTCCAGTATATCGTCTCCGTCGCCTTGATTGTCGGGGCGTGCATCATCCAGTTGCAGAACTATTTCATGCGCCATTATGCGCTCGGGTTCGACCGTGACCAGATCATGATCACCGAGCTTAGCCGCGACCTGTGCACCCGGCACAAGGAGGCTTTTACCAACCAGTTGATGAAATATCCCGATATAGAAGGCGTTGCTTTCTCCGCCCAGAAGGTCGGGGGCGAGGATGCCTATTCGACGTACGAGTTTACGCACAAGGAAGAGGCTTTCCCCGGTTTCTTCCTGAATGTCTCCCCTTCGTTTCTCGATGTGATGGGGATCAGGGTGACGGATGGGAACGGTTTTTCGCCGTTGGACGACGAGGATGGCAATTTCCATTTTATATTCAACGAGACGGCTCGACGGGCGAACAATCTCGAAGTCGGGGAGATGATCGACATGGGGTGGGGACCGGGGCGGATCACCGGTTTCATAGGCGATGTGGCGCTGACTTCGCTCCGGGAAGAGGAACGGAACATCGCTTTCTGCGTCTCGCCCGGCAATGACTTCCAATGGTTGAGCTATGCCTATATCCGTCTCAGGGCGGGGGCGGATGTGACGAAGGCGGTCGAACGCCTTCGCGAGGTGGTGGCGGGGCTGGATGCTTCCTATCCGTTGGAGGTGGAGTTCTACGACGCGCTCTATAACCGGCTGTACCACCGCGAGGAGTTTGTGAAGAAGATGGTGACGGGGGCGAGCTTGCTGGCGATCCTGATCTCGGTCGTCGGTGTCTTCGGACTGGTGATCTTCGAGACGCAGTACCGGCGGCGGGAGATCGGCATCCGCAAGGTCTACGGGGCGACGGTGGCGGATATCCTGCTGATGTTTAACCGCAGGTATCTTATGATCGTCGTGGTCTGCTTCCTCCTTGCCACACCGGTCGCTTACCTCTCGGCCGCCGGCTGGCTCGAAAATTTCGCCTATCGTACGCCTGTCTACTGGTGGGTGTTCGCCTTGGCTTTCGGCGTCATCTTCCTCGTCACCTTCCTGACCGTCTCCTTCCAGAATTGGCGCACGGCGAATGAGAATCCGGTGGATAGCGTGAAGGAGTAGTGGAGGTGGGTCAAAACTCCTTGATCACGATCTTTTAGGCACGGATTTCACGGATTTACACGGATGAATTTATTCTCTTTCCGTGTAATCCGCGTAATCCGTGCCTAAATTATGTCTGTTGTAAACAGGATTTTCTTTTGACACACCTTCACGGAGTCAAATTCTCTTCTTTAAGGTAAAGAAGAATGCCATTCCTTTGCCCGACCCGCTCTTGGCGGAGATCTGTCCTTTGTGGAAGTTCACGCCGTTCTTGACGATGGAGAGTCCCAGGCCGGTCCCGCCGGCCTTGCGGCTACGGCCCTTGTCGACGCGGTAGAAGCGTTCGAAGATGCGGTTCACGTGCTCTTCCGCGACACCGACGCCGTCGTCCGAAAAGCTGAAGTAGTAGAACTTCGGGTCCTCCTTGTAGCAACTCACCGTGATACGGATGCCCTCGCCCGCATAGGCGATCGCATTGTCGTAGAGGTTGCGGAAGATCGAATAGAGCAGCGAATAGTTGCCAAAGACCGTCGGGTGACCCGGAAGGACCACCTCTGTCGTGATTTTCTTTTCCTCCATCTCCTTCGAGCATTCCTTCTCGATCTCGTCGACCAACTTTGGGATGCTTACTTCCGACAGCTCGAACATTTCGGATGCCTCGTCCAGGCGGTTCAACACCGAGATGTCGCGCAGCAGTCCCGTGAGCCGTGTGCTCTGCGAGTAACAGCGTTCGAGGAAGAACCGGCGCTTGTCGTCTGGCAGCTGCGGGTTGCTGATGATCGTTTCGAGGTAGCCCTGGATGCTGCTGACGGGCGTTTTCAGCTCGTGCGCCACGTTCTGCGTCAGTTGCCGTTTCATCCGGCTCTCTTCCTCCTGGCGGGAGATGTCGTGGATGGAGATCTCGTAGCTGTTGTCGAGGAACAGGATGCATTCGATCAGGAAGATCTTCCCGTTCTTGTCCACCGTGACCGATTCGCGCAGGACTTTCCGCTTGCGGTTCGTGCTTGGGATGTTCGTGGAGAGGAACAGGCGGATCGGCTCCAGTTCCGGGATGTCGACCGCGTCTTCCGACTGCCGTATCTGTAGGTCGGAAATCAGGTTCGCGAACTGTACGAACAGGATATTGGACAATATCTCCCTGCCTTCCGGCGTGAACATGGCGAAACCTTCCTTTGCGTACTGGAAATGCTTGATCAGCTTCTCGCGTTCCATCGAGAGTTCGTCCTTGGCTTTCTGCTGGCGGTGGTAAAGCCCGATGATGTTCTTCGATATGTCTCCGAGTTCGTCGTTGGGAAAGACATATTCGCTCTCCGGCAGGCGGCCTTTCTCCACATTCAGGGCGAAGTCGCGCAGTTTCGAGATCGTCCGCCCGATGCTGAACGTGAAGCGGGAGAGGACGAAGAAGAAGATCAGCGTCATCAACGCCATGAAGTAGATGAAATCTTTATCGATCGTCAGCACACGCTGCGTGTAGGGGTCCCAGGGAAGGGCGGAACGGTAGATATACCCGCCGATATTCGTCGCCGTGTAGAAATAGCGTTTGCCCGTTGAGTTGGACGAGCGGATGGCGAACCCTTCGTTGTAGAGGCGTGCCTTGCGCACCTCGCTGCGGTCGTTATGGTTGTTGAATTCTTCGGCGCCGCTGTTGTCGAACAGCACTTTCCCCGCCGGGTCGATGATGGTCACGCGGAGATCTTTTTGGGGGATGTCGCCGATGAACCGGTGGACCACCCGGCTGAGGTCCTCGGCCTCCTGCGCGCGGCGGAACAGCTGGTAGTTGTAATTTCCCAATACGCTATTCAACTTCTCCTGGGCAAACTCCCGCTCCCGCTGGTACTGGAACAGCAGGAAGCAAGCCGTGAACCCTAAGAACATGGCGAATATCGACCAGAAAAGCCGCTGGCTGAAAGGTATTCTGTTTTTTGTCGTTGATGCTATCTTAACCATGGGGTAAATTAAGAATTAAGAAGTAAAAATTAAGAATTAAGAAGTAAGAAATCATCTTGGAATGTAAGAACAAGTGCCCGCTCGTTTATATTTTAATTTTTAATTCTCAATTTTTAATTTTCAAAGCAGTATCCGAAGCCAAGCCGCGTCACGATGTTCTTCCCGTACGGCCCGATCTTTTTGCGCAGGCGGGTGATGTTGACGTCGATGGTGCGGTCGAGCACGTACACTTCGTCTTTCCATATCCGGGAAAGGATTTCCTCGCGCGAGAACACGTTCCCTTTGTTTTCGAGGAGGAGCTTCAGTATCTCGAACTCCTTTTTGGTGAGCGGGATTTCCTGTCCGTCGACGGTGGCTTTGATGCGTTTCGTGTCGAGTGAGAGGGTTTCGTATTCGAGGCATTCGTTTTCCTGCTCTTTCTCCTTGTCCGATGTGCGGCGCAGCACGGCTTTCACGCGTGCCGCCACCTGTCGGATGGAGAAGGGCTTGGATATATAGTCGTCGGCTCCTAAGCTGAAGCCTGTCAGCATGTCGTTTTCGGTGTCCTTGGCCGTCAGGAAGATGATGGGGATGTCGGCCGTCTTCTCTTCTTTTCTGAGGATACTGGCCATCTTGAATCCGGATATTTCACCCATCATGACGTCTAAAAGCAGCAACTGGTAGGAGGCAATGTCCATCTTCAACGCTTCCTCGGCACTGAAAGCCGTGTCTACCTCATACCCTTCTATCTCAAGATTGAACTTGAGGATCTCGCATAAATCCTCTTCATCGTCCACTACAAGAATCTTCGGCATGTCCATACTCTTTGTCTCTTTTTTATTACAAATACAATTCATATCCGCAAAGGACGCAGTTCCGTATTTCGATGGAATGAAATACATATTACATTCTTGTTACAAATGCATCAGATCGCCACCTCCTGCCAATGTCCGCCGATCAGTTCGCGGGTAGATTTGAACCCGGCTTTTTTCAGCAGTCCGAATGCTTCCGTCCGTCCGTCGTTCACCAGGTCGGGATAGTGGCAGTCGGAGTTTACCATCACCGGAATATCCAGCTCGCGTAGGCGGTGCAGGTAGGCGGTGTGCGGATAGACCTCCTGTTTCTTCACGAGGTTCTTCGTGTTGACTTCGACCATCAGGCCTTTTTCGGCGATCAGGTGCAGGCAGTCGTTGAGCGGCCTTTGATACCAGTCCGCTTGCAGGTCGAAGCCGTCACATTTGTGGCCGTTCATGTATATTTTGTCCATGTGGCCGACGATGTCGATCCCGCCTGCTTCGATCATTTGCTGCGTGGAGTTGAAATAATGGGCGACCAGCTTGCGGATATCCCCGTCGTAGTAGGTGTCGACGGACTTCTTGTATTCCCGGAAAGAGCCGTCGATGCACACCATGTTCCTTTCCGCGAGCGGTTGTGCGACCGGCAGAAAGTGGATGGAGCCGATGCGGTAATCGAGCGGCAGGTTGCGGAAGTAGGGGATGGATGCGTTATAGCTCTCGTCCAAGAAATCGATTTCCAGTCCTACGTATATTTCCAACCGGTCGCTGTATTTCTTTTTCAGTCGTTCTATTTCCATCAGATATTCGGGCATATCGTCTTTCGACATGTTCCAGAAAGTTTCGAACGGCAATGGCGAATGGGAAGAAAAGCCGTAGGCGCGAAACCCGTGCGAAACGGCGAATTTAACGAAGTCTTCCGGCGTGCTTCGCCCGTCGCAGAATGTACAATGGCTATGATAGTTACTGAGTTGCATAAAAATTACTTGTGATAGGACAAAGGTAATTCTTTTCTTTTGAAGAATAGCCCATTTTAATGAAAAAGGCGAAGACCGTTTCCGATCCTCGCCTCTTGTATTTGCTGAAAACAAACTTACTTGATTACGTTCAGTTCTTTTCCGACTTTGATAAATGCGGCAATTGCTTTATCCAGGTGTTCTGTTTCGTGGCCGGCGGACAACTGTACGCGGATACGTGCCTGGTCTTTCGGTACTACCGGATAGTAGAAACCGGTTACATAGATGCCTTCTTCCTGCATCTTGGCAGCGAAATCCTGGGATAATTTAGCGTCATACAGCATAACGGCGCAGATAGCGGACTGGGTCGGCTTGATGTCGAAACCGGCAGCCAGCATCTTTTCGCGGAAGTAGCTGACGTTGTTCATCAGTTTCGTATGCAAAGCGTCGCTTTCTTTCAGCATCTTGAACATTTCCAGGCTGGCGCCTACAATAGCGGGGGCGACAGAGTTGGAGAACAGATAAGGACGGGAGCGCTGGCGCAGCATGTCGATGATCTCTTTCTTTCCGGTTGTGAATCCACCCATAGCGCCGCCGAATGCCTTACCTAACGTGCCGGTGAAGATATCGACTCTTCCGTAGACATTATATTGTTCAGCCACACCGTGTCCTGTCGGGCCTACGACACCGGCGGAGTGGGATTCGTCGACCATTACCAAGGCATCGTATTTTTCAGCCAGTTCGCAGATCTTGTCCATCGGAGCCACGTTTCCGTCCATAGAGAACACACCGTCTGTTGCGATGATGCGGTGACGTTGTGCCTGGGCTTCTTGCAGGCAACGTTCCAGGTCGGCCATGTCTGCGTTGGCATAACGATAGCGTTTTGCCTTGCAAAGACGTACGCCGTCGATGATGGAAGCATGGTTCAATGCGTCGGAGATGATCGCATCCTCTTCAGTGAACAATGGTTCGAACAAGCCGCCGTTGGCATCGAAGCAGGCAGCATACAGGATCGTATCTTCGGTTTTGAAATAGTCGGAGATAGCGGCTTCCAGCTGTTTGTGCAGATCCTGCGTCCCGCAGATGAAACGGACGGATGACATGCCGTATCCGTGTGTGTCCATCGCTTCTTTGGCTGCCTTGATCAGACGCTGGTTGTCAGACAGGCCTAAGTAGTTGTTTGCGCAGAAGTTCAAAACGTCGCTTCCTGCGTTTACTTTGATGTCGGCTCTTTGAGGAGTGGTGATGATACGCTCGTTCTTATACAATCCGGCAGCTTTGATGTTTGCCAATTCCTGAGTAAGGAAATCTTTCAGTTTACCGTACATAACTTTGTTTTTTGTTAGTATTTTTAATTAAGTTGACAATTATATCTCTTTTATCGCAGACAAGTGGCAATGTATGATGCTTGAAACCAGTTTTTCTTTGTCTCTGATTTGTCTGTCGATGCGGCAAAGGTCATATTTTTTTTGAATATATAGGCTAAAAAAATACAAGAAATTCATACCGGAATGTTTTTATTCTCTATACCTTTGCCATCGAAAAAACTTAAAAGAACATCAAACGCAATGAAGAATGTATTAGTAATTGGTTCTACCGGTCAGATTGGATCAGAGTTAACCATGAAGTTGAGAGGTATCTACGGTGGAAACATTGTAGCAGGTTACATCCCCGGACAGGAGCCTAAGGGCGAACTGCTGGAATCGGGACCTTCTGCAATTGTCGACATTACAAACGAACAGCAGATTGCTGAGACTGTGTCAAAATATAAGGTAGATACGATTTATAACTTGGCAGCATTGCTGTCAGCCGTTGCAGAAGCGAAACCGCAGCTTGCCTGGAAAATCGGTATGGGCGGTTTGTTTAATGTATTGGAAGTCGCCCGTGAAATGCATTGTGCGGTATTCACTCCGAGCTCAATCGGCGTATTCGGCAATAACACGCCGAAGGACAAGACTCCGCAGGATACGATCCGTAACCCGCGTACTATGTACGGTGTTACGAAAGTTTCAGGCGAGTTGTTGAGTGACTACTACAACATCCGTTTCGGCGTCGACACCCGTTCCGTACGTTTTCCGGGACTTATCTCCTATGTGACACCTCCGGGTGGCGGTACGACCGACTATGCCGTCGATATCTATTATTCTGCTGCCAAAGGCGAGAAGTTCGTATGTCCGATCAAGCAGGGTACATTCATGGATATGATGTATATGCCGGACGGCCTGCGTGCAGCTATTGAAATTATGGAAGCCGATTCTACGAAGTTTGTTCATCGTAACTCTTTCAACATCGCATCCATGAGCTTCGATCCTGAAATTATCTACAGTAACATCAAAAAGTATATTCCTGACTTCCAGATGGAATATGATGTAGATCCGTTGCGTCAGGCTATCGCAGAATCTTGGCCGAACTCTCTGGACGACACATGTGCCCGTCAGGAATGGGGCTGGAAACCTGAATACGACTTGGATTCCATGACTCAGGATATGCTGGCTAAATTGAAGGAACGTTTCAACAAGTAAGTTTGATTTCCCGGTCATTAAGATCGATAGGAAAGGGGCGACTATCCATCCGGGCAGTCGCCTTTTTTGTTTGGATCGTTCTTATTCGGCATTGTAGGTCGTTCCAATGACGGTGCAACTGTTGCCTGTGCCGGGCATGATTAAGCCAAAAGTGCGTGAAAACTATGTTGTAAAACATAGGATAGTTAAATCAGGTTAAGGGAATGCTCTTTTTTGTGGAATTAGTATGCTGTATAACATAAACTCTCTATATTTGCATCGTGTTTTTCATGGTATTAGATTTAAGGTTAACAATGAAGATTGGCTGTCCGTGACGGATGGCCTTTTTTATTTTGTACCCGTTCTGGTTCTTCCCGATGATTATCGGGTGAACCTTTTTTTTCATCCCCTTATTGTACGATCTTTCAGAAAGCCATTGGTCTGAATCGAAACTACTACTGCATCTAATACGATTTTCTATCCCATTTAAATCAAATTACATGCAAGGGTAATATTTTTTAACAAACAATAGTTTTATGTACGTGCTTGTGGATTAGATTTTTATGTCGTATTTCCTTTTTAAAGGGGGATATTGTCGTTTTTTTATACAAAGAAGAGGTGTGGCCAGTTGCAAAAGAGGCATCGATCAGTTGTGAATCGTGCTGATTAATTATGTTTTGCAGCATGTTTTCGTTAAATAGATTTAAATAAACGAGATTTCCAAGTAAAAGTATATGCTGCATAACATAAAATGTCTATATTTGCACTGTGTTTTTCATGGTATTAGATTTAAGGTTAACAATGAAGATTGGCTGTCCGTGACGGATGGCCTTTTTTTGTTTTTACGGCGGGTATATAATGAGTCTTTCGTTTATCATTACGGGAAATTGCCTTGACCCGGCGGTCCCCATGCTTCGGTCTGAATATCTTCCTGTGCCCGCCATGCCTGTTCAATGTGGTCCTCCACAGGCCGGTGCGTCAACGCTAAATCGTATGGAAGGGTAACTCCGACTGCATACATCAAGACTTTAAGTGAAATATCAAGTAAATAAGGCTGTATTGCTTTTATTCCGGTTGGATTCTATTACTTTTGTAGCATAAAATATAGAAATAGAATATGATTAGAAAAGTAGAATCTGCGGATTATCCTCGCTTAATGGAAATTTGGGAAAGTGCGGTATTACATACTCATGATTTCCTGAAAAAAGAAGATTTTTTGTATTATAAGGAACATGTGCCATCTTATTTCCCGTATGTTACTTTATTGGGCTTCGAGCAGGAAGGCTGTTTGGTCGGCTTTATTGGTATAGCCGAAGATAATATAGAAATGTTGTTTATTGATAACGACTATAGAGGAAAAGGGATTGGCAAACAATTGATTTTTCATGTCATAAATGAATTGCATGTGACCAAAGTGGATGTAAATGAACAGAATGTCCAGGCGGTAGGCTTCTATAAACATATAGGATTTAATGTCGTGACGAAATCAGAATTGGATAATGAAGGTAAGGCATATCCTATTTTGCATATGCAATTATAGCGGATTATCCGAACTCAAGTTATTATTTTTATCTTTGTGTTTTTGATTGTATTTGTATCCCTGAAAAAGATTCATGTAACTAAAATATCATAATATGGAAATGTACAAAGCAAATGATAACCGGTATGCCGACATGGTTTACAGGCGTTGCGGGCGAAGCGGATTGTTGTTGCCGGCCGTCTCGTTGGGATTGTGGCATAATTTTGGCAGTGTGGATGTGTTCAATAACTTTATTCAGATTGCGCATACCGCTTTCGACAATGGGATTACACATTTTGATCTTGCCAATAATTACGGTCCGGCGTATGGGTCGGCGGAGGAAAACTTCGGCCGTATACTGAAGAAAGGCTTGGGACAGTATCGGGATGAGCTTGTTATTTCCACGAAAGCCGGATATGATATGTGGCCCGGTCCGTATGGTAACTGGGGAAGTCGCAAGTACTTGATGGCAAGCCTGGACCAGAGCCTGAAACGGATGGGGCTGGAATATGTGGATATCTTCTATTCGCATCGTCCGGATCCGCAGACACCGATCGAGGAAACGATGGGGGCGCTGGCCGATATCGTGAGACAGGGGAAAGCCTTGTATGTCGGAATCTCGAACTATAATGCCGGGCAGACGGAAAAGGCGCTTGCTGTCTTGCGGGAACATCGCGTGCCTTGCCTGATTCATCAGGCACGCTATTCGATGCTGGATCGCTGGACTGAACCGGACCTGTTGCCTTTGCTGAAGCAGGAAGGGGTGGGGATGATCGCTTTTTCGCCGTTGGCGCAGGGGATGTTGACGGACAAATATCTGAACGGTATCCCCGAAAATTCACGCGCTGCCAAATCTACAGGCCATCTGCAACGCGAACAGGTGACGGAAGAAAAGATGAATAAAATCCGCCGATTGAATGAGCTTGCAAAGCAACGCGGCCAAACGCTTGCGGAAATGGCACTTGCCTGGCTGCTGAAGGACGACCGGGTAACGAGTGTCCTGGTAGGAGCCAGTTCGGTCGCACAGTTGACGGATAATTTGAAGGCGTTGCAAAACATGGTTTTTACAGAGGAAGAAATACAGGAAATAGAGAATATATTACAATAAAGTAACAGATAAATCGGCATTTACCAATTCAAACAATCAATGAAACCCTTCTTATATCAGGTTGCATCCCATTTTTATTCTGAATACGGGGCCGAAGTCAGCCGTCTGGCTTTTGTTTTCCCGAACCGCCGTACGGGGCTGTTCTTTCAGAAGTATTTGTCGGAAGTGTCGGAGAAGCCGCTTTTCTCTCCGACGATCCTGACGATCAACGATCTGTTTGTACAGTTGAGCGGGAAGCAGACAGCAGACCGGATCAGCATGTTGTTTAAGCTGTATGATATCTATCTGAGCCATAGCGGTTCTTCCGAAACATTCGACGAGTTCCTCTATTGGGGGGAAATGCTGCTGAATGATTTTGATGATATCGATAAATACATGGCTGACGCCCGCATGCTCTTCACAAACGTGACAGACCTTCGTGAGATTGAGAATGATTTCAGTTTTCTAAGTCCCGAACAGATCGCGGCTATCCGGACTTTTTGGTCTTCTTTCTACCCGAAAGGAGATACGCCCAACCAGGAACAGTTCCTGGCAGTCTGGCAGATCTTATACGCTTTATATACCGATTTGCGGGAAGCGCTTGCAGCCGAGGGCAAGGGGTATGAGGGTATGATTTTCAGGGAAGTAGTCGAAAAGATGGAGAAAAACGAATGTTGTGACCTTCCCTATACGAGAGTCGTGTTTGTCGGTTTGAATGCCCTTTCTGTGGCTGAAGAACGTTTCCTGTCCGAGTTGCAGAAACGGGAGATAGCCGATTTTTGCTGGGATTATGCTTCGCCGAAAGTGACGGATCCGGATAATAAAGCCTCTTACTTTGTGGAGCGCAATTTACGGCGGTTCCCCTCTCAATTCATTCCCGATCCTCCCCTTTCGACTCCCCAAATTGACGTGATCGGCATCCCTTCCGGTATCGGGCAGGCCAAGCAAGTGCACCGTATTTTAAGCGAGCTTTGCAAGGAAGATGAAATGAGCGCGGAAGAGGCATTGCGGACGGCTGTGATTCTGCCGGACGAGCATTTGCTGATTCCGGTCCTGAATGCCATCCCCGAACAGATCAGGCGGATCAACGTGACGATGGGATATCCGTTGGCCGGTACCCCGGTGGCTTCTTTGATGGAATATATTTTGGCTTTGCAGAAGAACGTTCGTTATGTGGACCGGCGGCCGGTGTTTTATTTCCGGGATGTCTTGCCGATCCTGAACCATCGCTATATCTCGACCACCTCTCCGGAGGTGGTTTCCGGTCTGGTGAAAGACATTTCGGAAAACAACAAGATCTACATATCGTATGACGATCTGAATAAGACGCCTCTTTTGTCCATCCTCTTTACTCCGGTGACCGAGGTGGAAATGTTTTCCGATTACCTGATTAACGTGTTGCAGGAGCTTAACAGGGCCATTGACGATGGACAATGCACAATGGACGATGAAAAGGGCGACGAGAAATTGTCAATTGTCAATTGTCAATTATCAATTGCCGACATTGAGCAGGAGTTCATCTTCCATTATTTCGCTACCGTCAACCGGATGAAGGAAGTCATGCGGGAGGCGAATGTAGAAATGAAAATCGAGACCTATTTCCGTTTGCTGAAACGTTTGACGGACACGATTACGATCCCTTTCCATGGTGAACCTCTTTCGGGTTTGCAGATCATGGGGGTTTTGGAGACTCGTGCGCTCGACTTTGACCGGTTGATTATCCTTTCGATGAATGAAGGAATTTTCCCGCTGAGGAAAGCGGCTAACTCATTTATTCCTTATAATCTCCGCCGGGGGTTCGGTTTGCCGACATACGAGCATCAGGACAGTGTTTGGGCGTATCATTTCTACCGTTTGATTTATCGTGCCAGCCATGTCAGCCTGCTTTATGATACCCGGAGCAACGGGTTGCAGACAGGCGAGGTCAGCCGTTTCGTGCATCAGTTGCATTATCATTATGAGGAACCGATACGGAACAAGCTGGTCGTTTACAACGTCTCTTCTTCCAAGACCCCTGCCTTGCAGGTGGCTAAGACGGAGGAGGTCATGAACCGCCTGGCGGCCTTCCGGGACGGCGGGGCGCGGGCGATATCGGCGAGTGCGGTCAATACTTATCTGGACTGTCCGCTTAAATTCTATTTCTCCGTTGTCGAAGGGATACGGGAAGAAGAGGAGGTAAGCGAGACGATCGAAAGTAATGTTTTCGGAAGCATCCTGCATAAGGTGATGGAGGAATTGTATCAGCCTTTCTGCGGAAAGATGGTGACGGCCGATCTGCTGAAAGCGATCCGCAAAGATACGCCTATGTTGACGGGGGCGGTTGCCCGTGCCTTTGCCGAAATTTTCTTTAAGACGGATATCGTCCGTCCGCTCACCGGACAGAATTTCCTGATCGGCGAGATGATTCGCAAATATGTGGAGAAAGTGCTGGAACGGGACGGTAAACTGACTCCTTTCCGTTATATCGAATCGGAAAAGAAGATAAAATGCCTTTTCCCGTTGACGGATAAAAGTAATATCCAGCTGAAAGGATTTATCGACCGTATCGACGAAGTGCGTGATGCCGTCCGCATCATCGACTACAAGAGTGGAAGCGGGACGACGCAGTTTACCTCTGTCGAAGCCCTTTTCGACAAGGAAGATACGGATCGTGCCAAGGCAGTCATGCAGGTCTTTATGTATGCATGTATGTATGGATCAGTTCCGCATTCAACTGCTATCCAGCCGGGCATCTATTACATGCGGACCCTCTTTTCTCCCTCTTTCGATCCCGGAATTTACCGCCGTACAGACCGGTTCAAAACGGAACAGGTCCAGGACTTCGCCAATTACCATACGGATTTTGAGAACGGCTTGCGGAATTGCCTGGATGAAATCTTCGGGACGGAAACGCCGTTCGTACAAACCCCGAACGGGAAAGCCTGCACGTATTGCCCGTTTAAGGATATCTGTGGAAAATAAGGAGTCGGAAGTCTCCGGACAATTGCTTTCCGGATCAAAAACGGCTGTCCCAAGTTGGGACGACCGCTTTTGATCCGGAAAGTGCCTCTCCCGACTTGGAACGGCACTTTCGTTTTATAGCGTCTCTTGTTTCAGTTGTTCGACGAACCGGTCGATCCGCTGTAGTTCTTTCGGAATATCGATCCCCTGCGGACAGTGCGGATTGCATTGGTTGCAACTGGTACAATGATCCGCCTGGCGGAGTTTCGGGACGCTGCGGTCATACCCGATCAGATAAGCCCGGCGGGCTTTGCGGTAGTTTTCATCCTGCCCGCTCTGCGGGACATTCCCTTCGTTCACACATTTATTATAATGAAGCAAGATTCCCGGAATATCGATCCCGTAAGGACAAGGCATGCAATATTTGCAGTCGTTACACGGGATGGTCGGATATTGCATCATCAAGTCGGCAGTGTCGAACAAGAAACGGTTTTCCTCTTCCGTCAACGGCTGCAACGGACAGTAGGAGCGGAGGTTGTCTTGCAGATGCTCCATGTAAGTCATGCCGCTCAGCACGGTGAGCACGCCGGGAAACGAGCCGGCAAACCGGAAAGCCCAGGAGGCGACGCTCCGTCCCGGTTCGCGTTGTTTCAGGCGGGCGACGATATGGTCGTGCACGTTCGAAAGCCGTCCTCCGAGGAGCGGTTCCATGATGATGGCGGGAATCCCCCGTTTCTGCAATTCCCCGTACAGGTATTCCGCATCGGTGTTTCGCGGGTTGATCTCTTTGGCATGTTTCCAGTCCAGGTAGTTCAGCTGGATCTGGACGAAATCCCATTGATATTCGTCGTGTTTCGAAAGCAAATAATCGAACACCTCTATATCTCCGTGATAGGAGAAACCTAAGTTTCGGATACGTCCCGCCTTGCGTTCTTCGAGCAGGAAGTCGAGCATGCCGTTCTTGACATACCGGTTTTCGTAGGCTTCCATACCTCCCATGCCGATCCCGTGGAGCAGCATATAATCGAGATAATCGACTTGCAGCTCCTTGAGCGAATTGTTATACATCGCGATAGAGGCCTCACGGCTCCATGTGTCGGGAGAGAAGTTCGAGAGCTTGGTGGCGATATAATACTTATCACGCGGATAGCGGCTGAGGGCGATCCCCATGGCATGTTCCGAACGTCCCTTGCAATAGGCGGGCGACGTGTCGAAGTAATTCACGCCGTGCTCGATGGCATAGTCGGTCAGCCGGTTGACCATCTCCTGGTCGATTTCGTCGTCGTTGTCTCTTGCGCTGTTTTTGGCAATGGTCGGCAGGCGCATGCATCCGTAGCCGAGGAGGGAAACCTTGTCTTTTGTGGACGGTGTCGTGCGGTAGGTCATCCGGTCCGTGGGAATGGGGGTGGAGCTTCCCGAACCAGAGGCCACCCTGCTGTCCGGACTGCACCCGGAGAGCAACGGGGCGGTGGTTGCCGTGCTGATCCCTACGATCTTCAGGAAGTCGCGACGGTTTATCGCTTGATGATTGTCTTTTTTCATATATGATGATTCTTTTATTTCTTGATTAAATATTCCGGTGTTGTTCGTGTCCTTCGACATATATGGCGCTGAACGGGCGGGAGGGGCAGAGGTTTTCGCAGGCTCCGCAGCCGATGCATTTTTCCTCGTTGATGACCGGTAGTTGAGGCGAATCCGGATCGTTCGGGTCTTTTGCCACCATCTGGATCGCTTGGGTAGGGCAATGGCGGGCACAGTTGCCGCAAGTGACGCCGTCCCGGTTGACGATGCAATTTTCCTGGATCAGTACGGCATGTCCGATCTGGATAGCCGTTTTGTCCGCTTTCGTGATCGGACGGATCGCGCCGGTCGGGCAAACTTCCGAACATTTGACGCATTCGGGACGGCAATACCCTCGTTCGTACGACACCTCCGGCTGCATGAATGTATGCAGGTTTCCCGAAGGACGCAGCACATGGTTCGTACAAACCGACACACAAAGCTGGCACGCGGTGCAATGTCGGGAGAAATTGGCTGCGCTCAGCGAGCCCGGAGGGGTGATCGGGGTGGCCCGGTCCGGTTTCTTTTTATCTTCGATGATGGCCAGTCCGCCGTCGACTTTCTTGTCCGGGAGTTGTACTTTTTCCTGGGCTTTCAGTGCGGCTGAAGTGGCAAGCAATGCCGATACGGTGAAGAACTTGCGGCGGTCGGGCTTGTCTACGGCCGGTTGGGCGGTCTGTGTTTCCGCCTTGTCTGTTTTTCTGCGGGTATATCGGATGGCTCCCTGCCGGCATTTGTCGATACAATCCATACAGGCGACGCAACGGCTGTAATCGATCTCGTGTGCTTTCGCATTGATACAGGCTGCTTTGCAATTACGGGCGCATAAGCCGCAGCCATTGCATTCGGATGTATCGATAACCGGCTTGAAAACGGAGAAACGGGAGATCAATCCCAAAACCGTACCTACCGGGCAGATCGTGTTGCAATAGGTCCGTCCGTTTCGCCAGGCAAGTATGATCAGTATAATGAAGGTAACTGTGGCAATGATGAAGGTCGGGAGGCTTCGTAGCCAGACTTCCGTCTCGTAGAAAGCATAACTGCCCGCCCGTTCCGCCAAGTAGGCCAGAAAGTTGTTCCCCCATTGCCAGAGGGGAGCGAATAAGTTGGAGGCGATACGCCCGTAAGCGCTGTAGGGTGCGATCAAGGCCGCCCATGCCCCTAACCCGCTGATCATGGCAAGGATAAAGATCACCATCACCCCGTATCTTAGCCAGGACAAGGCGGGGGAATACCGGAAACGATTTTTCTTCCGTTTCCCCGCCAGCCATGAAACAACATCCTGGAATATACCGAGAGGGCAGATTACAGAGCAGTAAACCCGCCCGAAAATCCAGGTCAATGCAATGAGCAACAGCACCACGCCGAGGTTTAGTGCCAATACCGCCGGCAGGAACTGTATTTTCGCCAGCCACCCGAACCATGTATGCAACGTCCCCGTGAAATCGAGAAACAGCAGGGTGACAAGCGTAAAACAGATAAATGCAGTTGTAAGTCTGATTGTTCGCAACATAATAAACTCTTTTTAGATAGTCTGTTATTTTATGTCGCAAAAATAGTGAAAGGAAATGATTTACAACTTATACGAATTACAGATTGATATACCAATATTACGGTTTTGTCAACTTCGGCAAAAAGTCTGGCTGACAAACTTCAGGACTTCCGGCAAAGCCGTCCGCCAATAGGTCCAGCTATGGCCGCCGTCGCGCACCCTGAATTCGTGCCTGATCCCTTTCTGCCTCATGATCTGGTGCACCTGCATGTTTCCGTCCAGCAGGCCGTCGTCATCACCGCAATCAATGTAATAACGGATTTTGGGCAAGTCGTTTTGGTCCCAGTCGGAAAGGAGCTTCAAAACATTGTTCTGCCTCCAGTGTTCGTCTCCCGGTCCGAACAGGCGGTTGAATAAATCCTTATGCGATTTGTTTTTTCGTGCTTCCATGACCGCGTCGTCGAAAACGGCGGCACTCAATGGGGCGCATGCGCAGAACATATCCGGATGATGCAAGCTGTACAGGAATGATCCGTAGCCACCCATCGACAGCCCGGCAATCGCCCGGCTTTCTTTATTACTGCGAATCCGGTATGTTTTTTCCATATAGGGGATAAGCTCTTCGAAAAACATGTCTTCATAGGGCGCTTTTCCGTCGTATTGGTTGATATACCAAGTGTCCCATGCGTCCGGCATGACGATGATCATCGGTGCGGCTTCCTCGTTTGCGATGGCACGGTCGGCAATCGTTTTCATTTGCCCCATCTGAATCCAGTTGGTCTCATTGTCCGTATAACCATGCAAGAGGTAGAGGACCGGATAATTCCTCTTCGAGGTGTTGTAGTCGGAAGGCAGGTAGATGGAGTAGGAAACTTTCCTGCCTAATTTGTTACTTTCGAAAGAGAGCGATTCGAAAACCGTACTCTGTGAATATCCTGCAACGTTGAATAGAAAGCACAGGATAAAATAGAGGTAAAATTTGTTTTTCATATACTATTAATAATTAGATTTGTTTGTCTGGACAGAGTAAGAATAAGAGAAGAGAGCTTGCCGGGAAACCATTAGGTTTCGACATGCTCTCTTTCCCTTATTGGGAAATTAATCCGCCACCGGATAGGGAAATTCGGTCAACCCTTTGTACATGAACTGATAGGTCGGAACTTCGATGCCTAATTCCTGGGCAGTTCGTATGACATAGCCCGTCAATGTTTCCACTTCCGTGCGGTTGCCTTTTAGGAAATCACTGTGCATGGAGGTGGTCGAGTTGTTCGGCATGATCTTCTGAGCGTCGATGGCGGAGAATACCTGGTCGTCCGGCAGGGGAATGCCTTTGGCTACTGCCACGCTTTTGAGTTCATAACCTAAGGTGATGTACAGGTCGATATGGTTGTTTATCACTTCACTGATCGGTTCGTTGAAATAAGAGGTGATAGTGGCGGCAGTCGAGATCATGAAGAACTTCTTCCAGATTTCCACGTCGATATCGGCCGGTATTGTGGTAAGGATGCGGGCGTTCGCCAATATATCCTGCAATTCTTTCTGTCGTTTTGTCGGAACGGTTCGTGAACCGCCCGTACTCGTTTGGGCGTCCTTGCTACCGAAGAACATCCGGTCCTTTATGGTGAACTTTTCCACTTTTCCCGGTCTGACCAGGCGGGAACCGATGTAAACGCATCCTTTCCAAACCTCGTTGTCCGGTAATAGCTTTTGTATGCGTTCCGCTATATCCGCCCCGTTCAGCAGGGGAATGATAACCGTATTCGGGCCGATCACCGGAGCCAGTTGGGCTATATTCTCCTCCAAGTCGTAGCTTTTGGTACAACAAAACAGGTAATCGACCGGTCCTATTTCGGCAGGATTGTCGGTTGTGAGGGTTGGTTTTGCTTTGATCGTCAGGAATGTATTTCTGACTTCTATGCCGTTCTCCCGTATTTCTTTCAGGTTTTCTCCCCGGGAGATGAAATAGATGTCGACCTTATCGGAGTCTTTGTAACGGGCGGCTAATAATCCTCCGTAGTAACCGCCTACAGCTCCTATACCGGAAATTGCTATTTTAGTTTTACTCATATATTCTTGTCTTATTATTTTTACAAAGATGGAAAATAAAATTGAAATAACTATATCAGTTTGAGTTCTTTTAGAAAGTCGGGGATACATTGTTCAAAATTAACACCAAAACGGTAATCTGTTTTTGCATTATATGTCCGGCGTATGCTGTCGGCTGTGAAGTTCACGGCTATCTGTGCTGATTCGTTCAAGCTGAAGTCATTCAGCAGGCCGGATAACAGGGCGCTTGCAAAAACATCGCCTGTCCCGTGGTAACTTCCTGGTATCCTTTCGGTAAACAGGTAGTCTGCCGAATCATTTCTTTTGTCATAGGTCGCCGCTCCCAATTTCTTTTCTTCAAAGTACACACCGGTCAGTACGATCTTTTCCGGTCCGAGCTTGCTAAGTTTTTTTAAGATTTTCTCAATGTATGCCTGCGTATAGGGACCGGGATGGTAACTTTCTTCCAATAATAAGGCTGCTTCGGTCAGGTTAGGGACGATGATGTCCGCCTTTTTGCATAAGGATCGCATGCCTGCGGCAAATTCAGGCTGGAATATGCGGTATAGTTCGCCATTGTCCGCCATTACCGGATCTACCAGGATCAGGTTGTTTTTGGATCTGAATAGTTCGAAGAACTCCTTGACGAGATCCAGTTGTTCGAACGAGCCTAAGAAACCGCTGTAGGTCGCGTCGAATTGTATGTCGAGCGATTTCCAGTGCTGCATAAAAGCCCGCATGTCGCTTGTCAGGTCGCGGTAAGTGTATCCGCTGATTCCTCCTGTGTGAGTCGATAATATGGCGGTCGGCATGGCGCACGCTTCTATTCCGGCGGCGGAAAGGATAGGCAAAGCAACAGTTAGAGAGCATTTTCCGAATCCGGACAAATCATGTATGGCAGCCACACGTTTTTGATAATCTTTATTTTCCATTTGTATGTTATGACTTTATTTTTCTATAACAACAAAAAATATTTCCGATTTGTTATTAGAGAAATAGATAGGCTATGAGAAATATTGCTATTATTGTACTGTTATTGGCATGTGTCAGTGTGGCTGGCAACGCCGGGAACAGGAAAGAGTTTGATTTAATGAAACAAGAAAATATGAAGATGAAAGACAAGGCTGAGATATATCTGGCAGGCGGTTGTTTCTGGGGTACGGAACATTTCCTGAAACAGATCAGAGGTGTGGAACAAACGGAAGTCGGTTATGCCAACAGTCAAGTTCCCAATCCTACCTATAAAGAGGTATGTACCGGGAATACCGGAGCGGTAGAAACGGTGAAAGTCGTTTATGATCCGCAAACGGCCGGTCTGGATCTATTGTTGAATCTATACTTTCAGACGATAGATCCGACCAGTGTCAACCGTCAGGGCGGAGATAGCGGTTTGCAATATCGCACGGGGATTTATTATACCGATGAAGAAGACGTTCCGGTGATCGAAGCCGCCATTAAGGAGCTGGCAAAGGACTATGCGAAGCCGATCGCCATCGAGGTGATGCCACTCGTTAATTTTTATGCTGCGGAAGACTACCATCAGGATTATTTGGATAAGAATGCAGGCGGTTATTGCCACATTCATCCGAAATTGTTCGAATTGGCGCGGAAAGCAAATGCCCGTCCTGTTTATGCAAAGCCGGATGATGTGGCTCTTAAGAATAAACTTTCGGACATACAGTATGCCGTAACGCAAAAAAATGCCACGGAGTCCGCATTCCGCAATGAGTACTGGAATGAGCATAGGGAAGGAATTTATGTCGATATTACGACCGGCGAACCGCTTTTCGTATCCACCGATAAGTTTGATTCCGGCTGTGGCTGGCCCAGTTTTTCCAAACCGATCGATAAGCAACTGATTGTCGAAAAGCCGGATACTTCGCATGGAATGATCCGGACGGAAGTACGCAGCCGGATGGGGGATGCTCATTTAGGCCATGTCTTTTCGGATGGTCCTGCCGATAAAGGAGGTCTGCGGTATTGTATAAACAGCGCTTCACTGCGGTTTGTCCCGAAAGAAAAGATGAAAGAAGAAGGTTATGGAGATTATTTGCCCCTTCTGAATAAATAAAATCAGGCTTATGTATCGGATGAGGCAGTGTCAGGATTCTTTTGTTTCCCTGGACACTGCCTCATGTTTTTTATTGATTGTTCGAGAACATCCAAGTCCATTTATGCCAGATGCTTTCCAAGGGACCTTGTTTGTGGCTTGCCAGCCACCATTTGCAGAACGAAACTTGTAACAGGAAAAGGGCGAACCCGATCAGCAAACTTATTGTATAGCCGCAATAAGGAGCCAAATATAGCCCGAACGGGAAATAGATAATCGCTCCCATGATCGATTGCGTAATATAGTTGGTCAGACTCATCTTGCCATAAAAACGCAGAGCCGAAACCGCTTTTCTGAAGCATTCCTTCTGGTACAGGATGACAAACGAGGCAACGAGGACGAATGTAAACGCAAATTTCTGCCACATGTCGAAAGCTGTCCCTACGGTTTGCTTGACCAGGGCATTGTCGCCTGCCATGATCTGTTCCTTTAAAGAATACAAGGGAGCGAAACAGATTGCTGCAATAATAAGAACCTTTACCCAAAAACGCAGGTGTGTTTCGCTTGTAACGAATAGTTCTTTTCTGCCGATATAGAGTCCCAACAGGAATAAACCTGCCGTCTGCAGAAAACGTCCGGCTCCGATAGCCCAGTACAAACTTGCTTTTTGTCCTAACGTGATATTACCCCAGATGAAGTCCAGAAAATTCCCGGCTTTGGTATATTCGGCGACCTCGCCGTACATGGCGCCTACGCCGAGATCCGGCAGAGCATGGGCCGGATTGAGCAGGCTCATGATGTAGTGATACCATTCTATCGGTTGGATTAATAATATAATAGCTGTGATCAAGATCGCTTTGTCACTCCATTTGCGGACTAAGAATAAAACCAAGCCTACTACGGCAAATAACAACAGTACGTCTCCGGCTGGGAAAAAAGCGGCGTTCAGGGTCGCGAAGCCAAGCAGCAGAACCAGTCGCCATAAGAAGCGGTAGCCGAAGTCTTTTCCTTTCTTTTCCTGGTTATGACATTGGATATAGAATGTAAACCCGAACAGAAGGGCGAAAATGGCATAAGCTTTTCCTGCAAACAGGGAGAAAATGACGTTAAACACTCCGTCGTTAAGGACGGCCAGCCATTCCGGTTGTTCTGTTGGATAGACTGGAAAAATAAAATGTTCCAGATTATGCACTAAAATAATTGCCATGACGGCAAATCCTCTTAGTGCATCGACTACTTCAATACGTGGGGTTTTGCTTGCTGATAGTTCCATATAAGTTGTTTGTTAAGTTTCAATGCACAAATATAGGTATTTTGAAATCGAATCACCGTTGTTTTGAAATCAAATCAGGTTTGCATTGAAAAGGGATGCCTATCTATCGGAAAAAAGGTAGGCATCCGTTGCCGAAAAGGTGCTGACCTTTTTCCCGATACCCTGTCATTCCTTTGCATCGTTTGGAAGCAGGATTTTCGGGCAATAAAAAAGCTACAAATCAGCGATTTGTAGCTTTTTATCCGTTCTTTGACCATTTTTGTCCGGTTAGTTCAGCGGAGAAAGAGGGATTCGAACCCCCGGAACCTCTCGGTTCAACGGTTTTCAAGACCGCCGCAATCGACCACTCTGCCATCTCTCCAATATGTTGTGCAACCGTTTCTTTTGATTGCGGTGCAAAGGTAGTGATTATTTTCGAATAACCAAATTTGGTGATGGGCATTTTTTCTTTTCACTCTAATCTTTTTCTTTTAACCACAGAGAACAAACGTTTGTGTCTTTTTATTGTTATTTTTGTAAGTGGTAATAATTAAAATAGTAATAAGTTTTATATGAGAAGTTTGAAAAGTCTATTGATGGTTGCGGTCGCACTGGTTTTGGTTAGTTGTTCCATGTCCGCAAAGCCGGAAAAAAATGAAACGGAAAAGGCATCGGCACAGGGGGAAGTGATTGCTTTGAACAAGGCGGACTTCCTGTCGAAAGTATATAATTACGAAAAGAATCAGACTCAATGGGTGTACGAAGGAAACAAACCGGCTATTATTGATTTTTATGCAGATTGGTGCGGTCCTTGCAAGAAAGTATCTCCGATCCTGAAAGAACTGGCTGCACAGTATAAGGACGATATCGTTATTTATAAGATAAATGTAGATAATGAAAAAGAGCTGGCTTCGGCATTCGGCATACAGAGTATCCCGACGTTGCTGTTCATTCCCAAGACAGGTAAACCCCAGATTGCTCAGGGCGCTTTATCGAAAGAACAGTTTGTAGAGCAGATAGATCATTTCTTACTGAAGAAATAAATTCTTTATATATTCCCGTTAGAAATGTTGCAATTTGGAACGCCTGGTTCTCTTGTAGGATCGGGCGTTTTTTGGGGGGCTTTTGCAAATGCTTGGGAGGAGGGATACACAATAAAAAGAGGGCATCTTTGTGGGGATGTCCTCTCTTTATTTGGCAAAGCCCGAATTTATTCAGCGCTTTCTGCTGCAGGAGCTTCTTCTGCCGGAGCGGCGGCAGCTGCTTCTTCAGCCTGCTTAGCAGCTTCAGCGGCTGCCAATTCTGCTTTCTTTTTAGCTACGATTTCTGCTTTTGCCTTGTTTGCTTCTTTTTCTGCTTCCAGACGAGCTTTTTCTGCAGCTTTTGCAGCTTCGCTATCTTTGTCCTTTACAGCCTGAACAGAAGCCTGTTTGTTTTTCAACCAAGCCTGAAACTTAGTTTCAGCGGTAGCTTCGTCGAACGCACCCTTCTTAACACCTTCCAATAAGTGTTTTTTCAAGCAAACACCTTCGCGGGAAAGGATGTTACGAGTGGTATCTGTAGGTTGTGCACCTACCTGTAACCAATACAAAGCTCTTTCGAAGTTCAAATCTACTGTAGCAGGATTAGTGTTCGGATTATAAGAACCTATCCTTTCAATAAATCTTCCATCACGTGGAGCCCTGCTGTCTGCGATCACGATTTGGTAGAAGGCGTAACCTTTACGACCGTGTCTTTGCAATCTAATTTTTGTTGCCATGTTTGAATAATTAATTTAAGCTGTTTGTATTAGCGGGTGCAAAGATAGGGATTTTTATATACAAAACAAATATATTGAGGAAGAAAATAATTGATTATCTTTGCATGCGTGTGAAATTCTCAATTATCAAATAATAAACGGATACATTATGAAGACGAATACGTTAAAGAAAATGCTATTGATGCTGTTGTGTGTTGTTTCGGTAAGTATGACTGCCCTGGGGAAAGAGCCGGTTTCGGATGTGTTGCCGATTGCTGATCCTTATATCCTGTTTTATAACGATACCTATTATGCCTATGGAACATCCCGTGCGGACGGTTTCGAGGTGTACAGTTCTAAAGACTTGAAATCGTGGGAGCGTTCTCCGCGCCTGGCACTGAGTAAGGAAGATTCTTACGGGGATAAATGGTTTTGGGCGCCGGAAGTCTACTATGTGGAGAAGGATAAGAAATTTTATATGTTCTATTCGGTAGAGGAACATGTTTGTGTTGCCACGGCCGATTCCCCTTTCGGCCCGTTCGTGCAGGATGAAAAGAAGCCGATCCGGGAAGAGAAAGGAATCGATACCTCCGTCTTTTTCGATGAGGACGGGAAGGCCTATCTTTATTTTGTCCGCTTTACAAACGGCAATGTGATTTGGTGTGCCGAGTTGAAAGATAATCTGAAAGAGATCAAGGAAGAAACATTGACGCAATGCGTCGAGGCCGCCGAACCGTGGGAGTTAGTATTCGGGAAGGTTGCCGAAGGTCCTTCCGTCGTCAAGCGGGACGGGCTTTATTATATGCTCTATTCCGCCAATGACTTCAGAAGCCAGGATTATGCCGTAGGTTATGCAACATCGGATTCCCCTCTCGGCCCGTGGAAGAAAAGCGGGAAAAATCCGCTTCTGCATAAAGTGGAAGAGCTTGTCGGAACCGGCCACGGCGCACCGTTCCTGGATAGGGCGGGCAGATACCGCTACATTTTTCATGCCCATAAGAGCCGGACGGAGGTGAACCAACGGAATTCTTATATAATCGATATGTCCCTGACAGGTAAGGACCGTGTTTCGATCGGCGGCGGCTTGATACGGCCGGAAGTCGTGAAGTAAGCCTTCCCTTTCGGCCGGGATGGCAAAGCACGGTCGGTTAGTTTGCCATCCTGTACCTGTTGGGCGGAATTTTATATAACTGTCCAAAGGCAAATCGGCCGTATCTCTGTCTTTTCCTTGACCTCTTCCAATAATTAGAAAACCTTGTCAAATCATTGGACAGTGGTGAATCAAATGGGTGCTTATTGTCATTTTCCCAAAAACGACATTGGCTCAAAACGAAACTCTACCGCATCTAATTCGATTTTCTACCCCATTTAGTTCAAATTACCCGCAGGGGTAATATTTTTTAACAAACAGCTGATTTTGTATGTTTTTATGGATCAGCTATTTGTGATAAATATGCGTTTAAGGGGGGATATTGTCGTTTTTTTGTGAATTTAATGTCCCGGAAAGCGGAAAAATCCTCGGCCCTTTGAATGTGGTCTGAGGGTGAATGACGCACGATTATTATCATTCCTATTTATTTATTACCTTTGCCGCTCGTTTTATAAAAGCAATACATTATATATATTATATGATTTCAGTAGACGGACTAACAGTAGAGTTTGGCGGTAGCGCATTATTTTCGGATATATCTTTTGTCATTAACGAGAAAGACCGGATTGCCCTGATGGGAAAGAACGGCGCAGGGAAATCCACCTTGTTGAAGATATTGGCGGGTGTGCGCGAACCGACTCGCGGGAAAGTATCCGCACCGAAAGATACCGTTGTCGCATATCTTCCGCAGCATTTGATGACGGAAGACGGCCGTACCGTTTTTGAAGAAACAGCCCAGGCTTTTGCGCATCTGCACGAGATGGAGGCGGAGATTGCCGCTCTCAACAAGGAATTGGAGACGCGCACCGATTATGAGTCGGACAGCTACATGGAGCTGATCGAGCGTGTTTCGACTTTGAGCGAGAAGTTCTATTCCATTGAAGAGATTAATTATGACGCCGATATCGAGAAGACCTTGTTGGGGCTTGGTTTTACCCGCGAAGACTTTACCCGCCAGACGAGCGAGTTCAGCGGTGGCTGGCGCATGCGTATCGAATTGGCGAAACTGTTGTTGAAGAAGCCGGATGTGCTCTTGTTGGACGAGCCGACCAACCATCTCGATATCGAGTCGATCCAGTGGTTGGAAGATTTCCTGATCGACAACGGGCAGGCAGTAGTCGTGATCAGCCACGACCGCGCGTTCGTAGATCATATCACGACCCGTACGATCGAAGTGACGATGGGCCGCATCTACGATTATAAGGTCAATTACAGCCAATACCTTCAACTGCGCAAGGAGCGTCGCGAACAGCAACAGAAGGCATATGACGAGCAACAGAAGTTCATTGCCGAGACGAAAGATTTTATCGAACGTTTCAAAGGCACTTATTCCAAGACCTTGCAGGTGCAGAGCCGTGTGAAGATGCTCGAAAAACTGGAGATTCTGGAAGTGGACGAGGAAGATACTTCCGCTCTGCGCCTGAAATTCCCGCCTTCGCCCCGTTCGGGTTCCTATCCGGTGACGATCGAGGATGTGTCGAAATCGTACGGGGAGCATACCGTTTTCCGTAATGCCAATCTGACGATCGAGCGGGGTGACAAGATCGCTTTCGTCGGAAAGAACGGGGAAGGCAAATCCACGTTGGTTAAGTGCATCATGAAAGAAATCGAGCATGACGGCACGTTGACGATCGGGCATAACGTGATGATCGGTTATTTCGCGCAGAACCAGGCTTCCCTTTTGGATGAAAACCTGACGGTGTTCCAGACGATAGACGATGTCGCAAAAGGGGATATCCGCAACAAGATCAAGGACCTGCTGGGTGCTTTCATGTTCGGGGGCGAGAATTCTGCCAAAAAAGTAAAAGTGCTCTCCGGCGGCGAGCGTACCCGCCTGGCCATGATCAAGCTGCTGCTGGAGCCTGTCAACCTGCTGATCCTCGACGAGCCGACGAACCATCTGGACATGAAAACGAAAGATATCCTGAAGCAAGCCTTGATGGATTTTGACGGGACGCTGATCGTCGTTTCCCATGACCGTGACTTCCTGGACGGCCTTGTGACCAAAGTTTACGAGTTCGGAAACAAGAAAGTGACGGAACATCTTGAGGGTATCTACGAGTTCCTGCAACGCAAGAAGATGGAGAACCTGAACGAGCTGGAACGGAAGAGCTAAATCCGTATTCCCAGTCCGAGCATCAGGTCGTAAGTGGAATAGTCCACCCGGGGATAATACCTGTAGTTTGTCCGTCGGGAGAAATAGCGGTTCGTCAGGGTGATGTTCCACTTGTCCTTCAATAGATAAGCCAGTTTCATCGAGAAGATGGTCAGGCGTGCGTTCCCGGCATCGCCTTGGATGTTCAGGGTGGTGGGGTCTGCCTGCGACCAGTCGATATCCGGATCGTATCCTTTCCAGGTAAAGATATGATAGTTTTCCATGTTGAGCAGGAACGCCAATCGTTTGTTGTAGATGATGCCCGCACCGGCCTTGGTGCTGTAGCCGCTCCCTAAGTTATAATCCCGTTCGCCGAGCAGCATGTAATCCGACAGGCTGGCTCCTAAAGCTACGCCGTTTGCATACAGTTCGGCATAGATATCAGCTTTGTCTCCCGGTGTGGCCTGCTTGTAATAGATCAAGCCGGCTCCTGCTGCTGCCGGTGCCGCGATGCGGTAGGGAGGAACGGTGAGGTCGCTCCCGTTGCGGAGTTCCGAGTTATAGAAGTCGAAATGTTGGAAAAATCCGGCGGAAAGGGAACGCGCTTCCTTCGTCCAAACAGTTTTCCCCCACAAGGCCCCGATGGCATTGACCTGGCTGACGACGGGCTGTGCTGAGAATAGATCCATTCCGAAGTTGAAACGGAACCATTCGTAGGGAGAATAAAAATCATCGTTGATCGGATTCCCGTAGTTGATGCGGAGATTGATGTTCAAACTCGTTGTCCCTCGTTTCGAACCTTCCTGCTCTGCCAGGAAGCGGGGACCCATCGTGACGATGAAGTTGACGGGGACGGAAGAATAGGTTCGTCCTTTTGAAGAACTGTGCCGCCAGGCTTCCCCCGAAATGATGCGGTTGAAGGCGCGGACCGGCGACAAGACGCCCGCCAACACCTCGCGCCCCACGCGTTCGGCTCCCGACGAGCGGTTATCGATGAACAGGTCGGACAGCCGGTAGGTGATTTCACCCAGTTCGATTCCTCCGAACGTCGTCGCCAGCATGTCGTTGATCGAAGGCGGTTCGTTCTCCATAAAGAACTCCCACATCAGGCTGCCGCCGGCCGCAAAAGGGGCGGATTGCCAGAAGTTCATCCCGTTGCTGCGGGCTGCGTTGAAATAGAGCGAACCGTGGTAGGGATGGGAGAACAGGTTCGTCGTGAACTGGTCGGTGTCCCATACCGGACCTTTTTTGAAATTGCTTTTGATCGTATGTCCGTTGATATAGGCCCAGTCCTCTTTTACGATATACCGGTCGAAGCTCCAGACGACCATATTGAGCCCGAATGTTTCGAGCGCCGCTTTCCAGGGTCGGCGGGGCTGGAATAGGGTTGTGTCGCTTATGTAATGACGATATTTTATTTGAGGTATGTATTCTTGTCCCCATATCCATGAAGACGAAAGCAGACAAACGAGACCGGTTAATATAAATTTCTTCATTATTCCTTAATTAGATAATCATCAGCACTTTTTTGAATGCAAACTTATATATAATTAACAGCCGGATATTCGTTTGGTTTAAATTATTATCAGGTCGTCTCGATAGAAAACCGCAACATTGCGAGGAAATACTTATTTTTGCAGAAAAAATCAAAATGATAGACTTCATTACGTTTTGCGATTACACCGGGACATTCGCTTTTGCGATTAGCGGTATCCGTTTGGCTTCTGCTAAACAATTTGACTGGTTCGGAGCTTATGTCGTCGGTGTGGTTACGGCGGTGGGAGGCGGTACGATCCGCGATATCCTGCTCAATGCCACTCCTTTCTGGATGGAACAGGCTTCTTATCTCATCATATCGGCGTTGGCATTGCTCTTCGTTATCATCTTTCGGAAATATGTGATCAGTTTGAACAATACGTTCTTCATTTTCGATGCTATCGGGCTGGGGCTGTTCGGCGTGGTCGGTATCGAGAAGGCGCTGGCATTCGGGTTTCCGATGTGGGTGGCTATTGTGATGGGAACGATTACGGGCGCTTTTGGCGGTATGATCCGCGATATCCTGATCAACGAGGTGCCGCTGATTTTCCGGAAAGACATTTATGCCCTGGCATGCGTGTTCGGAGGCTTGATTTATTATGCTTGCCTGCAGATGGGGATCGGGCCGTCGCTGACGCAGCTTATTGCTGCTACCGGGATATTCGTTTCACGGATAGTGGCGGTAAAATATCATATAAGCGTCCCTGTATTAAAAGGGGAAGAATAAATTTATTAACTTTGCGATTTATGACAGCAAATATGAACACTCAAAGTGAGAAAGCCTCGATCCTGCTCATCTATACGGGCGGAACGATCGGTATGATCGAAAACCCCGAAACCGGAGTGTTGGAATCGTTCAATTTCCAGCATTTGAAGGATAATATGCCGGAGTTGAAGAAGTTGGGCTATGCGGTTTCGACCATCCAGTTCGATCCGGCCATGGATTCATCGGAGATGGGGCCGGAGTCATGGATGAAGATCGTGAGGATTATTGCCGACAATTACCAGCTGTACGACGGCTTTGTCGTGCTTCACGGTACGGACACGATGTCTTTCACGGCATCCGCTTTGAGTTTTATGCTGGAGAATTTAAGCAAGCCGGTCATCTTTACCGGTTCGCAATTGCCGATCGGTATGTTGCGGACCGACGGGAAAGAAAACCTGATCACCGCTATCGAGATTGCCGCGGCAAAGGAAAACGGCATCCCGGTTGTGCCGGAGGTTTGTATCTTTTTCGAAAATGACTTGTTGAGGGGAAACCGTACGAGTAAGATCAATGCGGACAACTTCAATGCTTTCCGTTCATACAATTATCCGCCGCTGGCACATGCCGGCATTTACATAAAGTATGACACGCAGCAGGTTTACCACCCTGTTTCGAGAAGGCCTTTGAAACCGCATTACCTCTTGGACCGGAATATTGCGGTGCTGAAACTTTTTCCGGGGATTTCTCCCCAGGTAGTGGAAAGCATCCTGAACATACCGGGGTTGAAGGGGGTCGTGATGGAGACGTTCGGGAGCGGTAACGCGCCGTGCTACGATTGGTTCCTGACGATGCTGAAAGATGCGGTCAGCCGGGGAATTGTGATTGTGAATGTAACCCAGTGTAGTGCCGGAAGCGTGGAAATGCACCGGTATGAGACAGGGCATAAATTGTTGGAAGCGGGGGTGATAAGCGGATTCGACAGTACGACCGAAAGTGCCGTCACCAAGCTCATGTTCCTTTTCGGCCACGGCCTGACGCCGGAGGAGGTGAAGGATCACATGAACTGTTCGCTGATCGGGGAGGTGACGATCCCCGACACGTTTCGCCCGTAATTCCTGTTAAGGACTGAATTGGAAATTAAAATGAAACTATCATTTCTGAGTTTAGCAAGTGGAAGCAGTGGAAACTGCTATTATCTGGGAACACCCGAATTCGGCGTGTTGATTGATGCAGGTATCGGTATTCGTACCATAAAGAAGGTGTTGAAAGATAAAGCGATCGATTTCTCCAAAATTATTGCAGTCCTGATTACGCATGATCATGCCGATCATATCAAGACCGTAGGTTGCCTGGGAGAGAAACACTGTATTCCTGTCTATACGACGGAGGCTGTCCACCGGGGGATCAACAAAAGCCGCTACGTGGAGGAAACGCTTGTCGCTTCGCGTAAAGTGATCGAAAAGGAAGTGCCTTTTATGATCCGCGATTTTCGCATTACCGCTTTCGAGGTCCCGCATGACAGTACCGACAATGTCGGCTATTATATCGAATATGGCGATCATAAGTTCACGTTGGCAACGGATGTCGGCCATATCACCGAAACGGTAAGCAAATATATGAGCATGGCGAACCACCTGATCATAGAAGCCAATTATGACGAGGAGATGTTGCAGTTCGGCACGTACCCTGCTTTCCTGAAGGAACGCGTAGCCAGTCCGACCGGACATTTGAGCAACCGTGAAGCTGCCGAATTCCTCGCCACCCATTATGATCCCAAACTGAAAGATATCTGGTTGTGCCACCTGAGCCGTGACAATAACCATCCCGAACTTGCCTTTAAGACAGTTGATTTCCGTCTGTTCCAGGAGGGGGTACGGGTAGGAAAGGATGTCTCCCTGCATGCGCTGAAGCGGACTACACCGTCTGATATTTTTGAGTTTGAGTAAATTTTTATGTAAAAAACTGCGGGAAAAGTTTGCAAAGAAAAATTAAACTCCTATCTTTGCACCCGCAATCGAGAAACAACGATAGCATGAATGACTTGGTAGCTCAGTTGGTAGAGCAAATGACTCTTAATCATTGGGTCGAGGGTTCGAGCCCCTCCCAGGTCACTCAACAAAAACAAAACCGACAAACATCGACTTGGTAGCTCAGTTGGTAGAGCAAATGACTCTTAATCATTGGGTCGAGGGTTCGAGCCCCTCCCAGGTCACAAGTGACAACAAGTTACAAACAGCATTTTACAGTTGATACTGTGAAGTGCTGTTTTTGTTTATGGACCCTTTTATTGGGGGAATTAAGGTCGGCGGATTTTCCCGGTGGGCAGAGGGGATCATTATCCGGCAACAAGATGCATCTCTTTTATCTTATAAAAACAGTAACAATGGTTAGGTAATCCGTAATTAGGGTAATGAATATGTCTGGATTATCTTTTATTTTTGTAACCGGAATATTGTAGGTGATATATGTTATTGCTCGGTAAGTTAAATATTTGCGGTTATGGATAAGATACTCAATTTGGATAGTGTGGATCTGTATAACAAATTATACGGCCTTGAAACGCTGAACCCGCTGATCAGCGTGATCGACCTGAACAAAGCGACCAGCGGTGTGGACCTCATCCGGTTCAACTATGGTGTTTATGCATTATACCTGAAACTTGAAAAGGCCTGCGACATCCGATACGGGCGTCGGACTTACGATTATCAGGAAGGCACCATCGTCTGTTTTGCTCCCGGACAGACGGCGGAGACGACTCCGACGACAGATAAGGTCCAGGTGAACGTCTATGGGATTCTTTTTCATCCTGACCTGCTGCGGGGGACGTCGCTGGGGAAGGCAATCAAGAAATACACGTTCTTTTCTTATGAGGTAAACGAAGCGTTGCATCTTTCGGAAGAGGAGAGGGGCATTGTGATGGATTGCCTGAAGATTATACGCATGGAGCTGGAACATGGCGTGGACAAGCATAGCAAGACTTTGCTGGTGAACCATATCGAATTGCTCCTTAACTATTGCATGCGTTTCTACGAACGCCAGTTTATCACCCGCAGCAAGGCGAACAGCGATGTGCTGACACGCTTCGAGAGCTTGCTGGACGAGTATTTCGAAGGGACGGCCGCCGAGAGCAACGGCCTGCCTACGGTGAAATACTTTGCCGACAAGCTCTGTCTTTCGTCCAACTATTTTGGCGATATGTTCAAGAAGGAAACCGGAAAGACACCGCAGGAATATATTCAGACGAAGGTTATCGAACTGGCCAAGGAACGTATCTCCTCCGCAGCGGAGGAAACGGTCAGCCGGATTGCCTACTCGCTGGGATTCCAGTATCCGCAGCATTTCTGCCGCTTGTTCAAGAAGCGGGTAGGGTGTACGCCGAATGAATTTCGGGCACAAAACAGTTTGTGAGTGAATTTTTAGGCGATGAAAGAAAAGACGTTGGACATAAAGACCGTATGCGAATGCAATCGGTGCTTGGGGTGCGAGACGCTCCATCCGCAGGTAAGTATCATCAATCTGGAGAATCCGAATCTGGAACAGGATGCCGTAAGGTTCGAATTCTATGCCATCCTGCTGATTGAAGATTGTGAAAACGGGTGCGATTGTTGCGGGCGTAAATATTACGACTATTCCAATGCAACGATGGTGTTTCTCACTCCCGGCGAAATTTTCGGTATGAACGAGAACAATACGCTTCCCGACAAGGGGTATCTTTTGGCGTTCCATCCCGATTTGCTGTTCCGTACTTCGTTGAAAAATCATATCAAGTATTATACCTTCTTTTCCTACCGCAAGGAAGAGGCACTGCATCTTTCGCAACGGGAAACGGCGAAAGTGACCTGTTGCCTTGAAAATATCGAAGATGAGCTTCATCATGCCATAGACACGCATAGCAGTACCATCCTGTCCCGCCATATCGAACTGTTGCTGGATTACTGTACGCGCTATTACGAGCGGCAGTTCATTACCCGTGAAAACAAAAACAAGGTGATTCTGGGGAAAATGGATAAGATTCTCGACGACTATATCGCCTCCGGTAAGCTACAGGACGGCAAGTTGCCCACTGATGCCTATTGTGCTGGGAATCTGAACTTGTCCGTCGCTTATTTTAATGACCTGTTGAAGTTTGAGACGGGTAAGACGCTTACCGAGTATTTCCAACTAAAACGGTTATCTGTCGCCAAGAACCTTTTGTTGAGAACGGACAGCACGCCCGCTGCCATTGCCTGTCGGTTGGGGTATCCGAATGTTCAGCATTTCAGTTTAATATTCAAGAAGATAACCGGTTTTGCTCCAAATGAATACCGGTGTTCACAGAGTTGAGCAGATAAGTAAATGAACACCCGGATGTTCCCGATTAGGCATCCGGATGTTCATACCCGCTACATGGGGGTGTAGGGTATGCGGACATGGGGGTGTCGATGAGTGTTTCCACTTGCCGTTTGCATTTTTCCCTACTTGTTTTTCAAGAAAAGCTTTCTTTATGTCAATAGAAGCATTTGTTTGTGTGATAGACGAGTGATAGAGGAGTGATAGATAAAAATGCCCTCTATCACACCTTCCACGTTATGAATATCAAAGCATACAAGAGAAAGTGTGATAGAGTGACAGAGATTTTGGAAAACACGGGTTCTTGTGTCTCTTCCGGTTGCTTGCCGGTATTACCAGAAATACCAATAGAATGCAGCCGTAATACCCAGGATGATAACGGAATGGATCACATCCCAATGATTCCAGCTTGCACGTGTGGCCGCCCGCTCTTCCGGCGTCGCCGTTCCGAATACCAGACCTTGTATCTTTCCGGCTTCGGGGGCTTTCGTGCAAAGACTGACAATGATTGTCAGGATGATGCAGAAGAGGAACATCCATCCGCAGAAGAACAACCAGTTCATGTCATAGAACAGGGCTTTGAACAGGTTGTCGGATGCGTCGACCGCATTGCTGTAATAAACTTTGGCTCCCAGGCGGGTAATACCGATGATGATACCTGCCAGCATTCCCCACATGCCTCCTTGGGCGGAAGTGCGTTTCCAGCAAACACCCAACAGGAAGGCGGCGGCGATGCCCGGTGACAGTACGGATTGTACGTCCTGAAGGTAATTATAGAGGACATCTCCGACGCTGCGCATGATCGGAATCCAGAGGATACCCAGAATCACGATTACGACTGTTGCGATCTGACCGATTACAACCAGCTTCTTTTCGGGCGTTTCCGGCTTGAAACGTTTATAAAAGTCGATCGTGAACAACATTGCCGACGAGTTGAACAGGGAGGCCAGCGAACTCATAAGAGCGGCCAGAATACCACATACGACAAGCCCTTTCACGCCTGCCGGAAGCAGTTTCGCTACCAGTGTCGGGAAGGCTGCATCCGGGATGGAGAGCTTGAATACCTCGCCATTGATCACCACTCCGTTTTTACTCAATGCAAAAGCGATCATTCCCGGAATCAGGAAGAGGAATACCGGGAGCAGCTTTAGGTAGGCCCCGAAGATGGCGCCACGGCGGGCTTGCTTCATATCTTTGCCCGAAAGGACACGCTGCACGATGTACTGGTCGGTACACCAATACCAGAAGCCGATGATGGAGGAACCGATCAACGCACCGAGCCACGGATATTGCGGGTCGCGGTTGTCACGGATCAGTTGCGTCATGGTATCGCCGTAATCGTTTACGACGACGGATTTGCATGCAGCCATCATTTCATCCCAGCCGCCTAATGCCTTAAAGCCGAGCACGAGGATAATCAGCGAGCCTAACAGCAGGATCGGGGTTTGGAGTACGGATGTGTAAAGAACGGATTTCATTCCCCCTACAATCGTATAAAGAGCGGTTAACAAGACCAGCCCGATCGCCGCAATCCAGAAAAAGTCGATCCCCCACAATTCCTTGATGCCGAAAACCTGCTGGAACACCAATCCGCCGGCATAAACAGTAACGGCTACTTTTGTCAATACATAACTGATTAATGAGATGATGGAAAGGATGGTACGGGATTGCGGGTTATATCGCCTCTCCAGAAATTCAGGCATTGTGTACACCATACTGCGTGTATAGAAGGGGACGAATACCCAGCCGAGGATCAGGATCATCCATCCCTGGATTTCCCAATGGGCCATTGCCATGCCACTGGAAGCTCCTGCTCCTGCCAGTCCGATAAGATGTTCCGAACCGATATTGGATGCGAAAATGGATGCACCGATAGCGAGCCAGGTGGCATCGCGGCCGCCGAGGAAATAGTCGGCAGAGTTGTTTTGTTTTTGTTTAGATACCCATATAATAATCCCAATTAGAGCTAAAGCGAATAGCCCTATTACAATGAAGTCTAATGTTGCCATAATAGTGTTTTACATGATTTTAGGGATTTTGTCAATCCTGCGCTGATGCCGACCGCCTTCGAACGAGGTGTTCAGGAAGGCTTCGACCGTGTGAGTGGCTTCCTCTTGACTGATAAATCTGCCGGGCATTACAAGTACGTTGGCGTCGTTGTGCTCGCGTGCGAGACGTGCTATCTCTTCCTGCCAGCACAGAGCGGCCCGTATTCCCTGATGTTTATTGAGTGTCATGGCTATTCCGTTTCCGGATCCGCAGATAGCTATTCCGGGATATACTTCGCCGGCTTCTACAGCTTCGGCAAGCGGATGGGCGTAATCGGGATAATCACAACTTTCTGTCGAGCAGGTTCCGAAATCTTTATAGGCTAACCCTTTCGAGTCGAGTATTTGTTTCACGAATTCTTTCAGTTCGTATCCTGCGTGGTCGCTACATAAACCTAATGTTTTCATATTTATCTGTTAGAGGAGGTTGGGATTTGTGATTTCAGATTCATGATTTATGAAGAGTTGGTAAATCATAAATCATAAACCTGAAATCATAAATCTATTAGTTCAATAATTCTTTTACCTGATTGTACACGTTCTGTCCCGTGAAGCCGAGTTTTTCGTCCAGTACCTTGTACGGAGCGGAGAACCCGAATGATTCGAGTCCCCAAACCTTGCCGTTGGCGCCAACCAACCCTTCCAGGTTGACCGGCAGGCCGGCTGTAAGCCCGAATACCTTGCTTCCTGTCGGAATGACGGATTCCTGGTATTCCTTGCTCTGGTTGCGGAATAAGCCTTCAGAAGGAACAGATACGATGCGGACCTTGATGCCGTCGGCACGAAGCAATGCTGCTCCTTCTTCCAATGTGGAGACTTCCGAACCGGAAGCGACCATGATTACATCAGGGTTTTCGTCACCTTCTACAATATAAGCACCCTTTTCAGCCTGCAAAGCTTCGTCGTAACGGTTCCCCTTTGCGGGCAGGTCAGTGATGTTCTGACGGGAAAGAATCAAAGCTGTCGGAGTGGCTGTGTTTTCCATGGCCATCTTCCAGGCGATTGTCGTTTCGGTCACGTCTGCCGGACGAAGTACCAACATGGAGTTGTGTCCCTTGTGGTTCTTCAGTTTTTCCATCAGACGGATCTGCGCTTCCTGCTCGACCGGTTCGTGTGTCGGGCCGTCTTCGCCTACGCGGAAAGCATCGTGAGACCAGATGAACTTAACCGGCTGTTCCATCAGGGCAGCCATGCGGATTGCCGGTTTCATATAGTCGGAGAATACGAAGAACGTACCGCAAGCGACGATTACGCCTCCGTGGAGCGACATGCCGATACATAAGCAGGCCATCGTCAGTTCGGAAACGCCGGCCTGAAGGAATGCACCGCTGAAATCGCCTTTCACGAATGCGTGTGTTTTCTTCAGGAAGCCGTCGGTCTTGTCCGAATTGGAAAGGTCGGCTGAAGAAACGACCATGTTTTCCACTTGGGTGGCTAATACGCCTAACACGGTTGCGGAAGCGGCACGGGTTGCCTGGTTTGCTTTCTGTTCGATCGCTTTCCAGTCGATAACCGGTGCTTTGCCTGAGAACCATTGTTCCATTTTGGCAGCCAGTTCCGGATTGGCTTTCGCCCATTCGGCTTTCGCGGCATGGCGTTCTGCAACGATTGCTTCCAACTCCTTGGCACGTTTAGCATAAAGTTCTGCAACTTCAGTGAAGATCTGGAACGGGTCGTCCGGGTTTCCTCCCAAGTTCAGGATGGTGTCTGCGATAGAGACGCCGGCTGCCGAAAGAGGTTGTCCGTGTGTGGACACCTTGTTTTCGTAGTTGCTCTTGTCAGTACCCACGGCGCCTTTGCCCATGATCGTGTTACCGATAATCAGGGTAGGACGGGATGTTTCGGCTTTCGCCTCGGTCAATGCCCGGCGGATTTCCGTTACATCGTTTCCGTTGATCGTGATGACTTTCCAGCCCCATGCTTCGTATTTCATGGCTACGTTTTCAGCAGTCACTTCGCCTACGGTTGTCGAAAGCTGGATATTGTTGGCATCGTAGAACATGATCAGGTTGTCCAGTCCCAGCGTACCGGCAATACGTCCGGCTCCTTGGGATATCTCTTCCTGAATGCCACCGTCGGAAATATATGTATAAATCGTTTGATTCATGACGTCACCCAGACGCGCCTTCAAGAACTTGGCTGCGATAGCGGCACCTACGGCGTAGGTGTGGCCTTGTCCGAGCGGACCGGATGTGTTTTCTATACCACGCATCACATTGACTTCGGGATGTCCCGGAGTCACGCTACCCCACTGGCGGAACTCTTTCAGTTCGTCGATCGTGAATTTACCTGTGAGGGCGAGTACTGAATAAAGCATCGGTGACATGTGTCCCGGGTCTTGGAAATAGCGGTCTCTGCCTTCCCATGTGGGATTCTTGGGATCATACACGAGGAACTCTGAAAACAGTACGTTCACAAAGTCTGCACCACCCATTGCACCACCGGGGTGACCGGATTTCGCTTTTTCTACCATTGACGCAGCCAGGATACGGATGTTGTCCGCTGCTTTGTTCATTAAATTAATATCGTTCATTGTGATGAATTATTTTTATTTTTTTGCAAAGATAGGCAATCTCTTCGTAATGACCATCCTGTCAATGAAACAATTCATTTTCGGTAAAGTTCCCTAATTTCCGATATTTCTCATAAAGAGCAAGATACGCCAGGTGATTTTCGTGATTCGGCTGGTATTCTTTTGCAAAACCTTGTCCCATAGACCGCTGTGCATCCTCGATTTTAGGATATATACCGGCTGCTACGGCTGCGAACATGGAAGCTCCGAAAGCGCAAGCCTGTTCCGCTTTGGCCACTTTGATCGGCATATCCAGCACATCCGCCAAAGTCTGCATGACGAACGGGGATTTCAATGAAATGCCGCCGATTCCGATCACACTCTCGATCTTGATGCCGTTCTCCAGGAAGCGGTCGACAATGGCTTTCGAGCCGAAGGCCGTCGCTTCCACCAGGGCGCGGAAGATGAGCGGTGCGGAACTTGCCAGGTTGAGACCGGTGATCGTACCCTTCACCAGCTGGCTGGCGTCGGGGGTGCGGCGACCGTTCATCCAATCGACTGCCAGGATCGTGCTTTCGCTCACCGGCACTTTTGCAGCCTCTTCGGACAGGACGGGAATGATCTTGTCTGCCGTTTCCTCGATCAGCTTGGCTTTTGTCTCTTCATCGACCAGGGTACTCTTGGCCAAGATGTTTTCGAGCGGCCATGCCAGCACGCGTTTGAACCAGGCATAAATATCGCCGAAGCCGGATTGTCCGGCTTCCAACCCGATCATGCCGGGGATAACGGAACCGTCCACCTGGCCGCAGATGCCGGGAACCAGTTTGTCGCCCATTTCTTCATAAGATGAAACCATAATGTCGCAGGTCGACGTGCCGATCACGCGCACGAATGTACGGGGAGTGATCTCGGCTCCGACAGCTCCCATATGGCAGTCGAACGCGCCGACCGAAACAGCCACGCCGGTTGTCAAACCGAGACGTTCCGCCCATTCCGGCGTCAATGTACCTACTTTCGTATCGCTGGTATAAGTTTTCTCGAACAGATGGCTACGGAAACCGGCCAGCTTCGGTTCAAGCGAGGTCAGGAATTCCTCGGTTGGCAGTCCGCCCCATTTTTCCAGCCACATCGCTTTATGTCCGGCTGCACAACGGCTGCGGTACACCTCTTCCGGTTTGGTCTTCCCGGTGATAAGGGCTGGCAACCAGTCGCAATGCTCGATCCAGGCATAGGCCTCCTTGCAGACACTGTCGTCTACACGGAGGACATGCGCCATCTTGGCCCATACCCACTCGGAAGAATAGATGCCGCCTTCGTAGGCGGTGTAGTCGATGCCCCAGCGTTTCGCCAGTTCGTTGATCTCGGCGGCTTCCCGGATGGCGGTATGATCTTTCCAGAGGACGAACATCGCATTCGGGTTTTCTGCATATTCGGGCAGCAAGGCGAGGGGAGTACCGTTCTTGTCGGTCAGGACAGGTGTGCTTCCGGTCGTATCGAAAGCAATGCCGACCACGTTCGGCGCTGTCCCGTCAGGGCATTGTGCGAGTGCATCCTTTACTGTGGCTTCCAACCCTTCTATGTAATCCAACGGATGCTGACGGTACTGGTTTTTTGCGGGGTTGCAATATTTCCCTTCCATCCAGCGGGAATAGTACTTGACAGCCGAAGCTATTTCGCGCCCTGTCGCAGCATCTACGACTACGGCGCGACAGGAGTCGCTGCCGTAGTCCAAGCCTATAACATACTTTTCGTTTGCCATGACTCAAGCCTGTAATGCGCGGTTCAACATATAATACAGATCGTTGTACTGCAATTCTTTCTTGAAGCTGGAAATAGTTGTATCCTTGTCGATCACCACCAGTTCGATACCGGCGATATCGGCATAGTCTTCCATATATTCCACAGTCAGGTCGTAGGAGAAGCTCGTATGATGTGTTCCTCCGGCCAGTATCCAGGCGGCAGCACCGATTTCCAGGTTTGGCTGCGGAATCCAGAGTGCGCTGGCAACCGGAAGGTTCGGTAGCGGTTTGCTCTTGATGCAATCCACTTTGTTTACGATCAGGCGGAAACGGTTTCCCATGTCGACGATTGTGGCAGCAACGCCTTCACCCGGTTTGCTGGTGAATACGAGGCGGGCCGTTTCACTGTCTATGCCGATGCTCAGACGGTGTACTTCCAACTTCGGCTTATGTTCGGCGATCAAGGGGCAAACTTCCAACATATGTGCTTGGAGGATTGCGCTCTTTTCGCCGTCGAAATTCAAAGTGTAATCTTCGAGGAAGGAGCAACCTTTCGGCATTCCCTGGCTCATGAACCACATGGTGCGGTACAGGGCGGCTGTTTTCCAGTCGCCTTCGGCGCCGAAGCCGTAGCCTTCCGCCATCAGGCGTTGTGATGCCAGGCCCGGAATCTGGTCGAAATTGCCGAGGTCGTCGAAATTGGTTGTAAAGGCTTTTGCCCCTTTGTCTTTCAGTATGCGGCGGATGGCGATTTCGGCTTTTGCCGAGTTCCATACTTTCGTATAGGCTTCCGTATTTTTATCTTCCAGTTCGGGTGCATGATCGTACTCGGCGAAATACTGTCCGACAAGTTCCTCCACGTCTTTGTCTTCTACCGTGTCGTAGTATTCCATCAGGTCATTTACCGGACAGTAATCGACATGATAACCTAATTTCAGTTCGGCTTCCACCTTGTCACCGTCTGTAACGGCTACGTTATTCATCTGGTCGCCAAAACGGATGATCAGCATATCCTGCGCATCGGCCCAGGCTGCCGCCACGCGCATCCAGACTGCAATCTTGGCTTGTGCTTTCGGATCTTGCCAGTGACCTACCACAACTTTGCGGTTTTTACGCATCCGGCTTACCATATGGCCGAATTCACGGTCGCCGTGAGCGGACTGGTTCAGGTTCATGAAGTCCATATCCATCGTTTCCCAGGGTATCTCTTTGTTAAACTGGGTGTGGAAATGAAGCAACGGCTTTTTCAGTTCCTGCAGTCCGTGTATCCACATTTTGGCCGGCGAGAAAGTATGCATCCAGGTAATAACACCAATACATTTGTCGTCGTTGTTGGCGGCTTTGAATGCAGCCGTTACCTCTTTTGCCGAGTTAACAGTCCCTTTGTAGACTACTTTTACAGGCAGGTTTCCGGATTCGTTTAATCCTTTTACCATTTCATTGGAATGAGCATCCACCTGAATCACCGCATCACCTCCGTACAGAAGCTGTGCTCCCGTTACGAACCATACTTCAAGATCTTTAAAATTTGTCATGGTTTATTGATTTAATTGTTATGTTATTTATTTTTGTCCGTAATAAGCATTCGGGCCGTGTTTGCGCTCGAAATGTTTTGTGATAAGATATTTGTTCATGGTCAATTGGGGATTGATGCCGTACGAGATATACGCCATCTTGGCCACCTGTTCCATTACGACCGCATTGTAGACGGCTTCTGCTGCATCCTTGCCCCATGCGAACGGGCCGTGGTTTCCCACCAGGACTCCCGGAATGTGTACCGGATTCAGTTCTTTAAAGCGTTCGACGATCACGTTGCCGGTCTCTTTCTCATAATCACCTTCAACCTCCTCCTTCTTCATCGGGCGGGTACAGGGAATAGCGTCGCTGAAATAGTCGGCGTGTGTCGTGCCGATATTCGGAATGTCGCACCCAGCCTGTGCCCAGGATGTAGCATATGTTGAGTGAGTGTGTACGATTCCCCCGATTTCCGGAAATGACTTGTACAGGACCAAATGAGTAGGAGTGTCCGATGATGGTTTGAGGCTGCCTTCCATAACATTCCCGTCCAAGTCGAGCACCACCATGTCACTGGCTTTCATCGTTTCGTAAGAAACTCCGGAAGGTTTGATTACGACCAGGCCTTTTTCCCGGTCTATGGCACTTACGTTTCCCCAGGTAAAAATGACCAATCCGTGTTTTACCAGGTCCAGATTGGCTTTAAAAACCTTTTCTTTTAACTCTTCAACCATACTTATTACTTCTTTATTTGTGGTTTGTATGTGTTCGGGTGTAAAAGTAACACTTTAGTACGGCGAGTGTACAAAAAAAGCTATGTTTTACAACATAGCTACCTTTGTTTTTGCTTTTTATTCTACTGGTATGGGATTTCTGTTCCATGGCCGTAAGATAGTTGTTTCATGGTCATGAGAAGTTTGTTCCATGCCCATGAAATTATAGTTCCATCGGAATGGAAATGAAAAAACATTCGATATCCTTTCCTATAAGGAGAAATAGAACCCTTGTTCGAGCAGATGATCGTATTTTTCTTTGTTGAACATATAATAGAAAGCTCCTCTTTTGGAACCTTTCTTGTCTTTCTCATCCAATTTTTCCAGAATATCCATCGCATTCAGTTTTTTGCGGAAGTTGCGCTTATCCAGCTGGATCTGGTAGATAGCTTCATACAGGCTTTGCAATTGCGGTAACGTAAACTTTTCGGGAAGCAGGTTGAATCCGACCGGGCGGGTAGCCGCTTTTCTGCGCAGACGGACCAATGTGTCGGTGATCATTTGGTTATGGTCGAAAATAAGTTGCGGGACCTCGCTGATCTTGGTCCAGACCGCATTGTGTTCCTCCAGTGTCTCGGCACTGAAGTCGTTCATATTGACGAGTGAATAGTATGCTACGGAGATCACCCGCTCTCCGAGGTCGCGGGTAACATCTCCGTAAGCACCTACTTGTTCCATAAAAAGATTATCGATGCCGGTACAGTCGGTAAGTACGCGTGACGCGGCTTCCTCGATACTTTCACCTGCTTTGATAAAACCGCCCATCAGAGACCATTGTCCCATCATAGGTTCAAACTTACGTTTATAAAGTAAAACATTGAGCTCTTTTTGATCGAATCCGAGTATGATACAATCTACTGCAACGTAAAATTTGGTTTCGTTCTGATAAAAAGCGGCTGTCATGATTTTATGGAATTATAATTAATTTATTATGCGAGCTTGCGTGCGCCGTCGCTGATTACTACATTATACAACTTAGGTTCGTGACCGAATTTAGCAGTGTAAGATTCGAATGCTTCTTTTACGAATGCATCGTATTTTTCTTCTTTCACCAGGTTGATTGTACAACCACCGAAACCGCCACCCATCACACGTGAGCCGGTTACACCGCATTTCTTGGCTACATCGTTCAGGAAGTCCAATTCTTCGCAGCTGACTTCGTACAATTTGCTCATGCCGTGATGTGTTTCGTACATCTTCTTGCCTACGGTCTCGTAGTCGTCTTTTTCCAAAGCGTCGCAAACGTCGAGTACGCGCTGTACTTCTTCGATCACATATTCGGCACGCATGTAATCTTCAGCGCTGATGTCGCCTTTGACTTCATTCAGCATATCCATTGTCGCATCGCGCAGGAATTCGACTTCTGGATGATTGCGACGGATAGCGGCGGCGGCGTTTTCGCACGACTGGCGGCGTTTGTTGTAAGCCGAAGATGCCAGTTCGTGTTTAACGACAGAATCCAGCAAAACCAATTTGTAGCCGACCGGATGGAACGGGAAATATTTATATTCGAGTGAACGGCAATCCAGGCGGATCAAACTACCTTCTTTTCCGAATACGGAAGCGAACTGGTCCATAATACCGCAGTTTACACCGCAATAGTTATGCTCCGTAGACTGACCGATCTTAGCTAATTCAAATTTATCGATGTTCAGGGAGAATAAGTCGTTTAAAGCAAATGCGTAGGTACTTTCCAATGCTGCGGAAGAGGACATGCCTGCACCCAGAGGTACATCACCTGCAAACACGGTGTCGAATCCCTGGATCTGTCCGCCACGTTTGATGGTTTCGCGGCAAACACCGAAAATGTATCTTGCCCAGCTTGCTTTGGGAGCGTCTTCTTCGTTCAGACCAAATTCGGCGTAGTCGTTCAGGTCAACAGAGAAAGCACGAACTTTACCTGTGCCGTTCGGTTTGATTTCGGCAATCATGCCTTTGTCGATAGCACCCGGAAATACGAAACCGCCGTTATAATCGGTATGTTCGCCAATCAGGTTAATACGGCCCGGAGATGCATATACGCTACCTTCTGTTGAGAATAACTCCTGAAATTTATTTCTGATTTTTTGTCTCATGATAGATTTGTTTTTAATTAGGTTATTAAACAATTGAAGAAATTATCCGACTACAAATATAGTTAGATAATTTCTTCAATCATATAGTTACACTTGTTTTTTATTCTACAGGAATGTTCTTGTTTACGTTCTTGCAACCAACCAAAGCATAGAACAACAGGTATGCCAGCGCGATCAGAATAACTACATAGCTGGTCATAAATCCGGACATGTCAGCGATTTGGCCCTGGATCAGCGGTAAAATACCACCACCGCAAACCAAAACCATGAAGATACCGGAAGCGGCTTCCGTATATTTACCCAGACCTTCGACAGCCAGGTTAAAGATACCACCCCACATGATAGAAGTACAAAGACCGCAAAGCGCCATAAACATGATGCTGATAGGAACTTGTGCCACACCGAATGAAATGTCACTTTTGAATACAGGCATGCTTACCATTGTCGTGATCGGACAGATAAAGGCAAGGATAATGAACAGGATGCCGACACCGGATGCCACTGTAAGCATGGCCTTACTTGTAAACTTGCCTCCTAAAGAAGCACCGACCAGACGTCCGATTAACATCAAGAACCAGTAGGTCCCGACTACAGAACCGGCAATTGTTGAGTCGATTGCCAGACCGCCTCCGGCTTCGGGTGTCATCATGAACAGACCAGCAAAGTGAGGAATACCGACTTCAATACCTACATATACGAAGATAGCCAATGCTCCTAATTTGAAGTGGCGGAATGCAAGCGGGCTGTGTTCGTTCTTTGCATTGTTGTTTGCTTTAGCCAGACTTGGTTCCGGGATATTCATGATGAATAATACCAGGAATGCCACGGCGAAGATGGCCATTGCGATGTACAGAGCCGGCAATGCTTTAGCAATCGTACGTTCTTCAACGACGGTTCCCATCAGATAACCGACCAAAACCGGAACGATAGTTGCTGATACCGAGTTCAACGAACCACCCATCTGGATTAACTGGTTACCTTTTTTACCACCGCCGCCTAATGTGTTCAACATCGGGTTTACGACTGTATTTAACATACACATGGAGAAACCGGAAACGAATGCACCGGCAACATAGGTGGCAAATCCCATTTTAGAGGAAAGGACTTGAATACCGACACCCACAAAGCCGACAACGATCGCGATCAAAGCTGTTTTCTTGTAGCCGATCTTCTGCAAAAGCATACCGGCCGGAATACCCATGAAAGCATATGCAATAAAGTTTGCGAAGAAACCTAAAGTGGCTTCGAAATTGGATGCTCCGAACTCATTTTGAACAATTGCCCCGAAAGGTTGAGGCAGACCCGTAACGAAAGAGATCATAGCGAACAATGCGAACATCATCGCTATAGGTAATACATAACTTTTTTGTTTAGTTGACTCCATTTCTTTTTAGATATTTAGATTATTAATTATTTAGGTCGATTGAATAGTCTTATTCTGTTGTGAATTTATAGATTGTCTTGCTCTGGAATGTTTCGCCCGGACGTAGAACGGTGGACGGATATTCCGGTTTGTTCGGACTGTCGGGATAGTGCTGTGTTTCCAGGCAGAGGGCGGCACGTGCCGGATAGCGTTGGCCGTTCTTTCCGACGAAATTGCCCGTCATCCAGTTGCCTGTGTATAATTGCACGCCCGGCTGTGTCGTGTAGCATTCCATTACGATGCCGGTTTTGGGCGATACGCAACGGGCGCAGAGCGACAGCTCGTTTTCTTCTTTTTTATTTAATATATATGTATGGTCATATCCTTTTCCGAAATTCAGCGCTTCGAAATCTTCATCGATACGTTCGCCCACTTCGTGCGGAGTGCGGAAGTCCATCGGGGTTCCTTCTACTTTTTCCTTCGGACCGTAAGGAATAGCCGTTTCATCGGTCGGAAGATAGTAATCTGCATTGATTGTCAGTTTGTGATCGTATACGGAAGGATCGCCCTGGCCGGAGAGGTTGAAGTAGGAGTGGTTGGTCAGGTTCAGTACGGTCGGTTTATCCGTTACTGCATGGTACATGATTACGACCTCATTGTCATCGGAAAGATGGTAGGTCACCGTCGTGTCCAGCTTTCCGGGGAAACCTTCCTCACCGTCGGCAGACGTATATTTCAACTCCACTGTCTGGCCGTCGATTTTGTTCAGATCCCAGACAACGGAATTGAAGCCTTTCAGACCCCCATGCAGACTGTTCGGCCCGTTGTTGATAGCCAGTTTATCGTACACGACACCATCCAATGTGAATTTTCCGCCTGCGATACGGTTGCCGTATCGTCCGCAGATCGCTCCGAAATAAGGTTCTTCGGATACCAGGTATTCGTCTATGGAATTGTGTCCTGTCACTACATCGGTTAACTTCCCGGACCGATCCGGTACCATAAGCGATACAATTTTTGCACCGTAGTTGGTAATGGTAAGTTCTGCTCCTTTGTTATTTGTAAGGATACACAGCATCGTCTCCTTGCCGTCTATTTGCTTGCTGAAATTAGCTACAGTTAAGCCAGACAGCGTGCTTTCGTTCTTCATGTAAATATAGTTTCAAAATTGTGTGTAAAATTACTCTCTTCTTTGTATTCATGCACTACTTTAAAGATGTTTTATAGCATAAAACGGCTTTTTATACACTAAAATGAACGATTTGTCTCCCTTCTATCGAAATTATTAGTGTATATTTGCAACTAAATAATCTTTATATTCACGGAAAAACACATACCTATGACAAAAAGTATGAAAAAAGCCATTTCCCTATGTCTGTTTAGCATGGGCGCTCTCAGTTTAATGGCACAAAGTAATGAATTTAAGATAGATGTGCAGAAAACAGGTGCACCTATCCAGTCGACCATGTACGGGATCTTTTTTGAAGATATCAATTTCGGTGCCGATGGAGGCCTGTATGCCGAACTTATCAAGAACCGTTCTTTTGAGTTTGAAAACCCTTTCGTAGGTTGGACGCCCTTCGGAAATGTCAGTGTGCAGACCAAGAATCCCTGCTTCGACCGCAATCCCCATTATGTCCGCCTTTCGTATGAAAAGGAACTGACCGGAACTGGTCTTGACAATGAAGGCTTCAAAGGGATTGGTATCCGGGAAGGGGAGAAGTACGATTTCTCTTTATATGCCCGCAGTCAGTCCGGCATGCCGATCAAGTTGCGTATCAACCTGGTGAACAGTCAGAACGACCTGTACGAGCAAAAAGAGATCGAGGTGAGCGGCAAGGAATGGAAGAAATACACGGTTGTCCTGACGCCGGGAGCGACGGAGGCCCGTTCCCGTCTGCGTATCACGATGGCGACGAAAGGAACTGTCGATCTCGAGCACATTTCACTGTTTCCGCAAAAGACATTCAACAATCGTCCGAACGGTATGCGTGCCGACCTGGCACAGGCTTTGAAAGACCTGAAACCGGGTGTCTTCCGTTTTCCCGGCGGTTGCATCGTGGAAGGAACGAACAAGGCTACCCGTTACCAATGGAAAAACACGATCGGTCCGGTCGAGAACCGTCCGATCAACATCAATCGTTGGAACTATACGTTCTCGTATAAGAAGTTTCCGGATTATTATCAATCCTACGGTCTGGGCTTTTTCGAATATTTCCAGTTGAGCGAAGATATCGGGGCGGAACCGCTTCCCGTATTGAACTGCGGCCTTTCCTGCCAGTATGAGAACCAGGATCCGAACGAGAATTGTCCGGTTGACAAATTGCAACCTTATATAGACGACGCCCTCGATCTGATTGAGTTCGCCAACGGTCCGGCAACCAGTAAATGGGGGAAAATACGCGTCGATATGGGACATCCGGCTCCTTTCAACCTGAAACTGATCGCCATCGGTAATGAACAGTGGGGACCGCTTTATCCCGAACGTCTCGAACCGTTTGTCAAAGCGATTCGTGCCAAATATCCGGAGATAAAGATCATCGGCAGTTCCGGTCCGCAATCGGAAGGAGAAGATTTCGATTATCTCTGGCCGGAAATGAAGCGTCTGAAAGTAGATTTGGTGGACGAACATTTCTACCGGTCTCCCGAATGGTTCCTGAATGGAGCCAAACGCTATGACTCGTATGACCGCCAGGGACCGAAAGTGTTTGCCGGCGAATATGCCTGTCATCCTGCCAACCGCGAGAACAGTTTCCTGACCGCCTTGTGCGAAGCCGCCTTTATGACCGGTTTCGAACGGAATGCGGATGTGGTGCACTTATGCACGTATGCTCCGCTTTTCGCCCATGTAGACGCTTGGCAATGGCGCCCGGACCTGATCTGGTTCGACAACCTTTCGTTGGTAAAGACTCCTAACTATTATGTGCAGCAGTTGTATGGCCATAATGCCGGTACTAACGTCATTCCGCTGACCATGCAGGGCGAACCGGTTACCGGACAGCAGGATTTGTATGCTACGGCGGCTGTCGACAAGCGTTCGGACGAACTTATCATCAAAGTCGCCAATACCGGAATCCGTAACAAACGGATCAAGTTGAACTTGAACGGTCTTTCAGCCGGGAAACATAAAGGGACGCTTACGTTGCTCCATTCTTCCGACCTGGAAGCCAAAAATACGTTATGCAATCCTTCGGCGGTAGTCCCGGTCGTTTCCGATATCGAGATAGAGGCTCCGCAAGTGGAAGTGAATTTGAAACCGCTTAGTTTTTCCGTTTATCGTATCAAATTATGAAATCTTATTTAATAATATTGGCCCTGTCATTGACTGCTCCCGTGTTGCCGGCACAAGAACTGTCGGTGACAGGTCCGGATCAGCAGCTGAAAGTGCTCGTTTCATTGAAAGACGGGAAACCGGTCTATCGGGTCAGCTATAAGGATAAAACGGTTTTGGAAGATTCTCCTTTGGGACTTGTTTCGAATGCCGGAGACTTTAGTCGGGACCTGACCTATGTGGAGCATAAGGAAGGCCGGATAGACAAATGTTATGTGCAGGATCGTATCAAGCAGTCGAATATCCGCTATCAGGCGAACGAACTGACCTGCACGTTCGTCAATCCGGATAAGCGGAAGATCGATGTCGTTTTTCGTGTCAGCAATCACGATATCGCTTTTCGCTATGTGATGCCGCGATATGGGGAAACCGGTAGTTGTGTGATCGAGAAAGAAGCTACCGGCTTCGATTTCCCTTCATATACGACCACCTTCCTGACACCGCAAAGCGATGCCATGATCGGTTGGAAGCGGACGAAACCGAGCTACGAAGAGGAATACAAGGCGGATGCTCCTATATATGAACGTTCGCAATACGGACATGGCTATACTTTCCCCTGCCTGTTCCGCATCGGAGATGACGGATGGGTGCTTGTCAGCGAGACGGGAGTCGACAGCCATTATTGTGCTTCACACTTGAGCGATGCTACGGCGGAAGGTTTGTACACGCTTGCTTTTCCTATGCCGGAAGAAAATAATGGGAACGGGACGGTTGCTCCCGGCCTGGCTCTTCCCGGCTGCACTCCGTGGCGCACGCTTACCGTTGGCGAGACGCTGAAACCGATTGTCGAAACGACTGTTCCCTGGGATGTGGTGGAACCGCTCTACGAGACGGAGCACGACTATCGTTTCGGGCGGGGCACATGGAGCTGGATTCTCTGGCAGGATGGAAGCATCAATTATGACGATCAGGTGAAATATGTCGATCTGGCCGCTGCCATGGGCTATGAGTATATCCTGATCGATAACTGGTGGGATACGAACATCGGGCGCGACCGCATGAAATCGCTTGTCGGGTATGCGCATAGCAAGCAGGTGGATGTCTTTCTCTGGTATAGCTCCAGCGGTTATTGGAATGATATCGAACAAGGTCCGGTCAACCGCATGGATAATCCTATCGTCCGTAAACGGGAAATGAAATGGCTCCGCAGCTTAGGAGTGAAAGGCATCAAAGTCGATTTCTTCGGCGGAGACAAGCAGGAGACGATGCGTCTGTATGAAGCGATCCTGAGCGACGCGGACGACAACGGCCTGATGGTGATCTTCCATGGTTGCACTCTTCCTCGCGGTTGGGAACGCATGTATCCGAATTATGTCGGAAGCGAAGCCGTCTTAGCATCCGAGAATTTGATATTCAACCAGCATTTTGACGACAACGAGGCCTTTAACGCCTGCCTGCATCCGTTCATACGCAACACGGTCGGTTGCATGGAGTTTGGCGGTGTTCTGCTGAACAAGCGGCATAATCGGACGAACGATGGCGGTACGGTTCGCAAAACAACGGATATTTTCCAGTTGGCAACGGCTGTCCTGTTCCAAAACCCGATCCAGAACTTTGCCCTTACTCCGAATAACCTGACGGATGTTCCCGATTTTGAGATAGACTTCTTGAAGCAGGTTCCGACCACATGGGACGAGACCCTTTTCATCGACGGTTACCCCGGCAAGTATTGTGCCCTGGCCCGCCGGCACGGTGACAGATGGTATGTTGCCGGTGTCAATGCTGGCAAAGAACCTTTGAAGCTGAAAGTATCCCTTCCGATGATCGCCGGAAAGAAAGCCACTGTCTACGACGATGATAAGAAACGCAATCCCCGTATGTCGGAAACCGTTGTAAAAGCCGATGGGGAAATGCAGCTGGTTATCCAACCGGAAGGCGGCATTATTGTTGCAACCCGCTGAGACCGGAATCCGGAGTTCTGCCTCTTTACTTTCAGGAACGGTTCTGAACCTGAAGATATGGAGCCGTCCAAAGCGCTGTCCAATGATCCGGTAAACAACTGATTCTGCTTAAATGTTATTTCCCTGATGAGAAAATTTAAGCAAATATGTCAGTGTTACAGGAGCCTGCTTGTCTGCCTGCTATCCATCCTGCCGTTCTCCTTTTGTACAGGTGCGGGAGCGGTGGAGCAGGACACTGTGAGGCGTTCGATCTATCCGCAGGAGATGAAGGATAAAAGCGACCTGTATAATAAACTGTGGGGTGTACATTACCGGGCGCTCTATTCGATTCCGGTCACAGCCGAGGCCGTTACGTTGCAAACGCTTCGGGGAGGTATGGAGATCATGGAGCAAGCGGCGGACTTCCACGCCCTGATCCTTTCCGACCGGCTGAATCGCCTGTATATGCTCAAACCGTTGGGAGGTTCGACCAGTTTCCTCGAATCCAAGTTCTTTCGCGAGATGTATAATAAGAAAGATTTCAAAGGAACTTATCTCGATGCGTTTATCGGGGATGCTTATACCATCATCAACCCATATACCTTTCTTGCGGCCGACCGGATGGCAAAAGCGGCAGGATTGAACTTCAACAATCCCCATATCTATTTCATGCAAGGCGAGGAGAAGGGAGACACGATTGCCGACGGAAGCCGCATCCGTAACCGGCTGGTCAGCCTACGGAATGTACCCGACACTGCCACCCGGAAGAACATCCTCTCAACCGTCGCCTTGCTCAACCAGATCCGGCAGGACAAATCCCGCCGGGTGAACCCGGAAGAGTATATCGCCGAGCGCCTCTATGACATGTTGATCGGGGACTGGAACAAAATCCCGGAAAACTGGAATTGGCAAGCGAACCATACGGCCGACAGCATTCTGTTCAGCCCGATCGTCCTCGATCGCAGCCATGCCTTTACCAAAGTCGACGGTATTCTTTTCAAACGCATGCTGAAGGTGCTGGGACTCGGTTTCATCACCGACTACGGTAGCCATCCGAAGGATATCGGCAAGATAAACACGCTGGGCTATACGCTCGACATGGCGTTGGTAAGCGGTGCGGACGAATCGGTCTGGACGGCACAGGCCCTCGCCCTCCGGAAGAAGCTCTCCGACGCGGTCATCGATGAAGCCTTCCTTTCCCTCCCTCCGGAGATACGGGGAGCCGAGACGGAAGCCATCAAAAAGAAACTGATCATCCGCCGCGACAGCCTCCCGTATATGGCCCGCCGCTATTATAAGAAATTGCAGCGTACGCCTGTCCTGACCGGAACGGAAGGAGACGACCGGATCTTGCTCGAACGCTTCGGCCGCGACAGCCTGCTGGTCCGGATCTACCGAAAAGGAAGTCCTGTCCCCTCTTTCCAAAAGAAATATTCCGCCGGCAGCACAGAGGAGATCTGGCTGTATGGTCTGGACGGGAACGATGAGTATGAAGTCACAGGAAAGGCGCGGCGGGAGTTTCCCGTCTACCTTGTTTCCGGTCCGGGGAACAATACCTACAAGGCGGAGAAGGTCCGCAAGCTCCGCATTTACGCCTACGAGTCCGACCGGAAGCATCTGGAAGGGATTGCCGGTGTCCGTAAGATCATTTCAGATGATCCGGCCATCCACAATTACGACTACGAGAAAGTAAAATATAAGGAAGCGGACTTTACTCCCTGGGGTTTCTACGATTCGGATGCCGGCTTCAGTTTGGGCGCATTCTTCACCTATACGATGTACGGATTCAAGCAATCCCCTTTTACATTCCGTCATCGTGTCGGATATAACTACCTGCGCGGGTTCATGTACCAAGGGACTTTCCCATTTTATGACGGACGGAAAAGTTTCAATCTGGATGCCTTTATCGCTTCGCCCCGTAACTTCTTCAACTTCTTTGGCTACGGCAATGATTCGGAAGGGTTTAAAGACAAGGGCAAGTCCTATAACCGCGTTACCCTCCGACAGTATTCGGTGGTTCCGTCTTTCCGTATGGAAATGAAACAGGACAGGCAGCTGACATTGTCCGCTTCGTTCGAGATGTACAAAGCCAAGCATACCGAAGGCCGGTATATCGATGAAGTGTATCCGGGCAATCACCCTGTGTTCGGGATGAATCTCTTCGCCGGGGTAGAGGCCGCCTGGCAGGTCGGCATGGCCCCGGCCGCCTTTGTTCCGGAACTGGATATCGCAGCAACGATCGGTTGGAAAATGAACCTGAAGGAGGCCGGACGCAATTTCCCCTACTCGAAGTTAGATGTTTCCGCCACGTTCCGCTGTTCGGACCGCTTTTCGATCGAAACAGGTGTGGAGGCGAAGCTGTTGTACCGCAATGAATACGACTTCTACCAGGCTGCCGGCATCACTTTGCGGGGATTCAGGGATAACCGCTTCATCGGCAAGCAGTCTTTCTACCAGCATACCGACTTCCGCCTGGATATGGGGAAAATCAGGAATCCGTTCACGCCGCTCAAATACGGGCTGTTCGCCGGCTTCGATTACGGCCGTGTCTGGTTTCCGGGCGAACATTCCCGCAGATGGCATACCTCTTACGGCGGCGGCTTCTGGCTGACGATCATTAATAAGGTGACGACACAATACTCCTGCTTCGGTTCCGAAGATGGTGCGCGATTTTTGTTCGCAATAGGGCTGGGTATTTGATCCCGTTATGTAAATTTCAAATTTGACTCGCAATTATCAATTAATTATTACCTTTGTGCCGCTTTTTACATAGAAAAGTGGAAGTATGTTTAACTCTGTATTGGTAAAAGGGGATAGTCTATGCAAAAATCTGACTGCATCATCGGTGTGGAACATGTGTCTAAATTCTTCGGAGACAAGGCCGTATTGAATGATGTGAATTTGTCTGTCCGCAAGGGCGAGTTTGTAACCATTTTAGGGCCGTCCGGTTGCGGGAAGACGACGCTGTTGCGTCTGATCGCCGGATTCCAGACTGCTTCGGAAGGTATTATAACCATTGCGGGAAAGGAAATCACGCAGACGCCTCCTCATAAACGTCCGGTCAATACCGTTTTCCAGAAATACGCCCTTTTCCCTCATCTAAATGTATTCAATAACATCGCTTTCGGCCTCAAGCTGAAAAAACTGCCGGCCGCCGTGATCGAAAAGAAGGTGAAGCAGGCCCTCAAGATGGTCGGGATGACCGACTACGAAGACCGGGATGTCGATTCCCTCTCCGGCGGGCAGCAGCAGCGTGTCGCGATTGCCCGTGCCATCGTGAACGAGCCGGAAGTGCTTCTGCTTGACGAGCCGCTGGCAGCCCTTGACCTCAAGATGCGCAAGGATATGCAGATGGAATTGAAGGAAATGCACAAGTCCCTCGGAATCACTTTTATCTATGTGACCCACGATCAAGAGGAAGCGCTCACCCTGAGCGACACGATCGTCGTGATGAGCGAAGGGAAGATCCAGCAGATCGGGACGCCCATCGACATCTACAACGAACCGATCAACTCGTTTGTCGCCGATTTCATCGGCGAAAGCAACATCCTGAACGGGCTGATGATCCAAGATAAGTCGGTAGCCTTTGCCGGACACGAGTTCGAATGCGTGGACGAAGGTTTCGGCCGTCAGACGCCCGTGGATGTCGTGATCCGTCCGGAAGACATTTATATTTTCGAGCCGTCTGAAGCCGCCATGCTGACAGGGACGGTGACCTCCTCCATCTTCAAAGGCGTCCACTACGAAATGATGGTGCAGACACCGGAAGGCTACGAGTTCATGGTGCAGGACTATCATTGCTTCGATGCCGGCCAGGAAGTCGGCCTGCTGGTTAAGCCCTTCGATATCCACGTGATGAAGAAGGAACGCACCTGCAATACGTTCGAGGGAAGGATGGTCGACACGACGCATGTGGAATTCTTGGGTTGTACGTTCGAATGCCGCGAGGTTTCCGGTATCGGACCGGAAACGGCCGTGCGGGTCGAAGTGGACTTTGACAGCGTCATCCTCGAAGACAACGAGGAAGACGGACGCCTGACCGGTGAAGTCAAATTTATCCTCTATAAAGGCAACCATTATCATCTGACGGTGTTTACCGACTGGGACGAAGATATCTTTGTCGATACAAACGATGTTTGGGACGACGGCGACCGGGTCGGAATCACGATCGCGCCCGAAAATATACGGATTGTTCAATCAACTAAAAAGGAAGGAAGTGATAAGTAAGATTTCAGCTTTTTTTATGCGGCGCAGGAACTGGACGATCCCTTATGCCCTGTTTCTGGCTGTCTTTGTCGTAATGCCCTTGCTGCTGATCGTCTTCTATGCGTTTACTGATGCCGACGGCTCATTTACTTTTGCCAACTTCCGTAAGTTCATGATTCATCCCGAAGCGATGAATACCTTCGTCTATTCGATAGGAATTGCGGTTATCACGACGCTCGCCTGTCTTATTCTCGGCTATCCGGCTGCATATATCCTGAGTCAGGAACGTTTTGGCACCTCCCGGACGATGGTCGTGCTTTTTATCCTGCCGATGTGGGTGAATATCCTGATCCGTACGTTGGCAACGGTGGCTCTGTTCGATTTCCTGAACCTGCCGTTGGGAGAGGGGGCGTTGGTGTTCGGTATGGTGTATAACTTCCTTCCGTTCATGATCTATCCGATTTACAATACGTTGCAGAAGATGGACCGCAGCCTGATCGAGGCGGCCCAGGACTTGGGGGCCAATCCTTTCCAGGTTTTTATGAAAACGATCCTGCCGCTTTCGATGCCCGGTGTGATGAGCGGAATCGTCATGGTTTTCATGCCGACGGTTTCGACGTTTGCCATTGCCGAGTTGCTGACGATGAATAATATCAAGCTGTTCGGTACGACCGTGCAGGAAAATATCTATAACGGGATGTGGAACTATGGTGCGGCGCTTTCTCTGATCATGCTGCTGCTGATCGGCGTCACCATTCTCTTTACGAATGAAGAAGACAGTGCTTCGAACGAAGGGGGAGGTGTGATATGATGACGAGATGGATGGCAAAGGGGTATCTGTGGCTGCTGTTGGCATTGCTGTATTCCCCGATTCTGATTATTATGATTTTCTCATTCACCGAGGCGAAAGTGCTGGGAAACTGGACGGGATTTTCAACCAAACTGTATAGCTCGTTGTTTACGGGGGGCGTGCAGCGTTCGTTGGTAAGTGCGTTGTGGAACACGTTTGCCATTGCGATGATTGCGGCGACGGTGTCGACTTTCTTGGGCTGCATTGCGGCTATCGGCATTTTCAACCTGCGTTCCGGAACCCGCCGGGTGATGAATTTTGCCAATGCGATCCCGATGATGAATGCGGATATCATTACGGGTGTCTCGCTTTTCCTTCTGTTCGTGAGCTTCGGCGTCTCGCAGGGATTTACGACGGTCGTGCTGGCGCATATCACGTTTTGTACGCCTTATGTGGTGTTGAGCGTGATGCCGCGTCTGAAAAAGATGAACCAGAATGTCTACGAGGCGGCGCTCGATTTGGGGGCGACTCCTTTCCAGGCGTTGCGCAAGGTGATCCTGCCGGAGATCCGCCCGGGGATGATCAGCGGCTTCATACTGGCCTTTACGCTTTCGATCGACGACTTTGCCGTTACCATCTTTACGATCGGCAACGAAGGGCTGGAAACCCTGTCGACCTTTATTTATGCGGATGCCCGCAAGGGGGGACTGACACCGGAGCTGCGTCCGTTGTCGACTATCATCTTCGTGACGGTGCTTGTCCTTTTGATCGTGATTAATAAACGGGCGGAGAAGTCCAAAAGCTAATGGAGAAGAGCGGGAAATGAATAAACTGATTGCAATAATAGCCGGCTGCATACTCCTTTTAGGTGCAATGTCCTCGTGCGGACGTACGGACGAGGAGCGCAGCCATATCCTGAAAGTCTACAACTGGGGGGACTATATCGACGAGGAGGTACTGGCCGAGTTCCCCGCTTGGTACAAGGAACAGACCGGCGAGGATATCCGGATCATCTACCAGGTGTTCGATATCAACGAAATCATGCTCACCAAGATCGAGCGCGGGCATGAGGATTTCGACCTGATCTGTCCGTCCGAGTATGTCATCGAACGGATGCTGAAGAAGAACCTCCTGCTCCCGATAGACCGCAATTTCGGCAAGACGCCGGATTACCTGGACAATGTCTCTCCTTATATCCGGGAACAGTTGGACAAGCTGAGCCTGCCGGGCCGGAAAACGACCGACTATGTCGTCCCTTATATGTGGGGGACGGCAGGGATCCTGTATAACAAGCAGTTCGTCTCCGAAGATACCGTCGAAAGCTGGGAATGCCTTTGGGATCCCAAGTTCAGGAACAAGATCTTGATGAAAGACAGCTATCGCGATGCCTATGGTACGGCCATTATCTATGCCCATGCGAAAGAACTGGCTGACGGCGCTGTGACGGTCGAACAGTTGATGAACGACAATTCACCCGAAGCGATCGCCATGGCCGAGGAATATCTGAAACAGATGAAACCTAACATTGCCGGCTGGGAAGCCGATTTCGGCAAGGAGATGATGACGAAGGGCAAAGCCTGGCTCAACTTCACCTGGAGCGGTGATGCGGTCTGGGCGATGGACGAAGCGGAAGCTGTCGGGGTGGAACTGGACTATTATGTCCCCCGCGAAGGCAGCAACATCTGGTACGATGGCTGGGCAATCCCTAAATATGCGCGGAATGTGAAGGCGGCCAGTTATTTTATGGATTATCTTTGCCGTCCGGACATTGCATTGCGGAATATGGACGCCATCGGTTACGTCAGTGCCATCGCGACTCCCGAAATTATGGAAGCCAAGATCGATCCGACGATCGGAAAGGTTTCCGACCTGAGTTATTTCTTCGGCCCCGGTGCGGATAGCATCCGGATCAATCCGGTCCAATATCCCGACCGCAAGGTGGTGGAGCGTTGCGCCATGATCCGCGATTTCGGAGACAGGACGGAACTGGTTCTGGAGATGTGGAGCCGTGTGAAAGGGGATAATCTGAATACCGGAATCGTCTTGCTGATCTTCGCCGTGTTCGGTGTGTTATTCGTATGGCTGGTCTATCGCAGGATACGTCAATATAAGCAGCGCAAACGTCATCACAGACGTCGCCGCCGCTGGTAGCAAATAAGTTAGAATCGGAATTGTCAATTAAAAGAAGGTCATGGAAGGCATAAAGAATTTGGTTATAGATTTTGGCGGTGTGATCATCAACCTCACCCGCAACCGGTGCATCGAGGCGTTCGAGAGCTTGGGCGTTGCGGATATACGCGAGCAGATTGTCAACAACTACCAGCATAAGGATCTCTTTATGAAGTTGGAACTCGGTTCCATCACGGCAGCCGGGTTCCGCGACGGCATCCGCCATCTGACGCAGCAGCCTTTGACGGACGAGCAGATCGATGCCGCCTGGATCGCCATGCTCGATGATGTCCCCGATTATAAGCTGGATCTTTTGCTCGACCTCCGCAAACGCTACAATACGATGCTGCTCAGCAATACGAACGAGATTCATTGGGACTGGTCGGAAAAGACCTGTTTCTCTTATAAAGGCCGCCATGCTTCCGACTTTTTCAATCATATCTATCTTTCCTACCGCCTCCATCTGCTGAAACCCGATGCCGGAATTTTCGAATACGTCTTGCAAGACGCCGGCATACGTCCGGAAGAAACTCTTTTCATAGACGATGCCGTCCCCAATTGCCGTACGGCGGAATCGCTCGGATTCCATACCTATACGCCGCAACCCCGCGAGGACTGGTCGCACTTGTTCGGATAGTCCGCCTGTTCCGAAAGTTGTTAATTAACTCATTTCGGACAACCATATTTGCCGTTAGTTGTTTTGATAAGACAAAAAACGAAACAAATAAGGTTCATTATGAATAGGTCTATTATAACGATGTTTATCGCTGCTGCCCTGTTGGGCAGTTGTTCCAATGATGACGATGACAAGACGGGCAACGACGGCCGGCAATTGGTTTCGCCGGAAATGGCCGATATGGCTGTCTCGTCGACTACCGCTTTTACGGGGGCATTGATGGTGCTTCCTTGTATGGCGGATACGTCCCTCTATTATGGCAATTATAATAAGAATGGAGAGCTAAGCCCCGTACATGGCTACTATACGGTCGGCAGCGGTTCGATTGCCGCCAGTCCGATTCCGGTCCGTCTTCCGGTTGGCGATTACAACTTCCTGTATTGGGGGATACTGAAGAATAGCCAGGCGGATTCGACTTATGATGCGGTTGCCATTCTTGAACCCCCTTTGCGGACGGGAACCAACCTGGCGGAACTGTCTTACTCGTTGCGGTTGGAAAACTATTCGGATACGACGTATTATCCCGTTTTCGACTTTGTCTATGCCGTACAGCCGGTCCGTGTCGGCATCGACAAGATGAAAGCGACCTTGCAACGGGCCGTCACCGGCTTGAAAATAACGATCGTCGATCACGACGGATCGACGATGGATTCCAGTATCGCCAATGCACGCATCCTGGTGAGCGGCATTGCCGGCAAACTGAACTATTACACGGCGGAACCTTCGGATTTCACAAAAACCGTAGCTTTCCCGCTCACCATGTCGAAAGACAGCCTTTCCCTTTCGGCCAATTCTACGGTGATGATGTTCCCTTCCGGCCCGTCTCCTGATTTGACAATCGTCCTGTATCTGAAAAGCGGCCAACAGAAGAGATTCGGCAAGCCCCTTGCCGGTCCGCTGACAGCCGGAAACCGTCTGACCCTGGATGTCTCGTTAGGCGACCTGTATGTCGAGGAAGGTTCATCCGACGGCTTTGAAGTCAAAGAGTGGAACGAAAAGACCGAGTCGATCGACTTTCCGTAACTAAATATCCTTTACTTTCAATATATTGTATGATGTTCCCACGTCATACACATCGTTCCCGTCCACCTTCTTGATGTATTTGACTACTCGGATGGTGACGGGAAGGATGATTACCTCATAAAGGGATTTCAGTACCGCTTGTGTCCCGATCATGATAAAGAGTTCGCGAACCGGGATCAGCCCTGCGAAAGCGATCGGAAAGAAGATCATCGAATCGGCGCTCTCGCCAACGAGGGTAGAGGCGATGGCGCGCAGCGAAAAATTCTTTCCGCCGGAGGCGATCTTCATCTTGCTCATCACATAGGCATTCAGGAACGAACCGACCAGAAAAGCGATCAGGCTCGCTATGGCAATGCGCGGCGCCATCCCGAAAACAAAGTTAAACCCCTCTTCGCCTTCCCAGAATGGAGCGGCCGGCAGCATCACCGCCAGTTGGGCAAATCCGATTACCAGGAAATTCGAAGCGAACCCGCTCCAGATAATCAGGCGTGCTTTCTTGAATCCCCATACTTCGGCGATACAGTCATTGATAATGTAGGAGATCGGGAAAACAATCAGTCCGGCGGTGGCGGTAATGCCGAATACCTGGATGACTTTGGTTTCTAACAGGTTGGAAGCAACCAGACAGATGTTGAACAGGATGCCCAGCAGCATAAACGGTACGGTCACAGTAGATGTCTTCTGCATATTTCTTGTTTTTAACGAGGTTTAGCAAGCACTCGGTGAATGATGTAAAGGAACGTTTTTAATATTCCGGACGCAAAGATAGCGATATTTTTATTTGTTTATCTGCGAAAAGATGTATATTTGCAGCACTCAACATAATTCCCAGAAGCAGTGAACCTGCTTCTGCATGGATGCAGGCATTTTTATGCCTGTCTCTATCCCCATAGGCGGTTCCGTACCCCCGTGGGGAGCATTAATGTGCCTCCAGCTTCTGGGAAGTGTTGAGTAACGGGAAAGGCGGGACCGTTCTATTTTCGCCCCACTTTTAATACCTTATTTATTATGGAAGCAGCAAACACCTTGACACTTCCGAAAGAAGCAGTCCAAGAAATCTTTTTCAGGGAAGAAGCCAGCCGTATCCGGAAAGCGTTTGCCAACAAAAGCGATGAAGAAGATCTGGATTATCTCCTTCACCAGTTACGATGCATAAAAAGCCTGATGGTGCAACTGGAATTGCCTTGGGATCGCCTGATCACTGTCCTTTTCAGATGTTTCGCTTATTACATGCGGCAACCGAATGTGGAGAACACCCGTAAAACCTACCAACTGGCTACCCAGCTGATGGATTGCATCGTCTTCATGTCCCGGAACGGAAGGGTGATGAATGCATTAGTCGAGTTCTTTGATCACCAGATCGACGATTTGGGCAATTTGTTGGAGGAGGAGGCCGAAACGCAGCCTTAAAACCGCGAGAAAGCACATATGCGAAATCGCCATTCCTCTGTCACTCTATCACACTTTGTCTTATAGGCGTTGATATACTTGCTGCGCAAGGAGTGATACATGCCGGATTTATGTATCACTCCTGTATCACACGCCCGATTGGAATTTTACAAAGGATTAGATGCTATGGTTCCGGACATCCGGGTGTAGCCGTTTCGAACATCCGGGTGTCCGGAGCGTAACACCCGGGTGTAGAAAGCCGGAAGATGGGGGTGTTGCGGACTATTAGAACCGATGCGAATAGGTAAGGCCGATACCGTGGCGGTAGTTGATCGGGTCGTACACGTTGAAGGTATGGTAGCGGTAATAGAGCTGGATGCAGTTTCGGCTATCCACCCTGTAATCGCAGCCGGCGGAATAACGGATTTTGTCGGCACGCATCTTCCCGTTGTAGCCTGCGTTGTTAAAAGGCTCGACATAGAGGAAAGGTTCGAACCCCGAAGAGGCGATCCGGCAGGAGAGGGTGAACATGCTGCGGAGGTAGAGGGTCGGATGCAGGCAATTTTTCTTGTACGTGCTCTGGAAACGCTCCCGGACCGCAATTTTAAATGCCCCGAACCGGTGGGAACCGGCGGCGTACAGGTAATAGCGGTTGCGCACTTCCTCCGATGCCTTGTAGCGGACTAACGACATATAGCCGGCTCCCGCCCGTAAGTTCGGCAAGATGCGATAGTTGATCTCTCCGGTGGTAAGGAACCATCCGGCTTCCCTGAAGTCGTCGCGCGGGCGGATATCTTCTTCCAGGACGAAGGAGAAGCGTTTGTATATTTTCCCGGACAGGCTGACTTTCAATGCGACTCCCGTACCTTCCATCGCCGGGAGCGGAGGGCACAGGAATAGAAATAAGAAGGAAAAACAACAGATCGTTACTTTCATGGCGGAATATGGCGTTTGTTATCTGGGCAAAAGTATAAAAAAATGAAGTCCCTTCCGCATACATGCCTGATAATTCCGGCTTATAATTTAGTAGATGTTGGCCATGCTTACCAGCGGCTCGTACAGTTTCTCTATATCCTGCGCATCCAGTTCGATCGTGAGTTGGTCGCCGGGGAGGATGGTTTGTCCGGCGGGAGAGATGTCTTTGCGGTCGCGGTGGATATTCAGGATGACACAGTGGTTGGGGAGTTCGAGCGTGTCGACCTCTTTCCTGTCGAAATAGGCTCCGGCCATCACTTCGACGTTCAGTGTCAGCCGCTTTTGCTCCCGGAAGAACGGCTTGTTGATCATCTCTTCATAAAACATCACGTTGAACGGCTTGATCTCCAGCAACTCCGTGAAGTAGTAGGTGAGTCCGCCCACCACGATGGAGGGATAGAAGATCTCGAAATGCCCGGTGATCTCCGTGATCAGGATGATGGCTGTGATAGGCGTGCGGACGACGGCAATCAGGAAGGCGGCCATCCCGATCAGCATGATATAGCTCACGCTTTCCATCCCGATGATCCCGTGTTGCACCAGGAGAAGGGCGTATAGCTTGCCGATCAGCCCGCCTGTTACCAAAGTCGGGATAAAGCTGCCCCCCGGCAGCCCGGAGGAGAACGAAAAGACCGTGAAGACCATGTGCAGGAGCATCATTCCGGCAATCCAATAGATGTTGCTGTTACCGCCTTCCGCCTGCTGCATCAGGAACTGTTCGCCTCCGCCTGTCAGGTCGGTGATCGTCAAGGAGATGGCATAGGCCATAGCCATGAGGCCCAGAAGCTTGATGTATTCCGGTTGGCGGATAGCCGGGTACATCCGTTTGGCGTAAAGCATCAGGAGGGAATAGAATTTGCCGAAGACCGAAACGATGACGGCAAACAGGAGGTACAGCTTGATGTGCAGCCCCAGCGTGATGTCGGGCACGATGGCCTGTATGTCATGGTACGGATTGATCGGGAAGATCGTGCTGGCGATCGCGCCGGCGACGACGCCTGCCAGGATGGTCGTAATGGCTGTTTTCGGAGCGTCGAAGCGTTCGATCGATTCGATCACCAGCGTGGCCGCGGCGAGTGGCGCGGTAAAGGCTGCCGCCAGTCCGGCGCCTGCACCTGCCGAGAGGAGCTGCTTGCGTTCGCCGCTCAGGATATGCCCCCATTTGCCGACCAGGTCGCCTATGTAGGAACCCATCTGTACGGAAGGCCCTTCGCGTCCCATCGAAAGGCCGCTGCTGAGCGTCAGGACGCCTCCGGCAAATTTGGCTAAAAGCTGGCGGAAGGAATGTTCGTATTCGATACGTCCGTTGATCGCGCCCCGGGTCTGCGAAATGCCTCCGCCTCCGATGTAAGGCCACCGCCTGACCATCCAGGCGACGAGGCAGAGGACGCCCCACAGGGCAAGGAATAAGGCGATATGCTCATACCAGGGGGGCGAAGACCGGAAGAAGCTCTTCCGCATATTGAAGAAAAGTTGCAGCAGATAGTGGTAAGGAACCGCCACCAGCCCGGTCAGCAGCCCCACGATCAGGCTCACGAAATAGAGCCTGGCATCTACCAGCTTCAGCTTTACTATCCGATTCATCTTCATCTCCCCTTAAACAGGAAGCGAAGCCCCTTAGTTTAATTTTTAATTCTTAATTCTTAATTTTTAATTTTAAAAGCATCGGATATACCCCAACGACCAGCTCTCATACAGGTTATCCTTCATCCCGTGTGTATAGCGGAAGGAGAGGATGTTTTTCTTGATCTCGTATCTGAGGTTGTTGCGCCAGTGCATGGGGCGGTCGCCGTTGTTCTCGTATCCGTGAAATCCGGTGAGGTTGGTGGCGAGCGTGAACCCCCTGTATTTTCCGGTGAACCCGATCCCGTAGGTGATGGCGTCGTTCTGGCGGTGCTCCATGTCGTTCGTCATCCAGCAATAGAACCCGGCGAGCGCCTGCATACGGACCGAGGCTTTCCCGTCGGCGCTTTTCCACAGGTTCCGGCCTACGTTTACATCGAACCAGTAGGAGGCGGCATCGGTAAAACGGGCGTCGCACAGGCGGCCTCCGCTGGCCGTCTTGATGTTGGCGCTGAGGGTCGCATCCACCCATTTCTCGCTTTTCAGGACTTGGAAAAAGGAACTGATCACGATGTCGCCGTTATATTTGATCGGGCTTTCCGTCTCTACGGCAAAGCGTTCGTCGCGCGTTTCCGGCGTCATCTTGTATTTTTCCTTGAAGCACCAGTTCACTTCGACGCCCGCACGCCCCCTGAAGAACGGCAGCAGGGCGCGCCCCACGATGTCCCAGGTCTTGTCGCCCGTATAATAATGGTATTCGCCCCGTACTTCCGCCTCGTACCGCTCGCTTACCTGCCCGTCCCTCATTTCCGGCATCGGGAAAGCGTTCGGGCCGAAATAGCGCGGGGAGTAGATGAGCAGTTCTGTCTTGTCACGCCAGCTGTCGGCATGGCTGTCGGTTGCGGAAAGAGCAAATATGGATGTTGCCAGTAGTATTCGGAATAGATATTTCATCATGGATATGTTTTTCTTAAGGGCACAAAAGTACATATTTCATATTGATTTAGTACATTTGCTTCATACAAATCTTTAAACCATAGAATACCATGAGACATTTACATTTAGGAAAGCTGCTTTTCGTTGTCTTTTCCCTTTTGTTCGCTTGTACGGTTTCGGCGCGTAAACCGATTAAAACATTACTGATCACAGGACAAAACAACCATAACTGGCAGGTGAGCCACGTTGTGCTGAAGCAAATCCTGGAAAATTCCGGCCGTTTCGATGTGGACTTTGCCGTCTCTCCCGGACAGGGAAAGGATATGTCCGGCTTTGTGCTCGACTTCAGCCCTTACCAATTGGTCGTGCTGGACTATAACGGCGATTCGTGGCCGGAGGAGACGAACCGCCGCTTCCTGGAATATGTGCAGAACGGCGGCGGCGTTGTCATCTACCATGCGGCCGACAATGCTTTCTCCAAGTGGCCGGAGTTCAACAAGATCTGTGCCTTGGGGGGCTGGGAAGGACGTAATGAGAATTCCGGTCCGTATGTGTATTGGCAGGACGGCAAGCTGGTCAAGGACAGCTCGGCGGGTGTCGGCGGTTCGCATGGACGCCAGCACGAATATGTGTTGAACGGGCGTGACAAAGTGCATCCGATCATGAAAGGCCTGCCCTTGAAATGGCGCCATGCCAAAGACGAACTTTACGACCGTATGCGGGGTCCGGGCAATATCCGGGATATTTTGTACACGGCCTATTCGGATAAGGAAACCAATGGTTCCGGCCGTGAAGAGCCGCTGGTCTTTACTGTCGATTACGGGAATGCCCGCATCTTCCATACGATGCTTGGTCATGCCGGCGCTACTCCGGAAGATAATATCGCGATGCAGTGTACAGGCTTCCAGGTGCTTTTGCTTCGCGGCGCCGAATGGGCGGCAACCGGAAAAGTGACCCAGAAAGTCCCCAAAGACTTCCCGACGGAGACGACTTGTTCTTATCGGAAAGATTATAAGTGATGGTTACTTTTGGCTTGATCCAAAAGTAATCAAAAGATCAAGCCAAAAGTAACAGATAAGTTTATAAAGGGTATTCCTCGAACGCGTACAACGCCGTAGACAAATACCTCTCGCCCGTATCCGGCAATAATGCCACAATCGTTTTCCCTTCGTTCTCCGGGAGCCGGGCCAGTTGCAGGGCGGCATATACGGCTGCGCCGGAAGAGATGCCGACCAGCAGGCCTTCCTTTTGCGCCAGTTCGCGCGATGTGCGGATGGCGTCGTCTCCTTCTACCCGGATGATTTCGTCCACCACCGAGCCGTCGTAGGTTTTAGGGATGAAGCCTGCGCCGATCCCCTGTATCTTGTGCGGTCCGGGCTTGCCGCCTGAGAGCACTGCCGAGTCGGCCGGCTCCACAGCCACGATCTTGACATCCGGGTTGTGTGCTTTCAGTCCCTTGCCAACGCCGCTGACCGTACCGCCTGTTCCGACTCCTGCGACGAAGATGTCGACTTTGCCGTCCGTGTCGCGCCAGATTTCCTGTGTGGTTGTTTTGGCATGGCGGGCAGGGTTTGCTGGGTTTTCAAACTGTTGCAGGATGATGGAGCCGGGTGTCTCGTCGCGCAATGCTTCCGCTTTGGCGATAGCGCCTTTCATCCCTTCCGCTCCGGGAGTGAGGACCAGGTTGGCTCCTAATGCTTTCAGCAGGTTGCGACGTTCAAGGCTCATGGTTTCGGGCATTGTCAGTACCAATTTATACCCTTTGGCGGCCGAGACGAAAGCCAACCCCACGCCGGTGTTTCCGCTGGTCGGCTCTATGATTGTCGCTCCCGGTTCCAGCAAGCCCTTTTCTTCCGCGTCTTCGATCATGGCCAATGCGATGCGGTCTTTTACGCTGCCTGCCGGGTTGAAGTATTCCAGCTTTCCGATTACTTTCGCTTTCAGTCCTTTACTTGCGTTGAAGTTTGAGAACTCCAACAGCGGTGTGTTGCCGACGAGGTCGGTCAGTTTTTTTGCTATGGATGACATGTGAATTATAAATTAAGAATTAAAAATTAAGAATTAAAAATTATGAATCAGTTGCTTCATTGTTTGCATTTTTGCTTCTGTTTCCAGCCATTCGCTCTCTGTTTCCGAAGAGGCGAGAATGCCTCCGCCTGCATATAGAACAAACGCGTCGGCAAGGATGTTCATGCAGCGTAAGTTGACATACAGGTCGCTCTTCCCTTCGGGGGCCAGCCAGCCGATGAAGCCCGAATAGTAGCTCCGGTCGTAGCCTTCGTTCTCCCGGATAAAACGATACGTCTCCTCTTTGGGCAGCCCGCAGACGGCAGGCGTGGGATGGAGTCGTTTCAGCAGGTCGCCGAGTTTCTTATTGTCGGGCAGAGGGAAGCAGAAGTCGCTTTTCAGATGCGATAGTTCGCCGGCGCGTACCGGGGCCGGCGGGGTTTCTGTCGGTCTGATGCCTAATGCTTGCAGTTGCTTGCGGATGTAAAAGGCCACATATTCCTGCTCTTCCCTGTTTTTGTCGTCCCATTCTGTCGGCAGTTCCCCGTTTTGGAGCGGTTGCGTGCCGGCAAGGGCGACCGTATGCCATTCTCCTTTCTCGCCGGAGAGGATGATTTCGGGCGTACAGCCCAGCCACGTGCCTGTCGCGGGAGTATGGCAGAGATAAACATACGAATATTTGTACCGTCCGGTTGCCTTGAGGAAAGCGGCGGCAGGGGAGAAGTCCGCTTTGCCTGCCGGAATCGTTTGGCTGCGTGACAGCACGAGCTTCTCGAATTGTTTTCGGCGCAACGGTTCGATGAAGGAATTGAAACGGCGGCTGTAATCTTCCTTCGGGTTCTCTTTGCATGAGACGTTTGTTACATGAGCGTGAAACGTTTGATCCATGAGCATGAAACTTTTGTCCCGTGGGCATGGAGCGTCTTTCTCCTCGTCGAGCGGAAGTTCCTGTATGTCGGGCCGGATCAGTACGATCGGATGCCGTTTGCTGACATGGAACGGGGCAACGACGAAACCGCTCTGTCCGTCCAGCTCTTCGATGTTATAGAGAAGACGTGCAGAACCGGAGGCCTGCATGGCGAAACGGGAGGATTCTCCCGGTATCCGCCAGAGTGCAAAACTCCGGTCCTGTTTGATGAATGTATCGACAGCGTTGCAAACCTTTGATTCGTCTGGTGTCATTTCTTTTTTAATATACTGTTGACTACACGGATGGACGATACCAATTTGTCTGTGGATGTGAACACGTCGACGTTCCAAACGTGCGAAGAGCGTCCTTTGTGGATGATGGTTCCGACGGCGCGAACGGTATCTCCTTCGTGGGCGGATGACATGTGGTTGCCGCTGACCTGCATGCCGACCACGATTTCGTCCGGCTTGGCGAGGATCATCGATCCCAATCCCGCAACCGTTTCGGCCAGTGCGAGCGTCGCCCCGCCGTGCAGGATGCCGAACGGCTGGCGGGTACGTTCGTCTACCGGCATGGTGGCTTCCACGCGGTCTTCGGAGGCGTAGGTGTACTGGATGCCGAGGTTACCCATCAGAGCGTGTCGGGCACGCATATTCAACTGGTCGAGCGGTACTTCCGTCGGACGTATCTCGGCCAGGATTGCCCGTTCGACGGCTATGGCCACGCCGTCCTCTTCGTTGGTAAGCGTCGTTTTATCCACACAGGCCTTCACCGAATCTTCCGCGTTTCCCATCGCGATCCCGACACCGGCAAGTTGCAACATGGTCACGTCGCAGACGCCGTCGCCGATGGCGATCACTTCTTCCGGCAATACGGACAGTTTGGTCATCAGCACGCCTAATGTGTTTCCCTTGTCGATGAACTGGGGAACGACTTCCAGGAAATAAGGTTCCGACCGGAATGCCTCGAACACACCGTCGAGACGTTTCTTCCAATGATTTTCCAAGCCGACCAACGATTCCTTGTCGTCACTCGCCAGCATGCATTTGCAGGGTGAGAAATCGACGGCTTCGGCAAAGTTGTCGACGCCGATCACCTGCATGTTGTTCAGGTTGGCTTCTTGGATGACATACTTGTTATCCGGTTTGTCCGTCAGGATGAAATCTTTGTGATAGGTGAAGATGGCAAAGTCGTTTTTCTTCGCTTTCTTCTCAAAATAGGGAATCCATTCCGGATCGATACGTTTCTCGAATAATAGCTCGCCGGTCTGCACGTTGATGATCTGACCGCCGTTGTAAGAAAGAATGTAACCTCCGTAATGATTCAGTTCCAGCTTTTCAGCGATGGGCATGACTCCGTTAGTCGGTCTTCCTGATGCCAATACAATATGTACCCCCATTTGCTGTACCTTCAGAAGGGCAGCGTGGGTACGGGGACTGATCTCTTTCTGGTTGTTGAGCAGCGTCCCGTCTACGTCGAGAACTAATAATTTATACTTCATGGCCTCTCTGTATTTTTTGTTAATGATACAAATATACGGAATTTTTGAAAAATGAATAAATAGAATCTGTTTCTATTTGAATGTTTGTTCTTGAGTTTGATTGCTGAGAGTGATTTTCTTTTATGGTATATCCTTTAGGCTTAAATATCCGAATTGTATATCATCATTGCAGGCTAAAATAAGTCTGTTGTTAGATTCGTCATAACAAAAATTTGTAATATGATATTCTGTTTCTAATGTAAATAAGTAATCTCCGGATAAATCGAAAACTAAAAATTGAGTAGCTGTGTTTCCTATTAATCCTTTTGCCGGGTGGTTGATTATTCCAGCATTATTAAGATATAGAGCGAAAATCTTATCCCCTACAATACGTACAGGTCGATAGTATTCTTTGCGACCTTTTTGATTTTCTTTCCAGTCATACCCTCCATATATGTTATATTTGAGAGTTCCATCAATAGAACAAATAGACATTAAATCTTGTCCTTGATAACATTCAACATAAATCTCTTTTTGGGGAGATACATCAAAGTATACGCGTTTGTTATTTACATAAGGATGAGTATAAGGCATAGTTTTAAATTCTCTATTGAGTGTGTTTTGTGTTCCAACTGATACGCTGTAATTAGAGGTGCCATTAGGGGTTAAAATCAATCCCATTTTTGTTATAGTATCAATATATTGGTAATAATGTAAAAGTTTCTCTCCGATAATCTTGCTTTTTTTTGATGGAGTATAAAGATTATTATAAAGTAAACTGTCTAAATTGTAATAATATATTTCTTGTTTACCTAAGTCTGTGAGTTCTATTTCTCTGAGCATTTCATTAATCCCAACATATCCAAGACGTGTTATTTCATCGGGACCGGCTCCGGTATAAGCAAAACTTTTAATATGATGAAAATTATTTTTATCGAAAATGTGGATGCATTCGTCATACGCTTTGAAGTCTGCTATGAGAAGAAAGTCTGAAATTAAATAAGGCTTGGAAATTGAACTGAAAAGAATGCTATCAATCTTTATTTCCTTTATTCTATTTTTAATATTAATGATATTATCTCTTTTTATTTGTATTTTGTCTGTCTTTGTCTGTTTATTACAACAAACAAATAATATGATAAATAATATATAGAATATGTGTTTCATTTTGTCCTTTTCATATGAATGCCATAAATTTAATAACTTTTTTTGAATAACAAATTTTTTCTTGAAGAATATAAAATATTGTATTCCCTGTCTTTCTCGAAAAAGTTTTGCCGGGAGGCATTTTGTGCCGTTTTTGGGGGTAGGAAGAGGCGATGCTGACTTTGCAAAAAAATACAATATCCCCCTTGAAAATGGCGATTTTGTATAGTTGTTTGATTTACAATAGTCTGTGAAAATAGTAGTTTGTTAAAAAATATTACCCTTGCGTGCAATTTGAATTAAATGGGGTATAAATTCGAAATAGATGCGGTAGTAGTTTCGATTTGGACTAATGTCTTTTTTATGAATATGACAATAAGGGGTCATGGCGGAGGAAGGGGATGAACTTCTACCACCTGTCCGTTCAGCCGGATATACTCATATAGTTCTTTGTAGAAGGCATGCCGTGTCAGTGTCGGGGCGTCTCCCAAGATCATCAGTTTCATGCGGGCGCGGGTGATGGCGACGTTCATGCGGCGCAGGTCGCCGAGGAAACCGATTTGTCCTTTGTCGTTGGCGCGTACGAGGCTGATCATGATCACGTCGCGCTCCTGTCCCTGGAAGCCGTCTACGGTGTGGACGGTTATCAGGCGGCGGAAGGGTTTGAAGAAAGCGTTGCGCTTGATCAGTCCGCGGATATACTGAACCTGCGATTTGTAAGGCGAGATCAGGCCGAAGTCGATGCTTTCGTCCAGGACCCGCTCTTTGCCGATCTTTTCGATATACTTCTGCAATGTCGAGACAAGCAATGCCGCTTCATCCTTGTTGATACGGCTCATGCTGTCGGTGAGCCGGTCTTCCTCAAAATGGCAATCCGCCGTGTCGAGCCAGACGACAGGCGTATCGAATTCCAGGATGCCGCGATGCTTGACTTCCGGTGCGGATTGCAGCTCGTCATGGTAGAACCAGCGGGAAGGGAAGCGCATGATGTCCTCGTTCATCCGGTACTGTGTTTTCAAAAGCGAGACGGTTTCGGGTTTCCGGTCGGTTATTTTTTGCATCAAGGTGTGATCCAAGCCGCCGCGTGCCGCTTCCATACATTTGATAGTAGGAGGGAGTTGGTGATGGTCGCCCGCCAAAATGACCCGGTCCGCTTTGCCGATCGCAATCCAGCAGGCGGCTTCGAGCGCTTGGGCGGCCTCGTCGATAAAGAGAGTCGTGAAGTTACGGTTGGTCAGCACCCGGTTGACAGATCCGACCAGCGTGCAGGCTACGACACGCGCCTCGTCGAACAGTTCCGTGTCGATCTTCACTTCCAGTTCCGTTGCCCTGAAACGGAGGCGGGAGAGGCGGTTGCGGATTGTTTCTTTCTCACTGTGGCTCTTTTTGCGGAGGTTGGATTGTATTTCGCGTATCGCCTTGCGGATTCCCCATAGTTCGGCATAGTCGGGATGCGACTCGAAACGCCGTTCGTATGTGAAGGAAAGCATCTTGTCGTTTACCCGCGTCGGGTTGCCGATACGCAGGACGTGGATGCCGCGATCGACCAGTTTTTCGGATATCCAGTCTACGGCCGTATTACTTTGGGCACAGACCATTACCTGGTTCTCCCGGTGCAAAGTCTCATAGATCGCTTCAACCAAAGTGGTCGTTTTGCCGGTTCCGGGAGGACCGTGCACGATAGCCACATCTTTTGCCGCCAATACGTGGTTGACCGCCTCCTCCTGCGACAGGTTCAGCCAGGGAAAGCGCACGGGGAAAAGCGTGCGCCGGGCGACGGGGATTTTGCCTAACAAGACGTCCCGCAGGTAAGCCAGCCGGTTCCCTTTCGCCTGGATAACGGCAGACAGGGCGTTGAACATCGTCTTGTAGCTGGTCTCGTCGAAATAAAGCTGGACGCCGATCTCGCCTGCCTTTTGCAGGTCGAACAGTGCGGCGGGTGAAGGAAGCACGACAACCATCCGGTCGTCTTCCACATAACTGATGACAGCCGGGAAATTCAAATATCCGGGTTTTCCGCTTCCGTTTGTCGTGAAGAAGCAGACCGGACGGCCATATTCGAAATTGTGTTCGATCTCCTTGTCCTCCCGCCGTTCGACTTCGACGACGAGCTGGTTCAGGGAATTATAGTAGCTCTTCCCCGGTACGACAGGATACCAGCAAAGCCCTTGTTGGATGCGGCGGTGTATGCCGGCCCGTTCGGTTTGCTGGCGGTACATCTCTTTTTCATATTCGAATTCTTTTTGCAGAAGATCGTACTGGTGTTGTAATTCTGCTGCCGGAGTCTTGAATTGAGTTGCCATCATTCTTTGTTTAATCGGGCGCAAACTTACATAAAAAAACGCAATCGGATAGGGGTTTTTCTCCTTTCCGTTGTCATTAAGTCAAACGGATGACTATCTTTGTTTATTAATTTGGAAGGATTAAAATAGCTGAGTATGAAAAATAAAATTCTATGCGTGATTATGTCTTTGTTAATTCTGACGGGATGCGGGTCGATGAAGAATATGAGCCGGGAAGACCGGGCAGGCGTAGGAGCCCAGATCGGCGCCTTTGTCGGGTGGCTTTTCGGCGGAGCGGTCGGAAATGCCATAGACGATGATATCGGGGGTGACATAGGGGCGTTTGTCGGGACGGCGGTCGGAGGAATCGCCGGTGCGCAGATTGCTGCAAATACAGGCGACGAGGTAAGAGTGGAGAAGAGGAATCCGGGAAATTATACGCCGTCCTCGCATGTTTTGCTTCCTGATTTGCAGATCGAAGACATCCTGCTGGAAGAGGACAGCGTCACCCGCGATAACAAGATCAATGCAGGCGAAACCTGCCGTATCTCCCTCGTGATCGTGAACAACAGCTTTCAGGATGCTTTGGACGTGGAACCGATAGTGAAAGTTGAGAAAGGAAAGCATCTGAAACTCTCCGAACCGGTCAAGATAGCTAAAATCACCCGCGACGACCGTATCACCTATAACGTCACGGTGCAGGCCTCCCCGAAGTTGCGTACGGGCGAAGTTGTGTTCAGCGTCCGCCTGAAAGAGGGGCGTGGCAATGGCACGGAGGAGGAGACGTTCACGGTCGGGACGCTGGGCGACTGACTGCATACGATTTGTACCAACGGATATTTGAGGAAATACTACAATAGGACCGGAGATGGCAGGAGGTTTGATTTGTTTTTCATTACAAAAAATAATATATTATATTGCGAAGTAGAATATATTATTTATATTTGTCATATATTGTTCAACCTTAAATAAAAGGACGGAATAAGGAAGGAGGATTATTATTCGTCTATTAGTCTGAAGCAAAAGAATCGGGGGATCCGGTGTGATTTCGTGCGGACGTAAGTCCTGATGTTCGCTTGATGTGTTAACTAAAAAAATAAAAATATATGAATCAAAAAAAAATCAAACGAAGGTTGTTTCCTCTTTTACTATTTTTTATTGTCTTCTTCCCACTCTTGTCTTTCGGTCAAGCGGAGAAAGCGCGTTTTTTAGATAAATGGTCGATCGGTGGCGGTTATAATTTCTTGCATCGATCGAAAAGACCATTTGATGAGAGTACTATTGAATTGTCGGTCAAATATCGGTTAACCAATAGGCATTCATTCTATTTGACCTTCCCTCTTTATTTCGAAAATCATAAACGCGAGCAAGGGGATTTCCAATTGGTCGTATTTGATGATCCTTGGCTATATCGTATTTGGGGAACGGCTTTAGGGTATAATTATACGGTTTTTGGCAGGAAAGGTTTTTCCGTGTTTATCGGAATCGGTTTTGATTTTAAGAGGAACTATAGGCAATATAAAGATTATCATTATGTGGATGACAATCAAGAGAACAAAATAGAAGATCATGATCTACGTGAGTATCAAAATAATGCTTATGGCGTGTCTCCTCAAGCCGGCCTTTCTTATCGGTATGGTCATTTGGGTTGTGATTTGAAATATACATTCTCTGCTATGTTGGATATGTATAAACAAGATATTATTCTTAGCAACGGGGATAGATACCATGCCGATTTAAATCCCCGTTTTGACAAATATATCAAATCTTACCGAAGCCTGCATGGCTTGTCTCTTAGTCTGTTTTATTATTTTTAAATTGTAGTATTATGAGAAGATTATTTAAACGAAGGTCTTTGTCCATTTTATTGTTTGTTGCTTGCTTCTTCCCACTCTTGTCTTTCGGTCAAGCGGAGAAAGCGCGTTTTTTAGATAAATGGTCGATCGGTGGCGGTTATAATTTCTTGCATCGATCGAAAAGACCATTTGATGAGAGTACTATTGAATTGTCGGTCAAATATCGGTTAACCAATAGGCATTCATTCTATTTGACCTTCCCTCTTTATTTCGAAAATCATAAACGCGAGCAAGGGGATTTCCAATTGGTCGTATTTGATGATCCTTGGCTATATCGTATTTGGGGAACGGCTTTAGGGTATAATTATACGGTTTTTGGCAGGAAAGGTTTTTCCGTGTTTATCGGAATCGGTTTTGATTTTAAGAGGAACTATAGGCAATATAAAGATTATCATTATGTGGATGACAATCAAGAGAACAAAATAGAAGATCATGATCTACGTGAGTATCAAAATAATGCTTATGGCGTGTCTCCTCAAGCCGGCCTTTCTTATCGGTATGGTCATTTGGGTTGTGATTTGAAATATACATTCTCTGCTATGTTGGATATGTATAAACAAGATATTATTCTTAGCAACGGGGATAGATACCATGCCGATTTAAATCCCCGTTTTGACAAATATATCAAATCTTACCGAAGCCTGCATGGCTTGTCTCTTAGTCTGTTTTATTACTTTTAAAAATTTAATATTATGAGAACATTGATTTTTATTTTAGCAATATGGAGCAATATTACCTTCATGGTTCAAGCACAGGAACTTAAAGAAAAGGGAGAGCATAAAGATTTTGTTTTGCCTGGTACAAAAATAGACTATACCCTTGCAGATCCAGAAGGAGGAACGATAAAAAACATAGAATGGACGGTTACCGGAGGTTCTTTCAATGAGTTGTCTGATGTTACATCTATCAAATATAGTAAGGAAAAGGAGATGACTGTATATTGGAGGAATCCGAAAGCTACAGGTACAAACGCTCCACAAGGGACTATCAGTGCAAAGATTGATTATACCGTAGGTAATACTGATTACAATGCGGAAAAAAACTTGTTCAAAAAATAAAAAGTTACAATGGAGTAACGCCTCCTCCTATCAGAATAAAAAGTGGAAAGAAAACAATTCCGTTGGGAACGGAGTCATTTGTGGTAGAATTGACAAGTGTTTTTAATTTGCCGTATATTATTGATAATAAAAATGTTAAAGTAGATAACCTTGAATGGATAATGCCTAAATCCTGGTATGGAAATGATACTGTAATTAAGAATACAGCTTCTTCTATCTCTGTTACTCCCGACTATTTTACCGACGGAATGATAAAGGTAAGAGGCATAAATCCCGAATATGAGAAAGACAAGACTGCTTTTTCGTCTATCACCGTCAAGCGGGAATTCAACTATTCCGCTTATCCGGCTACGATTCAATATGGCGTGTCACAGACATTCACCTATACGGTGCCTGCCGTATCTGGCGTGGCTTACGAATGGTCGGTGCCATCCGGATGGACGATTGTTTCGGGGGCAAACACCAATTCTATCCGTGTGACGAAAAGCCCGTGCGCCACAAGTGCTGATGTGAAGGTTCGGTTAAAAAACGGAAACAAATATTCGGGGTGGTTCATGGCTCCCAACACGACGGTTCTGCCACCGAACCTGACGATACCGTCCATCGAGCAATTCCGTGACATCAGTATATCCGTCGATATACCGAGTGACAAGATCGAATCGTTTACGATCACGGGGACCGGAGTTTCCATTGCCGGAGGGAAGGGAACAAATACGTTGGTGTGCCGGTTTGACAATGTCGGGAGTCAGGAAATAAATATCTCTCTGAAACTGAAAGAGTGTGGAAGCTCTTATACGTTGAAAAAGACGGTTGATGTTTCGAAGATACAATTGGAAATTACCGGTCTCGACGGAATATGTCCGTCCAGCCAAACATATAATTATTCTATTTCGGACTTGCCGGCAGGAGCAACGGTATCTTGGAGTTGCGGAAACCATATAAGCATAGTCGGCAGTTCGTCCGGTAATAATTGCAGTGTTAAAGGAACTTCCGGAGGAGGAAGCGCCATATTTGCACATGTGACTGTAAGGGGAGTGACTGTCCGGATCGACAAGGATGTTGTTGTCTCGACTCCGTTAAACGATCCGTATGCCAAAGTCTCGATAGATTATTCCAAGGAAAGCAATAATAAATTGATGTTGATTGCCAAATTGTCTCAAATATATGGCGTCTTAGGATTTATTTGGAATGCCACTCCTATAGGGACAGGCAACAGCTATAGTACGCAAACCGGACCATCCGGTGATTATTGGACTATCCCGAATGGAAATTATAATATTGAATTAAGAGTGATTACTCATTGTGGGTTATTATTACAGACAAGAGCGGTTTACGGAGTAGGTTCTTATGCTTTTTCCGTTTATCCGAATCCGGCCGACCGAACTTTGTTTGTCGATGTTGCAGAACCGGAGAAAACCATCAGTGCGGATGAGGCTGTATGGGCTCCTAAAACGGCATCCACCTCGTATGAACTGCGTTTGTTCAATTTCCAAGGTCTCCTTGTCCGCAATTTGCGTATGACGGACCGGCAAGTGTCGATTGATGTTTCCGGGTTGCCCGGTGGCAATTATTTCTTACATATTTTTCGTGATGGTGTGGCGGAACCGGAGGTTCATAAAGTCATAGTCTCTCATTGATGTTTTAAGAGCGATCTGAAACCGGATTGTTTTTTGAAGGAGTCATAATCCTATTGGTTGGGCAGTAATTTCCATAAATGACTGTCCAATCTATCTAATTAATCGTTACCTTTGTCCGTATAAAGTCAAAAATATCGATCTATATCATGGATAAAACAACTCAAACACAAATCATCAAACTTATACATCAGGAAGTGATTCCCGCTATCGGCTGTACGGAACCGGTTGCGGTCGCATTGGCAGCCGCCAAGGCTGCCGAGGTTTTAGGCTGCAAGCCGGAGAAGACGGAAGTATTCCTGAGTGCCAATATCCTGAAGAATGCGATGGGCGTCGGAATACCCGGAACCGGAATGGTCGGGTTGCCGATAGCGATCGCTTTGGGTACGCTGATCGGCAAGTCCGCATACGGCCTTGAAGTCTTGCGCGACCTGACACCGGAAGCGCTCGCCGAAGGAAAGCAGGTGATCGAAGATAAACGGATTCATATCGCTTTAAAGGAAAATGTCGACAAACTCTATATCGAAGTGATTTGTTCGGCCGGAAATGAAACTTCGCGGGTGATGATCTGCCATGAACATACGAATATCGTGTATGTGGAGAAGAATGGCGCTGTCCTGACAGACCGGAGGAAAGAAGGGGCTGCCTGCGATGCTTCGGACGATGAAGACGAACTGAGGCTCTCTTTCTCTACCGTGTATGAGTTTGCGATGGAAATGCCGCTCGACGAGATCCGTTTTATCCTGGAGACTGCCGATCTGAACCGGAAAGCGGCCGAGGCTTCCCTGAAGGGGAACTTCGGGCATACGGTCAGCAAGACCGTTTCCGGCGCATACGGACGTAAATATATGGGCGATTCTGCCTATACCCACATGTTGGCTATGACGGCTGCCGCCTGCGATGCCCGCATGGATGGCGCCATGATACCGGTGATGAGTAACTCCGGTAGCGGCAACCAGGGGATTGCCGCGACGCTTCCCGTCCTTTCTTTTGCCGAAGACATCGAATGTACGGAAGAACAGTTGATCCGCGCCCTGATGCTAAGCCATCTGATGGTCATCTATATCAAACAGAGCTTAGGACGCCTGTCCGCTCTTTGCGGTTGCGTGGTGGCCGCTACGGGAGCCAGTTGCGGCATCACCTATCTGATGGGGGGCGATAAGGTGCAGATTTCCTATGCGATCAAGAATATGATCGGCAACATCACCGGCATGATCTGCGACGGGGCTAAACCCAGTTGCGCCATGAAAGTTTCCAGCGGCGTTTCGACCGCGATGTTGTCCGCGCTGATGGCAATGGAAAACAAGGTGGTGACTCCGGTCGAAGGCATTATCGATGAGGATGTCGACAAGTCGATCATCAACCTGACTTCCATCGGTTCCAAAGGTATGGAAGCCACCGATAAGCTGGTGTTGGATATCATGACCGGAAAATCCTGCTGACAATAAGAATATGCTGACCGATATCCGCCTGTTAAGCCAGCAATTGGCAAAACCCCGGTTCAAGAGTCCGAAGGAAGTGGTTGCCTGGATGGGAGCTATCCAGGCACAGGAATATGCAATGGCGAAATGGGCGGTCGGAACCCGCTTGAAATCGTCATCGTTGCAGGCGGTGGACGATGCGCTTGCAAAGGGGGAAATCCTGCGTACCCATATATTACGACCGACCTGGCATTTCATCGCAGCAGAGGATATCCGCTGGATGTTGCAATTGTCGGGAGGCCGTATACGGACGGCTTTCGATTCTTATGCCAAAAGCCGGAAGATGGAGATAACCGGAAGTTTCTATGCGAAAGGTTGCAGACTGCTGGAACAATTGTTGGGTGGGAACAAGAGCCTGACAAAACAGGAGTTGACGGATGAGTTCGGCCGGGCAGGGGTCGAGGCAGACAATCACTTGATACATTATTTCCTGGTCCGTGCCGAAACGGATGGCCTTATATGCAGCGGGGTGGATAAGAACAGGAAGCCGACCTATGCTTTGTTGGAAGAACGTGTGCCTCCGGTGAAAGAACTCCTTCGGGAAGAGGCACTTGCCCGGTTGGCTACCTTGTATTTCCAAAGCCATTCTCCGGCGACGTTGCCCGATTTTGTCTGGTGGTCCGGTTTGACGACGGCTGAGGCGCGGCAAGCGGTTGCTTTGATTGAAGGTGATCTGCTTGCCGAAAAGTTTGATTCGGAAACCTTTTATCTGCATACAACCTGTGACCAGAAGGCCCGTTGCCGGAAAGTGCTGCATCTGTTGCCTTCGTATGATGAATATCTGATCAGTTATAAAGACCGGACGACCGTTATGCTACGTGAACATCATCCTAAGGCATTCAATACGTACGGCATCTTTTACCCCGTGATCCTGTATAATGGCCGTATCGTCGGCAACTGGAAAAAAGATCCGAAGAAGAAAGTACTTGCTGTCGAAACTTCTTTGTTCGATGAATCCTTCGATCTCCCGGAAGATTTGCTGAAAAAGGCTGTCGATTATTATTGCTCTTTCCACATCAAAAAGTAGGAATTCCACAACCGGTTGTGGAATTTTTACACACTGTCCCCAATTTGTTCCACACTTTCCCGATTCCTTTTATATTATGTGTCGTTTTTATAACCGTGTATATCAGTATCTTATTTATAAATACATCCCGTTTTTCATTTCTGGCACGTCCTTTGCAACTTATTTATCAGAATTAGATATTATCCTTCCCAAGATATTGTTTTCTGATTAAATATTTGATTAGAAAAAACTTATCGATTTTAAATCCGCTTCGCCTGTGAAGGTAAAGCGGATTTTTTATGTTTAGAACCATTTTATCTTCTTGAAAATAAAGAACGATAAGGCCGACAATGTGATAGAGACAATGACGATGACGGCAAAACCGTATGGCATGTTCTCACCATAGATCGGGACGTTCATACCGTAGAAGCTGGCGATGAGGGTGGGAACCATCAGGATGATGGAGATGGAGGTCATGCGTTTCATGATGGTATTCACGTTGTTGGAGATGATGGAGGCGAACGCGTCCATCGTGCCGGTCAGGATGTCGCTATAGATATTGACTGTGAGGTGCGCCTGCTTCAACTCGGTTTCCACGTCTTCCACCAGCTCGTTGTCCATATAAACCGGTTCTTGGAAGATGCTTTGAAGCTTGGTGAGCATCACTTCATTGCCACGGATGGAAGTATTGAAGTAAACCATGCTCTTCTCCAACTTCATCAGGCGAAGCAGGTCTTCGTTCCGAATGCTTTTTTCCAAAGCTTTTTCGGCATGCGCCACCTCGTTGTTGATTTGTTTCAGATATTTCAGGAACCATACGGCGGACGAATGGATCAGCCGCAGGATCAGGTCGTATTTATGACGTACGACAATCTCTTTACGGCGTGTGTAGCGGATAAAGTCCGGTATCAGTTCCGTCTTATAATAGCAAACGGATATGATGATTTCATTGTTTGTCATAATCCCTAAAGGGATAGTCGTGAAAGGAATACCTTGTTCCTGGCTCTGCACCGGGATTCGAATGATAGTCAATAACCAATTCCCTTCATATTCGATACGCGGGCGTTCGTCCGTATCGGCAATATCGCTTAAAAAAGATTCGGGAACATTGAATTGGTTTGTCAGGTAATGGATATCCTCCGGTGTGGGACATTCTACATTGATCCAGCTGTTTGGAAGCCACTGGTCTTTTTCCACAAAGCCGGCTTCACAATAAAGAAAAGTTCTCATTATTGCCTCCTTTCGTTTTTTTGTCAACGTACAGAGGCCTTGCTGTTTTTACCCCTGCGCGTTACGTGTTACTTACTGTTTCTGTTTCTCGCGGAATACTGTCGTCCATAATTTATCATTACTTTTTACGGCTGCAAAGATAGAAAAATCCGGCAAGAGTCAAATCTCTTGGAATAGATGTTTTGACTGTTTCATCCTCTTGTTATGTAGATATTATACGAAATTGCACTGTGAGAGTGCAATTTTATATACCATTTTGCACTATCAAAGTGCAAAATGGCTATCTTTGTCTGAGACAAGAAATAAAGATCATGGATAAACTTCAAGAGCATTTTAGTAAACTGTTGCAAGAGACTACAACCGGTTTTCATCGTTATATGTATTTCCGGATCAACTGGAAGAACCGGATGATTGGTTTGACCGGTCCGCGAGGGGTTGGCAAGACAACGCTAATCCTGCAATATATCAAAGAAGAATTGGATAGGAATGTTTCTTTATATGTCACAGCCGAAGATTTTTATTTTGCCAGCCATAAATTGATAGACTTAGCTGATAGTTTCGTAAAGTTGGGAGGAAAGTATCTGTTTATAGATGAAATTCATAAATATAAAGACTGGTCTAAAGAACTTAAATTGATTTATGACTATCATCCTGAACTGAATGTCGTTTTCACAGGTTCTTCTGTATTAGACATCAATAAAGGTGTATCTGATTTGAGCCGCAGGGCTGTTATGTATCAAATGCAGGGTCTGTCTTTTCGGGAATATCTGAAATTGTTTCATAATATCGATATCGATATATATACGTTGTCGGATATTCTTCAACATAAAGTGATTTTGCCGGAAGGTTTTCGTCCGTTCACATTCTTTTCGGATTATCTGAAACGAGGATATTATCCTTTTGCCTTGGATGAAGATTTTGATTTGCGGTTACAGCAAATAATAAATCAAACACTTGAATCCGATATCCCGCTGTTTGCGGATTTGAATGTTTCTACAGGGCGTAAGTTGAAACAACTGTTAGCCATTATCGCTAAAAGTGTCCCGTTTAAGCCGAATATGAGCAGCATTGCCATGATGCTGGGAGCAAGCCGGAACAGCATCGCTGATTATTGCCTCTATATCGAAGAAGCCGAGTTGATTGTACAGCTGCGGGATGCGACGGGGGGAATCCGTGGTTTGGGAAAGGTTGATAAAATTTATCTTGACAATACGAATCTGATTTATTGTTTAGGTCGTGATGCTTCTGATGTCGGTAATATCCGTGAGACTTTCTTTTTAAACCAAATGCGTGTCAGGCATGATGTAATAGTTTCCCCGGTTTCTGATTTCTTGATTGATGATCTCACGTTTGAGGTAGGGGGTAGAAATAAGAAACAAAAGCAACTGCAGGGTTTGGACAATGGTTTCATTGTGAAAGATGATATCGAAACCGGCTATATGAATGTAATCCCTTTGTGGCAATTCGGCTTGGAGTATTAACATCCTTCTGACCGATAGCCGTTCTATCTGTTATCCTGTTATGTCTGTTCCTTTTTTGTCAGGCCCGTAAGGCTGCATATTTGCGGTAGCGGTAATAAGCGATGCCGGCCAAGTCGGCCAGGAACCAACCGATAGGAATAGACCACCAAATACCGGTGACCCCGATAGAAGGAATGGAGGCCAGCCAGTAAGAAAGAACGACACGTGTGCCTAAAGACAGAACAGTGAGCACGACGGACATTCCCGGCATACGGACGGCACGGTAATAACCGTAAAGGAGAAACAAGATACCGATACCTGAATAGAAAGTCCCTTCGATGCGTAGGTATTCTACTCCGATGCGAAGTATCTCGGTTTCATCCGGACGGACGAAAATAAGCATCAACGGCTTGGCAAAAAAGAAAACCAACAGCGAGATGACAAGGGAAAAGACGATCGTTATAAGAAATGCGCTGCGTACTCCCCGGCGTATGCGATCTCCTTTCCGCGCCCCGAAATTCTGGGCGACAAAAGTGGAAAAAGCATTCCCGAATTCCTGAACGGGCATATAGGCGAAAGAGTCGATCTTGACTGCCGCGGCGAATGCTGCCATGACAGCCGTGCCAAAACTATTTACCAACCCTTGCACCATCAATATACCGAAGTTCATCACAGATTGTTGGATGCAAGTCAGTGTGGAGAAGGAAGTGATTTCTTTCAGGCTGGAACGGTCGAAGCGCATATCCTCCCGGTGCAACCGCAGTTCGGGACGTTTCTTGTAAGTATATAACAGAATGCCGGATGCTGCCGCTCCTTGTGCGACGACCGTTGCGACCGCTGCTCCTTCGATACCCCGGTCCAGGATGAGGATAAGGAACAAATCAAGCCCGATATTCAAAACAACCGATACGGCCAGAAACCATAGAGGTGTCACGGAATCGCCCACGGCGCGAAGCAATGCCGCATAAAAATTATACAGGAAAGTAAAAGCTATCCCCCAGAAAATGATCCATAGATAGCCGTGCATCAACGGATAAACATCACTGGGAACTTGCAACCATCGCAAAATCGGATCGAGCCAGAAAAACGCCGCCCCATTCAACAAGACGGTCACCGTGCCGATCAACAGGAAAGAAACATAGACGCTACGTCGCAGGGCAGGCAAGTTGCCGGCTCCGTATTGCAGCGAGAAAACCGTACCGCTCCCCATCGACAACCCCAGCAGGATAGAGATCAGGAAAACCATCAGGGTATAGGCGGAACCGACCGCGGCCAACGCATTTGCACCGATACATTGTCCCACGATCAGCGTATCGGCTATGTTATAGCATTGTTGCAAAAGCGACCCTGCCAGCATCGGCAATGTGAATTGTAGCAGGGTGGTGGTTATGCCTCCTTGTGTAAGGTCTCCTTTCCGTAACATTATCAGCTCTTTTTATCCATATAATTTTGTATGAATTTGCAAAAGTACGAATTTAATCAGATAACCATTCCTTCGGGTATCCTGTTGTATATTTACCTTTTTTAAAAAGAGGTGATTAGCTTATGGAAAAGAATGATTTTTATGAATTGATGCGGGAGCAAGAAAAGAAGAAGCGGGAGGCTGGTGCAGAGAGTACCGCTGACCTGTACCGGGCGGTGCGGAACCGCTTTTTACGTTTCTGCGGGAAGGAAACTTTTTCGTTTAAGGAATTAAGGCCCCTGCAAGTGACCGATTTTATGTCTTCCCTGAGAAATGAAGGCTTGCGTGTGAATACGGTAAACAGTTATATTAGTTGTTTCCGGTCCATGTATAACAAGATTTGCCGGAAAGCCCGTTATAAACCGAAGATACATCCGTTCGAAGGAATCCGGTTAAAGCGGGAAGAGACCGTGAAACGTGCCGTGACGGTGAAGGTAATGGAGATGATGGCCCGTCTGGATTATAAAGACTGTCCGGAACAAGCCCAGGCGGCGGGGCTTGCCCTGTTTAGTTTTATGGCTTGCGGGATGCCTTTTGTTGATTTGGTGCATCTGACGAAAGATAATATTCAGAAAGGAGGACGTATTTTGACTTATCATCGGCAGAAGACAGGAACGCTGATACAGATTCAGATCAGCACCAGCATGAAGTATCTGATCGACCGCTATGCGGATATACGCTCTCCTTATCTTTTTCCGCTGTTGTCGAAGGAAACCAATCATGAGCAGTATAAAGCATTGCTTGCCGAATACAACCGGCAGTTGAAAAAGATCGGCGAACGCTTGCGGCTGCCTGTTCCGCTGACGAGCTACGTTTTCCGGCATACCTGGGCTTCGGAAGCCTACCGCCAACATGTAGCCGTGAATGTAATCAGCCAGGCATTGGGGCATACTTCCGAGAAAATGACTCATCATTATCTGGCAAGACTTGACCCGCGTGAGATCGGAAATGCGAATGAATTAGTAATAAATAAAGTGGAAAAATTGATAAGAAAGGAGAAAATACCCTTATTTATGATATAAGGGAAATCGGCTGCTTTTCGATTTATATACAGCTTTTTATGATTTGTGAATACCCCTTGTATCATTGAATACGTGGCAAAGGTCATAATAAAAAATATGAAAAGCAAGTTAATTCCAGGAATTTAAAAAAATAATCAAAACCCCCTTGACAATAATTCAACCAATGTCAGCCTAATCGCCTGTTTGATAGTACCCTTCTTTTTTACAGGCATAAGACGGATCGGGACTGTCTTGCTTTTAATAATCCTTAGATTAAGGATATGAAATAAAAATACCCTAATCTTTAAAATATTACATCAAAGTCAGTACGATATACCCTGTTCTTAGAAATTACTTTTCTCGGATAGAGACCTGAAAGCACTCATTTCACCTTATATCATAAATAAGGGTATGAAACAAATGTATTGGTATTTCCCGCCTCACCAACGGGCAACTTAAATTTAGAATATTATGGCTACCGAAAAAACGATCTTGTCTGTAGACTTGTACGACAACGTCCTGACCGAAGCTCCCGGCGATTACACCGGAAAAGTGAATATCACCGGCACGGTCCACAACGAGAACATTGCCAAAGACATCGTGGCTGAACGTACTGAGTTCCGTTATGAAACCATTCTCATGATCCTTGGCCTTGCCGACCAAAAGAAGATTCAAGCTATCCTCGGTGGCAAAAGCGTTGTCGACGGGGTAGGCCAGTGGTTGCTCAACACCTACGGCGGGTATAGTGGCGAAAAGCCTGTCTTCGATCCTGAGAAGAACGGCTTCGGCATCACTTACACGCCTGGTCGCGAACTCATCAAAGGCCTGAAAAATCTCACTGCTAAGTTGCACATGGCAACGACCGGTCCGGTGATCAACAACATCACTGACTCGGCTACCGGCAAAGTAAACCAGGTACTGACATCCGGTAAACCTGCCGTTATCGACGGCAACACTCTTTTGTTAAAAGGTAACGATCCTTCCGTAGGTGTTTACTTCACTCCCGATACCGCAGACGGCAAGCCTCAGAAAGTTGATCTGGTGGTCACTAACACCACATCGCAGATCATCATCTCGATCCCCGACCTGGCCGACGGCTCTTACTATTTAAGTATTACGACGCAGGCCGGTGGCAACTACTCGATAGTAAAGGAACCGCGTACCTATCGTTTCCCGATCCTACTCACGGTGGGTGGAGGCGAAGAGGAACGCCCCGGTGAACTCTAACCTGTCCGGGGGCATCCGCCACTCTCGCATTAGAGTGGCCATGTACTCCCGTACGAGAGGGGTGGCACCCTCTAACGTTAGAGTGGCACATGCCCCTGGCATTGGAGGGGTGGTGTACTCTCGTACGAGAGGGGTAGTCCCATGTAATAAATGTTAAAGATTTATTTCAATATTAATAACTCACTTTTAAAATGAAAAGCTTATGAAGCGAAAATTACACTTTTTGCTTGCCGTCGGAATAGGGCTGACGGCAAGTGTCGGTTGGCTGCATGCAGAAACAGCAACCGGTGGGAAACTACATTCAAGTAGTTCCGCGATGACCTTTAAAACCGGAGCCAAAGACACTCTCTTTGCGAATGGAAATCCTATTAGAATCGAACTGCAAAAAGGAAGTACGACAGAACTCGATTCAATAAAAGTTTCAGTCTTAAATGCCGCAAAAGACGGAACAACAGCGGATTACTTTACCTGTAAAAATGATGCGAAACTGGTTGTGATAGGAGGTAAATGCAGCGCGGAAGCAGAGACTTCTTATATCGAAATGATCAGCGGTAAACTGAGTGACATTTTCGGTGGCGGCTTCGGGTACGGCACGACAACGGCAGGCACGATTGCCAAAGTCGGAACCGCCACGCTGAAGATCAGCGGAGGTGAAATCACGAATAAGATACTTGGCAGCGGAGGCATGTACTCTTTTACCGACTCGGTTTATATGGAAATATCCGGTACTGCAAAGGTTTCGGGTTATGCTTTTGCCGGTCCGTTTGCGAATGCCGGTAGATGTGGTAATACGAGTGCTACTACTTATGAATCGTCCAATTGTAAGACGCGTACTGCCTATTTTAAAACGGGGAAAGTGGAAATCAACAACTTAGCTATAGGCGGCGGAGAAAGTTATTCCCATTTAAAGAACGTTAGGGCTGAACTTAACGGAACTAAGATCCATGAGTTTAGTGCGGCCGGATCAAATGGTTGGTCGGATAGTATCAATATAGTGGCAACCGGCTGTATCTTTGAAAAAGGCGACATACAGGAATCTACATCCGGACAGGGTGATAATAATGCAAGCGTAATATCGGGAACTGTCAGAACCCGCATTGAAAGTCTTTTGAATGTGACCTTTGATAACTGTACATTCCCGGCTGATGCCAACCAGCATTACAGCCTTGGGGCGGTGGATGCTTGGGGAACTTCAGGGTCAAATGAAGCGAGTGCCCCTTATCTGAAAGGGAAAGTCAACTATACGTTTAAAGGGGATAACCTTCCTGTCTTTAACGTGGGATTCGGCCTTGACGATGCCGACCTTACCGTCACTGGAGCTAAGGTGAAGATTGCCGCAGCACAAAGGGGAAACAGCACTAAAGATAGTACATTCACTATTGCAGCAGCTAAAACCTGGACTTTCAACAACGGTCTGTCTATTGAAAAAGGGGCAACCTTGACAAAGACAGGGACTTTGGTCTATGCAGGCTCTCTTGAAGCCAATGTCTCAACTGCCGATGAATTGAAAGCGGCTGTTGCGGTAGAGGCCGATATTGTTAATCTGGCGGATACGACATATGTGATTTCAGATAGCTTATTAATAAAAAAGAGCATCGCTTTGCAGGGGACGGACACGGCAAAATGTATCGTAAAAGGTAAATGGGTGATTACTCCTTCAGATATGGTAGACGTTACACTTTCCAGTCTGAAATTGACTGAATCGGCCACTGCTGCGGATAGTGCAGCCATCATTAATATCGATCAGCCAAAAGTCCACCTTACATTAGATAATGTGAAGGTAGATATGCAGACTGTAGGACATCGTAAGGGTGATCTTTACAAAGGAGAACATGCAGCAATTAAAATCGCACCAACAGTGACTTCCTCAACAGTTGAATTAAATAACTCAAAGATCCAGTTGGGGGCTAATAATCAGGTAGGTTTCTATAATGAAGGCGGTTCCTGCAATTTCATAATGGAAGGATCCGAAATAAGTGTTATACAAGGAAAAGCGCTGACAGGCGTGAATGCTATTCTTGCCATTGGCGCTGCCGGTGCGACTTATAATATTAATAACGCAACTTTGTCGGTTGGTGATAATTACTATTATGCAATTTGGATTAAATCTCCCGAACAACATTTCGTAATCAACAATTCCCAGGTTTATGGATGGGCTGCTTTCTATATGCAGGGGGCTTGGTATAGTGCAGATGGTGCCGACGGAATGACTTTGAAAGCAAGCCATTCTACTTTTGCGGGTGTTGGAAAAGAGGGGAGTTCCAATGGCTTTGGGGTTATTGTCTTTGAAGGTACTGAACGTTCAGTTGTTGAAATGGATAATTGTACTATTACGAGTAAAATCATAGATAATACAAAGGATTATGGATTTGTACCTCCTATCGTATTCCAGAAGGGGGGTGGAACGGGAGGCACTAAGCGTCCTTGCATGAAGCCAAGTGCCGATTGCTCCGTTTCATTAAAAAATTGTACCCTTCAGAATATGGCAGAAGCGACGACCTCTGTTTTTGTCTCTTATGAAAATGTACTTGAAAAAGAATCTAACGGGTATTTGGATTATAACAGGAATATAGTTTCGATTGATCCGAGCACTCGGTTCTTGAATGCAGACGGTTCGAAAAGCATCTTGATCCGGAATGGCGATACGCTCCGCAATGCGACCAAGACATTGCCGAATGCGTTAATTCAGTTTAGTAAGTCATATGGTGATAATAATGAAATAGTATCATCTTATAAAAAACCAGTCGCATATCCTGGTGACACTGTAATGGTTACGGATATATCGATGGTCTTGGCTGTGAAATCATTAAACGATTCGGTGCCGACTTTGTTTGCTGCGCCTACGACTGGAGGGTTGAAATATATTACAGCACCGGACAGCATTGTTATCAATTGTAAAGATGGCTATTTGGTGACAGGTGAGGAAACGGCTAAAGCCTTTGCCGCGAATACGAATCCGGATAAACTTGTTTTCTGGCTGAAACAAGATACCTCGGCTACTAATAATGATGTTATGTTTACCAAAGTAGCCGTCGGCAACCAGCGTCTTACGATTGCAGGTTCTGTTACGATTAACGATGCTAATAAAGCACGCTATAACAATCGCACGATCGCATTAGCCAAAGATGCCGATCTGACCGTCAATGTCCCATTGGTTCTTGACTCTGTTATCTTCCTGACCGACGCAGCCCGATTGACAACGACCCAGAATGTGACGGCAAACGTCTTGCAGTTGAACTACCTTGTGAAAGCAGGCAAATGGACGGCATTCGGATTCCCGAAAGGGGGCACGACAGGCGATCTGATCGTGAAGAAAAGCGGTGCTGACGAAGCGTTGAAGTTTGCCGCAGAAGATGCTGCCGATGGCATCTGGCAGGCAAATGTCTCGCTTGCTACCGGTGGATTACTGCCACAGATCAAGGTGAAAGAAACGAATCCGCAAGTCTTGGATTCCGCTTGTCTTATTGCTACTTCCGGACACGATAGCCTGATCGTCGTCACCTCTCCCGAACAGCAGACCGTGTCATTGTCTACGAAACCGGAAATCGGACAGCCTGTTCTTACAAAAGCAGAAGCCCAAGCCGCTTTCTCGTTTGTGGCAAACCCGAATACGCACCCGATCACATTGAACAAAACGGCTTATGTCTTGAATCCCGAAGGAACGAAGTTCGAACGGACGGATGGCGCTGAGATCCCGGCTTTCGGAAGCTATATCCTGGCAGATGCGGGCACGACCTCTACGTTACGTTCACTGAAGATTGGAGACACGCCGACCGGTAATGAGGTCATTGCTGTGGAAGGCTATTTCGTTCGGACCGGAAAGGGTACGATTATTATCCATACAGCAGAACCTGTACAGGTGACGGTTGTCGATATGTTAGGACGTGTTTACTTCAATGCCCGTGTGGCTTCGGACGGCTATCAGATCTCCGTTCCTGCCGGCATCTATGCGGTAAACAGACAAAAAGTAATCGTTAAATAACAAGTAAATCAAGAAGAATATGAAAAAGATAAAATCCGCAATATCCCTCGCCCTCCTGAGTGTGGCTCCGGTGATATGCGCACAAAATATAGACACGAAGGCGCACCCCGATTATCCCACCTTTACCGTGACACTGAAAGTGGCCGATAATGGGGATGCCAAGTTGAATGACGACACGCTGAAAATCCAGAAGCAGGTAGCTGGTCTTACATCATCAGCTAAATTGGATTCGATCGTGCCGAGAGGCAGCTGGGAGTCAATCAAAGTCCTCCCCGGAACAAAAGCCGCTATGGGCCTGAAAGCCGATCCGCAGATGATGCTCGAAAGCATTACCATTAATAATAAGGAAGCCGGACGGACAAATGCCTCCGATAATGCCGTTGAAGGCGCTGTCAAGCCCTATGCTTTCAGCATGTTGAAGGATCGCAACTACTATACCATCGATTTCGGCGCACTGGCGAAGGGGACCGATATTGTAGTCAAATGGGTAAAGAAACCGGCTGTCACGTTTACGGCAAGCAACACGCAGCAGACTGTAAATACAAGTAGCGGCGCAACGGCTGTTACCGTCAAGGCGGTGATTGCCGGAACCAATACGATGGTTACTCCTGCTGTTTCCTATGCCGATTCAAAAGGAACTGCAATTAGTGGAGTCGGTGATATAAAGACTGCCGGAACCTATTATGCCAAATTCACTCTGGCAGAAGATACCAACCACCTGGCCTTGAACGACTCCGTCAAGCTGATCATTAACGAGAAAGTCACACCGGTAGCCGGGGAACTGGCCGTTAAGGACACCTTGCTGCAAGGACAACCTTTGTCGGTCGCAACCTTGACAGGTGGCGAGATGAAGGTCGGGGAACGTAAGATTTCCGGTACATGGAGTTGGGTAGAACCGAACAACGCTGTTACAGCAGGAGAAGGAGATAATAACAAATATGCTGCGATCTTTACCCCTGACTCGGCTGCCGTTTATAATACGGTGACGAAAGAGGTAGAGGTTAAGGCTAAACATGTAGTGACCGCAACCGTTAAGCAATCCGTCGGCGGCACGGTGAAAATCGAGAATGCGTCCGCCGATAACCGGTATATAGGGGATAAATTGGAACGGCCCAAGATTAAGGCTATTGCCACTCCCGATGCCGGATATAAGGTTGTCGGTTGGAGCGGGGTGACTGATGCTGATCTGAGTACAGGTTCGGAAATCGCTGTGACCTCAGATGAAACGGCTCTTACTTCTGACAACACGGTCGTCTCTGCCGTATTTGAAAAGGCAACCCGCGTGGTTACCATTGAAGCGGCAAAGGAGAATGGTGGCGATGGTTCGATTACGATAACAGACGATAAAGGGGGAAGCGTTGCCTCTGGAAGTCAAGTTGCTGTCGGTACGACCCTGACCATTACGGCTACGCCTAAAGACGGAGCCTCACAGGTTAAAAGCGGAACGGTGGGGTATGTTTTTACCACTGAGCAGAAATCAACCGAAGAACTGAAACAATACACCAGTTTCATAGTCGGCACTGCTGCCGGTTCTTATAAAGTGAAAGCTACATTTGAAGCGGTGAAATCGACTGAAGCGCGTATTTCTGTACCGGCGGTAGAAAATGGCTCTTTGCTGATCAAGGAAGGAACAACGACAGTCGCCCCTAACTCGTCGGTCGCAAAAGGGAAAACGCTTTCGATCATTGCTTTGCCGAACAAAGGCTATAAAGTGACGACTCTGACTGCCAACAACAAGGATATAAAAGTCTCCGGAGTATATACGATCGGGGAGGTGGACGATGTTACGATCCAGGTATCCTTTGAGAAGGAAAGCTATCCGGTAACCGTTTCCAATACGGATCAGGTAACCCTGAACATTGAAGGGAAAAGCTTTGAATTCGGTTCTAAAATCGAAAATATCCAGGCTACGGTGAAGGATCCGAAAAACTATAAATTAGTGGGCCTATTGGTCAACAACAAGCCAATGGAAAACGGAAGCACGATAACGGTAGAAGGTCCGGTCAGCATTGCAGCAGAAGTGCAGAAACTGACTCCGGTAACGATCCAGAATCCGACGGAAGCCACTGAAGTACTCTATTCCGGCAATAAACAGGAATATACCGTGAAGACGGCTGCCGGCCTGGGCGGTTTCAATGTCGCCTACTACTCGGATGCCGCTTGCAAAACTGCGGCGGAACCGATCAACAGCGGAACGTATTACGTGAAGATCACCCGCGAAGCGGATGCCGTATATGCTTATTGTGAAGAGGTTCGGACATTAAAGATCAACCCGGCCGTACCGGGTATCAAGAATATCCCGTTCTCAGGTGATGTAAAGGGTAATGCTATTGATGGTTCTGCCACCGTTCCGGGTAAATGGCAAACAACTAAACCGGATGGTCGTGAACCGATCGCTACAAAAGGTTTTAAAGGTACAACGACAACTACTATCTATTTTGTACCGGATGATCCGAATATCGGGTATGTAGTGGCAAATGCCGTGGCAAGTGGCACTACTGAAAAAGCGATCACGATGACCTCTGATATTACGGGTGGTTCCGTTGTCCTGAAGAACGGTACGATAGCTGTAACCGGAGAGACGAAGACCTATGTAGGACAGGAATTCTCATTGGATTTGATTCCGGCTGAAGGTTATTATCTGGACAAAATCGGAGCGGTAACGATTGGAAGCAAGGCTTATGTGAAGGGCAAAACCTTCACTTTGGAAAGTGATGGCTTGAAATCATCGAGTCCGGACATCGTTGTCGGAAATGTATTTGCTGCACAGCAAGCTATTACTTTGTCGAACACGAATCAGACTGTTACGAGAGACTTTAATAATCAGGTTGTTAATATCGCTGCAAGTGAACTGACTTTGGGAGGCGACAATACTGTCAAGTGGGATATCTATTGCAAATCGAATGGTGTTGTTGTTTCTCCTGTCAATGCCGGTGATTATGATATTTATGTAAAATGTGAGAAAACAGAAAAGTACAAGGCTTGTCCGGAAACAAAAGTCGGCACGTTGACGATCAATAAGTTGAAAGTAAACTCTGGTGATGTTTCGGCTCCTTCGGCAAGCGCAATCCTGACAGGCGCTTCTTTGTCTACTTCCACGTTAAATGGCGGTTTGGTAAAGATCGGCGATCTGCTGGTCCCCGGACAGTTTAAATGGACAAAAGAGACTACGGAAGTTGGAGCAGCAGGTTCCCAAGATGTGACTTTTACGCCGTCTTCGGATAATTTCGATGTAAGCGGTTTGAGTGGAATCCAATCTTATGTCTCGCTGATCGATGTGGCAACGCAAACTGTCACATTTAAAAAAGCCGGCGCAAGTGGCAGCTTTGTTGTAACGGATGCTACCAACGTTACATTGGATACTGATAAAGAGATTCATGTCCAGAGAGGCATGCAGTTGACCATTACCCCGACATCCGGTACTGTGGAAACTGTTTCCGGTGTAACGACAACCGTGCGCAATGATGCGAACGGTAAACCCATATCCTGGACCTGTATTGTAGAAGGAGATGCAACAATTACCGTAACCTTCAAGTCCGGTAGCGAAGGTGTTGGCGACACCCCGGCTGAAGGAACTCCTGTTACGGGCATCTCCCTTAACAAGTCGACGCTCACCTTGCAACGTCTGAAATCTGAAAAGTTGGTAGCCACCGTAGCTCCTACAGGGGCAACCAAGAAAGATGTGAAGTGGACCAGCACAGCCCCGGCAATCGCCAGCGTAGAGGCGGACGGTACAGTGAAAGCGTTGAAGATCGGTCAGGCAACTATCATTGCCACAACCGTGGATGGTGGTTTCACCGCTATGTGTGAAGTGACGGTAGACTTTGCAACCGCTCTCGAAAAGATCCTGTCCGAAAGCCATGTTTACGGGCAAAAGGGACAGATCGTGATCGAACCGGCCGCTCCGGTAGAAGCGACGATTGTCGACCTGAGCGGAAAGATCGTCTATCATAGTTCAATTAATTATACCCTGCGTATGCCGGCTTGCAGCGGCGTATATATTGTACGTCTGTCCGCATCCGGTACTACGACTACAACCAAAGTCTTTGTACATTAACATTGGTACAGAAAGAATGGAATGAATCCTTCTCATAAGAGCAGGAACATTTGATTCAAAGTGAGGAAAGGGAGGGGCCGCGAGGTTCTTCCCTTTTATCTTATCCGAGAAGAACAGTTGATGGATAACATAAGTGCTTTATATAGAATATTGATTGAGAATGATTATCTTTGCAGAAAAGTGAATGGCTATGGAAACAAAATTAACATTAAGACTAAATGAGTCGATAATAGAGAAAGCAAAAGAATATGCGCGGTCGCGGAATATGAGTCTTTCTAAAATGGTAGAACAGTATTTGGATTCTGTCGTTTCAACAAATGATATTTCAAGTAAGCAAATAGAATTGACTCCATTAGTGAAAGAGTTAAGTGGAGTATTGAAAGTCCCTGCTGATTTTGATTATAAGAATGATTATTCGGACTGTAATTACACCAGATGAATTCTTGAAAAGAAGCTATTAATTATATAGGAAAATATTTATTAGGAGAATCCCCCGCTATGATGAAATGGCGAGGGACTTTATTTTAGAGTAAAATTGAAAACTAATCGAGCATCAAGCTCATATAAGCCTCCCGGCTCTGGTAGTCGAGCAACAGGCGGGTAAGAGATTGGGTGTCCATTTCTTTCAGTTCGCCGATGTTGAGAACGGAGTTTTCGTGGGTGGAAGCCCAGTGATGGATAAGGCGGTCGCGGTCGAGGACACGTGCCATGCCTAAGGGGAAAGTTCCCGGTCCGGTGAAAGGAGTGCGGTAGACGGCTTTTTCCACCTTGTTTTGGGTTGTCGCTTCCTGCAAGAGCAGGTTCTTGATGTGATCGTTGTCGTACATCAATTCTTTGACATAGATATGGTCGCCGGCAGGATGGAAAAAGATCATGCCGATCGGTTCGTCCTGAATGTTCAAGGCGGTCAGCATCTGTCCGCCGGAGATTTGCAAGTCGCGCAGGATGGTGACGAAATCGTCATAACCGTGCAGCACATAGCAGGTACGTTCCCGCTGCTTCTTATTGAAGAACTTATAAAGAGATTCCATAGAAGGAACTTCCGGCGGAACCACTAAGATCCCCTGTTCCCAAGCTATTTCATAAGGGCGGACATACGTCTCTTCCGAATAGTCGAAAGCCTCCGTATATCCTAAATCGCGGTAATAATCGAACAGCCACGGATCGGCCGGGATAATGACCGTCAGAGCCACCTTCCGGCTTTCCATCACCTTGAAGGCTTCTTGTATCAGTTGGCGCATGAGCCCCTGCCCGCGTTCGGAAGGAAGGGTGCAGGCGCCATATATATAGTTCACGGATATCTCCGTCCCATAGTAGGTCATGACATACGGAAGCATTTGAAGGGCGGAAACGATCTTTCCGTCTTTCTCTATAAACAGGGCGTTTTCCTTTTTGTAGACCCGGTCGAAGAACAGTTTGATAAATTCTTCGCTGTCGTCGAAAGAAGTACGCCACAGGTTGATCAATTGAGGCTTGTTGTTATCCATCGTTCAATATTATTTTGCAGGTTTCTTTATTGCTGCGGATTTTTCCAATAGGATGAACGGGTTATACGAAAGTTTAGCCTGTCGCAGACCGGGAATCCCCAAGTCTTCCTCCCGGTTCACATATATATATTTCTCCGGAAGGTGGGAGGCGAATTCTTTGTTGATAACAGCATAAGCCCCCTCATAGTTCACATTCGCCTTTTCGACATGCACCCCGAAGGTGTTGTGATTGATTGGGGCGCCGAAGGTGAAAGCGACAATCTGATGGTCTACGCAAATAGCGCCGCCTATCAGCCCCAACTTATCATAATGGTCCAAGGCATAGATGATGGAACGGCGTTCGTCGTTCAGGTCCTCCACGTCGTTGTCATCCCGGTTTGCCTTGAACCATTTGCATTCGAGCTGGAGGCATTCGGGGACCAGTTCCGGTGTGATAGGGATATATTTGTAAGAATATTTCTTATTGAAGTTGTTGATATGATTGCGTTTCGCCTGGTATTTTTTCCCTTTCAGGGTTGCCAGGTCTTCACGCAAGTAGATGTAATCGAAATAATCCCGTTCGGGGATGTAGAAGAAGCCGCCGGGGATTGCCTTTTCGAGTTCCTCCTTGGCATCGGGCGTTACGCCTAACATACAAAGCGGATGGCCCTGTTCGAGCGAGTCGGCTTCCAGCAGATCGATCGCTTGTTTCAGATTGCCCTGTCCGGTTGGCGTCATGTAAGCGATTCTCGTTTTGTTTTCGATCCAGAAGCGGATCAACAAGTTACCGTCGACAACGGCAAACTCGCTATCGTAGAGGAATCGCCAACTACAGATGTTGGCAAATGAATAGTCGCAATTCTTGTAATTGCTCGGTATCGTAAAGGAGGTTATAATATCTCTATCTTCGATTCTGATAGGTTTGAACGGTATCTTCATCTTTTTCTTTTTTGATGTGCAAATATAAAACTAATAAGAATGTATGAATGTTTTATGCGAAATAAAAACAATCGATTTTGTATATCGCGTGATAAACCCTATAAATGTTATTAATAGCAATTTAACTAAACATAAAAATGATTGTGCATAGTAAACTAACATCTATCTTTAAATGTTCGAAGTGAAATGATTTTTATTTAAAAGTGAGAAGGAAATGAATACAGATAAAATATTACCGATCGATCTTTATCATGCCGTGTCGACTGCTAATTTGACATTGGAAAGTACATTGAAGATCATTCACGTCGAAGCCGGGCAGGATCATGACCTGTTGCCTTTGGAATCGGGAACTCTTGCGGTGATCTGCCGGGGAGGAAAGTTCGCATGCAAAGCGCTTGAAAAGGAAATCTCCATAGTTGCCGGGCAGGTGTTCCTGGCGTCTGCGGAGGATGTGAGTGACATATCCCGTTTTTCGCAAACTGGTTTTGAAGGGATCGTGATCTATGCCGGCAGTGATTTGCTGATTAACCGGCAACGTCTGATGTTCCGGACGATTACACCGGACGAGTTGGAAGAGTCCGGGCTTTATATCCGGCTGATACAATCACAAATCGAGCGAATGAGCGATGTCCGGGTCAAAGTGGTGGAATCGCTTTTGCGTGCCCTTATTTTCTTCCTCCAGCAGGGAGGACATTTGGCAGACGACCGGGATAGCGAGGTTCCGCCTTTTTTCCACGATTTCGCTTTGCTGATTAGCCGTTACCATCATTATCCGGTCTATTATTTCGCAGAGAAGTTGGGGATGACTTCGACGGAACTGAATAACAAATGCAAATCGCATTCCGGCATTTCGGCAGCGGAATGGATCAGCCAGTATGTATTGCTTGAGGCAAAAGATTTGCTGATTAAGACTCGCATGAGACCTTCCCGCATTGCCGTGATGCTTAATTTCTCAAATTATGATACCTTTGCACGTTGGTTCAGGCGGCATACGGGAGAATTGCCGGGGAACTGGAGGTGATGGAAATTGAAAATTGAGAATTAAAAAATAATACCATGAGATGGACATTTGAGAATGCGAAGATAAAGGGGCGGGTCGTCTTGACCGATTCGCTCCATGAAGACTCGGATCTTCTGAAAGACAAAACGCTGTATAAATTTATATGGGTGGATTCCGGCGAAGTAGAGTTGGATATCGACCATCAGCAGATTGTTTTGGAGAAGGGGCAGCTCGTTCCGCTTTCCCATTTGCATCATCTGGAATTTCTGCGCGTCGAAGGCAGATACTATGCTCTGATGTTCAACAGTAACTTCTATTGCATACATGGCAACGACCATGAGGTGTCGTGCAACGGATTGCTGTTTCACGGTTCGTCGCATGTGTTGACTTTCATCCTTTCGGAGGATGAGCGACGGAAGATCGATACGCTGACGGGGATCATGCAGGAAGAGTTTCTCAGTACCGACCACCTGCAAGACGAGATGCTCCGGGTATTGTTGAAGCGGTTCATCATATTATGCACGCGAATAGCGGAAGACAGGCAGGGAGTCGTTCGGGAGAACAGTTTCCAGTTCGAGACGATCCGCAAGTTCCATGTCCTGGTCGATACTTATTTTAAGGAGAAGAAACAGGTGCAGGAATATGCGGATATGTTGAACAAATCTCCGAAGACACTGGCCAATATCCTTTCCGCTTATCAGCAGCCTTCCGCCATCCGTATCATCCATAACCGCATCCAGGCCGAAGCTCAACGCTTGCTCCTCTATACGGGCAAAAGCTCGAAAGAGATCGCCCTGCTGTTAGGTTTCGAAGACCAGGCGGCATTCAGCCGTTTCTTCAAGAACGCAACCGGGCTGAGCGCGACCGAATATCGCCGCCAATATAAAAAATGACAATAGTCGCGATGACGGATGTCACGATACCTATATCCCAATAGAGTTGCATCCGGCGGTGAACAATGATTCCCTGATTGGCAGGGAATATTGCCAAATCTTAGGGCAAAATCATTATCCTCTGAAATCAAAAGGCTGTGTATTTTTGCATCATAGAAAAAACAGGACAATAAACAGATACTTATCGGGAACAATCAGGTTAAAAGAAATGTTCCTTAAGTAGAAAATAAAAAGGAGGATGACAAAAGATGAAAAAGTATGATGCAATCATCATTGGTTTCGGCAAGGGCGGAAAGACGCTGGCCGCTGATTTAGGTAGTCGCGGATGGACTGTTGCCGTTGTGGAACGTTCGGAAGACATGTATGGCGGGACATGTATCAATATCGGATGCATTCCGACCAAGACGCTGGTACATCTTTCCAAAGTGGCGCAATATTCCCACTTCACGACGTTCGAGCAATATGCCGATGCCTTTCATAAGGCGATCGAGGAAAAGAGGAAGATCACGGCTGCTTTGCGTCAGAAGAATTTTGAGAATCTCGACAACAAAGAGACGGTGACTGTTTATACCGGCATCGCCTCGTTCCTCTCTCCAACGGAAGTGGAAGTGAAAAACGATCGTGAGACTATCGTGTTGCAAGCCGATAAAATCTTTATCAATACCGGCGCTTCCACCATCGTCCCCAATATAAAAGGGATCGAAGGCAATCCTTTTGTCTACACCAGCACTTCGATCATGGAACTGGACCGGTTGCCCCGTCGCCTGGCGATCGTGGGAGGAGGCTATATCGGGCTTGAGTTTGCTTCGATCTTTGCTAATTTCGGATCGGACGTGACGGTTCTGGAGGGAGGCGACAAGTTTATTCCCCGTGAAGACCGCGATATCGCCGAAGCCGTGAAGACCGTTTTGGAAAAGAAAGGCATTTCGATCCGCCTGAATGCCGTCGTACAGGAGATCGAGCACGATGCCGGGAAAGCTACCGTCGTCTACCGTGATGCCCTGACAGGCGATACGTCACGGATCGATGCCGATGCCATCCTGCTGGCTACCGGACGCCGTCCGAATACCGAAGGACTGAACTTGCAGGCTGCCGGCGTGAAGTTGGCGGAGCGCGGGGCAATCGAGGTGGACGACCGCCTGCATACGACCGCGGATCATATATGGGCAATCGGGGATGTGCGAGGCGGTTTGCAATTCACGTATCTTTCGCTGGATGATTACCGCATCATACGCGATGAACTTTTTGGAGACGGCAAACGCAATACCAATGACCGGGAGGCGGTCGCCTATTCGGTGTTCATCGATCCGCCCCTGTCGCATGTCGGCCTGAACGAAGAGCAGGCACGCCGGACGGGACGTAACATAAAAGTCTCCAAAGTCATGGCCGCTTCGATGCCGAGAACCCGTACGATCGGACAACCGGAAGGGTTGCTGAAGGCGGTCGTGGATGCCGATACGAACCAGATATTGGGAGCAACGCTGTTCTGTGCCGAGTCGAGCGAAATCATCAACCTCGTGTCGTTGGCGATGCGTACCGATAATGATTATCTCCTCCTTCGTGACAATATTTTCACTCACCCTTCTATGAGTGAGTCTTTGAACGATTTATTCAACATAAAATAAAAGAGCTGAAATATGAAAGCAGATATAGGATTGATCGGGCTCGCCGTGATGGGCGAGAACCTGGCTCTCAACATGGAAAGCAAAGGCTTCACGGTTGCCGTATATAACCGGAGCGCACCGGGCGAAGAGGGCGTCGTGGACCGTTTTGTCAATGGCCGGGGAAAAGGCAGGCATTTTATCGGAACGCATTCTATCGAACAATTGGTCGACTCGGTAAAAACTCCCCACGTCATCATGATGATGGTCAAGGCGGGACGTCCCGTAGACGAGTTGATCTCGCAACTGCTCCCTTTCCTTTCGCCGGGCGATGTGATTATCGACGGGGGTAATTCCGATTTCCACGACACGGAACGCCGTGTGAAGGAGTTGGAGAAGAGAGGAATCTATTTCGTCGGGACCGGAATTTCGGGAGGCGAGGAAGGAGCCTTGCACGGCCCGTCCGTGATGCCCGGAGGTTCGGTGGAAGCCTGGCCGCTGGTGAAAGACATCTTGCAGGGGATTTCCGCCAAGCTGGACGACGGTTCGCCTTGTTGCGAATGGATCGGAGCGGGTGGCGCCGGCCATTTTGTGAAGATGGTGCACAACGGCATCGAGTATGGCGATATGCAGCTTATTTCCGAAGCCTATTCGCTATTGAAAAACCGGAAAGGACTGGACAACGATGCGATGGCCGTCGTCTTTGACGAATGGAACGGAGGGGAACTCGATAGTTTCCTGATCGAGATAACCGCCAACATCCTGCGTTTCCGTGACGAAGACGGAAAACCGTTGCTCGACAAGATACTGGATGTCGCCGGGCAGAAAGGAACCGGCAAATGGAGCGCGATCGCGGCGATGGACGAGAACGATCCGCTGACGTTGATCACCGAAGCGGTTTACGCCCGTCTGCTCTCGGCCTTGTATCCCGAACGAATGAAGGCGGCAAGCCTTTACAATGGACAATTGGAAGAGGAAGAAAAATTGTCAAATGTCAATTCTCAATTGTCGATTGAGGACGTCCGTCAGGCACTATACGCGGCCAAGCTGATTTCCTATGCACAGGGATTCTCCTTGCTTCGCCGTGCTTCCGGGCATTATGGCTGGGATTTGGATTACGGGACGATTGCCCGCATCTGGCGTAAGGGGTGTATCATCCGTTCCGTCTTCCTGCAAAAGATCACGGATGCATACCGGAAGGACCCGGATTTGGAAAACCTGCTCTTCGATGACTTTTTCCACACTAAGATACAGGAGGCTCTTCCCGCCTGGCGCCGGATTGTCGCCGAAGGTGCGCTGAGCGGTGTCGCCCTGCCTGCCATGAGCTCGGCCCTGAGCTATTTCGACGGGTTGCGCACGTTGCATTCGGCCGCGAATATGATTCAGGCGCAACGCGACTATTTCGGCGCCCATACTTATGAACGTACCGATCGCGAACGTGGTCATTTCTTCCACACCAATTGGACGGGGGAAGGAGGAAACACGGTTTCGGGGACGTATAGCGTCTGATTCCATCGTTTCGGAAAGTTCCGCCGCCTTCAAAAACGATTTTCCGGCTTTTCGGAACTTTCCGACATCATTAAATTTTAAAAGCAAATGAATACAGCAAGCAATCAATTATTAGTCATATTCGGAGCTTCCGGCGACCTGACGGGGCGGAAGCTTTTGCCCTCGCTCTACGAATTGCACGTTCGGGGTTTATTGCCGGAACGTTTCTGCATCTTGGGGGCGGCCCGTACGGGATATACGGATGACGAGTACCGCGCTTTCGAAAAGGTGCATATCCGGGAATCCCTGAAGAACAAGGAGGTGGACGAAACGGAACTGGACAATTTCCTCCGCCGTGTCTTTTACCTTGCGTTCGATTCGACCCAGTCCGCCGAATACCATAAACTGAAAGATCGTATCCACCAGTTGCAAAACGAGCAGCAGTTGCCGGACAAGATCATCTATTATCTTGCCACGCCGCCGGTGATGTACGAGTTGATTCCGACCTGCCTGAAAGAAAACGGGATGAATGTTGCCGGAAGCGAGGACGGTTGGCGCCGCGTGATCGTGGAGAAGCCTTTCGGAACGAGCCTCGAATCGGCCGAACGCCTGAACAAGCATCTCATCCATATCTTCGATGAGAAGGAAATTTACCGTATCGACCATTATCTGGGGAAAGAGACGGTGCAGAACATCCTGGTGCTCCGTTTCTCCAACGGCATATTCGAACCGTTGTGGAACCGTAATTACATCGACTCGATCGAGATCAGCGCCTCGGAAACGCTTGGCGTGGAGAATCGCGGGAAATATTATGACGGGGCGGGAGCCTTGCGCGACATGATCCAGAACCATCTGATGCAACTGATGGCATTTACGGCGATGGAGTCGCCTTCGGTGTTCGACCCGGAGCCGATCCGCGACGAGATCGTGAAGGTGTTCCGCGCTTTGCGTCCGTATAAGACGCATGATATGGACAACCTGATTGTGCGTGGCCAGTACGACGGCTACCGGGAAGAGAAGAATGTGGCGCCTGACTCCACTACGGAGACGTACGTCGCTATGAAAATGTTTATCGATAACTGGCGTTGGAGCGATGTCCCGTTCTATATCTTCACAGGAAAGAAATTGCCGGAAAAGAGTTCGGAGATCGTCGTGAACTTCAAGTCCACTCCTCACCAGCTTTTCGTCGGACAATGTTCGGGAGGTTCCTGCAACAAACTGATTATCCGTATCCAGCCGGACGAGAGCATCACGCTGAAGTTCGGCCTGAAGATGCCGGGGGCCGGTTTCACGGTCAAGCAGGTGGGTATGGATTTCCGCTATGATTCGCTTTCGAAGAACTATCTGCCCGATGCCTATGAACGCCTGTTGCTCGATGCCATGTTGGGCGATTCGACTTTGTATGCCCGTAGCGACGCTTTGGAGGCAAGCTGGCGACTGATCGACCCGATCCTCCATCATTGGAAAGAAGAGGGTGCGAAGAACCTGTTCTTCTACGCTCCCGGTGAAGACGGCCCGATCGAAAAGGCCAAGTTGGGGATGACACCGAAGGATTGCCCTTGCCAAAGTTGTCAATGATAAAAAAGGATGATTATGATCATAGAGAATTTTAAAGATGATAAAGAGGCCCTCCGGGCAATGACCGGAGAGCTGATCCGGTATATGGACCGGAAAGAGGATGACCTGCCTTTCAACCTCGCCTTGTCGGGAGGAGGGACGGCGCAGAAGATGTTCGCTCTTTGGGCGGATGAATATAAAGACGTGATCGACTGGGATGCGATCCGTTTCTTTTGGGTGGATGAACGATGTGTTCCGCCAACCGACCCGGACAGCAATTATGGACATGCAAACGAGCTTTTGTTCAAGCCGCTACACATACCCGCCGACCATGTGCACCGCATTCATGGCGAGGTGGAACCGGGTACGGAAGCGATGCGCTATTCGCGTGTCGTGAAGGAGTATCTGCCCCGGCACGGGCAATTGCCCTATTTCGATTGTATCATCCTGGGGATCGGAGGCGATGCGCATACCGCATCCATCTTCCCGGACACCTTGCCGTTGTTGACGGACAGCCGTAATTACGCCGTTTCCCAACATCCCGAATCCCATCAGTTCCGTATCACGATGACCGGCCCGCTGATCCTGAACGATTCGCCGTTGCTGGTCCCGGTCTTGGGGACGGGAAAGAAAGAGATGCTCGAAGAGCTGAAAAAAGGCTATTCGGCAACCCATCCTACGCCTGCCGCCTATATCCTTACTCATGCGGTAGAGGCGTTTGTCTACACGACCTTATGACAAGGCGGGATGGAGTTGTACTTTATTATTTCGATGTCCTCATCGAGAGTCTCTCGAGGAAATAGACGATGGCGAAGCCTAAAATCATCAGGCCGAGAGCTTCCCAGACAAGTTGGTCCGGCATGATGTTGGCTTCGACCAACGGTTTTACAATGCCGTGGCTGTCCGTGTAGGTCTCGATCGTTTCCTTCCAGGGCCAAACCTTGTTCAGCGAACCCAACATAAAACCGGCCAATACGGAGATCGTAATGTCGTGGAACCGGCGAAGAGCGAACGAAAGCACACGGGAGAAACTGGTGATACCGATTGCCGCACCGCAGATGAACACCAACATTACGGGAATATTGAATGTCTTTACCGCCTCCATGATATAAAAATACTTGCCTAACAGCACCAGGATGAAACTTCCCGATATACCCGGCAAAATCATGGCACAAATGGCGATCGCCCCGCAAAGGAAAATAAAGAACAGGTTGGAAGGCGTCTCGGCCGGTGTCGCGACGGTTATGTAGAACGCGATGACGATCCCGACGAGATAGCTCAGGATCGTTTTCCAATCCCACTTCTTGATGTCTTTGGATACGAACCAGGTGGAAGCCAGTACCAATCCGAAGAAGAAGGACCAGACCAGGATCGGGTGGTCTGTCAGCAACCAGGTGATGATTTTTGCCAGCGAGAAGATACTGATCCCGATCCCGGCGACGATGGATAGCAGGAAGTTGGCATTGATCGCTTTCCAGAATGCAACGACTTTTCCGGTGAAGAGCAGCTTAAGGCTGGCTCCGTTGATACTTTTGATCGAGTCGATCAATTCTTCATAGATTCCAACAATGAAGGCGATGGTTCCGCCTGATACGCCGGGCACGACATCTGCCGCGCCCATGCCCATGCCTTTTAGAACTAAGAGGCCGTAGTCTTTTAGATTTCTTTTCATGTTTAATTATTGTTATCCTTATTCTTGAGGAATTCTTTCACCAGGTCTTCCGGTGGAATATATTTGCCGTCGATGCGCTCGACTATCCCTTCATAATTGAGTCCGGCGCTTTTCAGGTAATCGAGCAATTCTTCGTGAGAAGTCTGCTTGTAGTGCTCGCTGAAACGTCTCATATCTCCCTTTGCCAGATATGCCATTGCCATATGAAGGTGCATATAAGGCATTTCCGGATGGGCTTCCAACACCTTCTTGTAGTATTGCAAGGCCTTGTCGATATCTCCTTTCATGAATAGGTATTGTCCGGCGCGATACAAGCTCTCGAAGTCTTCCGGCTGCTTATCCTCCACTTGGTCGAGTGCGTTGAAAAGGTTTTCGGTCGCTTCCATCGCCTTATGTTCGTCCCCGTTTTCCAGATAGGTAAGGGCCAGCAAGGAAAGGATGCGGATGTTCTTCGGGAATAGCTTGGATGCTTGCATCAGGGCATCGGAGGCTTCTTCTTCACGTTCTGTTTCGACACAACATTGGATATAATTGATATACGTGCTTGAGTCCTCCTTCCGGCTGTTCTGTTTTAGCAGCTCTTTCAGCAAGTCATAAGCCTTTTCGTAGTTCTCCAGCTTGATATAACATTCGGCAAGCAGGGGAGTGATACGGTCGCGGACCTCCTGGGTCGTCGCGATTTCATTATAGACCTCGATCGCCTTCTCGTAGCTTTCGTTCATGTACAGGCAATAAGCCTTCAGTATCTTCAACTCTTCGTCCGAGTCGTCGCAGGTGAGGGCGAAGTCGAACGCTTCGATCGCTTTCTCATAGTCTCCGCTGATGGAGTAGAGGCGGCCCAAAGTGAACCAGTAGTCGTTGGAGTAGGGGTTCTTGTCGATCAGTTCGTTACAAATCTCGATCGCTTTATTTATATCGCCCTCTATTTCCAAATTATAGCAAAGCTCGTCTTTCAGGATCAGGTTGTCGGGGAAAAGCATTAGGCCGCGATTGATGAAATCGTGTGCCTCATCGGTCATCTCCACGTCTCCCAGGATCGGTGCGATATATTCGAACAACGTTTCCAGGTACTCGCATTTGTCGGCGATGAGTTTTTCTACATATTCGATCACTTTGTCGTACGAGTCCAGCATGACGTAACATTCGAGACGTAGCATGTCGAGATCCTGGTTGTCGGTTTCGGCTATCGATTCGATCAGGACGAGCGCACTTTCATAGTCTTCGTTGTAGACATACGACTTGCATTGTCTGACCTGCAAATCGGGATTACCGGGATGAAGCCTCAGCCCTAAGGCCAGGACTTCATCATAGTAAGTATAATCATCAGATTCTTCAAAGCTGTCCAACAACTCATCGATCTCATCGGCATCGAAATAGGCCTCTTTGCCTTCCTGGCGACCGGACAGATAGCGTTGTAACAGGCGTGAAATATCTTTTTTCTTCATACAAATCTCTTTTTATTTATCTTTCACCTTGCTCCAGGTATCTTTCAGGGATACGGTACGGTTGAAGATCAATTTGTCGGCCGTAGAATCCTTATCTACATTGAAATAGCCGATGCGCTGGAACTGGAGGTAGTCGAGCGGCTTGGCGTTTGCCAGGAACTTTTCGACATAGCAATTTGTCAGCACCTTCAGGGAGTCCGGGTTGATGATCTCTTTCATCGCCTCCAAAGGCGAGCAGTTCTTTGCTTCGCGGATAGCCGCCATTTCGTCGCGCGGGTTCTCCACTTTCCACAGGCGGTCGTACAGACGGACTTCTGCCGGCAGACAATGTGCGCAGCTCAACCAGTGGAGCGTGCCTTTCACCTTCCGGTTGCTGTCCGGCATGCCGCTCTTGGTGTTCGGATCGTATTCGCAATAGATTTCCTCGACCTCGCCGTTCCCGTCTTTCTTGCAGCCCGTGCATCTCACGATATAGGCATTTTTCAGACGCACTTCCTGACCCGGTGTCATACGGAAGAACTTTTTCGGAGCGTCTTCCATGAAATCTTCACGCTCGATCCACAGCTCGCGGCTGAATTCGATCGTGTGGCTGCCTGCCGTCGGATCTTCCGGGTTGTTGATCGCCTCCATCTCCTCTACCTGTCCTTCCGGGTAGTTCCCGATGATCAGCTTGACCGGGTTCAGAACGGCCGATACACGGGTGGAGCGGGTGTTGAGGTCTTCGCGGACGGCACTTTCAAGCAGCGCGAATTCGTTCAGCGCATCATAGGTGGTGTAGCCGATCTTGTCGATGAACTTATGGATCGCTTCCGGTGAATAACCGCGACGGCGGAAACCGCAGATGGTCGGCATACGCGGGTCGTCCCAGTCGTGTACCAAGCCTTCCTTCACCAGGATCAGCAGGTTGCGTTTGCTCATCAGCGTGTAGCTCAGGTTCAGTTTGTTGAACTCCGTCTGGCGCGGACGGTTGTCGTCGAGGTCCTTGCCCTCTTTCAGCCAGTCGATGAACAGGTCGTACAACGGACGGTGGACGACAAATTCAAGCGTGCACAACGAGTGGGTGACACCTTCGAAATAGTCGCTCTGCCCGTGTGCGAAGTCGTACATCGGGTAAGCCTTCCATTTGTCGCCCGTACGGTGGTGCGGAGTCTTGACGATGCGGTAGATGATCGGGTCGCGGAAGTGCATGTTCGGGTTTGCCATGTCGATCTTCGCACGCAACACCATCGAACCTTCTTCCAACTCGCCGCTGTTCATCTTGTGGAACAGCTCCAGGTTCTCTTCGACCGGACGGTCGCGGTAGGGGCTGTTTGTGCCCGGTTGTGTCGGCGTCCCTTTCTGGGATGCGATCTGGTCGGACGTCTGCTCGTCGATGTATGCTTTTCCTTCCTTGATCAGCTGGATGGCGAAGTCCCAGAGTTGCTGGAAGTAGTCGGATGCGTAGTAGATATTATCCCAGTGGTAACCCAGCCATTCGATGTCTTCCTTGATGGCGTCCACATACTCCAAATCTTCTTTTACCGGATTGGTGTCGTCGAAGCGCAGGTTACAGACGCCTCCGTACTTTTGGGCAATGCCGAAATCCATGCAGATGGCTTTGGCGTGTCCGATATGCAGGTAACCGTTGGGTTCGGGCGGGAAACGGGTCTGTACACGGCCCTTGTTCTTGCCTTCCGCCAAATCTTTTTCGACCATTGCCTCGATGAAGTTCAAGCTCTTTTTGCTTTCTTCCGGTTCGTTTGTTTTGATATCGCTCATCTTTGTAGTTTAATATTTTCTTATGTCAAAGAACGCAAAGGTAGAGAAAAACAGGTTGAAATGCAACTTTTTCGTTTTCCTTTTTTCTTTGAGGCAAAGATACGGGATGATCAGGCCCTTTTCCAAAAACAAGTAGGGGTTAAGGTGTAAAAATAAGTTAATATGTGAAGATCGGTGTTCGAGGGGGGGTGAAACATAGTTTCATGGAGGGGAACACTATGTTTTGGGGGGAGCAATCCTGTGTGACAATAATGACAATTACAATAATGACAATTACAATCTGATAATAATAAAACTGAAATCAAGAGTATAGAATAGTATTTATATATATATATATAATATATATATAAATACTATTCTATAACATTCTACAAAATCAAAATTCAGTTATTATAATTGTCATTATTGTCATTATTGTCATTATTGTCACGCGACCGGTGTTGTCTTATGTCGTGAAATTCTATGCTAAAAGACTGATTAATAGCGCAATGTTCAAGAACGTGACAAGTGCTCCCAGGGTGACTAAAAGGATAGTTGTGGATCTCGAATTCACAAATTTGCCCATCACCTTTTTGCTGGATGTCAGATAAACTTGTGTGAAAACGGTGATCGGCAACTGCACGCTCAGCAACATTTGCGAGTAAATTAAGCCTTTGAACGGGTCTCCTACGACAAAAATAATGAGTAAAGCGGGGATAAAAGACAGCAAAACTCCTAATTTGGAGTGGAGGTCTTTGTGGTTATATGCTTCTCCGTAGAACCCCGCGAAGATGGAGGCTCCGGCAATTCCCGACGTGATCGTGGAGGAAATGCCTGCCAGCAGGAGCGCTCCGGCGAATATGACTCCGGCGTTGTTTCCGACCAACGGGACTAATAGCTGCCTGGCCTGATCCAGCTCGTCCACCGCTATATTCTGTTTGAAGAAGGTTGCTGCTGCCAGGATAATCATGGCCGAATTGATCGCCCAGCCGATAACCATTGATAAAAGTGTGTCGTAGAACTCATATTTCAATTGCTTTTTGATCACCGGCTCGTCTTCGAGGTTCCATTCGCGGCTCTGTATGACTTCCGAGTGGAGAAACAGGTTGTGGGGCATGACGACGGCTCCCAGCACGCTCATGATGATCAGCATGGAGTTCTCCGGGAAAGTCGGTTTGATCCATCCTTCGATGGCGGCTCCCCATTGTACGTCCACCAGTGCCAATTCATACAAAAACGACAGCCCGATGATCGAAACGAACATGATGATCCAGCGCTCTATCTTGCTATATGTGTTGGTGAGCAACATGCCGAGGCAGACGATCGTCACGATGACGGCCCCGATTTTGATCGGCATCCCGAACAGCATCCGAAGGGCGATGGCGCCTCCCAGCACCTCGGCAAGCGAGGTCGAAATGCTGGCCAGCATGGCCGAGATCAGGATAGGGCGGCTCAGCGTGCGCGGCATATATTTGTTGGTCGCCTCCGAAAGGCAGAGTCCGGTGACGATCCCCAGGTGGGCGACATTATGCTGGATGATGATCAACATGATAGAAGAGAAAGTGACCACCCAGAGCAGGGCATAGCCGAATTCGGAACCGGCAGCCAGATTGGTCGCCCAGTTCCCCGGATCGATGAAACCTACGGTAACGAGTAGTCCCGGCCCGATATATTTCAGCAGGTCCAGAGCGCCGGCACTCGGTCGGTGGTTGATTTTGAGTTTGTCTAATATGTTCATATTAATAGTTTATGTTATTGTTGTAAATCATCATTTACCGTTCAAAGATATAAAATATTTGCCGGTAGAAATGTTTATGATAATTGATAATTTTTATCGGCTGATCTGTTTTATCTTTATAATTGTCAATTTATCAAGGGAATGTCAGTATGAATGTCGTCCGTTTGGCGGCCGGCGCACTCTTAAGGGCGATGCTGCCTCCCGAAAGGCGCATGATCTGGCGGGAGATGGAAAGCCCGATGCCGCTACCGCCCTCTTTGGTGGTGAAGAACGGGACGAAAATGTGTTCGGCCTCTTCTGACGGGATCACGGGCCCGTTGTTGCTGACTTCGATCAGGACGGCTTCCTCTTCGTTGCAATAGGCTTTTACCTCGATCAGGCCGTCCGCCTGTTCACTACCGATGGCCTGCATGGCGTTTTTCAGCAGGTTCAGGACAACTTGCGAGATCAGGTTCTCGTCCGCATAGACGATCAGGTCGGAAGGCTCTACGCTGACATGGATCGCGATGTTGGGGAAATCGGTATGGTGGCGGGCCAGCTTCACCATGCGTTCCGCAAATTTCTGGACATAGAAGAGCGTGGGCTCCGGCGTCGGGATATGCGTGAATTTGCGGTATGACTCCACGAAAGAGATCAGGCTCTTTCCCGTCGTGCTGATCACTTCCAGGCCGTTGCGTATCTCGTCGTCCGCATTCTGGTGCAGGGAGAGAAGCGTGTCGCTAAGGGAAGTGATGGGAGTGACCGAATTCATGATCTCGTGTGTCAGGACACGGGTCAGGCGGATCCACGAATCGATCTCCTTGTCGTCCAGCTCGCTATTGATATCGTTGATCGCCAGGATGCGCACATGCTTTTCCTGTAGCGTCATTTCCGAAACGCGGATCGAAAGGTGCACGTTGCCGCGTTCGTTGGCAAAGGATATCTGGTGCTTGTCGCCCGGCTGGATGTTTTGTATGGTGGTTTTCAGGTTCTCGTCTATGCGGGCAAGTTGCCGCACGTTCGTAAAGACGGTCAGTCCGAGCAACCTCAAAGCCTCGTTGTTCGTCTGATAAATCACGCCGTTGTCATCGAGCACGATAATACCGGTATTGACGCAATTCATGATCAGCTCGTAATATTTCTCTTTCTGGGCGGCATCCGCTTTGGCCTGGAATAGGATCTGGGTGATGCGGTTCAGCGATTCGCTGACCAGTTTGTCGTTCGACGAGCGGCCGCGTGTCGCATACTGGAAAGCATAGTCGCTATTATCGATCGCGTCGAACATGAAAGCCACCTTTTGGGCGTTCCGCTTGTCGGACAGCAGGACCAGCCGGAGGAAGAAAAACCATACGGCCAAGACCGGGACAAACCATATCCATTCCTTTTGAAGGGCGACACAAGTGCCCGCCATTGTCAGGAATGTGAAAACGGCGATGCGGAAATGGTAATTATGGTAAAGTCCTTTCAACGGCATTATAGTTCGTATCGTTTGATCTTATTGTATAAAGTCTGTCGGGAAATCCCCAACTGGCTTGCGACGAGCGACAAATTGCCGCTATACTTGTCCATCGCGTTTTTGATCATGTTATATTCCATCTCTTCCAGCGTTGTCGCCTCTTGGGGAGCCGGTTCCCTTTTCGTCCGCGGAAAGTCGAAATCGTTACCGTCCAACACACTCTCTTCGGCAATGATCACGGCTTTCTCGATCGTGTGTTCGAGCTCCCGGATATTTCCGAACCAGGGTTGCGCTTTCAGCTTCTCTTTGGCATCCGGGCTGAGGCGCATGGCGGCTTTCCCATAGATTCTGGCATATTTGGAAAGGAATATTTCGGTGAGCGGAACGATGTCTTCCGGCCGTTCCCGGAGAGGCGGTATCTCCACGTGGATCGTGTTGATGCGATAGAGCAAGTCCTCGCGGAAATCCCCTTTCTGAACCATCTCCTGCAAGTCGCGGTTGGTCGCGCAAATCAGGCGGATGTTGACCGGGATAGGCGTATTGCTTCCCACACGCACGATGCTACGGCGTTGCAAGGCGGTCAGTAACTTGGCTTGCAAATGGTAGGAGAGGTTTCCGATCTCGTCCAGGAACAGGGTGCCGTTGTCGGCGACCTCGAATTTCCCCGGACGGTCTGCCCGCGCGTCGGTAAAGGCGCCTTTGACGTGCCCGAACAGTTCGCTTTCGAAAAGCGTTTCCGTAATGGCTCCCATATCGACCGGCACCAATGTTTCCTTTTTCCGGTTGGAAAGCATGTGGATCTCGCGGGCCAGCATCTCCTTGCCGGTCCCGTTTTCACCCGTGACCAATATGTTGGCGTCCGTCCGGGCGACTTTTTCGATCAGGGAACGGAGTTGTTGCATGGCGTTGCTTTCTCCCCAGAACATTCCGCTTTCTTTGGAGACGACGAGTTTGCCCGTGTCGATCGCAATGCCTTTGCGGTTTGCCGTCCGGATATTATAGGCTGTTTTCAATGTTTCGAGCAGCTTGGCGTTGTCCCACGGCTTGACCACGAAATCGGTCGCCCCTTCCTTGATCCCCCGTACGGCCAGGTCGATATCCGCGTAGGCCGTAAAAAGAACGACCTGTATCGAAGCATCTTCCTTTTTTATTTCCGAAAGCCAGAACAACCCTTCGTTGCCGGTGTTGATACCGGCGCTGAAATTCATGTCCAGCAGGACTACGTCTATATTCTCGTCGTGTAGTGTCGCTTTTATCTTATTGGGAGTAGAGATCGTGATCACCTTCTCGAAGCACGTGCCTAACAACATCTGTACTGCGGTAAGGATCCCTTTGTTATCGTCTACTACCAGTATGGTGCCTTGTTTTGTCATGTATGGTTTATACGTTTTGATAAATGTCTATAGCATAGTCGTGATTTGTTTCTCCAATGCTTGCTTGATAAAAGCATTAATCGAAATGCCGGTGCGCTTTGCCAGCATTGCAACGCGGCTATGTATTTCGGGGGTCAGGCGCACATTCAATAATCCCGAATAACTCTTATGAGGCTGTATCCCTTCTTCTTCGCAAAATGCGATATAATCATTGACTGCTTCATGAAAAGCATCCGTTAGTTCTTGAACACTTTGTCCTTCAAAATTGACCATACCGTTAATTCCTTCTATTTTGCCGAAGAAAACACTATCCTCTTCACTGAAGTTGACGGAACCAATAAACCCTTTGTATTTTAATGTATTCATAATTATTTCCTTTCTTCATTTTATAAAACCTTCATTCGTCAGATCATTTAATACTTGTCTTATTGCATAACCTTTGATAATATTACCAGGGTGAGGTTTATGAATCATTATGGGACGTTTATCTCCATTCTTAAATATAACTCTCGAACCGGATGTCTTGCCTTTATTTGATTTCTCATAACCAAATATGGATAGTAGACGTTCCATTTCCTCAAATGTGAAATTTGTAGGTAACGACTTGAAACGTTCGATAAGTTTTTCTTTTGTTCCCATTTATGTATTTAAGTTTCTGCAAATGTAACTACAAAATAGTTACAATCCAACAACAGTCGATGAGATTGTATGATCGGTATTGAAAAGTTCCGATTACGGCCCGAAAGCCGTTTCCATTGTCCAATTCTTTTACAGCAGTGTCTAATTTTTGGACACTCGATAAAAAAGATGAATTTATTAATGCGTTGAAATCTAATATTTTGACTGTTTTGGCACGCTCTTTGCTTTTTATCAGGTAGAAAATAACATAGCAATGAAAAAGATCATATTTACAACAGTACTTTCTTTTGCCCTGGCAACCTCGGTAATGGCGCAGGATAAAATATGGAGTTTGGACGAGTGCATGCGATATGCGGTGGAGAACAGCCCGAAGGTGAAGCAGCAGCTTTATACCAACAATACGTACAAGGCCGAACATCAGTCCGCCATAGCTTCTTTTTTGCCTTCGATCAGCACGCAAGTGGATGCGCAGTACCGGTTCGGACGCTCGGTAGACCCCGAAACGAATACATACGTAAACACTTCTACCTTTAACAACGGTTACGGGGCTTATGCTTCTCTGCCGCTTTTCAGAGGGGGGCAACTGATCAACAAATGGCGTTTGGCAAATGTGAACCGCCACATGGGGAGAAATGATTTGCAAAAGCAGAAAGATGATTTGGCAATCAGCATTATGGATGCCTTTATTACGGTTGTCTATTATCAGGGACTGGTGAAGATGTGTTCCGAAAAATTGGAAGACAGCCAGCGCCTTCTATACAAAACACGCCGTCAGGAAGAATTGGGTTTGAAAGGAAAGGCGGACGTTGCCCAGATCGAATCGCAGGTAGCCGGTGACGATTACAATCTGACGCATCAGCAGAACCTTTATAATACGGCGATGATGACTCTGAAGAACGCGATGAACTATCCGTCGGATTTGGCACTCGATGTCGATACGGTTGTCCCTCCCGTACAAGATCTATTGGCCGGGGAATCGGTCAGTGCCATTCAGGATTATGCTATGGCAAACAATCCGACTGCTTTGCAGGCCGCCTTCCAATTGAAAACCAGTAAGATGAACTATCTGATAGCAAAAGGGAAGTTACTTCCGTCTCTTTCCGTCGAAGCCGGTATCAGTACCAGTTATTTTGAGAATTTGAAATCGGAAAACGCTCCCGCTGCTTTTAAAAGCCAATTTAAAAACAACCGTGGAGAATATATTTATTTTAGCTTCAGTTTCCCTTTGTTTGACGGCTTGTCCCGGATTACCAATATGCGCCAGGCCCGCAACAATGTCCGGATCGCTTATGAAAAGCAAACTGAAACGTTGCGTCAGTTGCAGAATGATGTAGAGCAAGCCGTTCTCGATCGGGAGGGCTATGCGAAAGAAACGATCCAGATGGAGAAGAAAGTGAAGGCCGATGCTTTGGCTTATCAGGTTACTCTGCGTAAATTTGAGGAAGGATTGATGAGTCCGCTCGATGTGCAGACAAATGCGACCACTTTGTTGAACTCGAAGGCCGATCTTTTACAGAGGCGTTTGCTCTACTTGATGAAATGCCGCCAGGTTGATTATTATAAAGGGCAACCGTTGATTAAAAATTAAAAATTAAGAATTAAGAATTAAAAAATAAAAAATAAAAAAAATATACGATCATGGATATACAGTTAGAGAAAAAGAAAGGTCTTCAGAAGAAGCATATTCCTTATGTAGCAGGTGGCGCTTTTTTCCTGGTTTTGGTGGGATGGATCGTTTTCGGTGATCATGCTTCGACGTTGAAGGTGGACGCCCGTGGTGTCAATATCGGGAATGTGACGAAAGAGCAGTTCAATGATTTCGTCCGTGTGAACGGCCAGGTACAGCCCATTACGGTCGTGCAGCTCAGCCCGGAAGAAGGCGGTATCGTACAGGAGAAAGTAGTGGAAGAAGGGGCGCAGGTGAAGAAAGGGGATGTGATCATCCGTCTTTCCAATTCAAACCTCGACTTGCAAATTCTCGACGCCGAAGCCCAATTGGCTGAAAAGCAGAACTTCCTTCGTAATACGCAGGTGGCGATGGAACAGGATAAATTGAACAATCAGCTCGAAAAAGCCCAGTTGGATGTCGACATGACGCGTTACCGTCGTGCTTATAACCAGCAAAAAAAGTTGTATGAGGAAAACCTGATTGCAAAGGAGGAATTCCTGAAAGCGAAAGAAGATTTTGAATTGGCAAGCAAGAAATATGACTTGGTCGTGGAACGTTTGCGCCAGGATTCGATCTCCCGCACGATCCAGATGGACGAAATGGAAACCAGTTTGTCCAATATGCGTAAAAATATTGCCTTGGTGCATGAACGCAAGGAGCATTTGAATGTCCGCTCGCAGATCGACGGTGAATTGGGATTGCTGGATGTCGTATTGGGCCAGAATGTTTCGGCCGGGCAGAAGATCGGGCAGATAAACGACTTGTCGGACTATAAGATCGAAGCTCTGATCGACGAACATTATATCGACCGGGTAAAAAAAGGCTTGTCCGCGACGTTCGAACGCCAGGGAGCCGATTTTGAATTGAGCGTGCGCAAAGTGTATCCGGAAGTGCGTGACGGCAAGTTCCGTACGGATTTCGTCTTCACCGGCGAACGTCCTGACAATATCCGTAGCGGACAGACCTATTACATTAACCTCGAACTCGGACAACCGACGGAAAGCATCATCATCCCGCGTGGAACCTTCTTCCAGAGCACAGGCGGCAGCTGGATATTCGTTCTTGACAAAGACGGCAAGAAAGCTTATCGCCGCAAGATCAAGATCGGCCGACAGAACCCGCAATATTACGAAGTCATCGATGGCCTGGAGGCCGGTGAGAAGGTAATCGTTTCCAGCTATGAGAGCTATAAGGACAACGAGGTGCTGGTACTGGAATAATTTAGATGTAAATTTTCTTTCCAATAAATGCAAGGTTTCTTTTCGCCTTGCATTTATTGTATATAAACGATAATCAAACAACGAAAAGAATCATGAAAAAACTTGTTTTTGCTTTGCTTGCACTTTGTGCATTCGCTTCTTGTGACAATGGTGACGATATCCCCCGTAAGAAAGACCGTACGGATATTCCGCTGACGAAGTCCGAACAGGCCTTGGCGGATGCCGGCAATGACTTTGCTTTCTCTTTGTTCCGCCGGGTCAGTAGCAGCCATGCGCAACCGTCCAATATTATCCTGTCGCCGATCAGTGTGAACTACATGATGTCCATGCTGAACAACGGGGCAGCCGGCAAGACGACGGAAGAAATATCCCGTACACTTGGATTCGGAGAATCCAAGCCGGAGGAAATAAACGCGTATAACCGGAAGATGATCGTCGCCTCGGCTGATCTCGATCCGCAGGTAACGGTGCATACGGCAAACTCTATTTGGGTAAGGGACGGTTTCGACATTCTGCCTGCTTTCCGGGAAAGCAATGAATCCTATTACAAGGCATCCGTGCGCAATCTGGATTTTTCCAAGCCGGATGCATTGGAACAGATCAACGGCTGGACGGCCAAGAATACGGATGGCAGGATTCCTGAGATTTTGAAAAAGATCAGTCCGAATGCCTGTATCTATCTGCTGAATGCGATTGCCTTTCGGGGCGAATGGAGCACGCCTTTCGAGAAAAGCAGTACGAAAAAGGAGGTCTTTACGGATGCAAAGGGGCGTGAACAGGAAGTGCAGATGATGAATGCCACTTATGACGGTATCGTATATGAACATGAAAAATACCGTATGTTGTCACGTTCGTATGGCAACGGCGCTTTTTCCATGTCCGTCCTGTTGCCGGATGAAGGTGTGACGAATGCCGAAGTGATCGCCTCGCTGAATGGTACGTCTTGGAAACAACTTTTCCAGAATCGCAATGGTTACAAGATTCATTTGAAACTTCCCCGTTTCGCAACCTCTTACGATATTAACCTCAATGACGCGTTGCAATCGTTAGGGATTGTTTCCGCCTATTCTTCCGATGCTGCTGATTTCTCCAAATTGAGCACGAGACGTATTTTCTTGTCACGCGCCCTGCAAAAGGCCCGTATCGAAGTCGATGAAGAAGGGACGAAAGCCGAAACGGTTACCTTGGGCGAGGGATGGGTTTCTTCCCCCGGCCCCCGGCCGGAAATGCAGAAGATGGATTTCTTCGTGAACCGTCCGTTCATCTACCTGATAAGCGAATACAGCACAGGAGCAATCTATTTCATAGGAGAGGTGAACCGGATTGAGTAAAGGTTTTTAGATATCCATTGCGGAAATCTTCTATAATCTCTTTCACGACTTCGTCCGCCGTCTGTGTTTCCCGGAATAAGGATGCGACTTGTCCGATCTCCAACTCGCCTTCCTCCAGATCGCCTTCGAAAATGCCTTTCTTGGCGCGGCCTTTCCCTAACAGTTCTTTCATTTCCTCGACGGACGCGCCACGGGCTTCGGCCTCTTCGACGGCAGTTGTGAAACTTCCTTTTACCAGGCGGGTGGGAGAGAGTTTCTTCAACAAGAGCTTCGTGTCGCCTTCGTTCAGGTTGAGGCACAATCGCTTGAAGTTCTCATGTGCGGAACTTTCTTTCGTCAGGGCGAAACGCGTACCGATCTGGACTCCTTCGGCTCCGAGAACGAAAGTAGCCAACATGGCGCTACCTGTTCCGATCCCTCCGGCAGCCATTAGCGGGAGAGAGGTGGCGCGGCGTACGGCGGGGATCAGGCAAAGAGTCGTTGTCTCTTCGCGGCCGTTATGCCCGCCGGCTTCAAACCCTTCGGCGACTATGGCGTCGACGCCGGCCTGTTCGCATTTGACGGCGAACTTGGAGCTGCTGACGACATGGGCGACTTTCATCCCGTGTCCTTTCAGAAATCCCGTCCATGTTTTGGGGTTGCCGGCGGAGGTGAAAACGATCTTTACGCCTTCTTCCACCAAAATAGTCATCAAGGCGTCGATCTCCGGGTACATCAAAGGGACATTTACGCCAAAGGGTTTGTCGGTGGCTGCCTGGCATTTACGGATATGTTCGCGTAGAACGTCCGGATGCATGGAGCCTGCACCGATCAATCCGAGACCACCTGCGTTGCTGACCGCCGAGGCGAGCCGCCAACCGCTGCACCAAACCATTCCGCCTTGTATAATCGGGTATTGAATACCGAAAAGTTGACTTATTCTATTCATATTCATCTTTTATTTAGTTCGTATAGATTGCAATATTAATAAAATATGTAGCTTATTCTCATCAACTATAGCTATATTTGCGACTTATCACAAGTTTTAAGTAAAGGCTATTACAATCTAACACACAAATCGATAAACGAATGAGACACTATTCTATTCCTTTGATGGGAACTCTGGGAGCTTTTTCTTTGCCGGTGCTGGCGCAAACATCTCCCCAAAAACCTAATATCGTAGTAATTGTTGCGGATGACCTGGGCTACGGAGACTTGAGTTGTTATGGTGCGACTGCCCTTCATACGCCCGGTATGGACCGGATCGCCAACGAAGGGTTGCGCTTTACGCAGGGCTATTGCATGGCGGCCACCTCGACGCCGAGCCGCTATTCACTTCTGACCGGTCTTTACCCCTGGACAAATACCGATGCGAAGATACTGCCCGGAAATGCCGCCCTGATCATCAACACGCAACAAGTGACTTTGCCGAAAGTGATGAAACAGGCCGGTTATGTGACCGGCTCCGTAGGCAAATGGCATCTGGGCTTGGGTGACGGGGGAGTGGACTGGAACAAAACCGTCTATCCCGGAGCAAAGGAAGTCGGGTATGACTATTCGTTTATCCAGGCGGCTACCAATGACCGGGTTCCTTGTATCTTCATCGAAAACGGGAAAGGGGTCGGCCTGCAACCGGATGATCCTCTTTATGTCAGCTATAAGGAAAACTTTCCCGGTGAACCGACCGGGAAGGATAACCCCGAACTGCTCCGCATGCATCCCAGTGTAGGCCATGCCGGCTCCATCGTGAACGGTGTCCCCCGCATCGGTTTCCAGAAGGGGGGTAAGACGGCCCAATGGAAAGATGAAGATATGGCCGAGTTGTTCCTCGAAAAGGCAAAAGGCTTTATGCAGGCGAATAAGGACCAACCTTTCTTCCTTTATTACGGTTTGCATCAACCGCATGTGCCTCGCGTGCCGAATCAGAAGTTTGCAGGCAAGTCGGGGATGGGGCCGCGTGGCGATGTGATCCTCGAAGCGGACTGGTGCGTGACGGAGTTCCTGAAGGAAATGGACCGCCTCGGCCTGGCCGAGAATACGCTGGTGATCTTTACGAGCGATAACGGTCCTGTTCTGGATGACGGCTATCAGGACCGGGCGGTCGAGTTGGTGGGTGATCATAAGATCGCCGGACCGTACCGTGGCGGCAAGACAAGTCTGTATGACGGAGGGACCTGCGTGCCTTTCCTGCTCCGCTGGCCGGCTGTGGTCAAACCGGCTGTTTCGGACGCGCTGGTTTGCCAGATGGACCTGCTGGCTTCGCTGGCGGCGCTGACGGGACAGGCCTATCCGGATAAGACCGATAGCCAGAACATATTGCCTGTCTTTTTGGGAAATAGCGATCAGGGACGCCGCGAACTGGTGATAGAAGGGTACTACAACTATGCTTTCCGCCAGGGCGACTGGGTGATGATCCCGCCTTATCCCGATTATTATGGCGATAAGGAAGAAGCGGAGTTTGCGGGTTTCAGCGATTGCTATCAATTATATAATGTAAAGGAGGATCCGGGGCAGCGCAATAATCTGGCGACCAGGGAGCCGCGCCGTCTCCGACAGATGATGATGCGTTTTGAACAATTGAAAAGAGAGACGGGCAAGAAGACCAATTTTTAGTTTAATTACATACCTTTGCGGTCAGAACATATAAATATAATTACAGACATGAACAAGACACTTATGGCTGCCGGCCTGGCAGTTGTTTTAGGAGCATGTAACTCATCAAAGAAAAGCGACGTGGCAGATGTAGCCGGCGCCAATCCTTTTTTTACCGAGTACACGACACCGTTCGGTGTTCCTCCTTTTGAACAAATCAAAGTAGAACATTACAAACCCGCCTTCCTGAAAGGCATGGAGGAACAAACGGCGGAAATAGAAGCGATCGTAAACAACCCCGACGAAGCTACTTTCGAGAATACGATCGTTGCATTGGACCGGAGCGGGGAACTGCTCACGAAGGTTGCATACGCTTTCAGCGGTCAGGCAAGTGTCAACACGAACGACGAGATCCAGGCTCTCGAACAGGAACTTTCTCCGCTGCTCTCCAAGCATAGTGACGATATCAGCCTGAATCCGAAACTTTTTGCCCGCGTAAAATCCGTATATGAGAATCAGGCAAAGTTGAACCTGGACAAGGAACAGAAGAAGTTGCTCGAAGAAACCTATAAAGGCTTCGTCCGTGGCGGTGCCAACCTGGATGCGGACAAGCAGGCGGAACTCCGTAAACTGAACGAACAGATCTCTTTGTTAGAACTGACTTTCGGACAAAATTCGTTGAAAGAGACAAATGCTTTCCAGCTTGTGGTCGATAAGAAGGAGGACCTGTCCGGCCTGCCCGAAACATTGGTTGCCGCCGCCGCTGCCACGGCTAAAGAGGCCGGGATGGAGGGAAAATGGGTTTTCACGTTGCATAATCCGAGTGTGATGCCTTTCCTGCAATATGCCGACAATCGTGCCTTGCGTGAGAAAATCTATAATGCCTATGTTCGTCGCGGTAATAACAACAATGCAAACGACAATAAGGACGTGATCAAGAAGTTGGTTTCCGCCCGTTTGAAGAAAGCTAAATTGATGGGCTATGAAGACTTTGCCGCATACGTGTTGGAAGAAAACATGGCGAAGGACGAAAAGAACGTCTACGATCTGTTGAACAAGATCTGGACTCCCGCGCTTGTAAAAGCCAAGGAAGAACTGGCGGATATTAATGCAGAGATTAAGAAAGAAGGCGGCAATTTCGAAGCGGAAGCCTGGGATTGGCGTTATTATTTCGAAAAGGCCAAGAAAGCTAAGTTTGACCTGGACGAGAACGAAGTTCGCCCGTACCTGGAACTTAACAATGTCCGGGAAGGCGCTTTCTATGTGGCGAACAAACTGTACGGCATCACTTTTACTCCGTTGCAGAACATGCCGCTTCCCGATCCGGATGCGCAGGTTTTAGAATGCAAGGACAAGGACGGGACGACTTTGGGCGTGCTTTATATGGACTTCTTTACCCGTCCGGAAAAGAGCGGTGGTGCTTGGTGCGGCGGATATCGCGACCAGACGTATAAGGAGGGCAAACGTGTAGCTCCGATAGTGACGACAGTGTTCAACTTCAGCAAGCCGGCTGACGGACAACCTGCCCTGCTGAGTGCCGACGAAGCTGAAACGGTCTTTCATGAGTTCGGGCATGCCTTGAACGGATTGTTTGCCGATGTACATTATAATGGTGTTTCCGGTGTGCCCCGTGATTTCGTAGAGCTTCCTTCGCAGGTGATGGAGCATTGGGTGTTCGAACCGGAAGTGTTGAAAGTCTATGCTAAGCATCATGAAACAGGCGAGGTGATCCCCCAGGCTATTGTCGATAAAATAGTGAAGAGTGGTAAGTACGGACAAGGTTTTGCAACAACCGAATATGTGGCTTCTTCTTTGTTGGACATGGACTATCATGTTTTGAAAGAGATTCCGGCGGATTTGAATATAGAAAAGTTCGAATCGGATGCCATGTACGGTCGAGGTTTATTGAAACAGATCGCTCCTCGTTATTGGGGCACATATTTCGGCCATACGATGGAAGGCGGTTATACGGCCGGCTATTACAGCTATATTTGGGCGGAAGTGCTGGATTGCGATGCGTTCGAGGCATTCAAGGAAACGGGCGATATCTTCAATCCCGAAGTGGCCGCCAAGTTCCGCGCCTATGTCTTGTCACCGGGTGGCATTGACGAAGGCATGGTCATGTACAAAAACTTCCGTGGCAAGGAACCGAGCATCGACCCGTTACTCCGGAATCGCGGTTTGAAATAAGAATAAGGTTTTATTTGGTGAAAGGGGTTGTGCCGCAACTGTCCTGTTCCCATGCTTGACGCAGGGAAAGGACAATTGCGGCACAGCCTTTTTTTATTGAAGCAAGGCGGGATGGTCCGGCAACAGAACGCAAGTCTGATTTTGCAAAAATAACAATATCCCCCTTGAAATATGAATTATGGTGTAATTGTTTGATATTTAGTGGTATGCTGAAAAGGTATGTTTGTTAAAAAATATTACCCTTGCATGTAATTTGGAAGGGTCTTGTTCACTTTTGCTGTATGGTTACTTTTTGTGTATTTAATTAATAAAAGAGCACAGCTTAAAAAATAAAAGTCTATATTATAAGT